>JAIXWJ010000017.1 GCA_027491335.1 Actinomycetes bacterium | reverse complement strand
TTTGGTTTGCCAAGCGCGCAACCTTTCACTGCCGAACAGCATCATTGAATTTCAGATCCAACTTTTCGCAGAACACTAAACAGCACGGTCCCAATCCTAAATTGTTCGTTGGCGCAGATTTTGGTGGGACTTCAAACGGTGTAGAACAACACTTTGGGTGCGTCGTCACAATTCGTGAATTAGCAAGCAACTACAAGACGGTTGCACGGTCGCCGCAACCCGACAAGAACTCCTAGCCGCAAGACGCGGTAGGTCGCCCCATAGTTCTCGCCCGAGCCTCTACACCACAGAACCCGGTCGTCTGACCGGGTTCCGCTCTGGTGGGCGTGACGGGACTCGAACCCGGGACCTCCACCGTGTCATGGTGGCGCTCTAACCAACTGAGCTACACGCCCGAAAGCCCCCTCAGCCTAGCCCCGCATCCCGTCGCCCCAACCGGTTCGGCGTGAATGTGGTGGTGACAACGATGTTCGGGCCGGGCACCCATGTGGGGTGGCCCTACTTCAACCGAAGGGCCACCTCGTTGGCCAACAGGCGTCCGGCGCGCGTCAATCGGGCCCGTCCGTTCTCGACCGACAACAGATCCCCCATCATCTGCAGATCTTCGGCGTCGAACGACTCCTCCGGAACGCCCGACGTGGTGCGCAACGACAGCTGAAGCCCTTCGATGCGGCGAGCTTCGTCGTCCAGCGACTCCCCCGCCGATTCGGCCGATTTCCCCGCGTCGATCAGTTCGATGAATCGGTCCGGGGTGCGCACGTTCCACCATCGTCGTCCCGCGCGATGGGAATGAGCCGCGCTGCCGAAACCCAGGTAGTCGCCTTGCGACCAATACACACGGTTGTGACGACACTCGTGTCCGGGTCGGGACCAGTTCGACACTTCGTAGTTCGCCATTCCCGCCGCCGTCAGCAGATCGTCGACCAACTCGTACATTTCCGCTTGCACGTCGTCGTCGGGATGGCGCGCGGGATCGTCGGCCAGCGGCGTCCCGGCCTCCACCGTCAAGCCGTAGGCGGACACGTGCGTCGGACCCAATTCCAGGGTCGCGTTCACGGTACGACGCCAATCATCGACGGACTCTCCGTGCACGCCGTAGATGATGTCGAGGTTGATGTCGTCGATGCCGGCCCCACGCGCGAACGCCAGCGCTTTCACCACGTTGGCCGGGTCGTGCGTGCGACCCAACGACTTCAACACGTGATCCTGCATTGACTGCACACCGAAACTCAGTCGATTCACTCCCCCGTCCGCGAAGACACGCATCATCTCGGCCGTCACGTCGTCGGGGTTGCACTCGATGGTGAACTCGCAGTCCGCGGTTCGCGGCACGCCACTCAGGGCCGTCATCAGAGCCGTCGGCGGAACGCGCGTGGGGGTGCCACCGCCGACGAAGATCGACGTGGCTCGAGGCATGCCCGACTCCACCGCGCGGGCGATCTCGGTGGCCAGTGCGTTCAAGTAGTTGGGAATCACCTCGTCGCGATCGGTGAAGGTGGCGAAGGCGCAGTAGTCGCAACGATGACGACAGAACGGGATGTGCACGTACACCCCGAAGTCGACGGAGCCCTCCATCACGCGGTCGGCCGGAAGAGCAACCCGAGATCCTCGAGCGTGGCGGCCACGTCCTCGGTGGCCACGTTCAGCATGGCCGCGATGGCGCGCACGTCATCGGCGCGCACCGTGAGCACCTTTCCGTTGAAGTCGCCGCGTTGAACCTGAATCATCGACAGGAATCGGCCGAGCATTTCGTATGCGGCGCCCTTCTTGGCGGCCAAGGCCACCAGGTCGATGGCCATCTTTCGCCGTGGTGCCGCACCGTCCACCCCACCTGCCGCGTCACGGGGCAACAGCTGCTCGGTGGGCACGTTGTAGATCTCGGCCAATCGATGGAGGCGTGGCAACGACACCGACCGCTCTCCACGCTCGTAGGCGCCCACCACCGAGGCCTTGAACTCCTCGTTGGACACCGACTCCAGCTCCTGGAGCGACATCTTCTTTTGCTTGCGGATGGATCGCAGACGTTCGCCCACCCGCTGGTTGTAGGCCCGCGATGCGGCGTCGTCGACCTCGGATTCCTGCGCCATCGCGTCCTCTCCCACCGCCCTCGGTGAACGAGAACCAATCTACGAGGTGACCCCGCCACTCTCCGTGGCAGGAAGCACGGAAGTCAGCCGAATGTCAGCGTCGCGCCACCAGCAACGTGCCGGCCACCACGGCCGCCGTCTCGGCTCGCAACACGCCACCAGGCAAGCCCACCGTCGATCCGAAGCACGCGATCTCCTCGTCCGTGAAGCCTCCTTCGGGGCCCACCGCGATCACGGAAACTCCGGCACCGATGGGCCCGCCCTCGGGCTCGGCGACGGCCAGTCCACCACCGTGACGTGCCACCAGGTCCGCCACCGAAGCCACCAACGGTTCGATGCGGGGCACGAACACCTGACGACTCTGCATCACCGCTTCGCGTGCCACCTTGCGCCAGCGATCGAGATTGCGGTCGGCCTTGTCGTCGTCCCATTTCACCACCGAGCGAGTCGACACGAACGGCACGATCAGGTCCACACCCAACTCCGTGAGCTTTTGCACGATCGTCTCGGGCTTGTCGGACTTGCACAACGCGAACGCCACTCCCAACGGTGCGCGGTCCGGTTCGCGAACGATGTCGGTGGTGGGTCGCAACTCACCGCTCGACCATGCGCACAGTCGCCACGAACCTCGACCGTCGGTGACCGACACGGTCTCACCGTCGCGCAAACGCAACACCCGCACCAGATGATGCCGGTCGTCGTCGGCCAACACCGGCACCGTCACATCGTCCACGATCACGTGGGTGGCGGCGCGACGCCGCTCGTTCACGAGAACGCCGACTTGATCTTCGAGAAGAACGAGGTGTCGGCCGGAGCGACGTCTTCACCGCGTGCGTCGGCGAACTGACGCAACAAACGCGATTCGTCGTCGGACAACTTGGTGGGCACCTTCACCGAGATGATCACGCGCAGATCTCCGCGACCACTGGACTGCAAACGCGGCACGCCTCGACGCTTCAACACGAACTCGCGGCCCGGCTGGGTGCCGGCGGGCACCACCAAGGTCTCGTCACCATCGAGCGTGGGCAACTGCAACGACACGCCGAGTGCGGCCTGAGCGATGGACACCTCCACCACCGTCACCAGATCGAAACCGTCGCGCTCGTACCGCTCGTGCGGACGAACGCGCAGATGCACGAACAAATCGCCGGCCCCACCGCCGCGCGGACCCACGGCGCCACGTCCGGTCAGACGCAACGTGCTGCCGGTGTCCACACCCGCGGGCACGTCCACCTGGAACGTCTTCTCGGTGACCACACGACCTTCGCCCGAACAACCGGAACAGGGCGTGGCGATCACGCGACCGAACCCACGGCACCG
This sequence comes from Actinomycetes bacterium, assembly GCA_027491335.1. Lineage (GTDB taxonomy): Bacteria > Actinomycetota > Acidimicrobiia > Acidimicrobiales > Ilumatobacteraceae > Casp-actino8. The sequence continues at coordinate 32,583 of JAIXWJ010000017.1, read as the reverse complement.
CTGGCAGGCCTGCATCGTGACCATCTGACCCAGGATGCTCTGACGCACGCGTTGCACCTGACCTTGGCCGTTGCATTCGCTGCACGTCACCGGTTGGGTGCCCGCACCCGCACCCGACCCGCCGCAGTCATCGCACGACAACGCGGTGCGCACGCTCACGGGCAAGGTGGCTCCGAACACCGCCTGCTCGAAATCGAGGTCGGCCACCACTTCCAGGTCCTGACCGCGAGGAGGACCCGCCGGACCACGTTGCTGTCCGAAGGGACTGCCCCCACCGAAGAACGTTTCGAAGATGTCGCCCAATCCGCCGCCACCACCGAAGAAGTCGCCACCGCCACCGGCGCCGGACACCCCGGCCTCACCGAAACGGTCGTAACGCGCGCGCGCATCGGCGTCGCTCAACACCTCGTACGCCTGGGCGACCTGCTTGAACTTCTCCTCGGCCGCGGCATCACCGGGGTTCGCGTCGGGATGCAGTTGACGGGCCTTCACGCGGTAGGCCTTCTTGATCTCGTCGGCCGACGCATTGCGCGACACACCGAGCAATTCGTAGTAGTCAGCCATGTCGATTCACCATCTCGCGCCACAGTCAACCGCCCGCGGGCGGCGACCGTCTACTCAGCCCTCACCCAAACGGCGCCCGAGTCGATCCGACACCACCTCGACGGTGGCCAGAGCTTGCGGGTAATCCATGCGGGTGGGACCCAGGACGCCGACGGTGCCCATCTGCTGGCCGTCGACCACCACCGGAGCCACCACCACCGAGCAATTGGCCAAGGGCTCGATGCCGTGTTCGGCGCCGATGGCCACACTAAGACCGCGATTCAGGATGTCGCGCACCAACGACACCACCAGGTACTGCTGTTCGAGAGTCTGAAGCACTTGACGCACCACGTCCACGGCGTCGAACGCCGACGCCATCGAAGACGCTCCACCAACGAAGACCGGGTTGTCGGCACTGGCTCCACCCAAAGCGGCGGCGGCCTTGGCGCACACGGCGTCCACGCCGGCGTCGCCCGACGACGTCAGGTCGCCCAAATCGACGAGCGTTCGACCCACAAGCGCGCGCTGCAGATGAACGGTGGCCGCGCCCAGTCGAGTCTCGGACACCTCGGCATCGAATTCCAGATGCTGGCTCTCCACGGACCCGTTCGACATCACCGCGACCACCATCGCTTGACGAGCCGAGAGACCGACCACCTGCACGGAACGGATGTCGGCCTGCTCCACCTTGGGGCCCATCACCACCGATGCGTAGTTGGTGAGACCGGCGACCAAGTGCGAGGTGCGCGCCAACAGCTCTTCCATGCGGCCGTGCGCGCCGTCGAAGAACTGCCGCACCTGGGTGACCTTCACGTCGTCGAGGCGACCGGGCTGGCTGAGATGATCGACGAAGAAGCGGTAGCCCTTGTCGGTGGGAATACGCCCGGCCGAAGTGTGGGGCTGAATGAGGAACCCTTCTTGCTCCAGAACGGCCATCTCGTTGCGAACGGTGGCCGAGGAAACGTTGATGTCGTGGGCGCTGGCGATGTGGGTGGAGCCGACGGGTTGGCCCGATCCGATGTACTCCTGCACCACGGCTCGCAGGATGGCGGTCTTGCGATCATCAAGCATGGTGATCGGTAGTTTAGTACCGCCCCACCCTCCCCCATTGGGCGCTACCAACGGGTGGGGAGGATTTAGCCGAGGGCCTTGAGGCGCGCCAACGACTCGTCGCGCTCCACCGCATGATCCACGATCGGCGCCACGTATCCCAACGGCACCGCGCCACCCTTGCCACCGGGCGCGTGGATGATCGGCGTCGGAAGGTCGGCGACCTCGGGCACGAACGTGCGCACATAGTCGCCGTTCGGGTCGTACCGCTCCCCCTGCAGCGCCGGGTTGAACACTCGGTAATACGGAGCGGCGTCGGTTCCGGTGCCGGCCGTCCACTGCCAGCCATGGGCGTTGCTGGCCAGGTCCCCGTCCATCAGATGATCCATGAAATGACGCGCGCCCCATTGCCACGGCAGGTGCAGATCCTTCACGAGGAAGCTGGCCACGATCATGCGCACACGGTTGTGCATCCAGCCGGTCCGTTTCAGCTCGCGCATGCCCGCGTCCACGATCGGATAACCGGTCTCACCCCGACACCAAGCGGCGAACCGTCCCTCGGCCACCGGACCCTCGTCGTGAACCATGGCGTCCATCTTGCGGTTCAGGTTGCGCCAGCCCGAATCGGGGAATCGATGCAACACGTCTCCGTAGAACTCGCGCCAAGCGATCTCGCTTCGGTAGACGTCGTGCGCTCGGGTTCCCTGAAGGTCGGCCAACAACTGGCGCGGATGCACGATGCCCCAACGCAGAGCGATCGACATCCGACTGGTGCCCGGCACACCGGGGTCGTTGCGACGTTGGTCGTATCCATCGAGACCGTCGACCCCTCGATCACGGAACTCGGCCCACTGTTGGTGCACACCGCGCTCGTCGAACGCGGGAAGTTCGAACTCGACGTCGGGTCGCGGAGGCCGCCCCTCGCAGGGAACCGTTGGTGCACCCACCCAGTTCGGATCGCGTGGCGCATCGAGTGGTCGTTCCCAGCCATGCACGAGCCAGCGTTTCGAGAACGGTGTGAACACCGAGTACGAGGTGCCGTCGTCCTTGGTGATGGTGCCGGGATTCACCGCGTAGGGAGATCCCACGAAACGCAACGAAACACCCGCGGCCGACAGCCTCTCGTTCACCGCTTCGTCGCGACGCGAACCGTAGGGAGCGAAGTCGCGGGCCGCGTACACCGCGGATGCCCCCACTTCGGCCACCAATGCCGGGATCACGTCCACCGGGTCGCCGTATCTGTACACAAGAGCCCGACCCATGGAATCATCCAGCGCGTTCAACGCCTCGCACATGTACGCCCGACGTGGCGCACCGGATCGCGACATCAACAGTGGATCGACCACGAACACCGGAACCACGTCGGTGTGCTCGGCGAGGGCCGCCAGCAACGCCGGATTGTCGGCCAATCGAAGGTCCCGTCGAAACCACATGATGGCGCGCGTCATGCGCGCCAACTTAGGAGAAACGCAGACGAATTGCGTTGGCGTGAGCCGGGAAACCCTCGACGTCGGCCAGAGCGATCACGCTCGGAGCGATGCGCCGCAACGCGTTCTCGTCGGCGCGAGCCACGGCGGTGCGCTTCAGGAACGCGTCCACCGTCACCCCGCTGGTGACGCGCGCGAAACCATTGGTGGGCAAGGACGCCGGACAACCGATCACGAAGTTCGCCGCCGAGAACGGAGTGTGTTGCCCGATCAGAATCTCACCGGCGTGCACCAGTCGATCGACGACGTCGTCCACCTTGGAGTCCGCCACCGCGATCTGCAGGTGCTCGGGCGCGAACGCGTTGGCCACTTCGGCGGCTTCGGCGAACGAACCAACCACCACGCATCCACCGTTCACACCCAACGATGCGGCGGCCGCTTCCGCCCGTTCGGTGGGCAACAGCTCGATCTGCTTGGCCAGTTCCGCTTCTACCGCGATGGCCAAGGTCGCCGATGTGGTCACCAACAACGTGCAGCTGTCGGTGCCGTGCTCGGCCTCGATCAACAAGTCGGCGGCCAAGCGCACGGGGTCGGCGGTCTCGTCGGCGATCACCAAACTCTCGGTGGGACCCAACGCCATCTGCGTGGACGTGCCGTAACGCTGCACTTCCATTTGGGCCACGGTCACGGGCAACGATCCCGGACCCATGATCTTGACCACCTTGGGAATGGATTCGGTGCCGAACGCCAACGCCGCCACACCGGCGGGACCGTTCACCCGGAACACGTCGCGCAACCCCAGAGCGCGCGCCACCATCAACACCACCGGATCGACGGCTCCGTTCGCGCCGGGCTTGGGTGGCACCACCACGGCCACCCGCGGAACACCCGCCACCACGGCCGGAGTTCCCAACTGCGCCAGCACGCTCGGGTAACTGGCCTTGCCACTCGGGCAGAACAAACCGGCCGACGCGATGGCGCTGGTTCGCTCGCCCACCATCAGCCCCGGGTCGCTCTCGAAGGACCAATTGCCCCGATGCGTCATCACCTGCTCGTTGAACCGCCGAATGTGATCGACCATGTCGTCGATCGCGCGCACCAGTTCCGACGGAACCGCTGCCGGCGCGGCGTCCCACTCGGCGTCCGACACGCGCAAGCCCGAGGGCTCGACGTCGACCTTGTCGAAGGCGCGCAGCGCATCGCACACGGCGGCGTCACCACGATCGCGCACGTCGGCGACCAAGCCCGCGATCTGCTCGCGCAACGCCGACGTGATCACCTTGTTCAGATCGCGATCCACCAACGCGTCGCGCTCGGACGCCGACATGGTCGACCACTCCAACATGCGCAAGATCGGTCCGCGAGACATGGGGTCAGGGTACCGGCATCACTTCGTGGCGACGGCACCGTTTCGTGCGGGAAGTCGCAACGCCGCGTACGCCACACCGATTGCCATCAACGAAATGAGGCTTCCATAGGCCAGGGACCATTCGGGTCCCCACGAGTCGGCGATCACTCCGGTGATGGGGCCACCGATGGGTGTGGAGCCGAGAAAGGCCACCGCCGACAACGCCAACAGTCGACCTCGCATGTCGGGTGGGCACTTCTGCTGCACGAGTCCGTTGAAGTTGGCCAGGAATCCGGCGCCACCCACCCCCAATGGCACCGCGGCCACGAAGGCCCACCAACCCGATGGAGCCCACGCCAGGAACGGTCCGGCCACCCCGAGCACGGTGACGCTCACGAAGAACATGCGAATGGTCGCCTCCTTGCGCGATGCCGCCATCAACGAACCCGCGACGCTTCCCACGCTCACAACGGCCAGCACCCATCCGAACCAGCGTTCGTCGCCCCAACGGACGGCACTCAACTTGGGCAACGACACCGAATAGTTGAAAGCGAAGGTGCTGACCGCCACCAACACCATGTGCAACACGAACAATTCACGATCTCGACGAACGAAACGCAACGCGTCGCGCACCGGAGTTCCACCACGGGGCGCCTTGGGTGACACCCGCAACTCGCGCACATCGATCGCCACGAGGGACGCCAACACCGCCACGAAGGAGATGCCGTTCAGCATGAAACACCAAGCGGTTCCGAGCGGACCCACCAAAGCCGCCGCCAACGCCGGCCCGAAGATGCGCGACCCGGTCATCACCGCGGTGTTCAACGACATCGCGTTGCTGATGTCGGCTTCGGCCACCAACTCCACCACCAGTCCGCGCCGAGCCGGATTGTCGAAAGCGTTCACGACACCCAGAACCAGAGCCAATACGTAGACCACCGGCACCGACACCAGACCGGCGAAATCGAGCGACGCCAACACGATGGCTTGCACCGCCATCAACGATTGCGTGGTCAGACAAATCAGGCGCTTGTCGCGACGATCCGACAACGCTCCGGCCCACGCGCCGAGGAACAGCATCGGCAGGAATTGCAACGCGACGGTGATGCCGAGGTCGGTGGCCTTGCCGGTGAGTCGGTACACCAGGATCGACATGGCGGTGGACTGCAGCCACGTTCCGACGTTGGACACCAACAACCCGCCGAAGAACAGGCGGGCATTCCGATTGCGCAGAGACCGGAACGTCTCCGAACGAGCCATGGACTCAGTCGTCCAGTTTCAAGGCCGAGATGAAGACGTCGCCAGGAACTTCCACGCGACCGATGGCCTTCATCTTCTTCTTGCCTTCCTTCTGCTTCTCCAGAAGTTTGCGCTTACGGGTGATGTCGCCGCCGTAGCACTTGGCCAACACGTCCTTGCGCTTGGCCTTCACGGTCTCGCGCGAGATCACCTTGCCGCCGATGGCCGCCTGAATCGGCACGTCGAACATCTGGCGCGGGATGAGCTCTTTCAACTTCTCGCACATGCGACGTCCGTAGTTCTCGGCCTTGTCACGATGGACGATGGTGGAGAACGCGTCGGCGATGATGCTGTTCAGCAACAGGTCCACCTTGACGAGGTTGCTGCGCTGATACCCCGACAACTCGTAGTCGAGCGATGCGTACCCCTGACTGCGACTCTTCATTTGGTCGAAGAAGTCCACCACCACCTCGGCCAGAGGAATCATGTAGTGCAACTCCACGCGCTCAGGCGACAGGTACTCGATCTTCGACATGTCTCCGCGCCGCGTCTGGCACAGATCCATCAACGTTCCCGTGTATTCCTTGGGCGTGATGATGCTCACGCGGAAGTACGGCTCCTCGATGTAGTCGATGTTCTGCGGGGGCGGAAGATCGGCGGGGTTGTCCACCTTCAATTGCTCACCGTTGGTCTTGGTGACGAGGTACTCCACGCTGGGCGCCGTGGCGATGAGGGCCAACCCGAACTCGCGCTCGAGGCGCTCCTTCACGATCTCCATGTGCAACAGACCGAGAAAGCCGCATCGGAAGCCGAAACCCAACGCGCCCGAGGTCTCCGGCTCGTAGGTGACACTGGCGTCGTTCAGCTTCAGCTTTTCCAGACTCTCGCGCAGGTTCTCGAAGTCGTCGCCGTCGATGGGATACAGACCGCAGAACACCATGGGCTTGGGGTCGCGATATCCGGGCAGAGCCTCGGTGGCGGCCCGGCCGTACACGGTGACGGTCTCACCCGATCGCGCTTCGGCCACGTCCTTGATGCCGGCGATGAGATAACCCACCTCGCCGGGTCCGAGCTCGGCCACCGGAGTGGGCGTGGGACGGCGCACGCCGATCTCGATCGCCTCGTGTTGGGCGTTGGCCTGCATGAACTGCAAGCGCGCACCACTGGTCATGCGACCGTTCATGACGCGAATGGACGACACCACGCCGCGGTACTGGTCGAACTGACTGTCGAAGATCAGCGCCTGCAACGCCGCGTCCGGATCACCCTTGGGTGCCGGAATGCGCTCGCAGATGGCGTCCAGAAGGTCCGGAACGCCCTCACCGGTCTTGGCCGAAATGCGCAGGATCTGATCCGACGGGATACCGAGCACGTTCTGGATCTCGGCCGCGTACCGCTCCGGGTCGGCGGCCGGCAGGTCGATCTTGTTGAGCGCGGCCACGATCTCGAGGTCGTGTTCGAGTGCCAGATAACAGTTGGCCAACGTCTGGGCCTCGATGCCTTGGGCCGCGTCCACCACCAGCACCACGCCCTCGCAGGCCGCCAGCGAGCGGCTGACCTCGTAGCCGAAGTCCACGTGTCCGGGGGTGTCGATCAGATGAAGGACGTGGTCCTTCCAGTCCACCCGCACGTTCTGGGCCTTGATGGTGATGCCTCGCTCGCGCTCCAGATCCATGGAATCCAGGTACTGGGCCCGCATTTCACGGGCGTCCACGGCCTTGGTGAGCTCGAGGATGCGGTCCGACAACGTCGACTTCCCATGATCGATGTGGGCAATGATCGAGAAGTTGCGGATGCGGGAGAGGTCCATGGGCGACGCGACACCGGAGGGGGAATCCGGCGTCGGGCCAAGACTACTCGGTTTGCGCAGGTCAGACCCCGTGGGCGTTGGGGACGCCCACCCCTGCTGGTACCCTCACAGGGCTGTTTCGATCGCACCGAGGTTCACGTGGCAAATATCAAGTCCCAGAAGAAGCGCAATCTGACGAACGCCAAGCGCGCCGAGCGCAACAAGGCCGTCAAGAGCGAGCTCAAGACGCGCGTCAAGAACGCCAAGGCCTCCGCCGGCACCGACGCCGTCGTCGAGGACGTGCGTCTGGCGGTCAAGCGCATCGACATGGCCGCCGCCAAGGGAATCATCCACAAGAACACCGCGGCCCGTCGCAAGAGCCGCCTCATGAAGTCGGTCGACTCCGCCAGCTGAACCCCGTTTGTTGTCGCCGACACCGGCGACTCACGCGACGAACTACTCAGCAACTCTCTCAGCGACGCCGGCCCGCCGGTGCGGCCAGTTTCGCCAGGCGCGCCACCAACACGTCCATCACGACGTCGTTCTCCAATCCGGTGCGACCCCGAAGATCGAGATCAGCGGTCGCCAACAAGTCGAAGGCTCGTCGTAATCCGGAGGATCCGAGATTGCGATAGGCCTTCAGTGCTTTTTCGGCCTGGAATCCTTTGGCCCCGGTGAGCGCTTCCACATCGCCCACGCTTTGCACCGACGGCCCATCGAGCTTGGCCAGTCGGGCGAAGTGATTGTGCAACTGGGCCATGATCTGCAACGGATGACGCTCCCCCGCGGTCATCATGCGACGCGCCACCATCAACGCTTTGGTCGCTTGACCGCCGTCGATGGCGTCGGTGAGGTCCCATGGTTTCACGTCGCCTCGTTCGCCGAGGAACGGTTCCAACTTGTCGGCCGTGATGACGGTGGCTCCATAGGTGGAGGCCAAGGTGCGCGCCACGCCGTCGAATCGACCGACGTCCTCCCCCAGCCACTCCACCAACAGCCCCATGGCCTTGGCATCCAGGGAAAGGCCCGCCACCGCCACCTGCTCTTCCCACCACGAGCGACGATCGGCGGCTCGCGTGGGCGGCATCACGTCGATGCTGCGACCTCCGGCGGCCTTCACCGCATCGGCCAATGCCTTCAGAATCTTGCCCTTGTGCCACACCACCACCAGGTCGGTGAAGTCGGCCTCGTCGCGAATGTAGGCGGCCAAAGCATCCACGTCGTCGACGTTGGTGCCGTCGTGTTGGTGCACGACCACCACGCGACGATCGGTGAAGAAGGGCGGCGTGCTCGCCGATTCGATCACCGAGCCCATTACGTAGTCGTCGACGAACTCGTCGAGCATCAGACTTCGATCACCGTCACCGATGAGTTCGCGCACCTTGTCGGACACCGCCGACGAGAGCAGCACGGGGTCCGCTCCGTGAAAGAGGTGCGTGGCCATCACCCAAGATTGGCACACCGGTGTCGGGAGAACCGCCCCGCCGCCACCAACGACAGCGGTATCGACAGCGTCACCACGATGTCGATGACCCGGGGAGGCTCCACGCGGGCCGTCACCAGCGCCACCGTGTCCACCCAGCGCACCGCCACGGTCGGAACGATCATCGCCAAATCGGCGACGGCCGGCACCGTTCCCGCGACAAGCGCCATCGGAATGCCCACCAACATGACGACCCCGGCCACCGGTGCCGCCAACAGATTCGCCGGCAACGCCAGCGCACTGGGCCAGCCGAACACGGCCACCGACACCGGTAGCACGCCGAGTTGGGCCGCGATGGTGGGTGCCACCCAGTCCGCCAGTCTCCGCCGACGCTCGCTCGCGCCACGCAGCAGGCGATGAATCGATGGGGTCCACACCACCAAACCGAACGTTCCCGCCGTGGACAGCCACCACCCGATGGACCACGCGAGGAACGGATCGACGATGACGAAGACGATCACGCACATCGACAACACCTCGATCGCGCGCGGTCGCCAACCGATCGACAACGCGACCGCCGACACCGCCGCCATTCCCGCGGCCCGCACCACCGATGGTTCGACGCGCGTGAGCACCGCGAACCACACCAACGCGCCCAACGTCACCGAAAGGCGGGTCCACCGACCACGTCGGCGCAGCAACGGGGTGATGATCGCGAGCAAATACCCGACGTTCTGGCCCGACACCGCGGTGAGGTGCGCGAGACCACTCTCTCGAAAGCGCTCCACCATCTCCTCGCTCTGCGCCGAATCATCGCCGTACACCAACCCGGCGAACAGCGCCGCGTCGTCGCCTCTCATGACCGACGCACCCCGCGCCATGACGTCGCGCACGTCGTTGGCCGAACGCTCGAGAGCGCGCGAACGCCGACGCGCGCCGCCCTCCGGATCCGAGAAGGACTCCACCTCGATCGTTCCCACGATGTGACGCACCTGCGAGCGACGCCGACGCTCCTCTCTCGTCTCTCGGGTGCGTCCCACCACCCGAACCGACTCACCCCGTTCCAACCCGCTCACACCGGCCGCGTTCGATCCGTAGACGACGGCTTCGAATCGTCGACCATCTATCGACAGAAGGACCTTGACCCCTCGCCCCAACGGTTCGGGGTCCGACGCCAGCGTGGCCACCGTGGCGACCTCACCGAAATCCACCGTGCGCACCTCGCTCCACTCGGTCGTCGATCGCCACCCGACGATCGTGATGGACAACACGATCAGAATCGACTTCGCCCACGACGAGGCGCCACCCATGCGGCGCAACGCGATGGTCCACACGGCGATCATCAACATCATCCAGCCGCCACGACGGCCGAGCGAGGTGAGTCCCTGTTCGCAGGCCCATGCTCCCCACACGGTCACCGCGGCCAATGACACCAAGTGCCACCGAGGGCGCGAGGCCATGGCGTACCCTGAACTCTCGTGGCCATCGGATCGATCCTCGACGCTCCCTCGGATTCGGTTCCCGACGGCCCCCGACACCATCGCCATCTCGTTCGTCGCTTCGGTCCGCTCGTTCCGATCGCCGTGGCCCTGGCCCTCGGATTGGTGGCCGCGATGTTGTTGGTGGGCAGCGACTCCGCGTGGCGTGGCGCGCCCGGATTCGTGCTGGCCGTGGCGTCGATCCCCACCCTGCCCTTGTTCGGAGTGCCGGTGATGGGAGGAACGGCCCGGTGGATCCTGGCCATCGCCACCAGCCTCGTTCTGTGGTTCGCCATCGGCACGTTGGCCGCGCGCCGCTCCACCAGCCGCGTGGTCACCAGTTGGCCCGAATGGCGTCGCGAATACGTGCGCCTGTCGATCGGTGTGTGGGCCGGAGCCCTCCTCGGACTCGGCGTGGCGGCCACGTTGCTGTCGGTCAACCTCTGAACCAGTCCCCACCCCGCGACGACCATCCCCGACGGTCAAACCGTCACCAGGCCCCGGATGGCCTCCAATTTCGCCTCACCGATGCCGGGCACGTCGAGCAAACCATCGACGGAAGCGAATCGACCCCGCTCGTCGCGATGGCGCACGATCGCTTCGGCCGTGGCGGGACCAACCCCGGGTAGTCGATCGAGATCGGCGACCGTGGCGGTGTTGATGTCGATCGGAAATCGTGGGCTGGTCACTTCACCGTTGGCACCGGTCGGTTCGTTCACCACGGCCTCGCCGACGGCCGGGACGTAGACGCGTTGACCGTCGCTCACCGGAGCCGCCAAGTTAATGGCGTCGGCATCGGCGCCGAACACCGCACCGCCGGCCATGTTGACGGCATCGATCACCCGCGAAGAGGCGGGCAACTCGTACACCCCGGGGCGTTGCACACGTCCGGCCACGTGCACCGTCATCGACGTGGTGATCGGTGATTGGGCCGTCGCCGACGACGTCGACGGAACCGAGGTGGTCGCGTACACCAACTCGTCCTCCACCGGTACGGGGGGCTGACGCATCAGCAACCAAACCAACCCGACGATCACCACCGTCGACAGCGATGCCCCCAACAGCCGAGCCACGCCGATGTAGCGAAACCAAAGCAACAGACGCCGACGAACATCACCGACGAACCCGGGATCGTTCGCATTGTCATCGTCCGGGGGCGGACGCCACGCCTCCATCTCGCTGCCTCGCTCCGTTCTCGTCGGCGCCATCCGACGAGCGGCTCGACTCAGGCCGTGGGTGTGCGCCAGTGAGTGGTGGTGACGATTCGACGGTCGTGTTCGCGTCGCACTTCGTCGACGATTCGACGGTCGTCCCAACCCCACAACGGTGCGGCGATTCGCGCCACGTTCTCGAGGGTCGTTCGACTCACCTGACCGGTTGTACCCACCACCAAACGACGGTCGATCACGTCCGACAAGGTGAGCGCCGACTCGTGGGTCACCGCGAAGACGACCTGAGCGCCCACGTCGTGGGCGTCGGCGCCCACCGCCCGAGCCAGATCGGCGTCGGCGCGCACGATGTCGGCGATGCGTGAGTACTCGCTGCCGTACAAGCGCGCCACGGTCTCGGCCGAGCGAGTCGTCAAACCGAGCGACACCAATTCGTCGGCGGCCGCCCGCAGGAAGGGGTCGGCGTCCTCGGCCCACGCGAAGGCGCCGAAGGCCGCCGTGCGTCGCGAGTCGAACCGTCTCGAGCGCCGTCCGGAAAGTTCGTTCTCGAACAAGCGATCCACCATCTGCTCGGCGGTGGCGCGACCGGTGGTCCACTTTCCTCCGCCGATCGACCACACGTTCGCCACGCCATGGTCCGTGTGGTGGTACAGCTCGTGGCGGCGACTGGCCGAATACGTCCCGCCACCTTCGTCCTCGGTGCCGGTGCGAATCAACGGGCGCACACCGACGGTGGTCATCTCCACGTCATCCACGGTCAATCGATCGGCTTCGGGCGCCATCGTCGAATTGACCGTGTCCAGAATCAGATCCACGTCGGATGGGTCCACCACCACCGATGATTCGTCCCCGTCGATGGGCGTGTCGGTCGGACCGATGAACGACTTGCCCATCCATGGCGACACGATCACGTGTCGGCCCGAGCGCGCGCGAGCGAAGACGGCGTCCTTCACCCGACCCGGCCCGCCGAGTGGTCGCGTCAGAACGTGAACTCCCTTGGATCGATCCACCCCGACACCGGTCGGTCGTCCGAGCGTGGCCAACACCTTGTCGATCCAGGGGCCGGCGGCGTTCACCACCACTCGGGCCCGCACCTCGCGCTCCCGCGCTCCGTGCGACACCCGCACACCTTCCACTCGGAAAAGCCCACCGGACTGCGAACCCACGAATGCCGTCACCCGCGCGTGATTGAACAACTTGGCGCCGGCCACCGACGCCGACTTGGCGTACGCGAACAACAGACGCTCGGGATGGATGTTCAACGTGTCGTGGTACGCGAACGCACCCTGCAAACCATCACGGTCGAGCCACGGGACGGCGTCCAGCAAACGTCGTCGCGACAACCAGCGCGGATGCGGGATGCGCAGGCTGTCGGGCGCTCGACGGTTGCGATCGAACGACAACGCGTCGTACAACAGAACTCCCGCTCCGATGAGGGCGGTGGGCGGCTTGCTCCAACGCCACGCCGGCATGATGAACCGGGTCTGTTCCACCAGATGCGGGGCGCCCAACGCCAGGATGCGTCGTTCGCGCAGGCTCTCGCGCACCACCTCGATGTCGAACTGCTCCAGATAACGAATGCCGCCATGGATGTACTTGGTGGTCGCCGAGCTGGTGCCCGAACCGAAGTCGTTCGCCTCGAACAACGCCACACTCAGACCTCGCGACGCGGCCTCGCGAGCCACGCAGATTCCGGTGATGCCGCCACCGATGACGATCACATCGACGTCGTCACCGATGGCATCGAGATCTCCGCCGAGAACACCGTTCACTCGGAATCGACCACCCTCGGTCGATCACCGATGGGATCGATGCTTTCGAACGAGTACACCACCGGATGGTCCCCAACGGATTCGTCGAAGTACTGATCACCCTCGCGTCGCACGCCGATGGTCCACCACCCCGCCTCCGCCGCCGCATCGAGTTCGGCGCGCAGGTCCGACAGGAAGACGATCGACGAAGGCACGGCTCCGAGCGCGTCGGCGATGAGTCGATAGCTGGAGGCGACACGCTTGGGGCCGATGTTCTCGGTGTCGAAGTGCCGCGAGAAGAGCGGGAGAATGTCGCCCTCGGGGGTGTTGCCGAACCACGCCAACTGAGCCGAGACCGAGCCCGAGGAGAAGATCGACAGATCGAGTCCGGCCGCCTTCCAACGTCGCAGGACGGGGATCACGTCATCGAAGAAGTGCGACGTCAGTTCACCACCCGAGAAGCCCTCGGCCCAGATCCAACCCTGAAAGGCCTTCAACGGCGTCACCTTCTGGTCGCCGTCCAACCAGTGATTCAGCCACCACACCACGCGGTCGATGTCGGCCTCGGGCTCCGCGGCCAGTTCGCGCACCGCGTCGATCATCGCCCTCACATCGGTCCGATCACGATGAGCGTCGATCCATCCGCGGAACCTCTCGCGTGAGTACGGGTACAACGTGCGATGAACGAAACCCGTCGAGGACGTGGTTCCCTCGATGTCGATGACGACGTGGGTGATCAACTCCCGGCCCCGACGAGTTCGTCGTAGGTGGCGAACCCCGACGCGATGTCGTCACCCGTGAAGCGCCCGACCCAACCTTCGGGAATCGCGAAGAATCGGATGGCCGTGAAACGCGGGCTGGTTCCCATGTCGAACCAATGACGCGTGTCCTTGGGAACGAAGATGTAGTCACCCTCGGTGCACACGACGACGTGAACCTTGCCGTCGGCACGCAGATAGAAGGCGCCGCTTCCCTCGACGAAGAATCGGACCTCGTCGTCGTCGTGAGTGTGCTCGGCCAAGAACTTGGCGCGCGCCTCCGCGGCGCGCACCACGAAGGCCTCATCGGATGGATCGCCCGCCATGCGCACCACGTCGACCGTGGAGAAGCCCTGGGCCTTGATGCGGTCGACCGACTCCGCGTAAGCCGCGATGACCGCGTCCTGGTCGGCGTCCGCCCCAATCTGAGCGTTGGCCACCCAGCGTTCGAACACGACCCCGATGGAATCGAGCGACGCGGCGATCGCGGAGACCTCGGTGGTGTCGACGAGGACCGTCGACGGGTCCGCATCCGGCATGACGATGAGTCGGCTCATGTCGCCGATGCTAGGGGTTCGCCCTCAGCGGAGCCACGGCGTCGAAGACATCGCGCAACGACGTCGTCAAAATCGAGCGGCGCACGCTCTGCACTCTTTGGTAAGCCTCGATCGCCGATGCGCGCGGCGTCGCACTCGACCCACCCGACACCCACGACGACACGGTGGCGGCGAGGTCGGTGGCTGCTCCCACACCGGTGGCCGCCAAAGCCGCGTTGGCGAGGATCGCCCCATCCTGACGCGCCGGAACCGTCCACGGAACTCCGTTGACGTCGGCCTTGATCTGATTCCACACGGCGGACCGCGCACCTCCGCCGACGGCCAGCACGCGATCGATCTCGATGCCGTTGGCGGCGAACACGTCGAGGAAATCCGCGTACTCGAATGCGATGGCCTCCAACATGGAACGCCACAACACCGCCACGTTGGTTCCGGCACTCATTCCCAACCATGTGCCGGCGGCGTTCGGATTGTCCGGATTGCCCCCCGACAAGTAGGGCGCGAAGAGAACGCCGTCGCTACCCGGTGCGACGGCCTCGGCTCGCGCGTCGAGTTCGCGATACAAGGAATCGTCTCCGAGTCGACCGAGTACTTCGTCGCGCAACCACCGCAACGACAAGCCTCCGGCCTTGACGTATCCCCAATAGAGCGCTTGCCCCGGGATCGTGCCGACCGAGTACAGCATTCCGGGAACCCGGGTGATGGCCGCCACCGGTCCGGCGACCGAGACCGTGAGGATGCTGGCCGTGCCGGCCACGTCGGTCGCCATGCCGGGGGCCACGAGACCCGCCGACAGATTGCTCTGCATCACGTCTCCCGCTCCGGCGATCACCGGAGTGCCCGCGGGCAATCCGGTGCGCGCGGCGGCGTCGGCCGACAATCCCCCGACCACTTCGTCGGATCGAACGATGCGAGGCGCGTGCTCCGTCGGGATCCGCAACGAGTCCAGTTGTCGTTCGCTCACCGTGCCCGTTGCCGCATTCCATCCGATGATCCAACCCGACAAGTGCGACGGGTCACTGAACGCATCGTTCGCGCGCAGGCCACACAGCCGACCCGCGATGTACGGAGCGAGCGAGAGAATCTTGCGGATCCGACGGTGAACGTCGGGTTCGTTGCGCCTCACCCATTCGTACGTCGTCGCCATGACGTAGGTGTCGAGGCTGGCATTGGCCGACTCCGTCTCCCACAACGGCTCCACCTCGTGACGCAACCACGCCAACTCCTCCTGAGCGCGGGTGTCGAGGAACGGAATGAGTGGACGCACGGGGTTCCAGTCGTCGTCGACGAAGACCGGTCCGCACAGAATCCCCGACATCGACATGGCCGCCACACGGGAGGCGTCCGACCCGGATTCGGCGAGCGCTTGCCTGATCGCTTGCACCACCGCACCCTCGATCTGCAAGGGGTCCATCTCCACCCAGCCCGGGCGCTGATGGTCGAAGGTGTGCTCGGCGTATCCACTCCCGAGAAGCGAACCATCGAGGGAGTACACGCCGGCCTTGGAGCCCTGCGTCCCCACGTCGACTCCGAGGAACAGTCGGTTCTCCATGTGGTGCACTCCTCCGCCAATCCCGACCAAACGAGTTCAGATTCTCGCCCGAAGCGGGCAGAATCTCCAACGTGGCCGAACCCCTGCTCGAGATCTCCGGACTGACCAAGTCCTACGGAGGCGTCACCGTGCTCGATCACGTCGACCTCACGGTGGACGCCGGCGAGGTTCGGGCACTGCTGGGCGAGAACGGAGCCGGGAAGTCGACCCTCATCAAGATTCTCTCGGGCGTCGTCAGTCGCGACGAGGGCGACGTTCGTCTCGCGGGCGCTCGGGTCGACATCACCAACGCCCACGACGCGCGCGACATCGGAATCGCCACTTTGCACCAGGAAGTGGCGATCGTTCCCGGACTCTCGGTGGCCGAGAACATCATGCTCGGCCACCGATCCGACGACACCGTGCGCACGTCGACTCTCGGCGTCGTTCGGTGGCGCGAGATTCGTCGTCGCTCGCGAGAACTGCTCGCCGAACTCGGACAGGACCTCGACGTCGACATGGACGCCGACCGTCTCTCTCCCGTGGGCAAGACGATGACGGCCATCGCCCGTGCCCTGTCCCAGAACGCCCGAGTGCTCGTCCTCGACGAACCGACGGCCGCACTCACCGATCAGGAGACGAATCAGCTCTTCTCCGCGATGGACCGACTTCGGTCCCGCGGTGTCGCGATCATCTACGTGTCGCACCGACTCGAAGAGGTCGTGCGGGTGTGCTCGACCTACACGGTCTTGCGCAACGGAGCCAAGGTCGTCGAGGGCGCCATCGCCGACGTGAACATCGACTCGATCATCACCGCCATGGCGGGGCGACCGGTCGACACGATCTTTCCCCCGCGTTCGGGAACACCGGGATCGGTCGCGCTGGAAGTTCGCCAACTGTCCGGCCGTCGCGTTCGCGAACTCGATCTCGACGTGCGAGCCGGAGAAATCGTCGGTATCGCCGGACTCGCCGGGTCGGGACGCAGCGAGATTATGCGCATGTTGGCCGGAGCACAGCGTCATCGAGGCGGACGAATCAGCGTTGCCGTCGATGGCGAAGGATCGCCCCTGCGGGCCTCCGACGGAGTCGCGCGACGCCAACGGGCCGGAGTCGCTTTGGTTCCGCAGGAACGTCGGGCCGACGGCGTGTTGCCCGACTCGATCGAGCACAACATCAACGTGTCGACGTTGCGTCGCCACACCGTGCTGCGATGGGTCACCAGTCGCGCTCGACTCAATGGTCATGCCGACGCACTGCATCGCTCACTCGACATTCGATCGCGAGGCATCTCCCAACAGGTCCTGACGTTGTCGGGCGGCAACCAGCAAAAGGTCGTGCTCGCTCGATTCTGGGCGCTCGCTCCGCGGGTTCTGTTGCTCGACGAGCCGACGCGAGGAGTCGATGTGGGCACCAAGAGCGAGATCTACGCACTCGTGCGCGCTCGCGCCGCCGAGGGAACCGCGGTTCTGGTGGTCAGTTCGGAGTTGCCCGAGCTCATCGGACTCTGCGATCGGGTGATCGTGATGCACGAGGGTCGCTCGGTCGGCGAATTCGACGCCCGCACGACGAACGAGGACGAACTGTTGAACGCCTGCTACGGAAGAGGACGCCAATGAACGGAACCACAACAACACCCGCGACGACCACCGGCTCCGGCGGATTCGACATGTCGCGAATTCGCCCTTACCTCGGGCCACTGGCACTCGTGGTGATGGTCGGGTTCTTCGGCGCCCTCTACCCCGACACGTTTCTCACCAAGTCCAACCTCGTCGACAACATCCTCCAGCAGGTGACCGCTCTCGCCATCGTCGCCAGCGTCCAGACCGTCGTGATGGTGGTGGGCGAATTCGACTTGTCGGTGGGAGGCCTGGCCGCGCTCGCCACCGGTTTCGCGGCCACCATCCTCAACACCGCGACCATCGAAGGCGTCCCCAAGGAAGCCGGTTCGTTGGTGTTCGCCGTGTTTCTGTGCGTTCTGGCCGGACTCATCGGTGGTGCGATCAACGGCGCTCTCGTCAGCTATCTCGGAGTTCTCGCCTTCATCGCGACACTGGCCATGAACGAGGTCTACAAGAACCTCGCTCGTTACCGCGTCGAGGGCAAGCCCGTGTACGGATTGGTGGAGAACAACTTCGTCGCGGTCGCGCAGGGTCGCACCCTTGGCGTGCCGAACACCATCTACATCGCCTTCGTCATCGCGGCGATCGTGTGGTTCGTTCTCGACCGCACCACGCTCGGCCGCCAGATGTACGCCGTCGGCGGCAACCCCGACGCCGCGCGGTACAGCGG
This sequence comes from Actinomycetes bacterium, assembly GCA_027491335.1. Taxonomy (GTDB): domain Bacteria; phylum Actinomycetota; class Acidimicrobiia; order Acidimicrobiales; family Ilumatobacteraceae; genus Casp-actino8. Next base: position 14,231 of record JAIXWJ010000017.1, on the reverse strand, counting down.
CGTCAACATCAAACTCGTGAAGTGGACCGCGTTCGCGATCTGTGGCGTCGGCGCGGCGTTGGGTGGTCTGATGCAGTCCGCCTACAACGCCACGGCCAACACCACCGCGCCCGAACCCTGGATGTTGAAGTCCATTGCGGCGGTCTTCCTCGGAATGGCCCTCATGCGCAACGGGCGGCCCAACCTGCCCGGCACGATCCTCGGCGTCGTGTTGTTCCGAACGCTCGAGAATGGTTTGAACAAGACCGACATCAACAACTACCTGCAGGACGTCATCAACTGGCTCGCGGTGGTCCTCGCCGTTCTTCCACCGGCCATCGCCCGCATTCGAGAGAATCGATGAGGGTTCTTTCCATCGATGTCGGCACGACGTCGGTGAAGGCCGGGCTCATCGACGACGACGGAGTCGGCGCGGTCGAGGAGCATCCCCTCTCGTTGTCGACGCCGTCCACGGGTCGCACCGAACAGGATCCCGAGGAATGGTGGACGGCCACCCGTCGCGTGGTGGCCCGGCTTCCCAAGGGTTCCATCGATGCCATTGCCGTCACCGGACAGATGCAGGATCTCATCGCGGTGTCCAGTGGCCGAGTTCAGCGTCCGGCGATCCTTTATTCGGACCAGAGAGCCACGCACGAGCACGCGACGTTGACCGAAGAGTTCGGCGACGCATGGGCCCGCGCCGCTCTGGCACCTCCGGACGCCACGAACGTGGCCGCCAAGTGGCAGTGGTTGCGTCGTCACGAGAGCAACGTCACCGACGCAACCGACGTCGTGTTGCTGGGTGGTGCGGCGGTGATCGTGTGGAAACTCACCGGACGAGCCACATCCGATCGCACCACGGCGGCGACCACCGGCCTCTACGACCCTCGTGCCGCGGACTGGTGGCGCCCGATCGTCGAGCACATCGGTATCCCCGTTCCCGAGCTGGTCGACGCGTTGGCCGGCACGCTCGCCGCCGACGTGGCCGGCGAACTTGGTCTGCCCGCCGACATCCCGGTGGTTCACGCACCGGGTGACGCCGTGGCGACGTCGATGGGCGTACTGGGCGCCGACTCGCGCGAGCCGTACGCGTACCTCGGAACGTCGGGCTGGGTCGGACGTTTCGTGGACGTCGCGTCTCCCCGAGACGGTGTGATCGTGCTGCCCGCCGAAGGACAATGGCTCGAGGTTGCTCCCATTCTCAATGCCGGTGGTGCGGTGGACTGGGTGCGCGACCTCCTCGGTTGCGACATCGCCTCGTTCGATCGTCTGGCGGCCGAAGGATTCGGTGCGGGCGCCGGCGTGGTGTTCCTACCCCATCTGGACGGAGTCCGACTACCAACACCCGACCCGAACGCATCGGGCACTTTGCTCGGAGTGACGCGGTCGGCGTCTCGGGCCGACGTGGCCGCGGCGGCGTACGAGGGCGTCGCACGCACTCTGGCCGGTTTGCTGCGACACGTGAATCCGAACGGGACGCCGTCATCGAACCTCGCCGTGTGCGGAGGCGGTGCTCGATCGGACGTGTGGTGCCAGTCGATCGCCGACGTCACTGGTCATCGGGTTCGACGGGTGGCCGACGAACACGCCTCGTTGCGCGGTGCGGCCAGCAGTGCCCGACGCGCGCTGGGCGTTTCTCCCCTGCCCGCCGCCGGAACGATGGCCGGATTCGATCCGCGGTCGGATCGCCACGCGATCCACCGGAACATCGAGGACACCGTGGTCGGCGCCGACCAGGTTCTGGCCCCCTTGTGGGCCGCTCTCCATCCCCGACACCCCCGCTGATCAGGGCTTTCGAAATACGAGTGTGTGGGTCGGGATTCCACCGCTAGCCTCGCCCACGCGTGAACAACGGGTCGGCGCCATGCGATCGGCCCCCAAAGGAGGTATCCCCATGATCAAGTCCACTCGTCGCCGGCTCGTCGCCGGTTTCATGGCCGTCGCCGCCTTCGCTGGCGTTGCGGCCTGCGGCGGAGATGACGAAGGAGCAAGTGGCGGCGAGGGCAAGACCATCGCCGTCGTGTCGCCCTACTACTCCGACCAGCCCGCCACCAAAGAAGTGGTCGACGCCTTCAAGGCCGCGGCCGAGGCCAACGGCCACACCGTCACCGTGGTCGACACCAAGGGCGACCTCAGCGCCGTGAACGGCGAGATCCAGAACGCCGTCTCGGAGAAGGTCGACGCGATCGTGCTCGGCATGGGCGATCCTCAGGAATTCTCGGCGGGCCTCGCGGCCGCGGTCGAGGCCGAGATCCCGGTGTTCGGACTCGACGCCGGTTCGGCCGACGGAGTGGTGGCCAACATCACCTCGGACAACGACTTCCTCGGCACGACCAGCGCCCAGGCCCTCATCGACTCGATGGGCGAAGGCAAGAACGTCATCGTCATTCACTTCGATCCGTTCGAGCCGGTGCGTCTGCGTGGCGCCGCGGCCCGTGCGCTCTTCGAGGAAAAGGGAATCACCATCATCGAGGACATCCAGGGTGACCCGGCCGACTCGACCGGATTCGCCAAGACCACGGTGCTCGACCTCCTGTCGAAGTACGCCGAGGGTGAAGTCGACGGCATCTGGGTGGCATGGGACGCTTCGGCTCTCGGCGCTTTCCAGGCGACCGTCGAAGCTGGCCGCACCGAGATCGAGGTCGTCGGTGTCGACGGTCAGGACTTCGCGCGCGCCGAGGTTGCCAAGGGTGGCAACTGGGTGGCCACCGTCCGTCAGGACTGGGCCGGCATCGCCAACAAGGCTCTCGAAGTGATCGAGGCCTACCTCACCGCGGGCACCGAGCCCGAAGCGGTCGTGGTGGTCCCCGGTGAGCTCCTCACCAAGGACAACGCCTGATTCTTGGGCCTGATTCTTGGGCCTGATTCTTGGGCCTGATCAGTAGATCCTGACAAAAACGACACCGATTCGTTCGGTGGAACGCAGACCGGCCGCACCTTCGGGTGCGGCCGGTTCGCTGTACGGACTCGGTCAGAACAAGCGCGCGGTGAGCTTCTTGCGCCAGCCCGCGGTTCGCGGATCCTCGGCGCCCATCAACTCGAGAATGTCGAGAAACTGCTGACGCGCGGCCTCATCGGCCTTCACGCTGTCCAGCAAACCGGCGAGTTGATCATCGAAATCGTCGGCGGGTCGCATCGACATACGGGCGGCCGCGGCGGCCTTGCGCACTTCATCGGTTTCGGGGACTCGCGCCAGCAAGGCCAGAGCGTCCTCGCCTTGGCCGCGCGCGGTGAGAATGCCCGCCAGCGCGACGATCGCGGCTTCGTTGCCGGGATCGATACCGAGCACCGCCTGCAGACTCTCCTCGTCCCCCTTCGCCAACAGATCGGCGATGACTTCGTCCTGAGCGGAAGGCAACAGCATGTCGACGTACTGCTTCACGACGTGCTCGGGCTGGGCGCCTTGGAACATGGGCATCGCTCGACCATCCGCCACGGCGAACACCGCGGGAATCGACTGCACCCGGAAGGCTTGAGCGATACCGGGGTTCTCGTCGATGTTCACCTTCGCCAAAACGACCTTGCCGTTCGTGGCCGCGACGACGCGTTCGATGATCGGACCGAGGGTCTTGCACGGCTCGCACCACGGGGCCCACAAATCGACGACCACCGGAACGGTCATGGAACGCGCCAGAACGTCGTTTTCGAACGAGGCATCGGTGACGTCGATGTACATGTGTGGGACGTTATCGGGGCTCTCGATATCGAAACGCGTTCGCCGAGGGGTACCGTATGCGCCGTGTCCGACGCACCCGGTATCCGAATCGATGCGGTCACCGATTGGTTGCAGCGCAACGTCGCCGGAGCACAGGGCCCGTTTCGGTTCGACGTGATCGCCGGAGGACATTCGAACCTGACCTATCGCGTCACCGCCGCCAACGGAAACCGTTTCGTTCTCCGTCGGCCACCGCTCGGCCACGTGTTGGCCAGTGCGCACGACATGGGACGCGAGCATCGAATCATCCATGCTCTTCAAGACACCCCGGTCCCCGTGGCACCCGCGGTGGGCTTCTGCGACGATCCTTCGATCAACGACGCGCCCTTCTACGTGATGAAGTTCGTCGATGGTTTGGTCGTTCGCGACCGTGAGGCGGCCGAGACGCTGCTCACTCCCGACTCGCGTCGGCGCGCCAGCGAATCGATCGTCGACACGATGGCCGCCATTCATCGCGTCGATCCCACGCGCGTCGGTCTCGGCGACCTCGGCCGTCACGAGGGGTACATCGCGCGACAACTGAAGCGTTGGTACGGGCAATGGAATCAGCAGAAGACTCGTGAACTTCCGGCGGTCGATCGGGTCCACGACGCGTTGCTGGCTCGCATCCCCGAACAGGGTCCCGCTTCGCTCGTTCACGGGGACTATCGACTCGACAACTGCATGATCGACACGAACGGAAACGTCATCGCGGTTCTCGACTGGGAGATCTGCACCCTCGGTGATCCGATGGCCGATCTCGGATTGCTGATGGTGTACTGGACCGGACCGGGCGACGACGCGTCCGCCTGGACCGGTTCGGCCTGTTCGGCGCCCGGCTTCCTCGATCGTGCCGACCTGGCCGCCCGATACGCCGAAGTCAGCGGGCGCGACACCTCGCAACTCGACTTCTACGTCACTTTCGCCTTCTGGAAGTTGGTCTGCATTCTCGAGGGCGTCTACGCCCGATACCTCGGAGGCGCGTTGGGCCAGCGCGATCCCGCCGAACTCGAACCGTTCAATCAACAGGTTCTCGGAGCGGCGGCCCGCGCCGAGGAAATGCTCGGGCGACTGTCATGAGCTCCATTCCCGACGTGGAGTTGAACGGTGATCTACCTCGCCTCGGCAAGCCGGTGTTGGTCGTGATGCTGCAGGGATGGATCGACGCCGCCGGTGCGGCGAACGAGGCGATGAACGCCATCGAGGCACAGATAAATCCGATCCCGATCGCCACGTTCGATGCCGACGTCTTCATCGACTTCCGCGCCCGTCGACCAACGATGGAGATTCGCGACGGTCGCAACAGCAACATCGAATGGCCCAGCATCGATTTGTACGCGGGCCACGATCGCAACGGACGAGACGTGCTCATCCTCACGGGCTCCGAACCCGATTCGGCATGGCATCGCTTCTCCGCCGCGGTGCGCGAGTTGTGTCTTCGACTCGACGTGTCGATGATGGTCGGCCTCGGCGCCTACCCCTTCCCCACCCCGCACACGCGCCCGAGCAACCTCTCGTGCACCACGCCGTCGTCCGATCTGCTGAACAAGCATGCGTTCGTGCGAACGTCGGTCGACGTTCCCGCCGGCATGGCGGCCGTGCTCGAACAAGTGCTCCACGATGCGGGCATCCCATCCATCAGCATCTGGGCCCAAGTCCCCCAGTACATCCCGGCCATGACCTACCCGGCCGCCGCCGTCGCTCTGCTCGATGGCCTGAAGGACACCGCCGGGTTGGTCTTCGACCGCGGGTCGCTCCAACAAGAGGCGGTCATCCAGACCGAGCGCCTCGACCGGCTCGTGGCCAAGAACGCCGAGCATCAGGAGATGGTCGAAAAGCTGGAGCAGGCCTACGACACGATGGCACCACGGCCATCCACGGATCCCAACGCCGAGTTGCTTTCCGAAAAGGACATCCCGACGCCCGAGGAACTCACCGCCGAGTTGGAGGCGTTCCTCCGCGACGCGAACCCCGACCTGCCCTGACGGGGGCACTAGTTTCCTTCTCACCCGAATCGAGGAGGACCCATGAAGGTCGACGGTGGAATCAGTCTGAACCTGCACGAGGCCGCGGCCAGTGCCAAGGAAGCCGAGGCCGCCGGTTACAGCGGCGCGTGGACGGCCGAGACCAACCACGACCCGTTCCTTCCGCTGCTGTTGGCCGCCGAGCACACGAGCAAGGTGGAGCTCGGAACGTCGATCGCGGTGGCGTTCGCTCGCAGTCCGATGACGCTGGCCAACACCGCGTGGGACTTGCAGGCTTTCTCCAAGGGTCGGTTCATTCTCGGCCTCGGTAGCCAGATCCAACCGCACATCACCAAGCGCTTCAGCATGCCGTGGAGCAAGCCCGCGGCGCGCATGCGCGAGATGGTGTTGGCCATTCACGCGATCTGGGACACGTGGCTGACCGGAGCGAAGCTCGACTTCCGTGGCGAGTTCTACACCCACACGTTGATGACCCCGTTCTTCACCCCCGCCGCCTCCGACATTTCCGCATACGGCAAGCCCAAGATCTTCCTCGCCGGTGTGGGCGAGTTGATGACCGAAGTTGCCGGTGAGGTGTGCGACGGATTCATCTGCCACGGATTCACCACCGAGCGTTATCTGCGCGAGGTCACCATTCCGGCTCTCGAGCGCGGCCGAGCCAAGGCCGGCAAGACCATGGACGGCTTCGAGATCGTCGGACCGAGTTTCGTCGTCACCGGCAACAACGAGGACGAAGTCGTGAAGGCCAGCGCGGGCACCCGCCAGCAAATCGCTTTCTACGGTTCCACCCCGGCCTACCGGCCGGTCCTCGAATTGCACGGCTGGGGCGACCTGCAGGATCGCCTCAACTCGTTGTCGAAGCAGGGCAAGTGGGTGGAAATGGGCAACGAGATCACCGACGAGGTGTTGAACACTTTCGCAGTGGTGGGCGAACCCGAGCAGATCGCCCCCGAGTTGAGTCATCGTTACGGCGACGTGATCGAACGCATCTCGTTCTACGCGCCGTACAAGAGCGATCCGGAACGCTGGGCCAAGGTGATGGCCGCGTTGAGCGCCGCCTGACCGTTCAGACTTCCTCAAGAAGGTTCTCGAACACGGCACACACAGCGATCGGTGGCGTGTCGGTCCATGTGTCGCACATGTATTCCCACGCACGGCGCCATTTCGCGTCCGCACTGACCGCCCTCATCGTCGTCTCCCCCATCGTCCCGATCGTGGCCTGGTCCGTGAACGCCACCGAGGCTCGCCACGAATCCGAATGCATCGACGCCGTCGTCTTCTCGTCGACGAACGTCGCGACCATTCGTTCCGGTCGGGCCCGCGTGTCCCGCACGTGTCCAGGAAGGACCGTTCCGATCATCGAGCCGTCGCGATCCCCCCTCGCCACGATCGACATTCGCAACATCAATCCGTAGGTCGGCGAAGCGACCCGTCGAGTTCAGCCGACCAGATCCAATTCGTCGGCGAGGTAGGACTCCCGACACTTGGCACGTTGCAGCTTCCCACTGCTCGTCTTGGGCAGCGTTCCCGGTCGAACCAACATGACGTCGCGGGGTGGAAGCCCCGACACCTCGAGTGCGGCATGGTGAATCGCTTGTCGCACCGAATCCGGATCGTCGGTCTTGACCTCGGCCACCACGACCACGGTCTCTTTGCCCTTGTACCCGTCCACACCGAACGCGATGACGTTTCCGGCGCGCACTCCGTCGAGGGAACCCACCGCGCGCTCGATGTCCTCGGGGAACACGTTTCGCCCACCAACGATGATGACGTCCTTGATGCGACCGCAGATGACCAGTTCGCCGTCGAGCAGATACGCGAGGTCTCCGGTGCACAACCAACCCTCGTGGAACATCGCGCGTGTCGCCTCGGGGCGCTTGTAGTAGCCGGGGGTCACACTGGTGCCTCGCAGCAACAACTCGCCCACCTGTCGCTCGGGCAGATCGACGCGCGTCTCCGGATCGACCACCCTCATCTCGAGACCGGGCACTGCCTTGCCGAGCAACGGCAAGCGGCGCACCGCGACCTCCGGATCGGTCGAACCCGAGTCCACCGGTCGCGCGACGCGCTCACGCTCCATCACCACTCGATCGACGTCGTCGCAACGCAAACCCCGATGTCGGGGCGGGAACGCTCCACCGATGGCCACCTCGGCCATGCCGAAGGCCGGAAAGATGCTGCCGGCCGAGAAACCGAACGGCGCAGCGGCCGAGACGAACGCTTCCACCGCATTGGGGTCCACGGGCTCGGCGCCGGACAGCGCGAGCGTCAACGTCGACAAGTCGATGTCGGTCATGCGCTTGAGAGCCCTGGTGGCCAACACCCACGCGAAGTTGGGTCCCGCGGTGGCCGTTCCCTTCCAATCGCTGATCCATTGCATCCAATGACCCGGATGGGCCATGAAGTCCTGTGGACCCGCCTGCACGAGCTCCACACCGTTCAACATCGGAATGGAGAGGAACCCGACGAGTCCCATGTCGTGATAGAGCGGCAACCACGACACCATCACCTCGGCCGTGTCCAATTCGGCGGCCGCACAACTGGCGTCCACGTTGGCCGTGAGCACCCGATCGGGAATCATCACGCCCTTGGGCTCCGAGGTGGATCCGCTCGTGTATTGCAGAATCACCAGCCGCTCGGGATCGTGCGGTGGGATCTCCAACCGATCACCCGACGGTCGACCGGGTCCCGGCAGCACCGCGTTCATCGACATGGTCGGCGGATCTCCGGGGGCGGTCTCGTAGAAGGCCGCCAGCTGGTCGTCGATCAACACCAACTTGGCGTCACCATGACGAATTCGCGCGCGCGTTCCCTCGACGAACGCATCGAGCGACGCCATGCGCATCGGCAACGGCAAGACCATGCTCGCCATGCCCGACATCCAGCATCCGCGAATGATGGTCATGAGTGCGCGGCTGGTGGGGCCGAGAATCGCCACGTGATCACCCGGCACCAGGCCCATCGCTTGCAGGGTCGCCCCGACGGCGCGGGCGTCATCGTGGATCTCGCGCCACGACACGTAGGCCGGACCCTCGGCGGGCACGACGCTGGAGCCGACGAACCGCACTCCCGTCGGAGCATCGGCCGACACTTCGAGACGATCGATGACCGAGCCGGTGGGCAACGGACGCGGAGAGGTTGACGGAACGTTCATGGTGAATGCCCGAAGGCAGACAAAAGGTAGTTCTTCGCGACGTTGCGACCGGTGACCATCGGTGTTTTCGAGCCCGGCTTTTGGCCCGGCATTTTGGCCCCCGTTTCCGACGTGGCATTTTGGCCACGGAGATCCCCGCCCCATCGTCGTGCCGTTACCCTTGGGTCGCCATGCAATCCCCGAACGACGATCCGACCAGCAAGGACCAATCCGTCGGCGACGACGCGCCCTCGTTGCGCTACACCGCCCGCCTCGCCCAGGACATCGAGGTTCGCTGGCAGGATCGTTGGGAGTTCGACCGCACGTTCGAGGCCCCCAATCCCGCCGGCCCCATCGGCGAACCCGACAAGGTGGCCGGTCGACCCAAACTCTTCGTGCTCGACATGTTCCCGTACCCCAGTGGAGCCGGCCTCCACGTGGGTCATCCGTTGGGATACATCGCCACCGACGTGTACGCGCGCTACAAGCGGATGACCGGCTTCAACGTGCTCCACGCTCTCGGATACGACTCGTTCGGCCTGCCCGCCGAACAGCACGCCATCGCCACGGGCGTGCATCCCCGCGTCAACACCGAGTCCAACGTGGCGAACATGCGCCGACAGTTGCGTCGACTCGGCCTCGGCCACGACGCGCGTCGCAGTGTGTCCACCACCGACGAGGACTTCTACCGCTGGACGCAGTGGATCTTCCTGCAGGTGTACAACAGTTGGTACGACGAGCGCATCGGCAAGGCGCGTCCCGTTTCCGAACTGGAGAACGCCTACGCCGACGGCTCGATCGCCACTCCCTCCGGTGACGCATGGTCCGACATGTCCGCCGCGCAACGTCGCGACGCGGTGGACGCTCGTCGCCTCGCGTATTTGTCGCACGCTCCGGTGAACTGGTGCCCCGGTCTCGGAACGATCCTCGCCAACGAAGAGGTCACCGCCGAGGGACGCAGCGACATCGGCAATTACCCGGTCTTCAAGAAGAACATGCGCCAGTGGATGATGCGCATCACCTCGTACGCGGACCGACTGCTCGACGACCTCGATCGACTGGACTGGCCCGAACCGATCAAGTTGATGCAACGCAACTGGATCGGTCGCAGCGAGGGAGCGCGCGTCGACTTCCAATCCGATGCCGGCACCATCACCGTCTTCACCACCCGACCCGACACCCTCTTCGGTGCGACATTCATGGTGGTGGCTCCCGAACACCCGTTGGTGGAGGCGCTCACGACCTCGGAGCATCGCACCACGGTCGAGGCGTACCGTGCCGCGGCGGCCGCCAAGGACTCCATCGACCGACAGGACGAGACGCGCGAGAAGACCGGTGTCTTCACCGGTTCGTACGCGGTGAACCCGGTGAACGGCGACCGCATTCCGGTGTGGGTGGCCGACTACGTGTTGATGGGATACGGCACCGGAGCCATCATGGCCGTGCCTTGCGGCGACCAACGCGACTTCGAGTTCGCCCGTCGCTTCGATCTTCCGATCCCCGCCATCCAGCAGCCGTCCGCGGATTGGTTCGAGGTCCGCGAACTTCCGGTTCGGTCGGGCTCGTCGGTGGACACCTCCGTGTGGACCGAAGCTTTCGTCGGCGACGGTGCGTACATCAACTCGTCCAACGACAGTGTCTCCCTCGATGGCGTCACCTCCATCGAGGAGGGCAAGCGCCTCATGAACGATTGGCTCGCGGCCAACGGACACGGCGAGGCGACCATCAATTTCAAGCTGCGCGATTGGCTGTTCAGTCGCCAGCGCTACTGGGGCGAGCCGTTCCCGATCGTGTACGACGAGGACGACCAGCCCGTGGCCCTACCCGAGTCGATGTTGCCGGTTCTGCTTCCCGAACTCGAGGACTTCAAGCCTCAAGCGCTCGACCCCAACGACGACGTCACCGATCCGATTCCCCCGCTGGCGCGCAGTGCGGAGTGGCGCGAGGTGATCCTCGATTTGGGTGACGGGCCGCGCACGTATCGTCGCGAGATCAACGTCATGCCGCAGTGGGCCGGTTCGTGCTGGTACGAACTGCGCTACCTCGACCCGACGAACCGAGAGCGTTTCGTCGACCGCGACGTCGAAAAGTATTGGATGGGCCCCGCCGACGGTGGCGACGGAACCGCGGGCCACACCGGTGGCGTCGACCTGTACGTGGGCGGAGTGGAACATGCCGTGCTCCACCTCCTCTACGCCCGCTTTTGGCACAAGGTGCTGTTCGATCTCGGCCACGTCTCCAGCGCCGAACCCTTCCACCGTCTCTTCAATCAGGGCTACGTGCAGGCCTACGCGTATCGCGACCCCCGCGGCCAAGCCGTGCCGGCCGCCGAGGTGGAGGAACGCGACGGCAAGTGTTTCTTCGACGGCGAAGAGGTGTCCCGCGAGTACGGCAAGATGGGCAAGAGCCTGAAGAACATCGTCACTCCCGACGAGATGTACGACGAGTACGGGGCCGACACCTTCCGTCTGTACGAGATGAGCATGGGGCCGCTCGACGCCAGTCGTCCGTGGAACACCCGCGACGTGGTGGGCATGCAACGCTTCCTCCAGCGTGTGTGGCGCAACGTGGTGGACGAGACGACCGGTGACTCCAAGGTCTCCGACGCCGAATGTCCCACCGAGTTGCGCAAGCTGCTCCATCGCACCATCGATGGCGTGCGCGCCGACATGGATGGCCTGCGCTTCAACACCGCGATCGCCAAGTTGATCGAACTCAACAACGCGCTCACCCAACACGTGACGGCTCATGGAAGCACTCCGCGCGAGGCCGCCCTCGCACTCGCGCGCATGCTGTCTCCCTTGTGTCCCCACATGGCCGAGGAGATCTGGAGTCGTCTCGGTCACGGCGACACCATCACCTACGAGCCGTTCCCCGACGCCGATCCGGCGATGTTGGTCGACGACACCATGGAATACCCGGTGCAGATCAACGGCAAGGTGCGCGCTCGCATCGAAGTGACCACCGGCGCCGACACCAAGACGGTGGAAGCCATCGCACTCTCCGACGAGCGGGTGATCGCGGCGCTGGCGGGCGCCACGCCGAAGAAGGTCATCGTGGTGCCCGGTCGCATGGTGAATCTGGTCCTGTGATCACCGGGGTCATCGAGGGCTTCTACGGAGCCCCTTGGTCCTTGGCCGATCGCAAGGCCTGCATCGAGTTGCTCGCGCGCTTCGATGCCAACGCTTACGTGTGGGCCGGCAAGTCCGAACCCCGACATCGCGATCTGTGGCGCGACGACTTTCTGCCCGAGGAACTCGATGGCTTCGCCGAACTGGCCGGACATCGAGACGGCGTCCGCATGATCGTCGGACTGACTCCCGGCTCCGATGCGACCACCTCTGAGGTGGTGCGCAAACTGCGGCCGGCCATCGCATCGGGCGCCCACGGAGTCGCTTTGCTCTTCGACGACCTGCCCGTGCTGGATGCCGCCGAAAGACATCGGACGTTGGCCAACGAAATCGAGCAAACCTTCGCCTGCCCCGTGTGGGTGACGCCGACCCACTACGCGGGATTGGAAGGCTCGCCGTATTTGAACGAGTTGCTGAGCGGTCTGTCATCGTCGGTCGAGGTGATGTGGACCGGCGAACACGTGGTGAGCGACCGCATCGACGCCAGTCATGCGCGAGCGCGGGCGCTCGCCTGCGCCGGGCGCGCGCCGCTGTTGTGGGACAACACGCCGGTGAACGACGCCCTGATGACCGAGGCGTTGCACCTCGGGCCCTACGCGGGACGCGACCCGGAACTGCGCCACGTCGTCTCGGGCGTGCTCGTCAACCCGATGATGTTCGCGCGCGCGTCGATGCCCACCATCGCCAGCGCCATGGAGTGGTGCCGGGGCGGCGATGCGATGGCCACGTGGGAGTCCTGCATCGACGAGCGTGGATGGCGACGCTTGGCCGAGGCCACCGCGTTCCCCGATGACCCGCATTGGCCCGGCGCACGACCGTCGCGTCAATGGTGGGAAGAAGTAGCCGCGATCGAAGTCGACGACATCGACGAAGGTTGCGGCGCTTGGGTGTCCGCCGCGCGCGAAGGTGCGCGATTGGCGATCGGCGCGATCGACCTCATCGAACGACCCGACCCCGATCCCCAGCTACGAACCATGGCCACCATCGGACTGGCCATGGCGTGGCGAACTTGGCGCCGCCAACCGGTGCTCACTTTCGGCGGTGGTCCACGCCTTCGGCCGGTGCTCACCAACGACGATCACGGTCGATTCACCTACGACGGGAGATCGATCTCGTACTCGTCATCGCTGGTGGACGATCTGGTGAAGCGCGCCACGAATTAGGCGGCTAATCGAGGCGACGGTCAGTCCCAACGCGGCGTGCGCACGCGTTGCGGGCGACGCGATGGTCCGAGGTGAGTCACCACTGCGGCACCCGGATGCATGGACGCGCCGTCATCGTCGCCACCGAGAACCTGGCCCACCGTCTTCACACCGGCCAACACCGGCGACCCGTCCACGTCGACATGGTCGGCATCGAAGTAATCGAACCACGGATAACCCCAGTCGGCGTAGGTCCGCGCCGTGACCGGCGTCGACGGCTGCGGTTCGCCGGTGAGCGCGGTCCAGTTGCTGGCGTCGGTGAGGTGCACCCACACACGGGCCGATGGCTCGCTCTTCCAGTCCGACTTGGCGAAGTCGGACCTGTAGATCTCCTGCTGGATGAGACCTCCGGCACCGACACCCATGTCCATCCGACAATCCAACGGCGCGATGCTGAAGCACATCCCGGAGACGGACGGCATCTCGTCGACCCAACGATCTTGGCGGGACTTCCAACGGGCGAGGGCCTCGTCGGTGAGTTCCCACACGACGATCTGCACTCCTCCCACCGGTGATTCGTCGCTCAACTGCTCCTCCACCGTGGCTCCATCGCCCAATCGAGCCGCCACGAACTGACGCACCTCGCCGGACTCGGTCTTGAAGCCGTCGAGCCACGGCTGGGTGGTCCCCACGAGGAAGTTCTGCTTGCGATGACGCAAACGCTTCTCGAGTTCGTTGCCGGTGATCGCACAGCGAAGCCCGGTGGCGATCTGGATGGCGACGGGGACGTTGGCGTGGAACGACAACCACATCGCCTCGCGTTGATAGATGGGCATGACCACACCACCTCGCTCGACCATGGCCGCCGTGGCCCGATCACCGAGGGACTCCACGGCACGCAACGGGAACATGCCGAGTCCGGGCGGCAATCCGTTCAGCCCCGACTCGGACACGCGCAGCGTGCGCTGGAAGGTGATGTCGACGAGATCACCGATGCCGATCTCGCTACCACCGAAGTCGTGCGACGTCACCGTCACTGGCGCCTTTTTCGGACGCTTCTTCGACCCGGAACTCTTCGGATCGGTCGCCTTGTTGGCGGACTTCTTCGGGGGGACGACTTTCGTGTTCTCGGCCATGATGCTCCTTCGTGCGTGCGGGGACCCGCAC
>JAIXWJ010000023.1 GCA_027491335.1 Actinomycetes bacterium | reverse complement strand
CAGGACGTGGAAGCCGGCCAAGCGGTGGTGGTTCTGGAAGCCATGAAGATGGAGAACCAGATCCTGGCCGAAAAGAGCGGCAAGGTGTCCGAGGTGAAGGTGAAAGCCGGCGACACCGTGGGCTCCGGCGACGTCGTCATCGTCATCGCCTGACGCGTTCTGGGTACCGAAAGTGACTGTTTTCGGCAACTTGGGTTACCCAGATCGACCATGAACATCGACGAGGTAGTGGCCCGCGAGCGGATTCGCGACGTCGTGTATCGCTACGCGCGCGGCGTGGACCGACGCGATTTCGATCTGGTGCGTTCGTGCTATCACCCCGATGCCACCGACGATCACGGTCCGTTCAAAGGTGATGTCGACGCGTTCATCGTGTGGCTCGAGGGTCAGTTGTCGCATTGGTCCGTGACGTCGCACACCATGTCGAACATCCTCATCGACGTGCGAGACGATCGGGCCCGCGTGGAGACCTACGCCGTGGCGTACCACCGCACGCTCGTTCGCGAGGGCAAACCACTTCGAGACGTCACCGCTGGCGTCCGCTACGTGGACGACATGACCAACATCGATGGTGTCTGGGCCATCTCACGACGAGTGGTGGTGAGCGATTGGGTGCGCGTGGACGACGTGCCCGCGGGCTCGGTCGATCCCGACGACAACTACGTGAAGCCGCAACCATTCCCCCACGACGAGGTCTACCGACCCCTGTGAACCCTCCGCGTTCTGGGTAACGAAAGTGCCCGAAAACGGGCACTTTCGTTACCCAGAACGGTGGGGTGTGTCAGCGACGAACGACGATGGTGCCGGCGGCGGCGTCGTGCAAGCCCTGGCGGTACGGATGGAACGCCGCGCGCACGTACACCGCGATGTTCAATGCGAACCCGATCACCGGAACCACGCCGGCCACCGTGGGAATCAACGCGCGGACGGCGGCGTAGGTCCAATTCACGGGCGACCCATCGGTTCGGTTCACGACCTGCAACTTCATGATGCGCTTGCCCAACGTCGCACCAGTGGTGGCGATGAAGGCCGTGTTGTACAACAGGCTCACGCCGAGCCACAGCAATGTGAGCCACAACAGGCTGCCGTCATCGGTGTCGGTGAGGTCCGCACCGAAAGACATCGTGAGGATGAACAACGGAATTCCGATGATGAACGAGTCCAACACCTGAGCAAGTGCGCGCTGGCCGACGGAGGCCAGACGGTCGGACTCCATGGAGAAGTCCGACAACGGCGGCGGGGGCGGGTAGTCGTTCATTCGGCGGCCTCCGCCAGTGCTTCGGAGAGTGCCGGGTGCACCAGCAGGCTCTCCACGATGTCGGTCACTTTCAGGTTCGCGGTCACGGCGAGTGCGATCACGCTGATCAACTCGGCGGCGTGTCGACCCACGATGGATCCACCGAGCACCACGCCGGTGGCGGGGTCCGAAATGATCTTCACGAAACCTCGCGAGTCGTTGTTGATGAGCGCCTTGGGCGTGGCCGAGAACGGCACCTTGGTGACGCGGATCTTGCGACCCGAGGCGAACGCCTCGGCTTCGGCCAGACCCACGTCGGCGATCTCGGGCTCGGTGAAGATCGCCGAGGCCGCCTTGTCGTAATCGAGGTGACGATGTTGGCGCGTGTGCAGACCCATCACGTGCTCGGCCACTTTGCGACCCTGCATTGATGCCACCGACGACAAGGGCAACTTTCCGCTCACGTCACCGGCGGCATAAATGTGCTCCACGTTGGTGACGCAGTGCTGATTGATCGAGATGTAACCGCCGCGATCGACTTCCACGCCGGCCGCCTCGAGGTTCAAGCCATCGCTATTGGGCACCGACCCGATGGCCAACACCACATGACTGGCGCGCACCTGTCGGCCGTCGTCGCACTTCACCACCACGGTGTCTCCGTCGCGTTCGACCGACTGTGCGCGAGCGCCCTTCAGCAACGCCACTCCACGTCGCAAGAAGTCGTCCTCCAGCACGGCCGCCACTTCGGGGTCCTTGCTCGGAAGCACCTGCTGGCGACTGACCACCAACGTCACCTTGGCTCCGAAGGACTCGAACATGTGCACGAACTCCACACCGGTGACGCCCGAACCCACCACGCACACGCTGGTCGGGAAGATCTTGGGCGGATAGCAATCACGGGTGGTGAGGATGCGCTCGCCGTCGGGGTGCACCCAGTCCGGAATGCGCGGGCTGGAGCCGGTGGCGATCAAAGCCGCGTCGAAGGGAACGTTGATGGTCTTGCCGTCCGCGGTGTCGACTTCGGCCGACGTCGCCGACGTGAACCGAGCCGTGCCCTTCAGAATGCGCACGCCCTGACTGGTGAGCAAGGTGGAGGTGCTCCCCGAGAGGTGCTCCTTGATGTCCTCGATGCGCTCGGTGAGGGCCTCCACGTCGATCTCGGGCCGGACCTCTTCCAGTCCCATGCCCTGGATTCGGCGACTGAACGTCATCGCACCGCCGGTGGCGATCATGGTCTTGGACGGAATGCAATCGAGAAGGTGAGCCGCACCACCAACCAGGTCACGCTCGACCATGGTGACCTCGGCTCCGAGTCGGGCGGCGTAGGTGGCCGCGGTGTTACCGGCCGGACCGCCACCAATGATCAGAAAGCGCACTGCCATGCGTTGCAGGTTACCGGTCGGCGTCGGTCGGGTCGGGTGACTTGGCGACGCGATCCTTCGTTGCGTCCGTGACTATTGACTCCTCGCCCCACACCCCGAGCAAGTACGGTCTCTCCCTTGTGAGCGACGTGACGAGCGAAACCGACGACGGCCCGGAACTGACGGGCAGCGGATTGCTCGCCGAGAAGAACCGACGTCTTGGCCGACTCGACGACCTTCGGGCCCGCGGCATCGAGCCCTATCCCTACCGTTTCGACCGCACCCACACCCTGCGCGAGGTTCGTTCCGAATGGGGAAGCCTCGAAGCCGGCACCGAAACGGAGAGCCACGTCGAGGTGGCCGGGCGCATCATGTTGCTGCGCGAACAGGGCAAGTTGATCTTCGCCACGGTGCGCGATCGTTCCGATGAGATCCAGTTGTTCATCTCCAAGGCCGTGGTGGGCGACGAGGCCTTCGCCGACATCTCCACCCTCGACCTGGGTGACTGGGTCGGCGTGTCCGGAACCGTCATGACCACTCGTAAGGGCGAGTTGTCCGTGAAAGTGGCGAACCTGTCCTTGCTGTCGAAGGCCGTTCGCCCTCTGCCCAACAAGTGGAAGGGCCTCACCGACACCGACACCCGCTTCCGTCAGCGCTACACCGACCTCATCGTGAACGAGGAGGCCCGTCGCGCCTTCGAAGTGCGTCACGCGGTGATCAGCAGCTTCCGTCGCACGTTGGCCGGCAAGGACTTCATCGAAGTCGAGACGCCTGTGTTGCACGTGGAGGCCGGCGGTGCGCACGCGCGTCCGTTCGTCACGCACCACAACTCGCTCGACATGCAGTTGTACCTGCGCATCGCCCTGGAACTGCACCTGAAGCGTCTCATCGTGGGCGGCATGGAACGCGTCTACGAGATCGGCCGCGTGTTCCGCAACGAGGGCATCAGCACGCGCCACAACCCCGAGTTCACCATGATGGAGCTGTACCAAGCCTTCGGTGATTACAGCGAAGTCATGGCCATCGCCGAGGAACTCATCGTGCAGGCGGCTCGAGACGCCATCGGGACCACCGTGGTCGACATCGCCGACACCGAGGGCAACCTGCACACTGTTGACCTGGCGGAGCCGTGGCGACGCGCGCGCATGATCGATCTGGTCGAGGAAAAGACCGGCGTGGCCGTTCATCCTTCGCAATCCGTCGATCAGTTGCGCAAAGTGGCCGAGGACAACGGCGTCCGTTACGACAAGCACTGGGGCCCGGGCAAGTTGATCGAGGAGATCTTCGAAGCCACCGCCGAGTCCTCGTTGATCCGACCCACGTTCGTCACCGGACACCCCGTCGAGATCTCGCCACTCGCGCGCACCGACCGCAACGACCCGTTCCTCACCGAGCGTTTCGAGTTGTTCGTGGGCGCGCGCGAACTGGCCAACGGCTATTCCGAGTTGAACGATCCCGTGGAACAGCGCGCTCGCTTCATGGAGGAGCAGGCCGCCAAGGAGGCCGGCGACGCCGAGCGCGGAACGGTCGACGAGGATTACCTGCGCGCTTTGGAGTTCGGCCTGCCTCCCACCGGTGGTTTGGGCATCGGCATGGACCGCGTGGCCATGTTGTTGGCCGGCGTGCACAGCATCAAGGAAGTCATCCTCTTCCCCACTCTCCGACCAGAAGTGTTCTGAGTCGCCCACGAAGGAGCCACACATGCCCGCAGCTTGGGGTCATGCCCTCGTCACCCGCATCGCCGACGGTTCATCGGCCGACGGCACCATTCTCGACGCGTGGTTCCACACGCTCGACTGGGGTGCATCGGCGCCAGCGACCGACCACACCACCGAACCGCAACACCACGCCTTGCGCGCAGTGAAGGTCACCGCCGAGAGCATCGTGATCGACACCGACGTCGCGCCCGCCGACGCCGTCGACGTGTACTTGCGTTTGCATCTGTTGTCGCATCGACTCGCCAAGCCCCGCACCCTGAATCTCGATGGCGCCTTCGGCTTGCTCGCCAACGTGGCCTGGACCAACCTCGGGCCGATCGCGGTCGATCAGGTGGAGCGAGTGCGCTGGGAGGAGCGTCGTAGCGGTCGAATCCTCACCGTTCACGGCGTCGACAAGTTCCCACGCATGACCGACTACGTGGTGCCCAGCGGCGTGCGCATCGCCGACGCCGATCGCGTGCGTCTGGGTGCTCACCTCTCCCCCGGCACCACCGTCATGCACGAGGGTTTCTGCAACTTCAACGCCGGCACGCTCGGCGCGTCCATGGTGGAAGGTCGTATATCGGCCGGTGTCGTGGTGGGCGATGGCAGTGACATCGGAGGCGGCGCGTCCATCATGGGCACGCTCTCGGGTGGCGGCAAGGAAGTCGTCAGCATCGGCGAGCGTTGCCTGCTCGGCGCCAACAGTGGCATCGGCATCAGCCTGGGTGACGAGTGCATCGTCGAGGCCGGCCTGTACGTCACCGGAGGAACGTTGGTGAAGCTTCCCGACGGCAACTCGGTGAAGGGACGCGAACTGTCGGGGGCCAGCGGTTTGTTGTTCCGTCGCAACAGCATCACGGGCGCGGTCGAAGCGGTTCAGCGTTCGGGCAGCTGGGGCGGACTGAACGCCGCTCTCCACAAGAACTGAATCGGTAGGTTCTCCCCATGGTCGCGTTGCCCACTGGTTTCACGTCGTTCGTCACCAACATCGGCATCAAGGACGCGTCCGACGATTTCACGGTGGTGGCCGCCGATGACGTGGTGTCCGCGGCCGGCGTGTTCACGCGGAGTCGATTCGCCGGACCCAGCGTGGTGGTGTCGCGCAAGCATCTCACCGACCGCCGAGCCCGGGCCGTGGTGGTCATCTCGAAGAACGCCAACGTGGCCACCGGCGAGCAGGGCATGAGCAACGCACTCGAGGTGGTGCGTGGTGTCGCCGCGCGATTGGGTTGCGATCCGCACGACGTGTTGATCGCTTCCACCGGCGTGATTGGTCGCCAATACCCCATCGACCGCGTGCGCGCGGGTCTGAGCGCGTTGCCGTTTCCGTTGCCCGACCATGATGCCGACGCCGTGGCACGCGGAATCATGACCACCGACACCGTGTCCAAGATCGCCGAGTCCGGAGTCGCCGGCAGTTCGGCGCGCGTGGTGGGTGTCGCCAAGGGCGTGGGCATGATCGAGCCGAACATGGCCACGCTCATCACGTTGGTGTTCACCGACGCGGCCGTCGATGGCATCGCGCTGGACTCCATGTGGCGACGAGTCATCGACCGCACGTTCAACTGCGTCTCCGTGGACACCGACACCTCCACCAGCGACACCGCCATCGTCTTGGCCAGCGGGGCGGCGGGCTCCGTCGATGAAGTCGCCTTGGAGGCCGCCCTCGAGGACGTGGCTCGATCGCTCACCAAACAGGTGGCCCGCGACGGTGAGGGTGCCGAGAAGTTGATCGAGGTCTGCGTGGACCACGCGCGCGATGCCGAGCAGGCCAAGACCGTGGCCAAGGCCATCGTGAACTCACCGCTGGTGAAGACCGCGGTCCACGGCGCCGACCCGAACTGGGGTCGGGTGGCCATGGCCGTGGGTAAGTGCAGCCAATACGACGACATCGATCAGGAGCGGGTCGTCATTCGCTTCGGCGACCAAGAGGTGTACCCCGTGGCGGTCGACGAGTCCGGTTTGGCGCGCTTGAGCGCGTACATGAAAGGCACCGACGTGCGCATTCACGTGTCGCTGAACACCGGTTCGACCGACTGCACCGTGTGGGGCTGCGATCTCACCGACGGATACGTGCGCATCAACGCCGACTACACCACCTGATCCTTACTTGTTGTTCTGGGTCGGTAATCGGACGTCCAGTGTCCTGTTACCGACCCAGAACCACGAGAGGTGTCACTTGGGTGGCATGCGGATGCCGCCATCCACGCGGATGGTCTCGGCATTCATGTAGCTGTTGGTGACGCACTCCACCACCATCGAGGCCAGCTCGGTGCTGTAACCCAGACGGTTCGGGAACAACACACCGGTCTGCAGCTTCTCCTTGAACTGCTCGCTGCCTTCACCTTCGCCGTAGATCGGCGTGTTGATGAGGCCCGGAGCCACCGTGTTCACGCGGATACCAACGGCGGCCAGATCGCGCGCCACCGGCAGGGTCATACCCACCACGCCGCCCTTCGACGACGAGTACGCGGCCTGACCGATCTGTCCGTCGAACGCCGCCACCGAGGCGATGTTGACGATCGCACCACGCTCACCATCGTTCAACGGCTCGGTGGTGCTCATGGCCGTGGCGGCCAAGCGAATGCAGTCGAAGGTGCCCACCAAGTTGATGGCGATGACCTTCTTGTAGGCGTCCAGGTTGGCGGCCGAGTCGTACGAGCCGTCGCGACCCACGGTGCGCTGCGCCCAACCGATTCCGGCCGAGTTCACCAGCACGCGCAACGGGCCCATGCTCTTGGCCATCTCGATGGCGTTCATGATGTCGTCGGTCTTGGTGACGTCCACCTTGCAGAAGGCTCCGCCGATCTCCTTGGCGATGGCCTCACCCTTGTCGGCCTGCAGGTCGGCGACGACCACCTTGGCGCCCTTGGCGGCCAGAAGACGAGCGGTGGCGGCTCCGATTCCCGAGGCCCCACCAGTGACGATTGCGCTTGCTCCGTTGATGTCCATGCCCTCAGGCTAGACAGCCCCCTGGCGGATTGCCCCATCCGGAGCGGGACCAAACGTTCTACTTGCCCGGCACCGAACCGAGACCGTTGCGGGTGTCGCTCACGCGCACCGGTGTCATGCCCAAGAAGCCTCGAGCAGAACCGAACCAGCCGTTCACGTCGACGATCACGTCGGCTTCGCCGTACACCATGATGCACACCGTCCCGTTGCCCGACACCCGCGCGATGGCCGCGTTGGGCACCGTCTGACCGGTCGTGAAGTTCAGCGTGGACGCATCGGGAACGGTGCCGCAGGGATACACGGTCACGTAGCCGCCGAAAGCGTTCGCCCGCGTGCCGGTGGCGGTCACGTTGATCGAGACCGCATCCACGCCGGTTGCCGGCACGCCGGCGACGTTCAGCACGGGCACCTGCAACGGGGTGCCCCCGCCGTTCAACGCACCGACGCGCGCCCGCACCACCCCGATACCGCTGCGAGTGTCCGCGATTCGTTGTGGCGTGACTTTGGTGAAACTTCCTCCGACGGAGAACCAGCCGTTCACGTCGACGATCAGATCGGCGCGGCCACGCACGTGGAAGCACACATCGCCGCTGGCCGACATCGGAACGATGACCGCGTTGGGAACGCTGACGTCGTTTCCGAAGTTCAAACTGGACACGTTGGGCAACGCAACGTCGCAGGGATACACCGACACGAATCCACCGAACCGATCGACGGAGGTTCCGGTGGCCGTCAGGTTCAGTGAGATCGCGCTCACGCCGCTGGCGGGGATTCCGTTGACTCCGGCGAATCGCACGGGCAGAGGCGCCCCCGAGCCATCCATGGTGCCGACCTTGCCCAGCGGGGCGCCGATGCCATGACGCGTGTCGAGTAGTCGATACGGAGTCATCGGAGTGAACCCGGCCGACGATGTCAGCCACGAATTCACGTCCACGATCACGTGCGCCGCCACGTTGGACGACACGCAGATGAGACCCGTGCCATCGACGTGCGACACCACCGCGTTCGCGACGGTTTGTCCGGCGCGGAAGTTCAGGTTCGACGCGTCCGGCTTCGTCGCACCGCACGGCCACACCGTGAGGTAACCCTCACCGACCGGATCGACCACGGTGAAGTTCATCCCCACACCCATGACGCCCGACTGCGGGGCACCCGCGGTCTCGAGAATCGGAATACGCAGATCCACTCCGGGCGACACCTTCACCACCCACTGCGGAGATCCCGGACGACCACCGGCCAACTCGATCGCTCGATCGCGCAACCACAGTGCGAACTCGGCCTGTCCGGTGTTGTTGAGATGCACGTCGTCGGTGAACCAGCGGTCCTTCGATCCACCCCAACTGGCCGCGTCCCAATCCAGCACCCTCAACTGCGGCCAACGAGTGGCCGCCGCGCGAATCGCCCTGTTGCCAACGGCATACGTGGACGTTCCGTTCGACTGACGCCGCTCCGACATGGTGACCCAACCGACCACACGAACGCCCTTGGCCACCAACGCCTGCATCACTTGATCGATCTCGGAGCCCAAGTTGGCCTGGCTGTCGTTGTACCCCAACTCCACGATGGCCACGTCGGGGGTGCCCGTCAGATTTCGGGCCACCGTCAATCCGTCCACCGTGGCCGGCGGACACGAGCCAACCGTGCAACGACTGGACTCGGTGTTATACGTCTCGGAAGCGAACACCGAGTTCAACAACGTCGGCAACTCGCCGGAACCCGAACTGGTGGCGATGGACGCGCCAACGGAGTCCGAAATGAACACGAAGTCGTTGCTGGTGGCGAAGTCACGATTGACCAAACGAACCGTGACGGATTCCGACGGCAGGTCGTAGGCACTGCGCAACCAAGCGGTGGTCTTCGTGATCGATTGCGTTCCGTTGTACAAGCGCAGACGCACCGCCCAAGCCGGGGTGCTTCCGTAGGTTCCCTTGGCCAGAAGAGTGGGGTCCGGTTCGGTCTCGATGCGCGTGATGCGCGTCAGGCCCGCGCGGGAGGCCAGTCCGGCCATGTCGAGCACCCGGCTCCAACGAACGAAGGGGTTGAAATCCGTTTGGTCACCGGGATCGTCCACCGCCGGGAAGTTCACGCCCGCGGTTCGCGCACCGTTCGACGACGAGAACTCGGTGGACACCGGAACCGTCGGTGCGGCGGGCCGCACACGGATCATGAGCGCGGTGTCGAGGATCGCCCGATCCGTGTTGGCGTGTTCCTTGTTCGTGGCCGCCGCACTGGCCGACGGACGGCTGGCGGCACCGCCGTACACCTGACACGAGTCGGTGTCGCACGTCTTGGCGTAAGGCGAGTAACGATTCTGAGCCAACGCGTACGAACGAGCCGCGACCGATTGCGCGCGCAACGCGTTCAATCCCAACCCGTAGGCCCAGTCACCCCAACCGGCCGGCGATTCGCGCGGCACCACTCCGCGAAGATACGACTCGACCTGAACGTCGTTGACGAGTCGCACCGAACCTTCGCTGTTGAAGGTGGCGAACATGTTCCCGCGATAGTGCGTCACGGCTCCGGTCGAATTGCACAAACCCAAGGTGTTGGCCGCCAACGTGCCGGGCGCATCGCCGTCGGGAACCGAGAAACCGAGGATCGCACTCGAGCGAGCTCCGGATGCACGACCGAGGTATTGCCACCAGGCCAACGCGTCGGTCGACGAGGGACAAGCCTGCAACGGGAAACCCCACACGTCGAAGGCTTCGCTGCCGCTCACCTTGCGCGCCACGATCGACGCGTACGAACCGGGTTGCACCACGCCGTTCAGCGACCATCTCGCGTTGCTGTTGGCCGCGATCACCGACACCTGCGACGCTCCGTCGTAGCTGAGCATGCGCACCGTGATGCGTTGGCCCACGGCGGCCGAACCCATCACGGTTCCGCCGTAGTAGTGGTCGAGGATCCACGAGTAGTCGCGCGGGGTTCCGTCGCCCCGACCGATCGCCCAACCAAGTGCTCCGTACTGCGACAGTCCGCGCCCGTGACCACTGCCCTGGCCGTTCACCACGATGGCCACCGCCTCGTTGGGGTCTCCCGGGGTCGCCATCGCCGGATTCACCGAGATCACCGGGATCGACGAGGGGGCCAGGGTCAGAACCGAGGCGAGGAGCAGCCCCACGAGGAGGGGAAGCAGGCGGCGGGTCACGGTCATGGCAAAAAGGCGTCGGGGACGCCCGAGTTATCGGCCCGTAGGCCTCGAGACTGAACAGATCGGGCTCGGGAAATCGACGGGCGCCGGGGGTGACACCCGTCGGGGCGAACCGTACCGAACACGACCCCATCGGGTCTCGTCATCCCTGCTCAGCGACTACTTCTGGCTCTCGGCCACCGCCAGCTGGTCCACCAAATCGTTCATCGGATCACCGCTATGACCCTTCACCCACTGAAAGTCAGGACGCTCGTCCGCCGGATAATCCTCGTACAGAGCGATCAGATCGCGCCACAGGTCGGCGTTGGCCACCGGTTCTTTCTTGGAGTTCTTCCATCCGTTGGCCTTCCAGCGCACCCACCAACGATCCTTGAAGCAGTTCACCACGTACGTGGAGTCGCTCACGATCACGAGCCGTTTGGCGTCGGCGCGCGCCACCGGACCCATGGCGCGGATCGCTTCGATGGCCGCCACCAACTCCATGCGTTGGTTGGTGGTGCGACCCTCACCGCCCGATCCCCGTGGATTGCCGCCGGGCGCCACCGCCCATGCCCAGCCACCCGGGCCGGGGTTACCACTGCACGCGCCATCGGTGTAGACGGCGATGACTCGATCGATGGATGGAGCGGTCGTGGGGTTGTTCATGGGGTGCTCATGTTCGCACACGGATACCTCACCAATCGGTAATCGTGCGAGACTGACGGCATGCTTTTCGACGGTTCCGTGCATCAACTCCCCGACACCGATCCCGGCGAAACCCAAGAGTGGATGGACTCACTCGATGCCGTCATCGACGTTCACGGCAAGGTTCGCGCTCGCTATCTGCTCTCGCGCTTGTTGGAACGAGCGCGTGAATCACAGGTCAGTTTCCCGGCCACGGTGTCGACGCCCTACGTCAACAGCATTCCGCGCGAACACGAACCGTGGTTCCCGGGCGACGAGCACATCGAACGTCGCATTCGCGCCTACATCCGTTGGAACGCCGCCGCCATGGTGGTGCGCGCCAACAAACACGCCGAGGGCATCGGTGGCCACCTGTCCACGTTCGCCAGTTCGGCCTCGTTGTACGAGATCGGTTTCAACCACTTCTTCCGCGGCAAGGACGACGGCAACGCCGGCGATCACATTTACTTCCAGGGCCACGCCGCACCCGGCATCTACGCGCGCGCCTTCCTCGAGGGACGCCTCGGCGAAGAGGACCTCGATCGATTCCGACGCGAGATCGGTCGCGACGGTCGCGGACTCTCCAGCTATCCGCACCCTCGACTCATGCCGGATTTCTGGGAGTTCCCCACCGTCAGCATGGGACTCGGACCCATCAGCGCCATCTATCACGCGCGCTTCAACCGCTATCTGCTCAACCGCCAACTGGACGACACCAGCGCCAGTCGCGTGTGGGCGTACATCGGCGACGGCGAGACCGACGAACCCGAGACCCTCGGTGCTTTGTCGTTGGCCTCGCGCGAACACCTCGACAATCTCGTCTTCGTCGTGAACTGCAACTTGCAACGCCTCGACGGGCCGGTGCGCGGCAACGGCAAGATCATCCAGGAACTCGAAGCCGTCTTCCGTGGCGCGGGCTGGAACGTCATCAAGGTCATCTGGGGCTCGAAGTGGGACAACCTGCTGGCCCAGGACAAGGACGGCGTGTTGCTGAACAAGATGAACTCCACGGTCGATGGCGAGTTCCAGCGCTACACGGTCGAGGACGGCAACTTCATTCGTGAGAACTTCTTCGGCCCCGACCCGCGCCTGCGCCAAATGGTGGCGCATCTCACCGACGACGAACTGCGCACCCTCCCCCGAGGTGGCCACGACTACCGCAAGTTGTACGCCGCGTATCGGGCCGCCGCACAAAACCTGGGCAGTGGGCGTCCCACGGCGATTCTGTGCAAGACCGTGAAGGGCTGGACCCTCGGACCCGAGATCGAGGGCCGCAACGCCACGCACCAGATCAAGAAGATGAACGTCGATCAGTTGCGCGCTCTTCGCGATCGCCTGTACCTGCACGACGAGATTCCCGACTCGGCTCTCGAGGGTGACGTGCCTCCCTACTTCCGGCCCAGCGAAGGCTCGATCGAGTACCAATACCTCCAGGAGCGTCGACGCGCCCTCGGTGGGTCGGTGCCCAAGCGCGTGGTGCGCACCCGCCGCCCGATCGAACTGCCCGATGACGCGGCGTTCGCCGAGTTCGATGGAGGCTCGGGAGGTCAGGCCGTCAGCACCACCATGGCCTTCACGCGCTTGTTGCGCAACCTCGCTCGTGACGAGAAGTTCGGCTCGCGCGTGGTGCCCATCATCCCCGACGAGGCTCGAACCTTCGGCATGGATTCGCTGTTCCGCGAGTTGCGCATCTACGCCTCGCAAGGTCAGAAGTACGAGCCCGTCGATCACGACCTGTTGTTGTCCTACACCGAATCATCCGATGGCCAGATCCTTGAGGAAGGAATCACCGAAGCGGGTGCGATGTGCAGCTTCATCGCCGCCGGCACGTCGTACGCCACGCGCGGGGTTCCGATCGTGCCGTTCTACACGTTCTATTCGATGTTCGGATTCCAGCGAGTGGGCGACCTCATCTGGCAGGCCGCGGACAGTCGAACTCGCGGGTTCCTGTTGGGCGCCACCGCCGGCCGAACCACGTTGATGGGCGAAGGGTTGCAGCATCAGGACGGTCACAGTTTGCTGCTCGCGAGCACGGTTCCGGCCTGTCAGGCGTACGACCCGGCGTTCGCCTACGAGGTCGCGACCATCATTCGGCACGGCATCGACAAGATGTACGGAGCCAACCCGGCCGACATCTTCTATTACGTCACTCTCTACAACGAGAACCTCGTGATGCCGGCCCGACCCGCGCACGTGACCGACGCCGACATCATCAATGGTCTGTATCGATGGCGAGCCGCCGAGGGGAACGCGCGAGCGGCGATCCTCTTCTCCGGCACGTCGTACGGTGCCGCGGTCGAGGCCTCCGACATCCTTCGTGACGTTCACGGCATCGACGTCGAACTGTGGTCGGCCACCTCGTACAAGTCGCTGCGGGAAGACGCGATGGAGGTCGAGCGCTGGAATCGCCTCCACCCCACGCAACCGCGCCGTTCCTCCATCATCGAACGCACGATCGGCGCGAACGACCTACCGATCGTCGCGGTGAGCGACTTCATGCGCATCGTCAGCGAGCAGATCGCGCCGTATCTCCCCGGCCGTCGCTTCCTGTCGCTCGGCACCGACGGAATGGGGCGCAGCGACACCCGCGAGTCGTTGCGTCGATTCTTCGAAACCGATGCTCAGCACGTGGTGATCGCCACGCTCACGGCACTCGTCGGCACACATGGAATCACGGAAGCCACCATCGCCAAGGCGATCGCCGATCTCGGAATCGACCCCGAGGCGACCAACGGCCTCTCGCGCGACTGAACACGGAAAGGAAATCGTGAGCACGCTCTTCATCACCGGTGATCCCACCGCCGACAAGTTGCTCAACACCAACGGCACGGCGTTGCTCATCGGCATGCTTCTGGACCAGCAGGTCCCCATGGAATGGGCGTTCAAGGGGCCATTCACCTTGAAGCAACGACTCGGGCACTTGGACACGCGCAAGATCGCCGCCATGGATCAGGAGACCTTCGTGGCTCTGTGTTGCGAGAAGCCGGCGATCCATCGCTTCCCGGCCTCCATGGCCCGACGCATCCATGAGCTGTGCGGCATCTTGGCCACCACCTACGGTGGCAAGGGCGAGAACATGTGGGCCGACGTGAAAACCGGTGCCGAATTGTTCGAGCGACTGCGCACCCTTCCCGGCTACGGCGAGGAGAAGGCCCAGATCTTCGTGGCGCTCCTCGGCAAGCGAATGGGCGTGCGCCCACGCGGCTGGAAAGAGGCCGCCGGTGTGTTCGGCGATCACGAGCCCCGCACGGTGGCCGACATCGACTCTCCCGAACAGCTGCTGAAGGTGCGCGCGTGGAAGAAGGCCGAGAAGGCCGCCGAGCGCGACAAACAAAGCCGCCCGCTCAAGAAGGCCGCTCCGCGCAAGTAACGCGTTTCGATCCTGATTCGGCGGTTGACCGTTTCTTGACCGTCGCACGTATGTCATCCCGAGGGAACGAACGACACTCGTGACATGAGCTCGATTCGCCGCTTCCTGGTTCCGATCGTCGCGCTCGCGTCGATGTTTCCCGTCGACGCACTTCCTGCGTCCGCCGCGACACAAACCACCATCACGTTCTCCGTCGCCGGTGGGGGCACCAACGGCACGGTCGGACTCGACGCCGTGTTCGGCAACACCGGTGGTGGCGGGGCCTATGACCGCATGGTGCGTTGGGACGCCAACAACCAACTCTGGAACTACGACCAAGTTCTCGGCTCGCCCACCTATGGCTGGCGCACCACCGCAACCGGGTCCATGACCGTGGCCGGTTCGGCCGATCTCATGAGACTCGAGTTGTATCCGCACCCCACCACCACGTGCTCGGGCACCAATGAAAACGACGCTTGCTATTGGCTCACCTATGACCCATGGATCGGTACTCGCGGAGGGGCCCATGTTCAGGTCGCGGCCACCCAAGGCGCGAACTGGCTCGACGTCGGAACCGTGCGCCTTCCCACGCTGGGAGTCGATGGTGCCTTTCGCATGGACGGCGACGTTCTTTCGGGATCACCCGTTCCCGATGGTCGGCTGTCCAT
This sequence comes from Actinomycetes bacterium, assembly GCA_027491335.1. Classification (GTDB taxonomy): domain Bacteria; phylum Actinomycetota; class Acidimicrobiia; order Acidimicrobiales; family Ilumatobacteraceae; genus Casp-actino8. Next base: position 18,262 of record JAIXWJ010000023.1, on the reverse strand, counting down.
CGACTTCTTCCAGGTCGACTGCAATTGGCACGAGACGTGCGTTCATCCACCGGTCAACGAACGCGGGAACTCCTACGGAACGTTCGGAACATCGACCAATCGCGCGAATAGGTGGACGGGTGGCGTCGCATGGCCGGGTCGCTACATCATCTACGTTCGCGATCTCGCCCGCGACATCCATCTGCATGGTTTCGTCGACGTCGACGCGAGCCGGATTCCCACCATCGATCTGGACTCGCCGTGCTTCGGACTCGACACCTGCGTGATGGACCGCGGAACGGTTCCGCCGGCGGCCGGAGGGTTCCACCCCACGAACCCCGCTCGCATCCTCGACACCCGCAAGGGATGGGGCATCACCAACGGGATGCTCCGATTCGGTGACGGCAGCCAGTCGTCCACCAATCCGATCCTGCGGGCCGCTGACACGGCCAATCATGATCTGCGCGTGCTCGGTGTGGGAGGTGTTCCCTCCACCGGTGTGAGCGCCGTCTTGCTGAACATCACCGCCATCGAGCCCGCAACGAACGGTTACATCACCGTCGGTCCTCGACCCGCCGGACTCGGCGATCTCTTCGATGACCAACACTCGTACGGGGAGTGGCCCGACGCGTCGAATCTGAACGTTCGCACCGGACGGACCGTTCCGAATCTGGTGCTGGCCCGCGTGGGGGCGGGCGGGCGCATTCGGTTGTACAACTACGGGTATCCCCTGCACATGGTCGCCGATGTGGCCGGTTGGTTCGACACCGGATCGAGCGTCACCAGTCCGGGTGGTCTCGGCTTCTTCGGTGTCACCCCCGCGCGAATCCTCGACACGCGCAACGGCATCGGTGGCCCCGCCGGCGCCTCGCGATTCGAAGCCGACGACGATCGCACGATCTTCATTCGCGGTGTGGCCGGAGTGCCCGCGAACGCCGAATCCGTCGTCGTCAACATCACCGCCGTCGACCCCACGGGCACGGGATACGTCACCGCGTATCCGTCGGGCTCGTCGATACCTGATGCCTCCAATCTGAATCTCCTGCGCGACCAGGATCGACCCAACCTGGCCGTTGTGAAGATCGGTCAAGACGGCATGATTCGTCTCACCACTCGCGAAGCGGCCACGCATCTTCTGGTCGATGTACAGGGCTACTACGCACCCACCGGTGCCGGGTCCCGACGAACCATCACCATGAACCCCGTCCGCATCTTCGACACCCGCAACGGAATCGGAACGTCGGGTGGACGCATGGGCCCGGGAGAAACGCGGCGGGTCCAGGTGGCCGGACCATCGGGTGTCGGCGGAATTCCGGCGGGCGCCACGGCCGTCTACGTGAACATCACTTCGGTGGCCGCTTCGGCATGGGGTTGGTTGGCGGTGTGGCCCACCGGGGGCGAGCGTCCCGACGTCTCCAACGTGAACTGGCCCGGTGGCACCGACATTCCGAACATGGCCATCGTTCCCCTCGGGACCGACGGAACGATTCAGTTGTACAACGATCCGGCGGTGACGGGCTCCACCTCCACGGACGTCCTCATCGACGTCATGGGTTACGTCATCTGACGGACACCGTCAATCGGCGGCTGCGACAACGGCCGACAACGACCGTCCGAATGCATCGAGCCCGAACTGGGCGGCGCGTTCCCGGGCCGATTCCGACATCAAGGCTCGCAACGACTCGTCGTTCATGAGACGACGAGTGCAGGCCGCCAATTCGTCGAGGGTGCGCCAATGGAATCCGTCCACACCATGACGAACGATCTCGGCCGGACCCGCCGCTCCGAACACCACCGGCACCGCACCGGCGGCCATGGCCTCCACCACCGCGATGCCGAAATGCTCGAACCGATCCGGATGCGTGTCGGGGTCCTCACCGAAGCCACCGGCGTGCCAAAAGATGGACGCCGCGGCCAGAGTGTTTTCCACCGTCGATCGCGGAGCGTTCAAGTGCACCTCGACGGGCAAGCCGATGGCTCCGCGTCGCATTCCGAGCGCGTACTCGCGACTGGCCGCATCGGCTCCGCCGACGAAGATCAGCCGCCAATCGCCGACACCATCCGACGAAGACACCATTCGCGAGAAGCCGTTCAACAGATCCGCCTGCTTCTTGCAGTGACCGAACTTCGGGTCGAAGAAGCGCCCGATCGACGCGATGGAATGCGCCTTGGTTCCGGGCATCACCGTCGAGCGCACCGGCGGATGCACCACCACACTGTCGACCCCCCACAGGTTCCGAATCCAGGTCGCCGTGTAGGCCGAGTTCGCCATGAACGTCGTGTAGGTACTCACCCACGACATGTCGACCAACCGTCGTTCCAAACCACGCTTCACCCCCGCCACCGGGCCGGGCAAACGCGGAACGACACCCAGAGCCGCGGAACCCACACGAGCGACGGTTCGCACCACGCGCTGACGAGGCGTGGTGGGCAAGCCGGGGAAATGGACGTAGTACACGCCTCGGGGTGCGCGATTCTTGGCGTCACTGAGGTAGGTGCCGTTGATGAACACGTCGAATTCGGCGCTGACCTCACTGGCCTGTTCATCGTCGACCACCTTGCGCCACTCGCATCCCGAGAGATCCACACCCAAACGAGACCGCGTGACGTCGATGTCGATCGGTTCGGGTCCCAGAAGAGTCACCTCGTGTCCCCCGCGCAAACACTCGGCGATGGCACCACTGACCTGCTCCCCACCGCCGTAGGTGCTCCAGTACAGGTTGTAGATCGCGACGCGACTCACTTGGAAACTTCCCATCGCATCAGGGATCCGCGCGACACGTGTCGGTCCATCATCCAACGATCCCGAAGCATCGCGGGAAGAAGACTCACGTAACTCTTCAGCACTCGCCGACGATGACGAGCCTCCGGACGCGACGGCATGCGTAGGGTGAGTGGACGCAACACCAGGTGTCGCACGTTCAGCACGAGCGTTCGCTTGACCTCGCCCAATCCGGCCCGTGCGGCGAGCCACATCGGAGCGTTCTTCGCCAGAACCAACAGCCTGTTGCGCTCGGTGTGGAAACGAAAGACGTCGCTTCCCACCCCCGACGACTGGGCGTGACGATGCCGAACGACCGCTTCGGGTGTGTAGATGTACCGCCAACCCTGCAGTCGACCCCGCCACGACAAGTCGGTGTCCTCGTAGTACAGGAACAGGCGCTCGTCGAACAGCCCCACCGATTCGAGGTACTCGGCTCGCAACAACACCGCACCACCGCACCAGGCAAAAACCTCGGCGGCCTGGTCGTATTGTCCGCGATCACGCTCGAGAAAGCCGCGATCGCCACCGAAACCGCGTTCGTACAGATTGGAACCCACGTTGTTCACCACGTCGAACACGTCGGATCCGATCCGCACGTCCACCCACGTGAACACGGGCTCTTTGTCCGAGTAACCGCCGCCGATTTCCACCGAGACCTCGTCGATGTCGGTGGTCAGGGTCACCAGCCGCGGCGTCTCGGCCGACAAACGCAACGACACGGTCTGCGTGATCGCGGGGTCCGGACGAGTCTCGGCGATGCGAAGCGAACCGGCCTTCTTGCTCCAACGAGCGAACTCCTCGTCGCGCGAAGGGTCATGGGCCACCGGGCCGTGGAATCCCTCGTCGAATTGCAGTCGCTGGTCCTCGCGTCGACCGTCGATGCGAACCGCGGACACGCACACCCCGATCGTTCGGTCGTCTCCCCCGCCGGCCACCGTCGTTTCGGACACCGAGACGTCGATCCCGGTGAATCGATCGGCGAAGAGCATCTTTGCGCTCACCGCACCGACATCGCTTCCGGCATCGAAACCGGACAACAAGCCCTCGAGCCAACGTGGCTCCACGGTGGCGTCGTTGTTGATCAAGGCCGCGAACTCGTACGCGCGCAGTTCGTGTCCTTCCGAATCGTGGGTGGCGGACAGGCCGAGGTTGCATCCTCCGGCGAAACCCAGATTGCGCAACGGTTCCAACACGCGCACCATCGGATAATCGCGTCGCACTCGCGCCGTCACGTCGTCGAGCGAGCCGTTGTCGACCATCACGACCTCGTAACCATCGGCGGGCCATGCGGTGAGAAGCAGCGAATCGATGCAGTCGATGGTCATCTGCCCGCCATCGAACGACAACACGACGATGCGAACGAAGGGCGACGGCGAAGTCATGGCGTTCTCACGATAACGAGGCGTGTTCGTGCGACCGAGGCACCAGATCGTGCGCGTGCGTCACCGATCCCCTCGCGTGCGGTCGGGACGGGAAAACCCAGCTATCCAACGCCTCCACCAGATCGTCGAAGAGGAACTCGCGACCGGCGCGCCACGATTCGTCCGAAGCCCGGCGCCAATCCTGATCGCTGGTCAACAACGGGCGGAGCTCCTCGGCGAGCACATCGGCGTCGGTGATCTCCTCCGTCTCGATGTCGGTGATCACCGGGATACCCCGTGATCTGAACTCGGCGACGGCGGCACTGCGTTGTCCCCGGGCGTTCCGACGCAACTGCACCCCCACCCGGGCCGACAGCAAGGTGTGAGTCAACTGGTGAGCATCGAGCCATCCCGTGAAGTGGACCCATTCCTCCAGGTGTCGCGCCGCGACCACCGCGTCCAATCGGGCGCGCAACTCCGGGGAGCATCCGCCCGCGAAGACCAACCGAATGTCGCGCATCCAACCCGACAGGGTGGCCACGGCCCCGATGAGCAACTCGGGCTTCTTGCTCTCGTCCAGCCACCCGTACGAGACGATGGTGCGTCCGACCGGCATCGTCGCGCGTTCATTGCGCGGTGCGGCCAGTGGCATCACCAGAATCGGCGGATGATTCGGCTCGATGGACTTCACCACGTCGGCCGCGTCATCGGAGGACACGATCACCGTCTCGGCCGCCGCCAACACCGGCTCCAGGAAAGTGATGTTCGCGCGGTGATGGCCATCGGCATCGAGGAGGTCGGCCGGCCACGCGCTTTCGGACACGCCGGCACGACGAAGTTCATCGCGCAGTCGCGTCTCCGCCCAATCTCTCTGCCCCGAGAGATGCCCGATCCCCACGTGGCAACCGACCAACGTCGGCTCGTGCAGCCACACATGACCGGCGCGTTCACCCAACGAGGCCAACGTGGCCGCGTGGAACTCCGAGGACCCGAGCGTGTTGACCATCGCATCGAAGTCGTGCTTTCGGAAATAGCGCCCGAGACCGGCCACGTTGCGACGAGAGCCGGCCGTTCCGCTGGTGGCGGTCAGGTCGATGATGGGCTCCATCTCGGCCGAGCGAGACGTGGAGTTCCATGCCTCCAGAATCCTCTCGTTGTAGGCACCGATACCCGAGGGCGACCCGGCGAAGGGACCAACCAACGCGACGCGACGTCGATGCGAGCGTTGCGCGGTCGAGAACGTGGAATCTTCGTTCAACGCCTCCACCGCCGAGCGACCCACGCGGTCCCAGGTCCATCGACTCGACGCGTTGCGGGCGATCTCCACCAGAAGTTCACGGAACGTTGCGTCCTCGAGGCCGGAACGAATCACGCTCGTCATGTCCGCCACGTCGTTGGCGTCGAAGGTGGCGCGCTCGTCGCCAATCACTTCGGGCAATGACGAGTTGTCGCTGCAGATCACCCGACATCCGCTGGCCGCCGCTTCGGCAACCGGAAGTCCGAAGCCCTCCTCCAACGAGGGGAACACCGACAACGCGGCTCCTTGATACAAGGCGACCATCTCATCGTCGGTGACGGTGTCGGTGACCACCACGTCCGACTGCCAACCGAGGCCCAGATGATGAACGATGTGATGCCAGCGGTCACGCACGGCCGGCACTGTGGCACAGGCGATCACCAGTTGATGATTCGCACGCAGCTCGGGAGGAAGTCCGGCCCACGAACGAATCAAACCCGGCGTGTTCTTGCGATCGTCGCCGCCGGTCACGGCGACCACGCGCTCGCGAGCGAGGTCGAGTCCGATGTCGACCAAACGCGCCAGACGTCCGTCGATGGACTTCGCGTCGTTCGACGGCTCGAATTGCGGTTCGATGGCCGCACCCACCACGTGGATGCGATCACGAGGGAAGTCGAGCACCGCGCTGGCCGTGTCGGCCGAAAACGTGGAGTTCGAGAGCAACCGATCGAAGGTTCGCACCAGCCCCGCTCGCAGACGCGCCTGTACCCGTGCCGCATCCTCCACCAAATAGCGGTCGGGGTGACGATACGGAATCACGTCGTGCAGAACGCCAACCACCCGTAGTCCGGCTTCGGTGACCGCCAGCGGGACAACGTCGAGCGCGATGGGGTGCAACATCATCTGGGTGCACATGAACCACGTGGATGGTGGTTCGGCGTGAATCGTGTTCCGCGTCAGTGGCTCGGTGACGACACCATCGATGGCCGCCCGCCATTCATGGTCGTCTTGGGTCGAATCGACGAGCACCACCACATCGGCACCCGAGGCCCGCATGGCCCGCACCAACCCGATGGTGTAGCGGCCCACTCCGCGACCTCCGGCGGTGGGATGCGAGATGACGCGCCCATCCACCAGCACGCGGAGGTTCGCCACCGGCCTCAGCTCCGTTTCGCGGGTGTGGAGGCTTCGTCGATCAGGGCCTCCAGACGGGCGATTTGGCGCTCGATCGACTGCACGGCCCCCACCGCCGTGTCGGCGTCCAACCGGACCCGTTCGGCGTAGCCCAGGAACAGCGGCAACGAACGATCGGCTCCCGAACGCACGTCGTGATTCAAGGACTGAACGACGTCGTTGATGACCTGCACCTGATTGCGGATCTCGGCCACCTCGGCCCGCAGAGCACGCACGTCGCGGCCGGTGATTCTCGTCAGGAGCGCTTTGACCACTCGCACGAGGCAAGCCTACCCCGAGACGATCGGCACCTTCGGAGTCCCCACCACCAACGCCGGTGGCACCTAGGGTTTGCGACGATGAAGTTGTCTCGGTTCGTGTCCGGCGTTTGGGGTTCGAGGTGGAGACGACAAGCACGGTGGTGGCACGGCGTCGACATGCCATGGACCGTTCCCTCGGGCGTGGCGGATGGTCACATGGCGGTGTGCAACATCTGCCATTGGGCCGGAGCGGAGTTCCTCGGCACCGAGCACGTCGAGAGTGCCACTTGCCCCCGGTGCGGCAGCGTCGCTCGCGATCGGTTCCTACTGTTCTGTTTCCTCACGTGCTCGCCCCATGACGAGAACCAGCGGGTCCTGGAGACGAGCCCGCGGCTCGGTCGCGAGTACCGCCGCATGATGCGCTCGTTGTTCCGATACACATCGAGCGATTACGACCTGTCGGCGCACCGAGGCGACATCCGTATCGATCTGCAAGACATCGCACTTCCCGACGCATCCGTCGACGTTCTGCTCACCCCGCACGTTCTGGAACACGTCCCCGACACCGATCGGGCGTTGCGGGAGATCCACCGGGTTCTGACGCCGGGAGGAACCATGTACTTGCAGGTTCCGTTGCAACAGGGACGAACCTCGCGTCCCACCGAACCCGAATTCCATGGAGACAACACACCGGTGCACTTCCGATTCGGATGGGATTTGGTCACGGCGATGGAGTCGATGGGTTTCGAGGTGGAGGTTCTCCTCATGGAGGAGTTCGCCAAGGTTCTACGGGGTGTCAGTGCCTGCCCCGAGCCCGACGTGGACGGCTTCGATGTTCCGTCGATGATCGACCACGCACCCACGTCCAAGCTTCGACCCGTGGTGGACATTTACATGTCGAAGATTTACGGCTTTCGCCCCGAGCATCAGTTCGTGACGCTTCGATGCGTCAAGCGCTGACCGACGCGCGCCGGAAGCGCATTCGCAACGTCAGAAGAATCATCTGCCAACCCAGGGTCCAGGCCTTCCAGAAGCTTCCCGTGACCGAACTTTCACCCACACGTTCCTGATACTTCACGGGCACTTGAACGAACGACATTCGCTCGCGCGCCACGTGGAGCATCATCTCCAGCCCGAACGACGAACCATCGATGGCGAACTTGGGTTCGAGCTGATCGAGCGACTCACGATGAATCACACGGTAGGTGCAGCCCACGTCGGACAGGAACACCGTGTTGTACAGGACTTCGACCAACTTGGCGACCGCCCAATTGCCCCACTTCAGGAACCACCCCATGTTCGCTCCGGAGAGAATCAAGGCCTGAGTGGTGCGAGAGCCGAAGACCACGTCGACGTCGTGGGTGTAGGGCAACAGTTTCAGCAGATCCGCGGGATCGAAGGTGCCATCGGGTTCGCACACGCACACCAGATCGAATGATCGAGTTTCCGCGAAACCCCGCTTGATGGCCGCCCCATATCCTTGCGTGGTCTCCAACACCTCGCGAGCGGTGGTGGGTGCCACCTGAGCCGACGTGTCCGGATGAGCGTTGTTGTTGACCACGAGAATCTCGTCGACGATTCCCAGTGCCTCGAAGCCTCGAATGCAGTCGGCGATGGATAGGTGCTCGTTGTACGTGGGCAGGATCACTGCCAGGCGCTTACCGTTCCACATTTCGTCGACTCCACTCGCGCCACGGACTCATTCGGGCACCATTGGAAGATACAACACCGCCCCCATCACATCGCGGCGTTCGTATTGGTCCACCGGAAGTGGCAGCACCTCGACGCGTTCATCGCCCGCGAGGAACGCGTACGCAACGTCGAGCGGTCCCTGCGAGAGCACCTCGGTCTGTCGCTGAGCGAAGGAAACTCCCCACGGCAACTTCGGACGCCACGGAAATCTGACACCCCATGGGTGCCCGGCGACCGCCACGTGTATGCGTTGATTGCTTTGATATTCGATGGGGTTCATGAGCCAGTAGTTGCCCGCCGCGTAGCGAAAACCCTCGTCCTCGAGGATCTCGACCAACACGCGAACGCGTTCGTTCGGGTCGTCGACTCGTGGACCCGCGTTCACCTTCACCCACGGCACGACCAGCACTGCCACCCACACGACCAAAGCCATCGCGAATGTCGTCCGACTCGTGAGGTTCGATCCAAGTCGACCCGCGAGGTCGGCGAGTCCGATCGACAGCGCCACGATGAGAAACGGGAAACCCACACTTGAGTAACGGCCATCTTCGACGAACCACATGTTGTTGAACAGCGACAGGATCGGCCAGCACAGAACGGCCGGGAGCGCCAGCACCAACCCTCCGGGCACCTTCCGCACGAGCACCAAGATTCCGCGTGCCACGAGCACCAGCAGGATCAGGTAAAGGATGAGCGAGGCCGCGCCCCACAGCCAGGAGCCGTCGGTGTTCATCATGCCGAAGGCTCGGGGCAACAGACCCGTGAAGAAGCTCGAGAGTCGATCCCACGTGCTGTTCATCGGCGGTGAAGGCTGGGCCAAGCTGAGCCAGTCGTTTTTCACGTTCCACACGAGGAACGGAACATTGACGAAAACGGCGGCGCCAACAGCCGGTGCCCACCAGTCACGAAATCGGCTTCGGTACTTCCAGCAGGGCAACAACGCGATCGGAAGAACGGACGCCAAGGTCATGGGATGCAAGTAGAAAGCGAGACCCAGCAGCGCGCCTGCCAACAGCACGTCACGACGCACATTCGCCTCTCCCAACACGACGCGTCGCACCATGTGGGCCGAGGCGAAGGTGACCAACAAAAGCAGACCGTAGGCCTCCCACGCGCGCACGGACACCACCATCATCGCCCCGGGTGTGAGCCACAACATCCCGGCCGCGAGCCAAGCCCAACGATCGGGATGATCGCACTTCAGGTCGCGCCGAATCGATCGCACCACATGGAACATCACGATGGAGGCCAGGATCCACCACAGACTGGTCAGAAGCTTCAACGGGACCACGTGAGCCCCGAACAACATCGTAAACGGAGCGAACACGTAGCTGTCGATGATTCCCGTGTATCCGATTCCGCGGTACACGATGGGAAGATCACCCTTGGCGATCTCCATCGCCTGCAATCCAGTGAAAGCCTCGTCGGCGTTGAGTTCACCGAACTTGGTGCCCAGCAAGTACCCGCGGATCGCGTAACCCACCACTCCGAGAATCAACACCAGAGCCCAGCGAAGACGGCGACTCATCGACCCACGGTCCTCACCTCGGTGGCCCACGAGACGTCCACGCGCCGCACTGCCTCCACGTCGACGATCTCCAAGCCGCTGAACCGATGTTGGCGACGCAGCCGTCCCACCGTGGCGCCTCGTGGAAGGACCAGCGTCACGCGATCTCTGGGGTTTTCAGCCGCCTCTTTCGCCGCGGTCTCGGCCGCTCGCTCCATCTGGATGGAATCCGTCCCGCCATCGAACACGTGCGCGATGCGACGCGGCGCACGATGATCACGAACGGCTCGGCTGTCCTCCCCCACGTCTCGACGGCTGGGCTGCGCGGCGAGTTCGCGACTCCATTTGTCGACGAACTTCCCGCGGGACGCTTCGGCCAGCTTCACCCGTGTGGCGCTGGCCCCCTCGTGATGATGCACAACCGGCCGATCCGTCACCAACCGTGTCACCAAGCCTCGCGACCATGCCGTCATGGCCAGATCACTGTCCTCGAAGTAGGCCGGTGCGTAGCGGGCGTCGAATCCCCCCAAAGCCGAAAACGTGTCTCGACGCATCGACCAACAGGCGGCCGAGGCATAGTCCACGTCACGGTCGAACATGACCGAGTCGTATCCGCCGAGCCAACGCTCACCGCCCATCGCTTCGCTTCCCCCATCGGAGAAGATCGCCTGACCGGCTTCGGTCAGATATCCGTCGGTGTCCAGAAGCGGCGGTGCCGCGATCGCCACCAGCGGATCCCCGAGCGCTTCCAGCAACGGATTCAGCCAACCTTCGGTGACGACGAGATCGGGATTCACGAACGCGACGAACTCGGTGTCGCAATCCGCGACCGCCAGATTGTTGGCGGGCCCGAAACCCAGGTTCTCGTTCAACTCGATGTGCCGCACACGATCGAGAAGGTGTGACACGTCCTCACGGCGTCCCTCGTCGTCCGGTTGGGTGACGACGATGATGTCCTGAGACACTTCACCGGAATGACGCACGAGCGCCTCGACCGCTCGTGACAACGTTGGTGAGGGTCCGTAGGTGACGGTGATGCACGTGACACCCATCAGGAATTCCTACTCGGGCCTGAAGCTGAATGATGTCAGATCGTTGTTGAATAGGCCATGAACATCACGCTTTGGAACCACCGCGAACTGCAGCACACTCTGAACCCATGCGACGATCTCGTGATGAAGCGAATGGCGACCATCTCCAACACCGATCGTCATCGTGTACTCACCTTGTTGTACTTCCGGCCAGAGAAATCCCAAGGACATACGATACGAACCGGGTTCCATGCGATCGACCGAGATGGCACACCCAATGGTGTTTTCGCCGAACACCGGTGTGCTCATGCGATCACGCATGGTGTACCCCCACACCGGCTCAGAAATGTTCGTACCAATGGTCGCAAGAAAGTCGATTCTCACGTCGTCAGCATGCGAAACAACCACCGGAATACCTGGCTCGGCAGTGGTCGTCTTCCCGTTCACGATCACCGCGATTTCTCGAATCTGCAGCAATTCGCTGGCCGAACTCAACCCAACTCCCGATGTCAGCGAAGTCGTCAAACTCGTCGACTCTGACACCACATTCGCCTCATCATCTCCCCCACTCTCAACGACGGCATTAGATGTCTCGAGCAACTCGGCTTCCTCGATCCGGCGCTGCGAGTTTGCCCGCAAACTCGCAGCCGTATAAATCTCAACAGCCTCGAGTGGTTCGCCATCGAAGACGACGTGCCCGTTCTCGAGCACGATGCAGCGGGAGCTGAGCCTGACAGCACTCGCCAGGTCATGGGTGACGATCAATTTCGGTGTGTCCCGTAGGTTGGAGTCCAGGAATTCGAAACACTTCTGCTGAAAGAAGATGTCACCGACCGCCAGAGCTTCATCGACGATCAAGAGGTCCGGCTTCACGTGAACCGCAGATGCGAACGCAAGGCGAACGTACATTCCCGACGAATATGTACGCACAGGTTCGTCGATAAACCGACCGATTTCGGCAAAGCGTTCGACCTTCTCTTCGATCGCGTCGATTTCGCTCTGATGCAAGCCATGAATGGAAGCGGCCATTCTGAAGTTCTCTCGTCCCGTGAAGTCGGGATTGAACCCAGCACCAAGTTCCAATAGCGCCGAGATTCGCTCCGGACGCGTCACGGAACCCGAAGTCGGTTGGAGAGTTCCGACGATCATCTCGAGAAGGGTCGACTTTCCGCTGCCATTACGGCCGATGATGCTGATGCTTTCACCGGTGTTCAAGGAGAAGGAAACATCTTTTACCGCTGGAACCTCGAAGCAATGAAGGCGACCAGAACCTCGACGATCGGAAATGGCTTGGAAAACCCGCTCATGAGGCCGACCGAAAACACGGTATGTCTTCGAAAGATTGCGAACGGAAAGAATCGGCTCAGACGACATCAGCGAATCCTCTCGCGGCCACCTTGAAAACTCGGGATCCGATCCACCACACAATCAAAGCGGCGATCGAGTATTGGGCCAAGCCCGAGATGCTCAGCCAGCGGTCCAGAAACAGAACGTTTTTGCTCTGTTCGATCGGATAAGAAAGTGGATTGACCGTTCGGACCACCTTCTCAATGCCATCCGGCAACGACTCCAAGGGGAAGAAGACCGGTGAGAAGAATAGGAGTGCGGTGGTGAGCAGAGGAACGATTTGCTGAACGTCACGGAAGTACGCAGAAACGGCAGAGATGATCATCCCGACGCCGGTGGCGAAGATCGCAACGGCGAGGACCAGGACGTAAATCTGGAGAGCGAAAGGAGAGGGCAATTCGCCCTTCAGCCAGACGTACATGATCAAGAACGCCAAGGAATTGATCACAAAAGTGAACAAGGTCGACAACGTCAGTGCGTAGGGCAACAACCGAGGCGAAACCGTGGTTCGCTTGACGAGGAGTGCATTTGACTGGACCAAAGAACTGGACCCATTGAGAGTCTCCGACAAGAAGTTGAAGATCATGAGACCAGAGAAAATCAGAAGGGCATACGGCTCATCCTGGACTTCGCCGACCCATCTGGATTTGAAGACCTGGCTGAAAACGAATCCGTAGATCAGTAGAAGAATCATCGGCGTCATCAGGGTCCACACCAATCCGAACATGGATTCTCGATAGCGCTGAAGAACTTGTCGACGGGCGAGGTTGAACGTCAACTGAACCTGCCTACGCCGGCCACGACCTCTGAGGAACAACTTCACCAGTCGAATACTTTACGGCAGACGCGCGGCCAATTCGGCTGATCGTCGCCGAGTGAGGGAGTAATCACGTTGGGGCAGATTCGAGATCGCCGTCATATAGCCCGCGAATTCTCTCGAGGACTTCTGCCAGCCCATCCACTCGGCCGCAGTCAGAAGCGCACCATGCTTGAGACGTGCAAGGAGCGAACGATCCGTCGCCAGCCTTCGCACTGCGTCAATGACACCGGGCTCATCGTCCATGGGCACCACCAACGCGTTGGCGCCGTCGACGACATACTCCTCGAAACCAGTCACGTCATAGGAGATAACCGTTCCACCGCAATGGAACATCTCCAAAGGTGGACCGAACATGCCTTCGACGCGACTCAACTTCAGCAGCACGTCGCAGGAGCGGTACACCATCGCCATGTCTTCGACACGAACGGTGCGGAAGAATCGATCGACCAGATGATTCGACTCACCAGCGTTACCCGAAACCAGCCAGACCTCGTTCGCACCACCGGCACGAGCCAAGCGAACCGCGGCATCGACATTCTTCATCGGTACACCGACGGGTCCTTCAACTAGCACTCGGATCCCTTCCTCAAGCGGCGGGGCGAACCGTGGTCCCACAGAGGCGAACAAATCTTTTCGAATTCCATTCCTCACGAGAAGCGACGGGGCGCCGTACTCCGAGTAAAGGAACATCTGAATCCATCCGGCGATCGTGATGACCAGAAGGTCGAGCTTGTAGGTCTCATCCACCAGATCGATGATCGATTGCAGAATCGGATCATCTCCGTAAAAGCGCGACTCGATGGACTGCACGAAATACACGTACTGACGTGCATTAACTCGATGAATTTCGAGAACGGTTCGCCACCATGTCGCGACTGCAACGTCGAACGACAGGTCGGAAACATCTTCGATGCGAATGAGATTCAACTCGTCGAGGGCGGGATGCCACGGATCACTCCCATGGTCGATCATCTGGCACGCCAACGTCACTTTCCATCCCAGCTCTTTGAGGGCCAGCGCATGCTGAAGAATGACGAAGGTTCCTCCGCTAATTGCCGTGGAACCGACCAAGAACACAACCGAACGAGGTTGCTCCATGAAGTCCACCCGCGTCGAATACCTGGAGTACTTCTGATGGCCGAAAGAATCGACGATTTCATTCGCCATGCTCGGACCTCAACTCAGAAAGCACCACGAGCGAATGCACCGGCAACCATCGCATGTATCCGCGTGGCCAACCGGATTCCACCGCATGTGGAATCCTTAGAGGGTCACCGTTGGCGCGGATGGTCAACGACGGATCGAATCGTTTACCAAACGGCGAGAGATTCAACGCCCCGAATGTGTCGTCATGGGCACTGGAAAACCAGATGTCTGCTACACCCGGATCGGGGTCAACGAAGTACCTCTTCAGAAAGTTCTCGGATGCTTTCGAGAGGAGATCGAAGTCGTAGCCATTCGCAATGAAGTGGTCCACGAGATAAGGGACTGCTGCCCTCACGCCAGCCTGAAAATCGAAAATCAGCTCGTCCGCTCGCCCCAATTCCTCCTGCGTCACCACCAACACACGACCGTCTGGATGGTCCATGTAACCCACCGCAGACGGGATGCTTGGTGTCAGCGGAGATTCGAGGACGGCTGGCGGCGACACGTGATCGAAAGAATGCCCGAGGTTGCCATCGAATGCGAGCGCTTCCTTCGAAACGTTGAGCGGCTGCTTATTGAGATACGGGAACAGCCCCATGTAGACGCCATGAAAATGCACATCACTGAGGATGTGCGCGAAGTTGTCCTGAATGGTCCCTCGCCAACCGAGATCCACTACCAGCGCCTGCTCTTGGGTCATGCCTCGGTCACGAAGGTACCGAGCGAGGAGTTCGCGCTGATTTCCCAAGTTGCCCATAATCGTCGATCCCACCGCCTTGTCAGCGAGGAACTCTCTCACTCTCGCGCTCGAACGAATGTCGTGAATCAACTCGTCCGGATCCAACCCGAAGCGACGAACGCCATCACCAACGTCCGCCGGATCCAAACCAAGCGAGGAAAGCAGTCCTCGAATCGACTGATTCGGGTATTGACTCCACAATCGGTCGAGGCTCGGACCATCGAGTCGCAACAACGACGCTCCAAAGGTCGAACGCCTACTGACCTCCAGATGCACTGCAGTCGGGAATTTCAGATCCGGGTGCTCATCTCCGATACGGCGATGCAACTCGCTCAAAAACGCTCCCTCCCGGCTCACATAGAAGACGCAATCGAGTCCACGCTCTCTGGCCCTCTGCGCCGCGGCGAAGACGAGTGCGACCGGAAGAAAGGCACTTCTCGACCCTGCGAAAAGAGCGCGTTTCGTCGGAAGTGTCCTCTTCGTATCCCCTGCCAAGAGGGATCCAATCCGAGAACAACCCTCGTCGAACGGATTTGATGCGAACCAGGCTTCGGACAACTCACCCGGACCGGGTAGTTCGCGTTCAACGAGCACGTGGTGAGCTTGTACCCCATGCCTTCTCGCCATCTCCACGTCCGAGTATTCGTTGTCCCCAACGTGAAAGTGCTCACTCTGGGATACCTCGAAGATGCGATGGGCCACGTCGTAGAGCCCTCCCAAGCGCTTCGAGGCCCCGAACTCGCACGAAGAGACAAAATGCAAATCATCGCATTCGACCCCATGATGTTCGAGGATTCTTCGCAAAGCTGATCCATTCATATAGAAGTCGGACAGCACCGCGATCTTGCGTTCACCGGATCCTCGACGTAGTTCACTCAGGTATCGAGCAACCTCCGGATTCAATTGGGTGTGACGGCACTCGTCTTCAACCTCTGCCGACACCAGTTCCGCGACGAGCTCGGGGTCCACTTTCCCCGTAAGCGTCTGAAGCATTAACCCAATCACTTCGGCAATCTGGTACTCGCCATGATCATTCGACTCCGCGAGTTCGGCTTCGATACGAACTCGTCGAACGAAGAGATCAAAAGCCGTCACTGAAGTCCGGAGCTCTCGAGAGATTCGTCTCGCTGTCGCCAGTTTCGCAGAATCGGCTGGTCTAGTGCGAACGACCAAGGTGTCCCAGAAATCGAGGGTCACAAGCCGAATCTCGGGTCCGGGGAACGGTATCACCGACGACCGAGCATCGGATCTGCGCGGGGTCCGCGGACTGGGTAAGAGGGCCTTCTCCATCGCGGCGCTCGTGGGCACTCCGCTCCACTGACCATGGTCCAGATAATGAACAAATGGGCAGGAGTCTCGGAGGCCGACCTTGACCGAATACCATTCGCCATCGAAAAGTCCGTTCGGCTCGAGCCCTAGCCTCCATCCATCCTCCAGGTAATGCTCGAATGGGTCCCCTACCACTGCGACACCCAGCGCCGTAGCTCGAGTCAGGTAGCCACGAACATCAAAAGACGGATGGGGATCGAGCCCAGCTTGCCAGCCGAAACGACGGTAGTGAGCCAGTAGGGACTTCTTGTCGTCGCTCGAGCCGGTCTGCTCCCGGTAGAAGTCAACGTCGAAAAGTCGTGTCACATCTTCGGAAGGTTTCCGACGATCGGCCTGAGGGCGACGGACAACGAATCGGAACACGCGGTTGGCTGTCAGTCCACGCTTCAGGAAACGAAGCAGCCGAACCAGCGATGATGGGAGAAAAGGAGCGATTGCCCTAGAGATCGCGTGGACACGAACGACCTCCCGACGCAACCTGCCATTCATGAGTCGCGATTCACCAATGCTTCGATCCGGCCATCCCGTGAATCACGATCATCGATCATGGCTTTCATTGATCGAATAGCAGCATCACGATCATCGATCATGGCCGTCATCGATCGAATAGCAGCATCACGATCATCGATCATGGCCGTCATCGATCGAATAGCAGCATCGCGATCATCGATCATCGCTGCCTCGTCGACAACTTGAAGCTCAGCGAGGTCCAAACGCGAGCGCAATTCGTACCATTCACGAAGCAGTGAAGATCCATCGACCAGGTCCGCACATTTCGGCGAGACTCCTTTCGGGAACAGGACTCCCAGCCCGAAAGAATGAGGGAAAGAGAAGCTCGGGACCGCCTCGCGAATCTCGTTCCAATACGACGAAGTTCCGTACCCCGTGGCTTCGGCAACGTCGTGAAACAAGATGACTCCGTTTTCTTTCAACTTCGACTGCCAGGTTTCGTGATCCTCCTTCGTCGCCTCGTACGTGTGGAGGCCATCAATGTGCAACACGTCGACCGAGCCATCTTCGAAAGATTCGACTGCTTCATCGAATCGCATCCGCATGATCTCCGAATTGATGTTTCCGAAAAGACTCGAGCGAAGATCTTCGAATGAAAGGAGAACGTCATTTCCATAGAACCCGGCGTGCTCATCACCTTCCCAAGTATCAATCGCAACCAATCGACCCGACAGCGCGTGATCTTTCATGGCTTGACTCATGGCGAAAAAAGACACTCCGAAGTGACTTCCGAGCTCGACCGTCAACGATGGCTCGAGGTTCAACATGAGGTCGTATGCGAAACGACGATGGCCCGACCAAGGGGCACTCTTGAACCAAGGTTGAAGACGATCAGTCTCGAATGTTGGGGCGGACATCTTCCAGCGCATCATTTTCACCAAAATCCCTATCGTTGGCTGTTAGTTTACGACACGTCGTATTGCGAAAGCGGTCAACCATGCGTGTGACGTCGGAGAATAATCACGATCCCTCGCGGCGTCTTTGTGTCTTCTTGGTCGCAGCTTCGCTCGTTCCCGTCCGTGGTGGCTCGTGAACCCCGAACTTGACCCACTCGAAGCCATCAAGCGGGGTGACAACATGATCGGTGGACGTGCAACGGTCATCATCCCCGTCTACAACGCACCGGACGAATCGATCGCCTGCCTGAATTCCGTGCTTCGGCACACGCCCACCGATGTGCGCGTGCTCATCATCGATGATCACGGGCCCGACCGCCGCTTCTTCGAGTACTTGGATGAGTCACGAAGCTCGTGGCGTCATCGCGTCGACGTCCACCGACCCCGATCCAATGGTGGCTTCCTCGGTTCGTGCAATCTGGCGTTCGAACTGACCAACCCGGAAGACGTCATCTTGGTCAATTCCGACGT
>JAIXWJ010000037.1 GCA_027491335.1 Actinomycetes bacterium | reverse complement strand
CGACCCCGTCGGGGTCGAAGCACGGCCTCGATGCGCGCGATTCGCGTGCGGGCCGGTGGATGGGTCGACGATCCGGCGCCGGACGTTCGACGCAGGGCCGCGGCCAATTGGCGTCCGTAACCCATCGCGACCACTCGTCGGTCGGCGCTGAACTCGGCGGATCGCCCCATGCTGTTGGTGAGGTATCTCGCGGTGGTGAAACCCGACCCGAAAACCCAAGCCATCGCGGAGAAGAAAGTCGAGACCACCCGACCCGCCGCGCGGGCGTAGTCGTTGCCACGGGCGAAGTTGTCGGTGGCCGCGATGGCCACGTTGCGCATGTACGACCCGACCCGCGCCAACAGGACCACGGGCATGATCAACCACTGGTTCACGGTGAGCGCGACGGTGTGCGAACCCAAGTGGTGGCAGATCTCGTGGGCGAGCACGCCGCACAGTTCGTCGTGCTCGAGAGTTCGGACCGCGTACGACGTGACCACCACGAGATGGCCTCCGCAGGCGAACGCGTTCAGGTCATCGTCATCGACCACGCCGACCGCGAAGTTGTGATGACGTAGGTGCCAGGCTTGGGTGACTTCGTTGAACGCCTTCTGAAGTCGGGGTGCCTCCGAGGCCGTGGGTTTGCGCGCGCCGATCATCCTCGTGAGCAGCCGCCGTTGCACGACCGGGACGAACAAGATGAACCCCGAGAGCAAGTACGCCAGGGCCACCTGGAGATAGGACACGTCGAGGACGAGCGAGAGGGGCCACCACAACACCACCATGGCCAGCAGCCACACCGGTATGACCACGAGCACCGGGACGAAGGCGATCAGGGCCGCCCCATCCACGTCTCGGCGGTGGCCCCGCCGTCCCCGTCGCCGGTCGGGCCCCCTGTTCGTGCGATCGCTCACCTCGTGAATCATGCCTGATGACGGGCATTTTTTCCGACATGTTCAAGAATCCGATGTGAGCGGCCGAAACATCGGCGTCATTCCGCCATCGGCGGGCCGTCAGGAGTTCGGGTGCAATTCGCGCAACAACAGCACACAGACGCGTCGCCGACGCGGTCGCGCGCATCCGCTCGCTTGTTGCTGGACCTTTCGCGCACTCACGAGGCCACCGAACCCGATCGGGCGCGAACCTTGGTGCAACAAGCACGGGCCTTGGCTCGCGCGGACGGTGATCGGCATTGCGAGGCCGAAGCGCTGTATCGCTTGGCGTCGTTGGCGCACTACGACGGGCAGCCGGGCGACGCATTCGCGTTGGCGGTCGAGGCTCGCGACTTCGCGATGACTCACGACGCTCCGGTGGTGACCGCGTGGGCGTTGAACCTCATCGGTCTCGTGCACACCAACTCGGGCAATCATTCCGAGGCCCTGTCGTGTTGTTTGCAGGCGCTCGACTGCTATCGGGGAACCGATCACCGAGTGGACGAAGGCAACATTCTCAACACCATCGCCACCATCCACCACGAGTTGGGTGACACCGATCGAGCCATCATGAACTACGAGGCCGCCATGACGGCCAATGCTCAGTTGAATCGACCGGACTTCGACGCCATCACGTTGGCCAACGTGGCCTCGTTGCGGGCCGAACGCGGTGAGTACGACGTGGCCATCGAAATCGGCGAGCGCGCCCTCGAGTTGTGTCGGTTGCACGCGCCGGGATTCCTACCGGAAGTGTTGGCATCGCTCGCGGGTTCGTACAGCGGTCGCGGTGACGTCACGAAAGCGCACGTGTTGCTGGACGCCGCCCTGGCGATGCTCGACGCCTCCAGCGTCAGTTTCGACGACGCGGTGCGCGCGGGTGTCGAGTTGGCGTACGGACGAGTCGACCTGTCGGCCGGCGATCACGCCAACGCGATCGCCCATGTGGATCGCGCTCTGGGCCTCGCCGAGGTGATCGGGGCCAAGCCCGTGGCATTCGCGGCCCATGGTGTGCTCGCCGAATGCCACAAGGCGATCGGCGACTTCGAGCGCGCGGTCGTGCATCTCGAGCGCAAGTTCGAGGTGAACCAGCAGATGTTCAACGAGGGCACCGACATTCGAATCAAGACGTTGCAGATCGCCCACGAGGCCGAGGAGTCCCGTCAGCAGGCCGAGATTCTGCGCCTGCGCACCTCGGAATTGGAGGGTCTGGTCGAGGGTCGCACCACCGAGCTGGAGCAGTTCCAGTTGGAGGCGCTCGAACGCTTGGCCATCCTCGGCGAGTTCCGCGACACCGACACCGGGGAGCACACGGCTCGCGTGGGCGACATGTGCGCCGAGATCGCCGGACTTCTCGGGCAGGAGCCGGAGTGGACGGAGCGTCTGCGATTGGCCGCTCGTCTGCACGACATCGGCAAGGTGGCCATTCCGGATTCGATCCTGCTCAAGCCCGGACCGTTGACTCCGGCCGAGTTCGAGGTGATGAAGACCCACACCACCGTCGGCGCGCGCATTCTGTCGGGGAGCAACAGCCCCCTCGTTCGCCTCGCCGAGGAGGTGGCGCTGAATCATCACGAACGGTGGGACGGCACCGGGTACCCGAACGCCATCGGTGGCACCGATGTTCCGTTGTCGGGTCGCATCTGCGCCGTTGCCGATGTGTTCGACGCGTTGACGAGCGAGCGGGTGTACAAGAAGGCCTGGACCGTTCCCGACGCCGTGCGCTACATCGCGCGTGCCGCCGGCACCCAGTTCGACCCGCGGGTCGTCGAGGCGTTCGTTCGCATCGCCGAGGAGCGTTTCGACGTCCGAATCTGAGCGAGCCGTCCCATCGGCTAGATAACCATCCGCTAGAAATGACGTATGAGCTCACACATCGATCGGGCACCGGTACTTGCCGGAGCCGAAGCCTGGAGTCACGAAGGTTCACGAACGGTGGGGGCCCTGTGCATCCACGGGTTCACCGGTAATCCGTCGTCCATGCGTGGCGTGGCCGAAGCTTTCGCCGCCGCTGGTTATCACGTCGAGTTGCCCCGACTACCCGGTCATGGAACCGCGGTGAGCGACATGATTCCGACGCGTTGGAGCGACTGGAAGAACGAAGTGGCCAAGGCCTACGCGACGTTGTCGGCGCGCGTCGACAAGGTGGTCGTGGCCGGTTTGTCGATGGGTGGTTCCTTGACGTTGTCGACGGCCCTCGATCAGCCCGAGGTGTCGGGCATCGTCTGCATCAACCCGGCGTGTCAACCACAAGCGGCCGAGATGGTCGACATGGTGAAGGGAATGCTGGCCGAGGGCACCGAGACCTTCCCCGGCATCGGTTCCGACATCGCCGATCCCGACGTGAAGGAGAGTTCGTATTCCGAGACTCCGTTGGCGCCGTTGGTGTCGATGGTGGAGGACGGCATCACTCCCATGGTGGATCGGTACCCCTCCAGTCGTGTGCCGATGTTGCTGATCACCTCGAGGAACGACCACGTGGTCGATCCGGCCACCAGCGATGAGTTGGCGGCTCAGTGGGGCGGATCGGTCGAGCGCATCCTTCTCGATCGCAGCTATCACGTGGCGACGCAGGATTTCGACAAGCAACTGATCTTCGACGCCGCCGTGGCGTTCGCCGACAAAGTCACCGCGTGAGCGTCGCGATGTCGCACGTGAATGAAGCGTGGGAGTCGATCGTCGCATCGATACCCAGTCCGGGTTCGGGTTCGTTGCGCATCGGACCCTTGCAGTTGCGCGCCTACGGCTTGATGATCGCTCTCGGCGTGATCCTGGCCGTGCGTCTGTGGGGCAAGCGCCTCGCCATGATCCAGGTGGATGGTGTCCCCGTGGGCGGGGCCGACCAGGCGAACGCCGTGGCGATCTGGGCGGTACCGGCGGGCGTCATCGGTGCGCGCCTGTACCACGTGGCCACCGAATGGGATCGCTTCTCCGACGACCCGGTCGCGATCGTGCAGATCTGGAAAGGTGGCCTCGGTATTCCCGGTGGAATGTTGTTGGGAATCCTGGTGGGCGCATGGGCGATCAAGCGTCAGGGAATGCCCGTGGGTCCGGCGTTGTGGGCGGTGGCACCCGCGCTCCCGTTGGCCCAAGCCGTGGGTCGTTGGGGCAACTGGTGGAATCAGGAACTCTTCGGACGTCCGACCACCTTGCCCTGGGGTCTGGAAGTTGACGCCGACAAGGTGGCCGATGCCGGGTACGCCCCGGGGACGCTGTTTCATCCGACGTTCCTCTACGAGTCGTTGTGGAACCTGGCGTTGATGTTCGTGCTCATCGTCATCGGCCGTCGAATGATGAACAGCCGCCCGGTTCGTCTATTGGCGTGCTACGTCATCGGTTACGGCGTGGGCCGATTCTGGGTCGAGGGATTGCGCATCGATCCGAGCAAGGAGGGCGCGGGTTTGCGCCTCAACCAATGGATGGCCATCGTGTTGGTGGTGGGGGGCGTGGCGTGGTTGCTCCTTGATGCCCGTCGTGCTCGGCTCGGGTACGGTCGAGAGCATGTCGAGCAACCCTGATTTGGTCCTGGCGTCGGTCACCGAGAACGGTGTCGGGGTCATCACGCTGAACAACCCCGATCGCATGAACGCGTGGAGCGCGGCCATGTCGAAGCGCTTCTTCGAGCGTTTGGCCGAGTTCCGTTCGAACCCGAGCGTGAAGGTCGTCGTGATCACCGGTGCCGGCAAGGGCTTCTGCCCCGGCGCCGACATGGACGCGTTGAACCAGATCCGCGCCAACCCCGCCGGCGGTGCCGGCCCGGCCACCGGAGCCGGACGTTTCAGTGATCTGCTGTCGTACCCCAAGCCCGTCATCGCCGCCATGAACGGCGCGGCCGCGGGCGTGGGTTTCGTACTGGCCGTTTTCTGCGACCTTCGATTCGCCGCCAGCGGCATCAAGTTGACCACCTCGTTCAGTCGTCGTGGTCTCATCGCCGAATACGGATCATCGTGGGCCCTCCCGCGACTCATCGGTTCGGCTCGGGCCCTCGATCTGTTGTTGTCGGGTCGGGTCATCACCGCCGACGAAGCCGAACGCATGGGGCTGGTGAACGCGGTTCATCCGGCGGAGGAGCTGATGGACAAGGTGATGGCCTACGCCGACGACATGGCCGTCAACTGCTGTCCGGCCAGTTGGGCCACCATGAAGCGACAGGTGTACGGCGATTGGCTGCGCGACGCCGATGCATCCACCACCGATGCCATTCATCTCATGAACGAATCGGTGAAGCAGGCCGATTTCCAGGAGGGCGTGCAGTCGTTCCTGGACAAGCGTCCGCCGGTGTTCGCTCCCTACGCGGAATAGTCGCCGAGGTTCGCCAGTCGCGCGGCCAGTTCTTCGGGAACGACCGGGTTGAAGTATTCACCGGCACCCACCTCGGCGGCCGCGATGTAGCGAGGAAGGTTCGTCGCCCGCCAGGGCGAGACGATCTCGATGTGCAGCCACGCGTCGTCGAACCCCGGCGCGAAGGGGCGCTGGTTCACCCACAGCATGTAGGGAATCGTCGCGTCGTGCAGTCGATCCAGTCGTGCGAGCACATCGGTGAGGATGCTCGCCAGATCCCGACGTGACGGCGGGTCGAGCTCGCTCAGACGACCCACACGAGTTCGAGGAGAAATGGTGACCGCCACGGGGTACACGGGTGCGGGAGGCACCGCCGCGACCATGGTGTCGTTGCGCGCGAACTCGAGCCGATCGTCGACGGAAGGTTTCCAACCGTTCGGGCCGAGCAACCGATTGCTTCGTTCGGGCACGTGGTCGTAGGCGTAGATCTGGCCGTGCGGGTGCGAGATGGTGGCACCGATGCTGGCGCCCCGATTCTCGAAGACGAGCACGAACTCCACGTCGGGTCGCGCGCCCAGTGCTTCGGTGCGCTCGGCCCAGAGGTCGATGACCCGAGCGACGCCGTCCGCACCGAGCGAGGCGAAACTGGCGTCGTGCTCGGGCGAGTACAGGATCACCTCGCAACGATCGCCGTGCATGGCCGGCCAACGGTTGACGAACCATCGCGTGTCGTACGGCTCGGGGGCCTCGAGGCCCCCCACGCAGAACGGGCAGTCCGACGTGGAGTGATTGTCGGGCAGGTTGGGTCGAGTCTGTCGACCGCCGACGATGTGGACCGTGGTCCCGAGAACCGGGTCGATGCGGGGTTCGCGCACGGGCACGGAATCTTTCTCGGGCACGGCGACATTCTTGCCTCCCGTTAGGTTGAGGCCGTGCACCAGCCCATCGAGCACCTGCGCACCGACGTCACGAGCGTGGTGGTCGACGTCTCGGCCGGCATCCCCGTGATCCTGCATTGGGGTGCACCGCTGAGTGATGTCCCCGACCAATGGCAGGGCGGCATCCGGACCTACGGAACCATGGACGTGGTGGCGCCGATCTCGTTGGTGCCCATGCACGGAGACGGGTTTCCCGGCCGACCGGGATTGCAGGTGCATCGGCGGGGTGGTCGGCACTGGTCGCCGCGATTTCGGGCCGCCGGACACGAGGTGACTCGCACGGCCGGTGGTGTGGCACTCGTGAGTCGTGCGGTCGACGATGTGTCCGAGTCGGAGATCGCGTGTCGACTTCACCTCTCCGATGACGGCGTTCTGACCGCATCGGCGGACTTCCGCAACGATTCCGACTCTCCCGTGATGTTGAACGCGTTCACGGTGACTCTTCCCATCGCGGGTCAAGCCACCGACCTCGCCGTCTTCGCGGGTCGCTGGACCCGAGAGTTGCAACTGCAACGATTCCGGTGGCCCCATGGCGCATGGACGAGCGAGAATCGGATCGGACGAACCTCGCACGAGCATCCGCCGTATCTGTTCGCGATGGAGTCCACCGCCGGGGAGTGGTGCGGCGAGGTGTGGGGAGTTCACGCCGCGTGGAGCGGCAATCACTCGATGTTCGCCGAACTGATGCCCGACGGCCGCCGGTACGTGCAGTCGGGGGAGTTGTTCCACCCCGGAGAGATGTGCGTCTACGCCGGAGAGACGCTGTCGGCGGTCGACGTGATCGGCGTGTATTCGGCCGCGGGAATGAACGGTGCGTCGCGATCGCTCCATCGCGAGGCGCGTCGACGGCTCCCGGCCAATGTTCGACGTGTTCGACCCGTGCATCTGAACACGTGGGAAGCCGTGTACTTCGCCCATGACGAGGAACGTCTGCGACGTCTCGCCGATGTGGCGGCCACGGTGGGAGTGGAGCGGTTCGTGCTCGACGACGGCTGGTTCGGTGGACGCCGCAACGACCGCACGGGACTGGGAGATTGGTCGGTCTCTCCCGACGTGTACCCGAACGGTCTCGCGCCGTTGGTGACTCACGTGCGCGAACTCGGCATGGAATTCGGCATCTGGGTGGAGCCCGAAATGGCCAATCCCGACAGCGATCTCCTGCGCGCGCACCCCGAATGGGCCGCCACCACCGATGGCTACGAGCCGGTGATGGGTCGCCGTCAACACGTGGTGGATCTCACGAACCCGGCGGCGTTCGACCACGTTCTGACGGCGCTCGATCGGTTGTTGGCCGGACACGACATCTCGTACGTGAAGTGGGACATGAACCGCTGGCACGTGCAGGCCAGCGGTGCCGATGGGACGGCGTCCACGCACGCGCAAACCAAGGCGTTGTACGCGATGCTGGACGAGTTGCGACGTCGCCATCCCGCGGTCGAGTTCGAATCGTGCGCCTCCGGAGGTGGACGAATCGACCACGAGATCCTGCGTCGCGCCGAGCGGGTGTGGACGAGCGATTCCAACGACGCCATCGAACGCCAACTCATCCAACGCGGTGCGTCGATGATCATTCCGGCCGAGGTGATGGGTTCCCACGTGGGTCCGTCGCGCTCGCACACCACCGGTCGGCGTCTGTCGATGGCGTTTCGCGGGGTCACCGCGATGTTCGGACACATGGGCATCGAGGCCGACGTCACCGCCATGAGCGAGGACGAGTTGGCCGATCTCGCTCACGTCGTGGCGGTGCACAAGCGTTTCCGTTCGCTCGTTCACTCGGGGGACGCCGTCCGATTCGAGACGTTCGACCTCACCGGCGGTGTCGCCTTGTCCCACGGGGTCATCGCCACCGACGCGAGCGAGGCCATCGTCGCGTACGTGCAACTGGCGACCGCACAGGCTCCGGTTCCTCCGGCGTGGCGCATCGCGGGACTGGACCCACGACGCGAGTACTCGGTGAACATGATTCCGCTCACGCGCGCGGCGGTCCCGGTGCCCGGAACCGCCGTGGATCAACCCGCGTGGTTGACCGACTCCTTGGCCGGTCGTGCGCAACACGTGTCGGGGGCGTTTCTGCGCGACGTCGGACTGGTGCCGCCCGTCATGTGGCCCGAATCGGCGGTGCTCGTCCACCTGTCCGGCTCGTAGCATTGGGACTCGTGCCCGACCCCTCCTCCGAACGAATCTCCGCCGCGGCCGTGGCCAAGGTGGCCCGCTTGGCCCGACTCGACGTCGGCGACGACGAGATCGCCCGCATGACCGTGCAGTTGGCCGGAATGCTGGAGCATTTCGCCGACATCGACGCCCTCGATCTGTCCGACGTGGAGCCGATGACGCAGCCGTATCCGCTGCGCAACGTCTTCCGCGAGGACGTGGTGAAGCCCAGTCTCGATCGTGACGAGGTGCTGGCCAACGCTCCCGTCGCCGAGGACGGCCGATTCCGCGTGCCGCCGATCATCGGTCTGGACGGTTGATCGTGTCCGCCACCCCGACCACCACATCATCCGGCGCATCGTCCGGCAACACGCCCACGACCGCGTTCGAAATCGCCGCCGCCGTGCGCGCCGGTTCCGTCAAGGCCATCGAAGTCCTCGAGGCTCACCTCGCTCGCATCGCCGAACGCGAGTCCGACATTCACGCGTTCAATCTCGTCACCGCCGATGCGGCCCGCGAGTCGGCGCGACGCATCGACGGCATGGTGGCCGCGGGACGCGACCCCGGTGCATTGGCCGGTGTGCCGATCGCGCTCAAGGACAACATGTGCACGCGTGGTGTTCCCACCACGTGTTCATCGCGCATCCTCGAAGGTTGGAAGCCTCCGTACGACGCCACGGTGGTGTCGCGACTCGCCGAGTTGGGCGCGGTGTCGGTGGGCAAGACCAACCTCGACGAGTTCGCGATGGGTTCCAGCACCGAGAACTCGGCGTTCGGCGTCACGCTGAATCCGCGCGACATCTCGCGCGTCGCCGGTGGTTCCAGCGGTGGAAGCGCCGCGGCCGTGGCCGCCGCGTTCGCCCCGGTGAGCTTGGGCAGTGACACGGGAGGCTCCATTCGTCAGCCCGCCGCGCTGTGCGGTGTGGTGGGAGTGAAGCCCACCTACGGAACGGTGAGTCGTTACGGGCTGGTCGCTTTCGCCAGCAGTCTCGATCAGATCGGTCCGTTCTCGGCCGACGTTCGTGATTCGGCGTTGATCCTGGAGTCCATCTCGGGTCACGATCCGATGGACTCCACGTCCATCCCGCAAGGTCCGCTCGATCTCTTGTCGGTCCTCGATCACGGTGTGAAGGGAATGCGCATCGGTCGCATCACCGACATGCCCGAGGGCGCCGATCCCGACGTCCTCGAGCGTCTCGAAGCGGCGTTCGATGCGTTGCGCGCCGCCGGGGCCACCATCGTCGACGTCGAACTGCCGTCGCTGAAGTACGGACTCACCGCTTACTACCTCATCGCCCCGGCCGAGGCCAGCAGTAACCTCGCTCGTTACGACGGCGTGCGCTACGGACGGCGTGTGGACGCGGTCGACACCAACTCCATGTACATGGCCACTCGCGCCGCCGGTTTCGGTGACGAGGTGAAGCGCCGCATCATGCTGGGTACCTACGCCCTGTCGGCGGGTTACTACGACGCCTACTACGGAAAGGCGTTGAAGGTCCGCCGGCTCATCAGCGACGATTTCGCGCGCGCGTACGCCACGGCCGACGTGTTGCTCACGCCCACCTCGCCGATCCCGGCGTTCAAGGTGGGGGAGAAGGCCGACGACCCGTTGGCCATGTACCTGTGCGACGTGTACACCATTCCCACGAACCTGGCCGGACACCCGGCCATGAGCGTTCCGTTCGGCACGTCCCGCGACGGGCTTCCCATCGGAGTGCAGGTGATGGCGTCCACCTTGGGCGAGCAGCCGATGTTCAAGGCCGCCGCCGCCCTCGAACGGCACATGAACGACGCGGGAGGAATGTCATGAGCCCCACCGAGATCGTGGTCGCGCCCAACGACGGTTCGTATCTGATCGACGGGTACGAGTTGGTGTGCGGCCTCGAAGTGCACGTCGAACTGGCGACCGCCACCAAGTTGTTCTCGGCCAGCGCCAATCGCTTCGGCGACGAACCGAACACTCACATCGATCCGGTCACGCTCGGTCTGCCCGGCGCACTGCCGGTGTTGAATCGTCACGCGGTGGAACTGGCCATGCGCATTGGTTTGGCGTTGAACTGCACGGTGCAGCCGAGCACGTTCCACCGCAAGAACTATTTCTACCCCGACATGCCCAAGGCGTACCAGATCTCGCAGTACGACCAGCCCATCAACATCGATGGATGGCTCGAACTTCCCGGTGGCAAGCGAATCGGCGTCGAACGAGCGCATCTGGAAGAGGACACCGGCAAGAGCACCCACATCGGTGGCACCGGTGGTCGAATCCATGGCAGCGATTACTCGTTGATCGACTTCAACCGCGCCGGCGTTCCGCTGGTCGAGATCGTGGGTCGTCCCGACATCGCCACCCCCGACGAGGCCAAGCAGTACGTCACCGAGTTGCGCCAGATCCTGGTGGCGGTCGGAGCGAGCGACGCCAAGATGGAAGAGGGCTCGATGCGTTGCGACGCCAACGTCAGCGTGCGCAAGCCCGGCGCTCCGCTCGGCACGCGTTGCGAGATCAAGAACGTGAACTCCGTTCGTTCGCTCGGTCGAGCCATCGAATACGAGGCTCGTCGTCAGATCGCTCTCATCGAGGCCGGCGAATCCATTCGCCAGGAGACGCGCCACTGGGACGAGACCGATGGTCGCACGCACACGTTGCGCACCAAGGAGGACGCCGACGACTACCGGTACTTCCTCGAACCCGATCTGGTTCCGTTGGCACCCGATGCCGATTGGATCGAGGCCGTGCGCGCGGCGTTGCCCATGCTTCCGCGCGAGCGTCGATCGCGTCTGTCGCGGGCCACCGGTGCGGCCGCCGACGCCGAAGCCGTGATGGTGGTGGTGGAGCGTGGGCAGGACGACTACGTGTTGGCCGTCGCCGAGGCCGGTGCCGACGCCACCCGAGCCTTGGTTCACGTCAAGGAGGCCTACGCCGAGCAGGGTCCGCGACCGAGCGTTCCCGCCGCCGATTTGGCCCGCATGATCGTCATGGAAACCGGTGGCAAGTTGACCTCCACGCAGGCCAAGACCGTGTTGGCCGAACTGGTGGCCAACGGTGGTGGTGACGCCGAGGCCATCGCCAAGTCCAATGGTTTCGAGGCCATGGACACCTCCGCACTGGAAGCCATCGTCGACGAAGCCATCGCGGCTCAACCCGACGCGTGGGCGAAGTACTGCTCCGGCGAGGAGAAGGCCATGGGCGCGCTAGTGGGCGCGATCATGAAGGCCAGCAAGGGCAAGGCCGACGGCAAGGCCGTCACCGCCTTGTTGCAGTCGAAGCGCGGCTAGAGCCGACCCGCCACCATCGCCTCCATCGCCCGTCGACACGTGCGGTCGAAGGCGTCGGCCGACATGTTCAGGTGATCGACCGGAGTGTCCTCTTCCTTGGTGTGACTCAGACCGTTGGTGGACGACGAGAAAATCATGACGGTCGGCACGCTGCGGGCCATCTCGCTGGCGTCGTGCAACGCGCCACTCGGCAACTCGATGTCGTGGCCCTCGACCTCGCGCACGCTGGTGCGGGCCGCGTCGAGCAGCTCGGGATGGAACGGCATCGGTGCGATGCGGAAGATGTGCTCCCATTCGACGGTGCAACCCTCGGCCTCGGCGGCCGCGTCGGCGGCGGCGCGACTCTCGGCCAACATGGCGGCCAACTCGCCGGCGTCGATGTGTCGCATGTCGAGGGTGATGGTGGTCTCGCCGGCGACCGCGGTGACGACGCCGGGCTTGCAGGCGACCGCGCCCACCGTGGTGACTCCGTCGTGACGATCACCGATCTCGGCGACGGCCAACGCGAATCGTGACGCGGCACGGAAGCTGTCGCGGCGCATGGGCATCGGCATGGTTCCGGCGTGGGCGGCCTGCCCGCGGAAGATCAGGCGCTCGCGCTCGATGCCCTTGGTGCCGGTGACGGTGCAGATTCCCTTGCCCATGGACTCGAGAACCGGTCCTTGCTCGATGTGCACCTCGACGTACGCCTTCACGTCGCGCAGGCGCGTGCGCGCACCGTCGAGGCGATCGATGTCGACGCCGTGTTGGGGGAGGATGTCGGTCAGCTTGTTGCCCTCTTTGTCGGAGAGCCCGCGCAGGATCTCGACGTCGAGGGTCCCCATGACGGCGGCCGAGCCGAACAGCGAGCGGCTGAAGCGCGCGCCCTCCTCGTCGGCCCAGTCGACCAAGGCCACGGTCACGGGCGGGGTGCCCTCGGCGGCCAAGGAACGCAACAATTCGAGACCGGCCATGACGCCCAGGGCGCCGTCGAGCCATCCACCCTTTGGAACGCTGTCCAAGTGGCTGCCCACCACCAAGGTGTCGGGTCGTTCACCGCGCAAGTACGCCCACAAGTTGCCCGCCTCGTCCACGTCCACCTCGACGGGCAACGTGGCCAGACTCTCGCGCAACAACGCTCGCGCTTCCAACCATTCGGGGGTCCAGCACAAGCGCCGCGAACCCTCGGGCCCGCCGGTGCGGGAAGCGAGTTCGCGCAGGCTGGTCACCACGCGAGCAGGATCGAACGTCGAACGAACGGTGCTGTTGGCCATGACACAACGGTACCGTGAGCGACCGTGACGGGACGAACGACGGACCACATCCTCATCGAACGCTTGCGCGTCGTCAGCATCATCGGTGTTCTCGATCACGAGAGGGTCACTCCGCAGCCGTTGCAGATCGACGTCGACATCGAGGTCGATCTTCACGACGCGGGTCAGAGCGACGACCTCACCCAGACGGTTCACTACGGCGAAGTCGCCATCGCATTGGCCAACTTGGCGCGTGACACGCAGTATCAGCTGCTCGAGCGACTGGCCCAACACATGACCGAGGTCGTGTTGTCCTTCCCGTTGGTGCGCGCCGTCGATCTGACCCTCACCAAGATGGAGCCGCCCATTCCCGAGGACATCGGCTCGACCGCGGTGCGTTTACGACGGGTGCGGTCGGACTTTTCCACCAGCAGCCCGCACAAGGCGATCATCGCCCTCGGTAGCAACATGGGTGATCGCGCCGGATTCCTGCGCTTCGCATTGGAGCGACTGGGCGATCGCGTCACGGCCGAGTCCCAGGTGTTCGAAACCGATCCGGTGGGCGGACCCGAGAACCAGGGCGCGTACCTCAACATGGTCGTGGCCATCGACACCGAACTCGATCCGTACGCGTTGTTGCGTTGGCTGCATCGCATCGAGGCCGACGCGGGCCGCGAACGATTGGTGCATTGGGGACCGCGCACTCTCGACATGGATCTGCTGTTCTTCGACGACGTCGTCATCGACGGCGGCAACCTGGCGGTTCCTCACCCGCGCTACGCCGAGCGTCGGTTCGTGTTGGCACCGTTGAACGAGGTCGCTCCCGAACGTTGCCCGGTCGGTTGGGAAACGAGCCTTCCCCCCGACGCCGTGTATCCGCGCGGACCGCTGACCCGCTGACTCGCTGACCTGCCCGCCTGATCGACCCGCCGGCTCGGCGGATCGAATGGGACGATCAGTCGCCCAATCCGAGGGACCGCTCGACGCGACGAATCTTCTCGGGGTAGTGACCACGGCCGAATTCGGGGCGTTGCTTCAGAACGATCTCGAGCAGTTCGTCGTGCTGCGCGGTTTCCTTCCACGGAAGCGCGATGTACAGAGGCAAGCCGAAGACGCGCAAAGCGTCGAGGTTGGAATACACGTGCTTTTGATAGACGTATCGCTCTTCCCACGGCCAGTTCGACGGCGCGAATCCGGTGCCGGGATCGAGGATGCACAGGTCGCGCAGTCCGAAGCGGTCGGCCACCGCCAACTGCGCCTCGAAGAACTCCAGCATCACCTTCACCGGATCGGCGCGCACCATCTCCATCTCGCGGGGGTTCGGTCCCGACAGGAACGGCAACACGATTGGTGCGCGGAAGTCGGCGGCCACTTGCCACATCTCGTCGGTTTGCATGCCATCGGCGGCGTTGATGACCGTGGCGCCGGCAGCCAGCGCACGTCGGGTGACTTCGGGCTTCCAGGAGTCGATGCTGAGAGGAACGCCGAACGCGGCCAGCGCGATCACGATGGACTCGAGGCGCTCCCACTCCTCCTGCCACGACACGACGGTGGCGTTGTCCGTGCTGCCCTGACCACCCAGGTCGATGCCATTGCAGCCGTTGTTCAGAAGGTATTCACCGCGTCGCGTGGCGGCGGTAGCGTCGAGAGCGATTGAATCGACGTTGAGCGAATCCGGAGAGGCGTTGACGACGCCGTACAAGAACATGGTTCGCAGGCTAGAGCGGGACGAGGCGACATGAGCGTGAAGACATTCGATCCCACCGGTTGGACCCTCGAGACCGCGTTGTTGATGAAGGGATCGCGCACCGTGTCGGTGTGCATCCCCTGCAAGAACGAAGCCGAGACCATCGGCGATCTGGTGCGTCTGATCGAACCCACGTTGCTCGGCACGTTGGTGGACGAACTCATCGTTCTCGACGACGGTTCGACCGATGGCACCGGCGAGATCGCCGAGGAAGCCGGCGCCACCGTCGTTCACGTCGACTGGATCCACTTCTTTCACGGCGTGGCCAAAGGCAAGGGCAACGCGTTGTGGTCCAGTCTCTTGGCCAGCAAGGGCGACATCGTGGTCTGGATCGACGGCGACATCACCAGTTTCACCACGGACTGGATCGTGCGTTTGGTGATGCCGCTCCTGATCGACGCCGAGGTTGGTTTGGTGAAGGCCAGTTACGAACGGCCCTCACACCTCGGCGGAGGCGGTCGAACCACCGAGTTGGTGGCGCGTCCGTTGTTGTCCATGTTCTTCCCCGAGATCGCCGACATGCAACAGCCCTTGGCCGGCGAGTTCGCGGGTCGTCGCTCGATGATGGAGGCCATTCCGTTCTCCACCGGATGGGGCGTGGAGATCGGAATGATCATCGACATGTTCACCAAGTTCGGTGCCGGTGCCCTCGCCCAAGTCGACCTCGGCGTTCGTCTGCATCGCCACCACAAGTTGGAGACGCTGGCGATTCAGGCCGCCGAGGTGGCCGCGACGGTTCTGTCGCGCACGCCGAACCCTCCGACACCAGCGAGTGTTCCTCCCACGTTGCGACGCAAGACCGGTGATCCGATCGAGTTGAACCTCGGCCAGCGACCCCCGGCGAACACCTTGCCGAAACTCGGCGTGATTCCTCAGTCGCCCGACGACGTGCGCAAGTAGCGAAGGAACACGAAACCGTCGTCGGTTCCGACGTGAGCCAGTCGCCACGGCTCGCGCAGGGCCAAGGGACCGGTGGCGATGCGTTGGCTGGCGCCGCTCACGAAGCGTGGCGCGATGGTGAGGCAGATTTCGTCCACCAGATCGGCGGCCAACATCTGGGCGTTGAGGTTCGGGCCACCCTCCAGAACGCAGAGCCGACCGGGCAGGTCGCGCACGATCTCGCGCACGTCACCGCTCACGATGCGGGTGTTCCCCATGGCGGTGAGGGCCGCCGAGTTGCGTCCGAGATCGCCCGATTCCGAGACCACCACCAACACCTGGTGGGAGGGGAGAGGGTTGTAGCCGTCCTGTCGGACGGTCTCGGCGCCCACGAGAACGCTGTCGCCCGTGCGGTGGAGGTGCAAGAAGATCTCGCGGTCGGTGGGGCCCCCGAGCAGTGCCGAGTTCCCCTCGAGGGACACCGCTCCGTCGGCGGTGCTGATCATGGACATCACGATCCAGGGACGATCGTCGGGCCGGGGGCGATCGCCGAAGTCGTAGGCGACCTCCACCGGGACGTCGAGCTGCTGGGGGTGGATCAGACGCACCCCTCGTGTCTAGCGGGGGCGGGTCCACGACCCCCGATTCGGACCGAATTGACGCGAGACTGACAACAACGGGGATCGGTGGGGGCTCGGTGGGGGCTCGGTGGGGGCTCGAACGCCCACAAGAGTCACAAGATTTCGTCGATTTTTCGGGCGCTCCGTTTCTGAGGGGTCGTCAGATGTTGGGGTAGGGTTCGGTCATGTACCTCGCCGAAACACCCGACCAGCAGGCTCTCCGTAAGGAACTCCGCGAGTATTTCGCGGCAATGCTCACCCCCGAGGTGCGCGCCGACTTGGGCGAGTCCGGAGAGGGCAAGCCGCTGTTCCGTGAACTGGTTCGCCGCATGGGCGCCGATGGCTGGTTGGGTCTCGGATGGCCCAAGGAGTTCGGCGGTCAGGGTCGCCCGGCCACCGATCAGTTCATCATGTTCGACGAGATCCAGCGCGCGCACGCGCCGTTCCCGTTCGTCACCGTGAACACCGTCGGACCGGCGATCATGGCGCACGGCACCCAGGCGCAAAAGGATCAGTACCTCACCGGCATCTTGAAGGGCGAGATCAACTTCGCGATCGGATACACCGAGCCCGAGGCGGGCACCGACCTCGCCAGCCTGCGCACCACGGCCGTGTTGGACGGCGACGAGTGGGTCATCAACGGCAACAAGGTGTACACGTCGGGCGCCAACCAGAGCGACTACGTGTGGCTGGCCTGTCGCACCGACGCCGATGCGCCCAAGCACCAAGGCATCAGCATCATCATCGTGCCCACCAACACCAAGGGCTTCGAGTGGACCCCGATCGTGACGGTCGGCGGAGTGGTCACCACCGCCACGTACTACACCGACGTTCGCGTGCCCAAGGAAAACGTCATCGGGCAGATCAACGGCGGCTGGAAGCTCATCACCATGCAGCTCAACCACGAGCGCGTGGGCTTGGCCGCGTTGTCGGGTCTGACCGAGCGTTTGTTGGATGACGTCACCACGTGGTGTCGCGTCACCCCGTCCGGTGGTGCCAACGGCGAGAAGATGATCGACGTGGCGTGGGTTCAGCAGGACCTGGCCAAGTGCCACGCGTTGCTCGACGCCATCCGCCTCATGACGTGGAAGTTGGCCCAGAGCGTGGCCGACAACACTCTCGGACCGGCCGAGGCCAGTGGCGTGAAGGTGTTCGGCACCGAGCGCGCCGTCGAGGTGTACCGCATCATGCAAGGCATCCTCGGACCGGTGTCGCATCTGCGCGATGGTTCCGATGGCGCGGTCATCCACGGTGAGGTCGAGCGGGCCGCTCGTGCGGCGCAGATTAACACCTTCGGTGGTGGCGTGAACGAGATCCAGCGCGAGCTGGTGGCCACCGCCGGTTTGGGATTGGTGCGCTCGACGCGCTGATTCGGCCGAAACGCCGAATCTGGCTCAGCGAGTCCGCCGAGCCGGATCAGCTGATTCGCTGAATGATGGTGCCGGTGGAGACCGCACCACCGCAGCACATGGTGACCAGAGCGAACTCCTTGTCGGAGCGCTCCAACTCGTGCAGGGCCGTGGTGATGAGGCGACTTCCCGTGGAACCCACCGGGTGACCGAGTGCGATGGCGCCACCGTTCACGTTCACCTTGGTCATCAACTCGTCGCGGCTGATGCCGTTCACCTTGGCCCAACTGAGCACCACGCTGGCGAACGCTTCGTTGATCTCGACGATGTCGATGTCCTTCATGGTCATTCCGGCATCGGCCAACACCTTCTCGGTGGCCTGCACGGGTCCGTCGAGGTGGTAGTACGGCTCGGCGCCCACCAGGCACTGGGCCACGATGCGCGCGCGGGGACGCAGGCCCTCGGCGCGGGCTCGATCCTCATCCATCCACAGAACCGCGGCGGCGCCGTCGCTGATCTGGCTGCTGTTGCCCGCGGTGTGGATGCCGTTGGGAATCACGGGGTTCAACGACGCCAACTTCTCGGCGGTGGTTTCGCGAAGTCCGCCGTCGCGGGACACGACCACCGTGTTGCCGTCGGCGTCGACGACCTCCACGGGGATGATCTCGCGTTCGAAGCGGCCTTCCTCGGTGGCGCGAATGGCCTTCTGCTGCGAGATGAGACCGAGGTGGTCCACGTCGGCGCGGGTGATGCCGCGACGTCCGGCGATGCGCTCGGCGGCACCGAACTGGTCGGGCATGTCGAGGGCGAAGTCGGCGGGCTTCGAGCTGCCGTTCAGGAAGGTCACGTCGGCACCCTCACCGAGGCGAGGAACGTTGGCCCCCAACCACACCTTGCTCATGTGCTCCACGCCGCAGGCCATGCCCGAGTCGATGACTCCGGCCGCGATCATGTTGTGGATCATGTGGTTCGCCTGCTGGCTGGAACCACATTGGCAATCGATGGTGGTGGCGGCGACCTGCCACGGCAGTCCCTCGTTCAGCCACGCGGTGCGCGACACGTTGCTGGCTTGTTCGCCGGCCTGGGTGACGCATCCACCCACCACTTGTCCGATGCTCATCGGGTCCACGCCCGCGCGCTGCAACACACCGGCCTGCACGCGACCGAGCAAAGTCACGGCATGGGTGTCGGCGAAGGCACCGTTGCGCTTGCCGATGGCCGAACGGCCGGCTTCGATGATGACGGGCTTGCCCATGTTGTTCTCCTGACGGGGACGACGTGAAAAGTGATTACTTGGCGGGGGTGAGTTGCACGGGCAACGTCTTGATTCCGTGGATGAAGCTGGAGCGCAACTTGCGCACCTCTCCGGTGAGTTCGATGGTGTCGACGCGCTTGGCCAACTCTTCGAAAAGGATGCGCATCTCGAGTCGGGCCAAGTTGGCACCGAGGCAGAAGTGCGGTCCACCGCCACCGAAGGTGACGTGGGGGTTGGGATTGCGGGTGATGTCGAACGAGTAGGGATCCTTGAACACGGACTCGTCGCGGTTGGCCGACGGGTACAACATGCTCACCGTCTCGCCCTCCTTGATGGTGACGCCGTGCAGGTCCACGTCGCACACCGCGGTGCGGGCGAAGTTGTTCACCGGGGTACCCCAGCGCAGGATCTCCTCGACCGCGGAGGTGACGAGCGACGGATCGGCCTTCAGCTTGGCCCACTGGTCGGGATGCTCGATCATGGCCAGGGTTCCGTGGCTGATGCCGTTGCGGGTGGTCTCGTTGCCGGCCACCGCGAGCAACAACATGAACAGATCGAACTCGTGCTCGGTCAACACGTCACCGTTGTGCTCGGAAATGAGCGTGGTGATGATGTCGTCCTTCGGATCGGCCTTGCGCTGCAACGCCAACTCGTTCGAGTAGGCGTAGAGCTCCATGGAGGCGATCATCGGAGCGTTCGGATCCTGGTTGAAGTCGGGATCGGTGGAGCCGATCATGGTGTTCGACCAATCGAAGACTTTGCGACGGTCCTCGACGGGAATTCCGACCAACTCGGCGATGGCGATGAGCGGAAGTTCGGCCGAGACCTTGTCGACGAAGTCGATCTCACCGGACTCGAGTGCCTCCTCGATGAGGGACACGGCGACGTCACGGAAGTGAGCCTCGAGCATGCGCATGGCCTTGGGCGTGAAGCCCCGATTGACCAGACTCTTGAGACGGGTGTGGTCCGGCGGATCGAGATCGATCATCAGGCGCGCCGCTTCCAGGTCGGGGCGATCCTGGTTCATGAGCGAACCCTTCTTGGCCGACGAGTACACCTGGAACTTGCGGCTGACTTCCACGATGTCGGCGTGGCGGGTGAGGGCCCAGAACCATTCGGGGTAACCGGCCTCGATGCCACGGTGTCGCGCGATGGGTGCCTCGCGACGAAGTTGCTCGAACACCTCGTGGGGCGGACCATTGCGGTACGCCTCGTTGGAAATGACGTCGAGGTTCTCGAAACTCAACGCACCGTTCATGTCTTGGCTCACCGATCGACCCCCAGAATCAGCCCACTCGTGGGCACGCCCGTTCCCGCGGTGACGAGAACGTTCTCGACACTATCCACCTGATTCACGCTCGTCCCACGGATCTGGCGGACCGCTTCGGCGATGCCGTTCATTCCATGGATGTAGGCCTCGCCCAATTGACCACCGTGGGTGTTGATGGGCAGACGACCGCCCAACTCGAGCGCGCCATCGGCGATGAAATCCTTGGCTTCGCCACGACCGCAGAAGCCGAACTCCTCGAGTTGCATGAGCACGTACGGCGTGAAGTGGTCGTACAAGATGGCGGTCTGTATGTCAGATGGGGTCAGCCCGGACGAAGTCCAGAGTTCGTCGGCGACCACCTTCATCTCGGGCAACTGGGCGATGTCGTCGCGGAAGAACGACGTCATGGTCCACTGCTCCTCGCCGGCACCCTGGGCCCCGGCGACGATGAGCGCGGGCGTGTTGGGCAGATCGCGGGCGCGTTCGGCGCTGACCACCACCAACGCCTGACCGCCGTCGCTTTCCTGGCAGCAATCGAGCAGGTGCAGAGGATCCACGATCCACCGACTGGCCTGGTGTTCCTCGAGCGTGATGGGTTCGTTGTAGAACCAGGCGGCCGGGTTGTTGGCCGCGTGCTTGCGTCCGGCCACCGCGACGCGTCCGAAGTCCTCGGAGGTGGCGCCGTACAGGTGCATGTAGCGACGAGCGACCATGGCCACCCACGAGGCGGGAGTGAGTTGCCCGAACGGCGTGGTCCAGGAGAACTGCGCGCGCTCGGCGGTGGCGGCGAGGGGAAGATCCTGAACGCCCGCACCGAAGCGACGGCCACTGCGCTCGTTGAACGCGCGATAACACACCACCGCATCGGCGACGCCGGTGGCCACGGCCATGGCGGCTTGAACGATGGTTCCGCACGCGGCACCGCCGCCGTAATGAACGCGGCTGAAGTGACGCAACGCTCCGATACCTACGTGTCGCGCGATCTCGACATCGGGGTTGTTGTCGGTGCTGTAGGTGACCATGCCGTCGATGTCGGATGGCTTCAATCCGGCGTCGGCGATGGCGGCGGCCACGGCTTCGCTGGCCAGACTCATCTCGCTACGGCCCGAATCCTTGGAGAACTCGGTGGCCCCGATGCCGGTGATGGCGGCCTTGCCGCCCAGTTGGTTGCCCGGACGATTGATGCTCATGGCAACACCACCTCCACGGTGGCGTTCATGTGATCGCCCATGGAGTTCGATCCCTTCACCGCCACGGTCACGGTGCGAGTGGCATCGTCCTTGGCGGTGACCGAACCGGTGACGGTCATGGTGTCGCCCGGATAGTTCGGCGCGCCCAGTCGGATCTTCACCGACGAGATGAAGCTGTTCGGTCCGGCCCAATCGGTGACGAATCGACCGGCGAAAGCGTTCGACGTGAGGATGTTCATGATGATGTCCTTCGAACCGCGCTCGGCGGCGATGGACGGATCGTGATGCACCACTTGGTAGTCGCGGGTGGCGATGGCGGTGCTCACGATGAGAGTGCGGGTCAACGGAAGCTCGAACGGGGCGATCTCGTCGCCCACGCTCACGCTGGCGTAGGACCGGGTGTCGGGAAGAGTCGATGTCATGAGTTCGTCGTTTCTCAGGTGCGGGCGATGAGGTTGCCGAGTCGGGACAGGTGGGCACTGGCCGATCCGAGGACGCTGGCCAGTTGGATGCCCCACAGGAAGTAGCGATGCACGGGGTAGTCGATGTCGGCGCCGATTCCACCGTGAAGGTGCTGGGCCGCCGTGACCACTTGCTGGGCGCCCTCGCTGGCCCAGTACGCGGCCACGGCCACGTCGCGCCGCGCGTCGAAACCCTCGCTCAATCGCCACGCGGCGTTGAGCGCGGTCACGCGCATGGCCTCGGTGGTGATGTAGCCGTCGGCGGCGCGCTGCGTGGTGGCCTGGAACGCCGACAGTGGCTTGCCGAATTGCGTGCGACCCGACAGGTGGGTGGCGGTGAGGGCCAACGAGCCCTCGGCCACGCCGACTTGGATCGCGGCCAATGCCGCGAGCGAATGCTCGTAGAGCGAACGCAGAGCCTCGCGTCCGTCGATGCCGGCACCGTGTCCGAGGATGGACTCCACGGGAACGTCGACGTCGAGTTCGAGATGGGCCTGCGGCTCGCGGTTGGTGGTGGACACCGGCGTGATCGAGACGCCGGTGGTGGAGCGGAGCTCGATGAGGGCCAGTTGCGGCGCGCCGTCGAGATCGATGGGAACGATCGCGAGAGATGCGTGTTGTGCGAACGGCACGGCGGGCTTGAAGCCCTTGATGCGCACGCGACCGCCCGAGGTGGTGCCGATCACGGTGGGACGCATGACGTCGTTGGCGCCTTGCTCGGCCAGGGCGATGGCCACCACGGTCTCGCCCGAGGCGATGCCCGGCAGATGCGCCGCTTGTTGAGCCGGACTACCGAAATCCGCCAGCGCCAACGCGGTGACGCCGCTCAGCCACAGCGGCACCGGAGCCACGTTGCGACCCTGACCCATGAGGGCCAACGCCAGTTCGACGGCACCGAAACCACTGCCTCCGAACTCCTCCGGCACGCACAACGCTTGGATGCCGCTGTTGGCGAGTTGCTCCCAAAGATCGCGGTCGAAACCGTCGGTCTTCTCGACGGCCTTCACGCGTTCGACGGTGGCTTGCCCAGCGAAGATCTGCAGCGCGAGGTCCTTGATGACTTGCTGCTCCTCGGAGAGGTCGAAGTTCATGATGTCGCTCCAGTCGAGTCGATGATGGCGAAGGGAAGTTTCATGTCGGGGTCGGTGGCGCGGATCTCGATGCGCACGCGCGCGCCCACCGCGAGAGCGGATTCGGGGCTATCGGCGGTGTTCATGATCATGCGCACCTTGTCGTTTCCGGTCTTGCCGGCGTGCGACGCGCTGGGGTCGATGTCGACCAGCACGATGGGCAGCGGATAGTCGAAGCTGGGCACCTGCGGATAGTGCGCCACCACGAAACTGTGGATGGTTCCCGACATGGGCATCTCCACCTTGTCGTAGGAACGCGAATGACACGAGGGGCACAGCGGGCCGGTGGGGAAGCGAACGCGACCGCAATCGGCGCAGGCCTGCGCGCACAGGCGACCCTCGTTCAGTTCGTCGAACCACCACTGGTTGTCGTGCGTGGTGGCCGGACGGGGGCGCGGAGGCTTGGGCTTGGCCGCGGGCGCCTTCGCCTTGGGCTGGAAGCGGAAGATGCGAAAGAGCATCGAACCGACCAGTTGATCGTCGGCGTCGTAGTAATCCTGGCGGGTGCTGACGAAATGGCCGGTCCCCAGACCCGTGGTCTTTTCGTCGCTGATGCTGTCGATCACGGTGCGCATGGTGAGGCGATCCCCGGGGCGCAGATAGCGCTTGTAGGTCTGCTCGCTGTTGGTGCCCACCACGCTGGTGAAGCCCCGCGAGAAGAGCAGTTCGTTCATCTTCTCGTACGGTCCGTCACCGCCACGCTGAGGGCCGTCGATGCCGTGCATGACCCACGCTTGCAACATGGTCGGCGGGGCGACGATGCCACCATGAATGGTGCGAGCCGCGAGTTCGGGATTCGTGTAGATCGGATTGCGATCGCCCACGGCCTCGACCAGATGTCGAATCATGGGAGCGTTCACTTCGTCGGGTCCCGGCGTCGGTTCGCCGATCTCGAGTCCGACGTACGTCTGCAACTCGGCGAAGAAGGCGGCCTTGGCCTCGGGGGTGGAGTCGACGATGATCGCGGGGCTGGTGTTCGTCATGATGTCCTCTCTCATCCGACCCGATTGAGGGACCGCCACGGCTGATCCTTGTCGGGCATGGGTTCGCGCGGCAGACCGAGGCCGCGCTCGGCGATGATGTTGTGCTGAATCTCGTCGGTGCCACCACCGATGCGAATGGCGAACTGGCTCAAGAGGTGCTGGCCCCACTGGTTTTCCTCGGTGGCGTCATCACCCCACAACATGGCGTCGGCGCCCAGAATTCCGATGGCCGTTTCGGCGCTCAGTCGCCAGTGATTCGCGAAAGCCAACTTCAACGTGAGCATCTCGGGTCCGGGCATGCGCTTCTGGCTCATCGCGGTGCGCATGCGCAGGCCGAGGTACTTCAAGGTCTCCTGACGACCGATGGCCTCGGCCAAGCGTTGACGCACGTGCGGGTCGTGGGCGCAACCACGACGCTGAGCCAGATCCACGAGGTCGGTCGCGCTCCACGAACCACCCGAGCCGATGAAGTTGCGCTCATTGGCCAACGTGGTCTGGGCGACCTTCCATCCTTCGTTCGCTCCACCGACCACGTTGGCGTTGGGGATGCGAACGTCGGTGAGGAAGGTTTCGTTGAAGTGCTGCACCCCGGTGATCTGCGTGATGGGACGCACCTCGATGCCGGGAGACTTCATGTCGAGAATGAAGTAGGTGATGCCGGCGTGCTTGGGCTGGTCGGCGTCGGTGCGCGCCAACAAAATGGCGTAGTCCGCGTACTGGCCGAGGCTGGTCCAGACCTTCTGTCCGTTCACGATCCAGTCATCGCCGTCGCGCACGGCGCGGGTGCCGAGCGAG
Organism: Actinomycetes bacterium; assembly: GCA_027491335.1. GTDB lineage: Bacteria > Actinomycetota > Acidimicrobiia > Acidimicrobiales > Ilumatobacteraceae > Casp-actino8. The sequence continues at coordinate 87,303 of JAIXWJ010000037.1, read as the reverse complement.
GCGAGGTCACTTCCCGAGCCGGGCTCGCTGAACAGCTGGCACCAGACCTCCTCGCCTTTCAGGATGGGAGCGAGATGCTTCTGTTGTTGCTCGGGCGTGCCATGAGCGATGAGGGTGGGGCCCACCATTCCGATGCTCACCGCGAACGTGCCCACGGCGACGTCGAACTGCGCCATCTCCTCGTTGAAGATGGCGGCCTGGATGGCGCTGGCGCCCTTTCCGCCGTACTGCGCGGGCCACGTGATGCCGGCCCAGCCATGATCGAACATGACGCGCTGCCAATCGCGACAGGCCTGCACGTGCCCGGCCAGGTCGCGCGTGTGGTCGACGCTCTCGCCGGGATGCGCCTCGGTCTTCAGCGTGGCGTGGGCCTCCAGCCATGCGCGCGCTTCGGCGCGATAGGCGGCCTCTTCTGGTGTGTCACCGATATGCATGGATCTCGTGGTCCCCGAAATGTGCGCGGGGCCGGTCGCTCCGCAGTATCTGACAGTCTGTCAGAAACTCGGCGGACCCCACCTAGCCGGGAAAGGCGGCGTCACCGGTGTAGAAGCCCAGATCGTCGCGACTGTGGCGCATCCAGACCGCGCCCTCGGTGGCGGTGACCTCGTCCCAGTGGGCCAGCAGTTCCTCGGGCCCGGCATGGGGTCCGCCGCTCCAGCCCGGCGTGGTGATGGAACCGATCAGCGCGGTGCGCCCGGCCCCGGTGGGGAAGAAGTCCCCGGTCGCCGGAGCGGTGTCGTGCAACAGCACCAGGGCGGCCGCCGCGCACAGGTGCGGCGGGAAGTTCTGTTCCATCCAGGCCCGGGTGTCCGGGTTGGGGTTCAAGGCGGCCGACCGGGTGTAACCGATGGGCATGAGGGCGTTCACCTTGATGTCGTGCTCGGCGCCCTCGATGGCCAACGAGCGTGTGAGGCCGAGAAGTCCGGACTTGGCCATGCTGTAGGCCGCCATGCCGCTGTTGCCGATGGCCGCGCTGGACGCGGTGTTCAGGATGCGGCCGTACCCCTGGGCGCGCAGGATGGGCCAGGCGGCGTGGCACACCAGGTAGGTGCCCACAAGATGGGTTCGCACGATGGTGTCCATCAGTTCGAGTGGCGTGGTCTCGAAGGGTCCGCTCGGTCCGCCACGTCCGGCGTTGTTCAGGACGACGTGCAGTCCACCGAACGTGTCCGTCGCGGTGCGCACGATGGCGGCGGCTCCCTCGGGGGTGGCCACGGTGTTGGTGTCGGCCACGGCCACACCGCCGTTCGTCACGATGTCGTTGGCGGTGGCGTGGGCGTGTTCGGAATTCACGTCGTTCACCACCACGCGCGCACCGCGCGAGGCCAGCATCAGTGCGTGTTCGCGACCGAGTCCGCGCCCGGCACCGGTGACGATGGCGACGCGGCCGTCGAAACGCAATTCGTTCGTGGGAAGCGCCGCGTTCATGGCGCCACCGTACCGCTTGGTCGGGTCGCGGTCGTGCGTACAGTGGGACCATGACGCAGCCAGGGGTTGTCACAGAACCACGAGTCGTCACAGAACCACGAGTAGTCATGGTGACCGGCGCGAGTCGAGGCATCGGTCGCGCCACCGCGTTGGCATTGGCCGAGCGCGGACACCATCTTGTTCTCACCGCGCGCAACGTGTCCGGTGGCGCTCGTTTCGATGGCACGTCGGTGAACGATCCGCTGGCGGGTGTTCCGTTGTCGGGTTCCGTGGAGGACGTGGCCGCCGAATGTCGAGCGGTCGCCGAACGCGTCGGCTCCGGTGCGACGGTTCTGTGCGTGGCCCTGGATCTGGCCGACGATGCCTCGGTGCGAGCGGCCGCGGCGGCCGCGTTGACCGAATTCGCCTCGGTCGACTGTTTGGTGTCGAACGCGATCTATCAGGGTCCGGGGGTGAACGATCGGTTCCGCGACGTTTCCATGGAGTTGTTGCGCACCGTCATCGAGGGTGACGCCGTGGCTCCGTTGATTCTGTTGAAAGAATTCCTTCCGGGCATGATCGCCAGTGAACGCGGGGTGTTCGTGCATCTCACGTCGGGAGCCGCGACGCTCACGCCGCGTGCACCCGCCGGTGAAGGAGGTTGGGGACTCGCCTACGCCATGGCCAAGGGAGCGGCGCATCGAATCGCCGGAGTGTTGCACGCCGAGCACGCGCGCGATGGGTTGCGGGCCTACAGCTTGAACCCCGGGCACGTCTCCACCGAGGTGATGCGCATGCGCGCCGAACGCGAAGGTCGACCGGCGACCGGTGGCACGCCCGATGACGTGGCTCGGGTGATCGACTGGCTGATCGAGGGTGGCCCCGACGCGGCGGCGCTGTCGGGCGGCGAGGTCGTCTCGCGCGACGTCATCGACCGCTTGGCGTGAGGCACTCGCGCAGGAATTCGCTCACACCGGGCGTGAGAATCGTCTCGCCCGATTCACCGAGCACCCGGTTGACGTCCTCGTGGCTGTAATCGCCGGCCACTAGTAGACGCGCGTCACCGCCGGCCGCCACGACGAGATCGACGAACTCGGACGCCACCGCTTGTCGGCGTTCCGATCCGCGGGTGACGATGAGGTAGCGCGTCGACGGAGCTCCCTCGCGTTCGATGCGCGTCGATGGAGACGCATCGGCCAGCACGGCCGGATCGGTGCCGAAGGCGTTCACGATGGCCAGTGGATACGCGGTCTCGCGATCCTCGAGTCGGTAGCCCTCGGTGTCGTTGGCGATCACGCAGTCGATCGTGTCGTCGTTCAAGCCGCGGTTCGTCATGTAGGAGCGGTCCGCGCTGACGATGGCCACGGTGTGCCCGCCGGCCGAGTGGCCGAGCAGAGAGATGCGTTCGGCATCGAGCCGCAACCGATCGGCGTTGTCCACGATGTGAGCGATCGCATCGGCGACGTCGTTCGGGTAATCGGGCCACGTGCCCTTGCCGAACTGATTGGCCAGGCGATAGTTGGTGCTGGCCAGTGCGTAGCCGAGCGAGAAGGCGTAGGCCGCGCGATCGAAGGCTTCGGGGTTGGCCTTGTCGCCTCCCACCCAGGCGCCGCCGTGCACCCACACCAACACCGGGAACGGTCCGCAGCCGGCGGGGAGATACAGATCGAAACTGGTGAAGCGATCGCTGATGTTCGGATAGGTGGCGAAGACGTGGTTGGTGATCGTGGGATCGATCTGATCGCAGGGAACGGTCGTGCTCGTGCTGGTGGTCGTGTCGATGACCGTGTCGTCGACCGTGTTGTCGACCGTGTTGATGGTGGTGCTCGACGACGCCGCCGATGAGGGCACAGTGACGGACACAGTGTCGGGCCCAGTGTCGGGAACGGTGTCGGATTGGTCCGACGGCGATCCGCAGGCCACCAGCAACAGCACGCCGGCGATCATGAACTTGTTCATGTCGGGATTCGCCTCGTCACGAGGACGAGTTTCGCAGTTCCGCCACGGCCATGCTCAGCAGGGCATCGTGCGTGGGGTCCGGCGGGGGAGCGATCAACACGCCATCGGCGACACCGTCGAACCACTGGCGAGCGACGTCGGCCAGTCGATCGTAGGTGGCCTGCGGCACGAGGGTGTCGAGCACCTCGTCGGTGACGAGAGTGGACAGGTCGGACCAACGATTGTCCCGAATCAATGACCGCAATCGTCCGGCCAGTTCCGACCATCCGAACAACTCCAAAGTACGTTCGTAAGCCGGCGTGCTGTAGAGGAAGGCCAACAGTCGTCGGTTGTGTTCGCGACGTTCGTCGAGGTCCGAGGCGGACACACCGAGGATCCACTGCGTACCCACCACCAGTTCGATGTCGTGCGGATCGCGTCCGTTCTCGCGCGCGCCCTCGTCGAGGCCCGGTCGGCACAACTCGCGCAGATAACGCGGGTGACTGTTCGTCGGGTGGGTGACGAAACCATCGGCGATACGACCCGCTTCGCGCACCAGACGTTTGTTGACTCCGCCCATCCAGATGCTCGGACGGGTGACGTCGGCGGGAAGAGGGTCCGGAGTGAAGTTGGGTGTGAGCAGATCGAGGTTGTAGTGGGTGCTGTGATAGTCCAACTTCTCGAGGCCGTCGAATGCTCGCCAACACGCGCGCACCGCGCCGATGTGATCGCTCAGTCGACCCACCGGATCGTCGAAGGAGGCGCCGAAGCGTCGTTCGATGTGCGGTCGGATCTGGGTGCCCAAACCCAACTGGAAGCGCCCGTGCGACATCGCGGCCAGATCCCATGCGCTGTAGGCGACGGCCATGGGACTACGTACGAGCGCCAGGGCCACACTGGTTCGGACCACCAAGGTTTCGGTGGCCTGAAGAGCCGCCATCGACGCCAGGAACGGATCGTGAACGGTCTCGGCGATGTGCAGTCCGTCGTAGCCGAGGCTCTCGATACGACGAGCATGCGCGGCGATGTCGTTGATCGGCAGACGAGGATCCATGCCGGCGTACACGCGCATGTCAGGAACGCTCCGACGTCGAGGCTTGCGCGGCCGCTCGCTCCGCCGCTCTCGCGGCGGCCCATTCGCGGGCTCGGCGATTCTCCAACTCGAACGCGGCATCGGAGTCGCCCAACGGCGCGACCTCGTCATACAAGCGTCGGATGGCCGACACCGCGGGACCGTGATTGGCGCCAATGGTCGCGGCGATCTGCAGGGCTCGCTCGATCAGGATCGAGTGTTCGACCACCTCGGTGACGAGACCCCACTCGAGGGCGCGCTGCGCGTCGACGAATTCGGCGGTGATGCTCATGCGTCGGGCGCGACCCGCACCGATCAAACGGGGAAGGACCACGGTGAGGCCCCAACCCGGGATCATGCCCACCTTGGCGTGCGTGTCGGCGAAACGGGCATGATCCGAGGCGATGAGAAAATCGCACGCGAGCGCGATCTCGAATCCGCCGGTGACCGCGGCTCCGTTGATGGCGCCGATGATCGGAACTCGGGTGGGTGGTAGGGCGCCCCAGTACCCCGGGTGAGGGTTCGTGCCTTTCTTCTTTCCCGATCCCACGTCTCGTAGGTCGAATCCCGCGCAGAAGGCGGGGTCGGCTCCGGTGAGAACGATGGCTCGCACGGAGGGGTCCGCATCGGCGTCGCGGATACGAGCCGGAAGTTGTTCGGCCAGGTCCGGAGAAATCGCGTTGCGGGCCTCGGGACGGTTCAACGTGACGATCGCGACGCGGGAGTTTTCGTCGAGCGTTCGGAACTCGAGCGTGACCGCTTCGACCGAGGGGTCATCCGTCGACTCGTTCACCTTGGACTGGATCACTCTGGCATAGTGTCAGAAACGGAGGAATGCGATGAAGTTCTGGTGTGCAACGGCGTTCATGAAGACGAAGCAATTGGTGCACATCGCACAACTGCTCGACGAGGCCGGTTATCACGGCCTGATGGTGAGCGATCACCTCGTGTATCCGAAGAATCTGCAGTCGAAGTATCCGTATTCACCTCATCCCGACGGTCGACCCATCTGGGACCCCGAGACCGCATGGCCCGATCCGTGGGTGCTCATCGGCGCGATGACGAGCGTGACCAAGCAGTTGAACTTCACCACCAACATCTATGTGGCCGGTCATCGACCGTTGCTGCAGTTGGCCAAGGAGATCGCCACGGCATCGGTTCTGTCCGACGGTCGCGTGGCCTTGGGGGCCGGCGCCGGTTGGATGAAAGAGGAGTTCGACCTTCAGGGACAGGACTTCTCGAACCGTGGCAAGCGTCTGACCGAAATGATCCAAGCCTTGCGAGCCATGTGGGAAGGCGGCTGGGTCGAGTTCCACGGCGAGTACTACGACATTCCGCCGGTCACCATGGAGCCGCACCCGCCGAAGAAGGTGCCCATCTACGTGGGAGGCCACACCGACGCGGCGTTGAAGCGCGCGGCCAGGGTCGGCGACGGCTGGATCGGAAACGCCTACCCGCTCGAGGAAGCGGACATGCACATCAAGAAGTTGAAGGGTTATCTGCGCGAGTATGGACGCGAGAACGACGACTTCGAGATCATCTGCGGCTTGTACGCGATGCCCACCGCCGATCTGTACAAGCGCGCCGAGGAAGAGATGGGTCTCACCGGAACGTTGTGCATGCCATGGGCGCTGGGCAACCCGTCGGCCGGTGATCACGCCGGATTGACCGAGATGTCGGCGGCCTACAAGCCGTTCATCGACGACTTCGCCACGAACGTCGTGGCGAAGTGTCAATGATTCGAGTTCTCCGGGCGATCGAACTCGTCTGAGATCGTCTGTGTTCGTGCTCGTCTGTGTTCGTCAGCCGGGCCAGACGATGGACTGCATCTCCGTGTAGCAGTGCAGGCCGAAGTCGCCGCCGTCGCGACCGACGCCGCTCATCTTGAAGCCACCGAAGGGTGCCTCATGATTGCGCTGGGCGGTGTTGATGCCCACGTTGCCGCTGCGCAACTGACGAGCGATGCGGTACGCGCGGTCGCTGTCCTGTGAGAACACGTAGTCGTACAGACCGAACTCGGTGCCGTTGGCGATGGCGATTCCCTCGTCCTCGTCGTCGAAGGGCACGACGACCACGACCGGTCCGAAGATCTCCTGCTGAACCGGAGTCATGTCGGCGCGGCAACCGGCGATGAGGGTCGGACCCACGTAGTAGCCACGTTCCATGTGCGACGGTCGACGACCGTCGACCACCAACTCGGCGCCCTCGTCGGCGCCGGCCTTGATGTAGCTCTCGATGCGATCACGCTGGATCGACGAGATGACGGGTCCGACGAGTGTGTCCATGGACGTCGGGTCGCCCACCTTCAGGTTCGGGGCCACCTTGGCCAGAGCCGCCACCAACTCGTCGTAGCGACTGCGATGCACGATGGCGCGTGTGGGCGCCGTGCAGATCTGTCCGCTGTGGAAAGCCCACACGCTCTGGATGCCGGCGACGGCCTTGGCGATGTCGGCGTCCTCCATGACGAGGCCGGCTCCCTTGCCGCCCAACTCGAGCAATTGGCGCTTCATGGTGGCAGCGCCGGCTTCCATGATTCGAGCGCCCACGCTGGTGGAGCCGGTGAACGACACCATGTCGACGTTGCGACTGGTGGTGAGCGCCGCGGCCGGCTCGGGCTTCGAGGAGGTGATGATGTTGATCACGCCGGGCGGGAAGCCCACCTCGTGCATGATCTCGGCCAACTCGATGACCGCCAGCGGATCCTGCGGTGCGGGCTTCATGACGACGGTGCAACCGACCGCGAGAGCGGGCGCGATCTTGCCGGCCATGTTCACGACGGGGAAGTTGTAGGGCGAGATACAGGCGACGACGCCGACCGGTTGACGATGAACGACGCCACCAATGAGTCCGCCGGCGGCCAACGGCGTGGCTTGCATCGGCGAGGGGGGCAAAGGAATGTCGATGCTGCGGGTGGCGGACTTGGCGTAGCGCTCGAATCGCTCGATGGCCACCGGCACCTGCATGCGCGAACCCACCATGGCGGTGGCGCCGGTCTCGCTGATGATCAACGGAACCAGATCACCTTGACGCTCGCGCAACTTGTCGGCGACGGCCTGCAACAGACGGGCGCGCTCGGCGGGAGGTGTGCGCCACCACTTGGGGAAGGCCTCCTGGGCGGCGCGGGCGGCGGCTTCGGCCTGGGCGACGCTGGCCTCGGGGGCGTGCCCGACCACTTCTTCGGTGGCCGGATTGATGACCGGGCTCGTGCCCTCGTCGCCATCCACCCATTCGCCACCGATCAGAAGTCGGTAACGCTTGTCGGCTGTGCCTGATGAACCCATGTTTCCCCTCCGTCGTGACGACCAGTCGAAGGCTACAATCTGACGGACCGTCAGATTCCATCGCAGTCGTCATTCGACATCCGCCGCGATCCAACTCAAGGGGCCCAGAGCATGCTCGACATCGTTATCCGCGGAGGCACCGTCATCGATGGCACGGGGGCACCGGCCCGTCGCGCCGACGTGGGCATCAAGGACGGCCGCGTGGTCGCCATCGGTGTGGTCGAGGATTCGGCCGCCGAGATCATCGATGCCACCGGCATGTACGTGACCCCGGGATTCATCGATCCGCACACGCACTACGACGCTCAACTGTTGTGGGACCCGACGGCCAGCCCGTCCAGCGTTCATGGCGTCACCACCGTCGTGGGAGGCAACTGCGGCTTCACATTGGCTCCTCTGTTGCCCGGCGATGCGGACTACTTGCGCAAGATGATGGCCAAGGTGGAGGGCATGCCGCTGGCGGCGCTCGAGAACGGCACGGACTGGGCGTGGGAAACCTTCTCGGATTACCTCGGACGTCTCGAGGGCAACATCGCCGTGAACGCCGGTTTCCTGGTGGGACACTGCGCGATTCGTCGCTACGTGATGGGCGGCGAGGCGGTCGGCGCGGCCGCGGACGCCGATCAGATCGCCGCGATGCGCGCCGAGTTGGCACGCGCCATCGAAGCGGGAGCGTTGGGATTCTCGTTCACCAACAGCACCTCCCACAGCGACGGTGACGGCGAACCGGTGGCCAGTCGTTGGGCGACCCACGACGAGTTGATCGCACTGTGCGAGGAAGTGGGCCAGCACGAAGGCACCACGCTCGAAGGCATCGTGCCGGGTTGCCTCGATCGATTCGCCGACGACGAGATCGAACTGCTCGGACGCATGAGCGCGGCTGCCAATCGGCCCATGAACTGGAACGTGCTCACCGTGGATTCGCGCGAGCCGGATCGTGTGCCGCGTCAGATCTCGGCCTACGACCGTTCGGTGGAACTGGGCGGACGCGTGGTGGCGCTCACCATGCCGGTGCAGGTTCCGATGAACATGAGCTTCCTGAACTTCTGTGGCTTGTGGCTGTTGCCCGGTTGGCAGAAGATCCTCGGCGTGCCGGTTGCCGAACGAATCGTGCGCTTGCAGGACCCCGACACGCGCGTGCTTCTGCTGGAGAACAGCCTGTCGCAGGCGGCCGGAGTGTTCCGTCGTCTCGCGGACTGGGGCGACTACGTGATCGGTGACACGTACTCGGACGCGAACCGCGGGCTGAAGGGTCGCATCGTGCGCGACATCGCCAACGAACGCGGGCGCAGCTGCTTCGGAACGTTGCTCGACATCGTGATCGCCGACGAACTGCAGACCGTGTTGTGGCCGACCCCGCAGGACGACGACGCCGAGTCGTGGCGGATGCGCGCGGAACTGTGGCAGGACGAGCGGGCGATCATCGGCGGCTCCGACGCCGGCGCGCACCTCGACCGTATGTGCGGTGCGCCGTACCCGACGCGTTGGCTGTCGGACTGCATCCGCGGCCGCCAGTTGGTGCCGGTGGAGCACGCCGTGAAGATGATGACGTCGGCACCGGCGCGACTGTTCGGATTCACCGATCGCGGAGAGTTGCGCGAAGGCGCGTTCGCCGATGTGGTGGTGTTCGACCCGACCGCGGTGGGGTCCGAGGACGCGGCGTTGGTGACGGACCTGCCGGGTGATTCGTCGCGATTGACGGCCGGCTCGTTCGGTGTGAAGCGCGTTCTGGTGAACGGCGTGGTGATCGTGGAAGATGGCGTGGCGAATGGACGGGTGCCGGGAACGGTGCTGAAGTCCGGCCGCGACACCTACACCGTCCCCGCCCGCTAACCACTTTGCGACAATTTGTCGCTTTACGTACACGAGCCATGTACACAAAGCGACAATTTGTCGCAGTTTGGTTTTTTAGGCGGCGGTGGGCGCGGGTGAGGACGCGATGCGGTGTTCGACCGCGGTCATGATCGTGGCCACCGTTGCTCGAAGGTCGTTGCGCACATCGTCGGTGGTCGGGCGCAACACCATCCAACCCTCTGCCGCGGCGAGTAGATCGCGATGTTTGTCGCGATGAATTGCCACGATCGTGTCGTGAAGTTCCCCGTCCAGTTCGAGGCCCAACCGAAGTTCCGGTAAGGCGGCGTCGAGGTGGATCACGCTGCCGTGAGTCAACCGGAGAGGGTATTGAGGAATCCACTCGAGCCCGGTGAGTTGGAGTGCATCCATCAGGATGATCTCATCGTGACTCATCGCGGGCGGAAGGCTCGCGACTCGTTCCATCACCACGTGGCGAAAACGTGCCGAACCATCGCGACCCATGCGAGTGACCGCGGAGCCGAACCGATTGAGTTGCTCCATCGTGACCAGCTTTCGATTCAAGGCATCCTCGAGAACTGATCGCAGAATTCGATCATCGAGTTCGCTGGAAATCTCGAAGAGGGTCTGCGCGGGCGAGCTGACACGACCACCCGAGAGCGTCTCCACGATGTCGGGGTTCTCGAACCTGGTGCGTCGAATTCGCATGTTGGCAACGCGGGGGAGTGTGGTTCCTTGAACCGTCATCTGGATGCGGTCACGCGGAATGCGGCGAAGGCCCCAGTAGGCCGCCGCGGTCGTTCCCGAAACCCAACCGTGAGGCAGTGCCAGGGATGCGGCGAGAACTTCCGCCTCGATGTCGAGATGGGCCTCTCCGACGGCGAAGATGGACCCGCGATAGATGCAACGCAGCACCCCCTCGCGAGCCAGTCGGCTTGCTGTGCGCCGGTTGATGCCGATGGAGGCCAAGTCCTCGATGGTGATGATTCCGCGTCGCCGTTCGGCGAGATTGATGATGTTTGCTGCATCGCTCCACATGGGCGATCAGCAAAGCATTCCGCTGTGGCACCCTTTGCCCAAAACGCGACAAATTGTCGCTTTGTGTACACGAGCCATGTACGTAAAGCGACAATTTGTCGCGGGAAAGGGAGAGGGGCCGGGGGGATTTCTCCCACCCGACCCCTCTGGTCCCACGTGCAGTTCGGTCAACCCGTTCCGCACTCGGCTCGGTCAAACCGAACCGTTGTATCGGAGCGTCAGTCCGCGATCGGCGTCCAGTCGCTGGTGACCACACCGCAGTTCACCGGAGCCGCACAGCCGTTGTACAGGCCGTTGGCGTCGGGGGCGGTCTGAGCGTTGGCCGCGGTCACCTTCACCACGTGAACGGCGTTGGCCGCGAACGGCTTGCCGGGGGCGAAGGTTCCGGTGCCACCACCGATGAGAGCCAACGGAACGTCACCCAAGCCCAAGATGGCCTCGATGAAGGACGCACGCGTCGGATTCACGCCGGCAGCTTCCAAGCCCAACTTGATGATGTTGGAGATGGAGCACTCCTGCGGCGTGTAGTCCGAGTTGAGCACCTTGCCCGCGGTGTCGGTCAACTGACGACCGGCCGGGACGCCGGGGTTCGACGGTCCGCCGTAGTACTCGGTGAAGTTCTCATCGAAGTTGGCGCGGCAGGCCGCCTCGAACTCGCTGTCGGGGCGAATGGCGGTGCCATCGGTCGAGTGGTCGAAGGCCGTGGTGCACGAGCTACCCACCGCGGTGGCCGCACGGTCGGCGCTGAGGCCGAAGGGCGAGCATCCCGACGACGACACGTCGAGCAGGGTGAAGGGCAGGTCGGCCTCGGCGGCCTTGGTCCAGAAGCCGGTGTTCTCGGTGAACGGCGTGGCCACGAGCACGTGAACCGCACCCTCGGCGACGAAGTTACCCACGGCAACCGCACCCTCTTCGTTGATGGCGGCGTTGTCGCCCGAGACCGAGTTCAGTTCGGCGCGGGTCACCACGAAGCCAGCCTCTTCGAGGGTGGCCTGGGCGGCGTCACCGGCGGCGGTGCCACCGGGGGTGTTGTTCGACATGATGCCCACGGTCGAACCAGCAGCGGCGTCGGTGTTCTCGATCCACTGCTTGGCGCCGGCGGCGGCCATCGTTTCGGTCGGCGGCACGAGCGAAATCGCGAGGCCGGTGGCCAACTCGGCCTCGGTCATCACGTCGCCGTACAGGATCGGCACGCCAGCGTCGAAGATGCACTCACGGGCGATCGACGACAGACCGGTGCCATTGACCAGAGCGAAAATCTCGTTGTCGATGGTGGCCGCGGCGCACAGAGCGTCGAACGAGGTCTGGTCGAGCGGGTTCCACACGAGACGGACCAGTTCGATGGTGCGTCCGTTGATGCCGCCGGCTTCGTTGATGTCGTCGGCGAAGACCTTCCAGCGGTCGAACAGGTGATCCGTGGTCAGGGTCTCGGGCACGACGCCCGGCATGACCGCGCGAACCGCTTCGAGGTCGGCCACGGCAACGCCGATGCTGATGGTGGTCTCGGTGACTCCGATGTCGGAGGCCGTGGGCTCCTCGGCGGGAGCGTCGGTGGAAGGTGCCTCACTGGTGGGCGCCTCACTGGTGGGCGCCTCGGTGGTGTCGCCGCCGTCGTCGCCGCCACAGGCAGCGAGGATGAGCGAGGCACCAGCGAACAGCGCGACCGCAATGCGGGACTGCTTCTTCATGTGTGTTTCCCCCTCTAGGAACATGGACCCCGCCGGGAGCGAGATCCGTTGCGCAGGGTAGCAGAGTCGGAGAGGGCTTTCTGACGCACCGTCAGAAATTTCTGACGGTGCGTCAGATACTCGGAAACGACTACTGTTGCGACACGGTTACAGAGGGCTCCGGCTCGCGTAGGGGGATCGATGCAAGGCCAGGAAAGTTCGAGTCAAGAACGTCCACAGTCGAGTACGGCGTCGGCGTTGGCCGCATCGATCGCGGTCGAGGAGGAAGCTCGCGACGACGTGCGCACCGAGGTCGACGCGGCCGCGCTCGGCGGCTTCGTCGGTTCGGGCGGCTCGCAGATGTCCCTACGCGCCGGCTTCAAGGCCGGGGGTCTCAGCGTGGCCCTCGTGTTGCTGCTCTTCACGATCTTCGAGGAGTTCGATCGCGTCGCGATGCAGGTTCTCGGCCCCGACATTCAAGAGACGCTGGGAATCTCCGACACCGTGCTGCTCGGTCTGCAAAGTTTCGGCGGCGTCGTGTTGGTGTTGGCCACGCTGCCCTTCGCATGGCTCGCCGACCGGTATTCGCGAGTCCGAGTTCTCAGTGGAGCGTCGGGATTGTGGCTGTTGTTCGTCGGCTTCACCGGCGCGGTGGTCAATCCGTTCCTCATGGGTGTCGCTCGCGCCGGATCCGGATTCGGCGCATCGGCTCGAATCCCCATCGGGCCCTCGCTGGTGGCCGACCAGTATCCATTGGCCATTCGAACCCGCATTTTCGCCGTCGAGGCGTTGGGTCGCCCTCTTGGTCAGGTGCTCGGGCCGTTGTTCGCCGGTGCGATCGTGGTGGCGGCCGGTGATGATGCCGGCGACTGGCGCGTGGTCTTCTTCGCGCTCTTGATTCCCGCCGGTTTGTCCGTGCTGTGGTCGCTGACGTTGAAGGAGCCGCAGCGCGGTCGCCAGGAACAAGAAGCGGTGCTCGGCGCGACGATGGCTCCCGATCTCACCGAACCGCCGGTGCGCTTGTCCGCGGCGTTCCAGCGATTGAAGAAGGTGCGAACCTTCTACTTCCTCGTCGTGGGTATCGGCGTGCTGGGTTTCGCGTTGGTCGCCGTGCCCAGTGCGTTCAACCTTCTCCTCGAGGACGCCTACGGCTACAGCGCGTTCAAGCGTGGTTGGTTGGGTGCCATCACCTGGTCCGGGGCACTCATCGGTATCCCGCTCGCCGGGCGACTCGGTGATCGTCTCTTCCGCAAGAACCCGCCGTCGTCGCTGAAGATGATGGGTGGATTCATTCTTCTCTACGGATTGTTCGTCACGACCGGTTTGCGCTTCCAGGATCCGGTGGTGATGGTCGCGCTCGTCACCATCGGGTATTCGTTCCAGGGAATGGCCTTCACCCAGGTCGGGCCCGCCATCTCGGCGATCATCCCGTACCAAATGCGCTCTCAGGCCTTCGCCATGGTGGGCGTGTACATCTTCTTGATGGGCGGCTTCTTCGGAGGCCTGTTGGCCGGAGCTCTGTCCGATGCTCATGGCGAACGCACCGCGCTCACCTCGATCGTTCCGCCCGCGGCGCTGCTCGGCGGACTGCTCATCATCTACGGAAGTCGCTACATGAAGCGCGACATCGCGTTGTGCGTGGCCGAATTGAAAGAGCAGCAAGAAGAGCGCGTTCGTTTGGCCGGCGATCCGGGCAACGTTCCGGTGCTTCAGGTGCGCAACGTCGACGTCAGTTACGGCAACCTGCAGGTGCTGTTCGACGTCGGCTTCGACGTCCGAAAGGGCGAAGTGCTGGCGTTGCTCGGCACGAATGGCGCGGGCAAGTCCACCATCCTGCGAGCGATCTCCGGATTGGTGATGCCGGATCGTGGTGTGGTCCGCATGAACGGTCGCACCATCACGCTCGTCGATCCACAGTTCCGGTCGCAGATGGGTCTCGTGCAGATTCCCGGTGGAGAAGCGGTTTTCCCCTCCATGACGGTGGCCGAGAACCTGGCCATCTGGAGTCGTCAGATCGCCGAGGTCGACAAGCGTCGGGAGAAGTTGCAGTTGGTGGACGAGACGTTCTCGGTTCTGCGCGAACGAGCGGACCAGCGCGCCGGCTCGTTGTCGGGAGGCCAGCAGCAAATGCTGGCTCTCGCCAAGGCGATCATGTTGGAACCGGAGTTGTTGTGCATCGACGAGTTGTCGTTGGGGCTCGCGCCGGTGGTCGTGCAGGACCTCCTGCAGGTGGTCGAGAAGCTGAAGGAGCAGGGAACCACCATGGTCATCGTGGAGCAGTCGGTGAACGTGGCCTTGTCCATCGCCGATCGAGCGGTGTTCATGGAGCGTGGCCAAGTCAAGTTCGAGGGACCCGCGAAGGAGCTCCTCGAACGAGGCGATCTGCTGCGCGCGGTGTTCTTGTCGGGAGCGGGAGCGTGATGGCGATGATCGGATTGGTCTTCTCGGGAGACATCGTCTTCGACGGTCTGGTGCAGGGTCTCGTGTACGCACTGGTGGCGTTCGGACTGTTGCTCATCTATCGCGCCACCGGAGTCATCAACTTCGCGCACGGCCAGATCGGTGCGTTCGGCGGATATCTCATGGCGGTTCTGCAGATCCGCTACGACATCGCGTTCGGGCTCTCGTTGCCATTGGCGCTTCTGGCCGGTCTCGTCTTGGGCGTGGTGTCCGAGCTGGTTCTGCGACGTTTGTTCACGCAGCCTCGCTTGTTGCTCTTCGTGGCCACGCTCGGACTCACGCAGGTCATCCAGCTCCTGCAGTTGCGCATTCCGATCACGGACGAAGAGGCAACCCAGGTCGGCTTTCCGGTGCTGATCTCCGGACAGTGGGAAGTGGGCGGATTGTCACTCACCGGTCCGCAACTTCAGGTGTTGCTCGTCGTGCCGGCTCTGATGATTTTCCTCGGCTGGCTCTTCCACAAGAGCGCGTTCGGCATGCAGGTGCGGGCCACGGCCGACAACTTCTCGGCCGCTCAGTTGGCGGGCATCGGTGTGCGCAAGGTGTCCACCAAGGTGTGGGCGCTGGCCGGAGTTCTGGCCACCTTGAGCGTGTTGCTCATCACTCCGCTCTACGGAGGTTCGATCGGGTCGGTGCAAACGGCACTCGGACCCAAGTTGCTCTTGTTGTCTCTGGTGGCGGCGATGGTCGGTCGCATGAAGTCGTTCGGCTGGACCCTCGTCGGTGGTCTCGTCGCGGGTCTCATCGATCGCTTGCTGGTCTCGTGGTCGTTGCTCGGACAGATGCCCGCCGGAGCCAACGTGGCCGTGTTGTTCGTGATTCTGCTCGTCGTTCTCTTCACGACGGGACGCAACGAGTCGATGCGCGACAGCGGCTGGCAACTCACGAACAAGGTCCGGGCCGCGCGCGTCGAGCTCACGCGCCATCCCCTCTATCGAGCGCTCACCTTCGGTGGAATGGCGTTGCTCGCCGTAATCGCGGTCATCGTTCCGTCGCAACTGGAGAAGTCCAGCGACGTGTTGAAGTTCTCCATCATTCCGATCTACCTGATCGTCGCGTTGTCGGTCACCGTGGTCACCGGATGGGGCGGTCAGCTGTCCCTCGGTCAATTCGGTTTCGTGGCTCTCGGCTCGTACGCGACCATCTACTTCGCCAACGAACTTCCGTACTGGTTGTCGATCCTCATCGGTGTGGGTTTCGGCGTCGCTGCCGCCGTCATCATCGGAATTCCGGCCTTGCGCGTGAAGGGCCTGTACCTGGCCGTCATCACTCTTGGTTTCGGATTGATGATCAGGTCGTGGTTCCTGGTCGCGGAGAAGGTCGCTCCCGACGGAGGCGGTGTCGCCAAGTTGAACGTGGATCGCAACGAGGGATTCCGCCTTCTGTTCTGGGAGGTGAAGGGCAAGAACTTCGACGGCATCTACTACTTCAGTTTGCTCATCGCGGTGCTCGCCATCGTCTTGGTGTGGCGCATTCGTCGCACCGGCATCGGTCGTTCGATCATCGCCACCCGTGACAACGAGAACTCGGCCGCGGCGTACACCATCTCGCCCAACCGAGCGAAGCTGTTGGCGTTCGCGGTCTCCGGAGGTCTCGCCGCGTTGGCCGGTGCGTTGTTGCCCCTGGCCGATCGCAGCGGGCAGTTCAAGGTCGACGGACTCGCCTTCGAGTTCGAGGACTCCTTGCGCATCGTGGCGGTGGCGGTGGTCGGCGGTATCGGCTCCATCACCGGCGCGATTCTCGGCACGTTGGTGATCGTGGCGTTGCCGCTGGTGTTCGACGGCACCGATCAGGTGGAACTGTTCGCCAGTGGATTCGGAATGTTGATCGTCCTGTTGTACTTCCCGAGCGGACTCATTTCGATCCTGCACGCGTTCCGTGACAATCTCCTGGGCTGGATCGCGCGCCGGACCAACTGGACCCCTCCGGTGCGCGAAAAGGGCGCCGACGTGGCGTCGCTCGGCGGAAAGGGGACCGACGTGGACCCGTCCACGGCCCCCTTGCGCACCGACGGGCTCACCGTGAACCTCGGTGGACGCACGATCGTCGACGGAGTCGACATCGTGGTGCGTCCGGGCGAGATCGTCGGTCTGATCGGCACCAACGGTGCGGGCAAGACCACCATCTTGAACGCGGTGTCCGGACTTCTGCCCTCCACCGGACTGGTCGAGTTGTACGGACGCGACATTTCGGGGATGTCGGCCCATCGCCGAGCCCGACTCGGTCAGGGTCGTGCGTTCCAGAACGCGCGCCTGTTCGCGTCGCTCACGGTTCGCGAGACCCTGATGGTCGCGCTCGAGTCGCGCCAACGGTCGCTGCTGGTGCCGTCCATTCTCGCCCTGCCGCCGTCGCCCATGGCCGAGCGTCGCAAGCGCCGCGAAGCCGACGAGATCATCAGTTATCTCGGTCTCGGTCGCTACGCGGATGCATTGATGGGCGAACTCTCCACCGGAACCCGCCGCATCGTGGAACTCGGTGCGCTCATCGCGCTCGACTCCAAGTTGTTGCTTCTCGACGAGCCCACCGCCGGTGTCGCCCAACGCGAGACCGAGGCGTTCGGGCCGTTGATCCAGACCATTCAGCGCGAGCTGGGAGCGTCGATCCTGATCATCGAGCACGACATGCCGATGGTGATGTCCATTTCCGACCGCATCTATTGCTTGGAAGCCGGACGGGTCATCGCCGAGGGGGATCCGCAGGCGATCCGCACCAACCCGGCGGTGATCGCCAGTTACCTGGGCACTGACGAGCGAGCGATCCAACGCAGCAACACCACCGAATAGGGCGACGATGACCACCTCGACTTTCGATTCTCTGCTCGCCCCGGGACGCATCGCCGGACTGGAACTATCGAACCGAGTCTTCTTGCCGGCGATGGACATGAACCTGTGCGTCGAGGGCGAGATCAGCGACGGAGAGATCGCTCACTACACGGCTCGTGCGGCCGGTGGAACGGCGATGGTCATCACCGGCACCGGTGCCGTCGCATGGCCCATGGGCGCCACCTCGCGACATCAGCCGGCGTTCTCCGATGACCGTTTCATTCCGGGAATCCGCCGTCTGGCCGACTCGGTTCACTCCGTTGGTGGTCGTCTGTGCATGCAGTTGTGTCATCACGGCAAGACCGCCAGCGTGGACACCGCCGATGGTCGTCCGCAGTTGGTGCCATCGTTGCTGGAGGGTGGCCAGGACCTGTCGGCACTGCGCGACAACCCGATGGACGAACTGATGCGTCTGGCCACGGCCACTCAAGGCAAGAAGGCCACCTACAAGGTGGCCGACGAGGACGATCTGGCGTGGGTGGTCGATCAGTTCGCGGCCGCGGCGAGACGCGTGAAGTCCGCCGGTGTCGATGCCATCGAGATTCATGCCGCGCACGGATACTTGCTCTCGACGTTCCTGTCGCGCACGTACAACAAGCGCGACGACCGCTGGGGCGGTTCCATCGAGAACCGCGCACGACTGACGTGCGAAGTGGTGCGCGCGGTGAAGGCCGAGGTTGGCGCGGACTATCCGGTGTTGGTGCGAGTGAACGGTCACGAATACGGCCCCGAGGACGGTCTGACCGCCGCCGAAACCGCCGAGGCCGCCGCGCTGATTCAAGCCGCCGGAGCCGATGCGATTCACGTGTCGGCGAACGCTCACAACCCGTTCGCGAACTTCACCGACGGACCGCTTCCGAACACGGTGGCGGCCTATCGCGAGCACACCAAGATAATCAAGCGCGCCGTCACCATTCCGGTGGTGGCCGTGGGTCGCATGTTGCCCGAGGTGGCCGACGAGATGATCGCGGCGGGCGAGTGCGACTTCGTGTCGATGGGTCGACAGTTGCTGGCCGACCCCGACCTGGTGAGCAAGATCCGCGCGGGCGAACGACGTTCCGTGCGACCCTGCATCAATTGCTACGTCTGCGTCGAGCAGAACTTCTTCGATGGCAACCCCAAGTGCGCCGTCAACCCGGCGTTGTGCAACGAAAAGGTCGCGGTCTTGGCTCCGATCAGTCGGGCCCAACACGTCGTGGTGATCGGTGGCGGGCCGGGTGGCATGGAAGCGGCGCGAGTCGCGGCCACGCGGGGCGCCAAGGTGACATTGATCGAAAAGGGCGGTCGCCTCGGCGGAACGATGTGGTTCTCTCAACTCACCACACCGGCCAACGCGATGCTCGTGGACTGGCTGACGCACGAGATCGAACGGCTCGGGGTCGACGTACTCACGAACACCGCCGCCGACGTCGACCTCGTCGAGAGTCTGCGACCCGACGCGGTCATCGTGGCCACCGGGGCGCGTCGCGGTCGACCGGCCATTCCCGGTGCCGATCTGCCGCACGTTCTCACCGGCGACGGATTGCGTGCCGTCATCACCGGCGATGCCGCGGCGGATCCCGGTTCGCTGAACTTGCTCGGACGGGTGGCGGTCGCGGCCGGACGAACCTTGGGGTTGCTGAACGATGCCGACCGAATTCGCCGCCTGTCGAAGGTGTGGATGCCGGTGGGTCGTCGAGTGGTGGTGATCGGTGGCGGTTTGGTGGGCTTGGAATTGGCGGAGTATCTCGCCGAACGAGGCCGACTCGTCACGGTGCTCGAAGAGGGCAAGCATCTCGGCCTCCCGATGGCGATGCCCCGACGTTGGACCGCGGTGCGAAACGCGACTTCCCATGGTGTCACTTTGATCCGAGAGGCCGTGCCGGTGTCCATCTCGAAAGTCGCCGTTCGCTATCGCGTGGGCGAGCAGGAGTTCGAGGTGCGAGGCGACAGCGTGATCATCGCCTCGGAGGTTTCGCCGGACGGTTCGCTCACCGACCGATTGGCGGAACGAGGATTGAACGTGAAGACCGTGGGTGACGCCGCCCACGTTGGATACATCGAAGGTGCGATGCACACAGCCCATGAGGTGGCCCGTGAACTCTGAAACCATGCCGACGTTTGCCGATCATGTGCGGGCTCGCGCCCACGATGATGCTCAGGCTCTTTTGTTCGAGGATCGTCGACTCTCCTGGCGCGAGTGGTGCTCGTTGGTCGCGGAGCGGGCGGCGTGGTGGCGCGCGCACATGTCCACCCGTCCCGAGGGAACGCCCCCGCACATTGGCGTGCTGATGGACAACACCCCCGAGTTCACGCTGTGGCTTGGCGCGGCCGCGGTGACCGGCGCCGTGGTGGTGGGCATCAATCCCACGCGACGCGGCGCGGAGTTGGCGCGCGATATTCGCCACACGTCGTGCCAGATCGTGGTCACCGAGTCCAACCAAGTCGATTTGCTGGACGGCCTCGACTTGGGGGATGCGAACGGTTTCGTGCTCGACACCGACACGCCCGAGTACGCCGCTGCGATGGACGTGCATCGTGGGGCCGAGCTACCGACGGCGGCGGAATGTCCGGTGGAACCGAGTGCCACGTTTCTGCTGCTCTTCACGTCGGGCACCAGTGGTGCTCCGAAAGCGGTGATCACCAGCCATCAACGCCTGCATTTCGTGTCGGGTGCGATGCAAATGATCATGGCACTCGAAGCCAGCGACATCACGTACATCTGCATGCCGTTGTTCCATTCCAACGCGCTCTTCACCGCCTGGGCTCCGAGCCTGGTGTCCGGCGCGACCGTCGCGTTGCGTCGCAAGTTCTCGGCCAGCGAGTTCCTGCCGGACGTCCGACGATTCGGCGCGACGTATTTCAACTACGTGGGCAAGCCCCTCACCTACATTCTCGCCACGCCGGAGCGTCCCGACGATCGTGACAATCCGTTGCGACGCGGATTCGGCAACGAAGGGTCCGAGGTGGATCTCGGCAAGTTCGCCGAGCGATTCGGTTGCACGCTCACCGACGGATACGGACAGACCGAGACCGGCGCATCGATCATTCGTGTTCCGAACATGCCCGCCGGCTCGTTGGGCGTGGCCGCTCAGGATTCCATTGCGGTGCGAAATCCCGACACGGGTGAGGAATGCCCGCGGGCGATCTTCGATTCCGAGGGTCGACTGGTGAACACCGAAGAGGCCACGGGCGAGATCGTGAACTCCGGCGGTGGCACCTTCGAGGGCTACTGGAACAACGACGAGGCGAACAAGGAGCGTTTGCGCGGCGGTGCGTACTGGACCGGCGACCTTGCGTATCGCGACGAGAACGGTTTCTTCTATTTCGCCGGACGCAGCGCGGACTGGATGCGCGTCGACGGAGAGAATTTCGCTGGTGCTCCGATCGAGCGCATCATCATGCGCCACCCGGACGTCATCTTGGCGGCGGTGTACGGGGTCCCGGATGCCGACATGGGTGATCGGGTGATGGCCGCGATTCAGTTGCGGCCCGATGCGACCTTCGACATCGCGGAATTCGCCGCGCATCTGCGTTCCCAAAGCGATCTCGGTCCCAAGTGGATGCCCTCGTTCGTGATGGTGGTGGACGAATTCCCCATGACGCCGTCGAACAAGGTCATCAAGCGGGAGCTGGTTCTTCGTCGTTGGCACGCGGTCGAGACCGATGCGACGGCGCGCATCTGGTGGCGCGATGGCCGCTCGGAGGATTTCGTGCGATTCGATCGAGAAAGCGCGCGGGTGCTGAGTGACCGCTTCCGAGCGAACAAGCGCGAGAACGTGATCAGCTGAGGGTCACTACCGCGTTCGAGGGCTCACGGCACCAGGGCGATTTTTCCGGCCACCTTGCGGTCTTCGAGGTCGCGCAACGCGTCGGCGGCCCGCTCGAGGGGATAAGCCACCGGCTCCACCGGCCGTAGTTCGCCGCGTGCGATGAGCTTCATCACCTCGGCGAGCATGGCGTTGTTGCGTTCGGGGTTCTTGCCGGCCCAGCCACCCCAGTCCACGCCGGTGATTCGACGGTTGCGAAGCAACACCTGATTCGCGGGCAGTTTCGGAATGCCGGCCACGAATCCGATCACCAGGTACTGACCGTCGTCTCCGAGAGCGCGCAGGCACGTCTCGCCGACCTCGCCACCCACGGGGTCGTACAGGTAATCGATGGCGCCTCCCGACAACGACTTGGCGAGTTCCTTGATCTCGTCGGCGGACAGCGTCGAATCGATGGTCGCCTCGGCGCCGCGTTCGGTGGCGAACCGACGCTTCTCCTCGGTGGACGCCACCGCGATGACGCGCAGGCCCAGAGCACGACCGACATCGACGGCGGCCAGACCCACACCACTCCCGGCGCCCAGCACCAGCAGCCACCGGCCCGATTCCACGCGCGCGCGTTCCACCAATGCGAACCACGCCGTGAGATAACTCTGCATGAACGTGGCGGCTTGGCCATCCGACAACGTGTCGGGGAGCGGCGTGATTCGTTTGGCCGCCACCATCGCTTGCGAGGAGAAACCGCCCAGGCCGACGTTGGCGAACACGCGTTGTCCGATGGTGACGCCACTATCGGCGACGTCGGCGGCGATCTCGGACACCCGGCCCACCACCTCCATGCCGGGAACGAACGGGACGGGGGGCTTGATCTGGTACTTGCCTTGCACGAAGAGCGCGTCGACGAAGTTCACCCCACAGGCGGTGACGTCGATGCGCACGCAACCAGGGAACAGATCGGGGGCCGGCTTCTCCTCGAGCACGAGGCGATCGAGGGGGGCGAACTCTTGGCAGACGATGGAACGAACGACCGAAGACATGCCATCACGGTAGTCATCCAACGCCCCGGAGTCGGGTGACGGATTCTTGTGGTCCGTGACGAGGCGATCTGACACACTGTCAGAGAGCGAAGGGGTCGAAATGGGAACGTTTTGTGTCACGGGATCGGCGTCGGGAATCGGCGCGGCCACCAAGAATCGGCTCGAAGCCGACGGCCATCGGGTGATCGGCGTCGACATGCGCGACGCCGACGTGATCGGTGACTTGTCCAAGGTCGACGATCGCCGTCGAATCGTCGAGGAGGTGACCGCGGCGTGCGGGGGAGTCCTCGACGGCCTCGTGCCCTGCGCCGGCGTGAGCACCCCCGCGCCCAACGAGTTGGTGGTGCGCGTGAACTATTTCGGCACCTTGGCGGTCGTCGAGGGTTTGCGTGGTTGTCTGGCCAAGGGCACCGACCCGGCCGTCGTCATGATCTCGTCGAACAGCACGACGATGACCCCGGGTTTGCCGGTCGCCGAAGCGATGGCATATCTGAAGGACGACGAGGAGTCGGTGGTGGCTCGCCACGCGACCCCCAACGCGTTTCTCGCATACCCCGCGGGCAAGTTGGCGATCGCGTTCTGGGTGCGCTCCCAAGCGGCCTCATGGATGGCGTCGGGGATTCGTCTGAACGCCGTCGCACCCGGAGTCATCGACACCGGTATGACCCGACCGTTGCTCGACATCCCCGGAGTGAAGGATTCCCTCGACATGATTCCGATCCCGCGCGGACGATGGGGCAAGCCCGAGGAGATCGCCGGGGCGATTCGCTTCCTGTTGTCGGCCGACGCGTCGTACATCGTGGGTCAGGTGTTGTTCGTCGACGGAGGCACCGACGCGTTGCTGCAACCGACCGCTCATCCGCATCCGTTGCCCGGAGGGAAGTGACCCGTGGACGAGCTTCGCGACACCGATCCCATCGCGTGGTTGTCCGCCTGCGAGGAGATTCGCCAGCTGGCCAGTCGATACGCCGTTTGGTACGGGGCGCGCGACACGCGGAATCTCGCTGGCCTCTTCGTCCCCGACATCAAGGTGACCCGCGAAACCTCGGGCACCGATGCGTTGCGTCTCAGTTTCGACGCGCAAATGGGTTCGCTCGGTCGGGTGATCCTGATGGTGGGTAATCACGTCATCGACGTGTCCGACGCCGACAACGCCACCGGCGTGGTGAGTTGCCGCGGCGAGATCGAGGACACCGAAGGTCGATGGATCATCCACCAGATCCAATATCACGACACCTACAAGCGCGTCGACGGTCGTTGGCTGTTCGCGAGGCGTCGTCATTTGCTCTGGTACGGACACGACATGGCCAATCCGCCGGTCGGCTTGCCCGATGCCAACTGGCCGCGCAGTCAGACCGGACGTGGCGAGTTGCCCGAGTGCATCGAGTCCTGGCAGACCTGGGCCGCCAACAACGGCTGACGGGGTTCAGGGCCCGCTGAGAACGTGGGTGCGCTTGTTGTCGGCGAAAGCCCGTTCGAGCGCGGCGACGTCATCGGCGGTCATCGGACGCAAACGCTCGCCACGTAGCGGTCGCCAGTACAAGGTCTCGGTGGTGCGCCATTTCTCCGCTCGCAACGGTGGCTTGTGCACCTTGTTGTTCGCGGTCAAGGGCATGGCCGTGGTGATGCGAACGATTCGTGGTGACCACTTCGTCCCGAGGTCGCGCTGAGAGTCGAGGAAGTCGTCGAACGCGACGGGATCGAAATTGGTGGAGGAGTTCATCTCGATGGCCGCCATCACCATGTCGCCGGTGACGGGGTCCGGAACCGGGTACACCGCCGCCATCACCACGCCGGGGAAGCGACTGATGATGTTCTCCACCGGGGCACCGGCGAAGTTCTCGCTGTCGACGCGCAACCAATCCGCGCTGCGCCCGGCGAAATAGAAGAAGCCGTCGTCGTCCCGGAAACCAAGGTCGCCCGTCCAGTACCAACCGTTGCGCACTCGTTCGCTGGATGCCTCGGGGTTGTTGTAGTACCCCTCGAAGGTGGAGCCGCCCGAGGTGTTCACGATCTCTCCGATGCACTCCGGGTTGGTGATTGCGCCATGCTCGTCGAAGACGACTCGCGGACACTCGGCGTCGGTGGCCGGATCGACGATGATGACCTTGCCGGCCATGTCGGGTCGCTCGCGACCAAGAGCATTGGCCGGAGTGTCGGGGGTGCGGATGATGGCCACCACACTCTCGCTGGATCCGTACCCCTCGACCAGTTCGCACCCGAAACGTTCGAGGAATCGCTCTCGGTCCAGCGCGCTGGCCTCGGTGCCGAATCCGAGGCGCAGTCGATGATCGCGATCGAATTCCGTGGGTGGTTGGCCGAGCACGTAGGCGATCGTGCGACCGACGTACGTGAAATACGTGCATCCATAAGCACGCACGTCCTCGAGGAAACCACTGGCCGAGAATTTGCGACGCAGAACGAGAGTGGCTCCGACGGCCAGCGCCGGACCCCAGCACGCCATGAGGGCATTGCCATGGAACAACGGCATCGGGCTATAGCACACCTGGTCGCGAACGACGCCGTAGATCTGGCCGGCGCGCACGGCGGTCGTGGCCATTCGTTCATTGGTGCACACCACGGCCTTGGGTGCGCTGGTGGATCCCGACGTGAAGAGCAAGAAGAGTGGCAGCGAGCCGTCCGGTGAACTGGACGACAGAAGGTCGGCATCGAAGGCCGGCAACATCGGGCGCACGGCGTCGACGTCCATGAACGCGTCGGGAGAGACGCCGCAGTCGAGGCCATCGAACGTCGAACGTCCGGCGGCGTCGGTGACGATCATCTGGCAGTCGGTGTGGCGCACGTCGCGCGCCAACTCCGCGCCGCGTCGAGTGGGGTTGATGCCCACGATGCACGAGCCGGTGATGGCCGCCGCGCCGATCCAATACAGGTACTCGGGAGTGTTCTCCAAGAGCACACCCACGTGGGGCTTGGCGGTGGGGTCCAGGTGCTCGCGCAGGAACGACGCGCGGCGCGTCGACTCCCGAACCACCTCGTCCCACGAGGTGTGGGTGTTTTCGAAGACGTATCCGGGGTGATCGTCACCGAGACGATCGCGCAACAGATCGGCGATGGTGCTCACGGGACGATGCGCGCAGGGAGAGGCTGTCGATACAACGCGGCGGCGTTCTCGCAGCACAACTTGCGCAACAGCGCCGGCGACAGGTGGCCCCAGGCGTCGCGGAGAATGGACTGCGTGTTCGGCCACGTGCTGTCGCCGTGCGGGTAATCCACCTCGACCATGATGTGGTCGTCGCCGATGACGTCGTGAAGATCGATCGTGGAGGGATCGTCGATGGTGCAGAACCAGAAGTTGCGACGCAGCACCTCGGCCGGGCGCAAATCCCAGCCGGCGCCGTAACCGCTGCGATCGACCACATTCTCGAGACGATCGAGCAACATGGGCACCCAACCGATGCCACCTTCGCTCATGGCGATCTTCAGCTCGGGGTACTTGTAGGCGTAACCACTCCACAGCCACTCGGCGCAGGCGGTCAACGACAACTGTCCGAACAACGTGGCACCCAACTGAAGGGCGGGAGCGTCACTGGGCATGGCGTACATGCCCGACGACCCCACGTGGAGCGAGATAACGGTGTCCGTTTCGACGCAGGCCTCGATGATGGGATCCCACCAACCGCTGAAGAGGCTGGGACAGCCGATGTTGTGCGGGCGCTCGGGAAGGGTGACCGACGTGAAACCGCGCGCGGCGTTGCGTCGAATCTCGTCGGCTCCCAGACGGGCCGATCCGTCGGGTCCGGGCGCCAACCACGTGATGCCGCACGGGATGATGCGCTCGGGGTAGGGCTGCCACCACTCCTCGTAGAGCCAGTCGTTCCACGCGCGCATCGTGGCCAAGCCGACCTCGGGGTCGCTGCAAGCGCTGAACACGCGTCCGGCGAAGCCGGTCACCTGCGACGGGAAGTTGAGCGAGGCCCAGCAACCGATGAGGTCCATGTCCTTGATGCGCTCGTGGATGTTCCAGCAGCCGGGGCGCATGTCTTCGAAGCGGGCGGGCTCCAATGAGCGAAGCTCTTGCTTGCGTCCGGCGACGGCGTTCATTCCGACCTGGCTGAAGATCTGGCCGTCGAAGGTCCACACCTGATGGCCGCGCTCGTTTTCGATCAGACGCGGCGCCTTGTCCTGCAACGCCGACGGCAGTCGACCGTCGAACATGTGCGGGGGTTCGACGAGATGGTCGTCGACGGAGATCAAGGTGTAGTGCACCGGCGCCATCTCGGGTTCGGGCAGAAGAATGTCGTAGTTGGTGGGTCCGATCACGTACGTGTCAGTGGACATCATCTCCTGCTTTCGCGGCATCGAGGAATGCTTCATACTCATCGTCGCCGAGGCGTCGGCGCAAGTAGGGCTGGGCGTGAACGTAGCCACCATTGGGAACATCCGGATCGGCCAAAATCGTCGCCACCGCCCGCCCCACCACCGAGGGCGGAACTCCGTGTCGGGCCACCCACTCCAGATCGGAGCCGGAATCGAGCACTCGTTCGGTGGCCACGAAGCCCGGGTTCACGTTGATGGCCCGAATGGAGGGGTGTTCGACGACGATCATGTCGGCGATGCGGTGAAAGCCGGCCTTGGTGGCGGCATAGGCCAAGGACCAGCCACCGTGCCCGGCCGGGGACTCGGGGGTGCGCTGGCCCGCGTCGCTGGTGACGTCGATGATGGCGGCGCCGGCCACGCGATCCGTGGACATGAGGTGTCGCACGAACGCTCGCGTGAGCAGAAGCGGGGAGGTGAGGTTCCCGGTGACGCGTCGAATGAGGTCGTCGGGGGAGCCGTCGGCGAGAAACACGTCGTTGCCCGGTCCGACGTACACGGCGTTGTTGACGAGAACGTCGATGCGACCGGCCGCGGCGAGGCAGCGCGCGAACGAGGCCTCGACGTCGTCGAGATCCAAGATGTCGGCGGCCACGCAGTGAGCGCGCCCACCATGTCGTTCGATGGCCTCGGCCGTGGAGCGCAAGCTTCCCGGCAAGGCGTGTCCGGTGGCGGGGTTGATGGCCGAGCCTTCGACGACGGTACGACCGGTGATCACCAGATCATGGCCGGACTCGGCCAGAGCGATGGCGATGGCGCGACCGATACCACGACTGGCCCCGGTCACCAGGGCGACGGGTCGCGTGGCTTCGGACAAACTCGACCCCCCTTCGGCGTTCATCACGGCGTTCATCACTGCGTCCATCGCGGCGTTCATCCGTATGCCGGGTCGCGCCCTTCGACGACTAGTTTTTGAAACGGTATCAGAAACGTCGAAATCGGAGTCGTGGCAGATGGGTGTATTGACGGGCAAAGTGGCGATCGTGACCGGAGCGGGTCAGGGAGTGGGGCGGTGTCACGCCGAACTCTTGGCGCGCGAGGGTGCCAGCGTGGTGGTGAACGATCTGTCGGATCTGGCCGACGAAGTGGCCGCGGCGATCAACTCCGCCGGTGGACGCGCCGTGGCCTGCAAAGGCAGCGTGACCGATTGGTCGTTCGCCGAGTCGTTGGTGGCCACGGCGATTCGCGAGTTCGGTGATCTGCACATTCTGGTGAACAACGCCGGTTTCATTCGTGACGCCATGAGCTTCTCCATGGAAGAGGCACAGTTCGACAGCGTGGTGAGCGTTCACCTGAAGGGACACTTCGCCCCCGCGCACTTCGCCGCGTTGCATTGGCGCAACAAGGCCAAGGAACTCGAGGGCACCGAGGGTGGTTTGCCCGCGCGTCGCATCATCAACACCACCAGCGAGAGCGGTTTGTTCGGTGGACCCGGTCAGGGCAACTACGGCTCGGCCAAGGGTGGCATCATCACGATGACGACGATCCTGGCTCGCGAGCTGAGTCGCTACAACGTCACGGTGAACTGCATCGCCCCGCGCGCTCGCACACCAATGACCGAGGTGAACCCCAAGTTCGCCAAGCCGGAGACCGGTTTCGACAAGTACGACCCGGCCAATATCAGTCCGATGGTGGCGTTCCTCGCCAGCGATCTGGCGGCCGACATCAACGCGCAGACGTTCATCGTGCTGGGCGATCAGGTGCACCGCATGCGGCCGGCCGAGATCGCTGGTTCGGTCAGCGCGGGTGGCAAGCAATGGACCGTCGAGGACTTGGCGGCGGCCAAGGGTCAGCTGTTCGGAGATTCGTCCAGCGGAGTGCCCGCATGGGGCGGGCCCCCGATGTGACGTGCGGGCCCCCGATGTGACGTGTGGGCCCCCGATGTGACGTGTGGGCCCCCGATGTGACGGGTCAGTGCGGGGCGCCGAATTGGCGATCGCCCGCGTCGCCCAATCCCGGCACGATGAAGGCGTTCTCGTTCAGGCGTTCGTCGATGGACGCCGTGAAGATTCGCAGGTTCAGACCGGTGCCCCGCAGATACTCGATGCCCTCGGGGGCGGCCAACACACAGATGACGGTGATGGGTCCGGTGGGATTGCGTTCCATCAACAACTCGCACGCGTGGGCCAGTGATCCTCCGGTGGCGAGCATGGGGTCCAGCACAATGCAGGTTCGTCCGGCCAACGTCTCGGGGAGCTTGTTGACGTACGGCTTGGGCTCGAAGGTCTTCTCGTCGCGGCTGATACCGACGAATCCGACGTCGGCGTTGGGCATCAGTTCCTGGGCCGCGTGCACGAAGCCGAGTCCGGCGCGCAGCACGGGCACGACGACGGGCTGACTCGACAGGGCGCGTCCGGTTGTGGTGGTGAGAGGTGTCTGCACGGTCACCTCGTTCGTGGGCAGATCGCGGGTGGCCTCGGCCAACAACAGCGTGCCCACGCGCTCCAGTTCCTGACGGAACAGGGCGTTGGGGGTGTTGACGTCGCGAATGCGGGTCAGCGAATCGGCGATGAGCGGGTGTGAGACGACGGTGACTTCGACGGGCATGGGCCCATTCTTGCCGATCAGCGGGTCTGGGTCCCCATGGCGAGCTCGGCCCGAAGCAGGGCGTATCGCGGCTTGATGATGCCGTTGATGATCCGGAGCCGCTCGGGGAAGGGGGCGAAGGCGCTCTTCATGGCGTTCAGGGTCATCCACTCGAAGTCGTCCAGCCCCCATCCGAAGGCCTCGCTCAGTTGCGAGAACTCCTTGGTCATGCCGGTATCGCTCATCAGGCGATTGTCGGTGTTCACCGTGACCCGAAAGCGCAGGCGCCGCAACAAGCCGATGGGGTGCTCGGCGATGGAGGCGCACACGCCGGTGTTCACGTTGCTGGTGGGGCACAGTTCGAGGGGGATGCGCCGATCCCGCACGAACGCCGCCAGGCGCCCGAGTTCCTCGGCTCCCTCGGGTCCGCTGATGTCGTCGATGATGCGCACACCGTGACCCAAGCGCTCGGCGCCGCACAACTGCACGGCCTCCCAGATGCTCGGAAGGCCGAAAGCCTCACCGGCATGAATGGTGGAGTGGAAGTTCTCGCGCTGCACGTGGTTGAAGGCCTCGAGGTGGCGAGTGGGGGGATGGCCCGCCTCGGCGCCGGCGATGTCGAAGCCCACCACACCCCGATCGCGCCACCGCACGGCCAACTCGGCGATCTCCAGACTGCGTCGTGCCGTGCGCATCGCCGAACAGATGGCGTAGATCGTGAGGTCGGTGCCGCTCGAACCGCGGTTGAAACCGTCCATGATGGCCTGCATCACCTCGTCGAGGGTGAGGCCCTTTTCCGTGCACAGTTCGGGAGCCATGCGCACTTCGGCGTACACCACGCCGTCCTCGGCCAGATCCCGTGCGCACTCGTAGGACACGCGCTCGATGGCGTCCTTGTCCTGCATCACACCAACGGTGTGAGCGAAGGTCTCGAGGTACAGCACGAGGTCGTTGCGCTTGGCGCCGCGATGGAACCACTTCGAAAGGTCGGCCACGTCGGTGGTGGGTAGACCGCGGTAACCGTATTCGGCGGCCAAATCGATCACGGTCTCGGGCCTCAGACCGCCGTCGAGGTGATCGTGCAACAACACCTTGGGTGCCCGCTTCAGAACTTCGCTCACTTCGCACCCACCGTTTCGCTCGTACCCGTGTTGTTCAAGGACCGCAACGGCAACTCGGCCGAGCGCTGCAACCAATTCCACGACGGATACTCGGCCGCCGACGAGATGCAGTGAAGCGAGTACGCGTGCCGACTCTTGTCGCTGCGGTTCACGTCGCTCCAGTGCGGTAGCAATCCGTGCAGAACGATCATGGTGCCCGCGGGCACTTCAAGGGGAACCAGGTTGCCGGGGGCCTCGGGCAACGGCGCGGGATCGAGCACGTCGAAGGTGGCGCCGTCGTTGGCGGCGTTGCGCACGAACTTCTTGCGCAACGTGGTGCGGTGACCACCGGGCAACGCCCACAAGCACCCGTTCTCCAGGGTGGCGTCCTCGATGGCGAACCAGAAACCGGTGACCGTCACGGGATCGGTGTACAGGAACGTGGCGTCCTGGTGGCATCCGACCTCGCCGCCGATGCGGGGTTGCTTGCAGATGTACATGCTCTGCAGAGCCAAGGCGTCGGGCATGCCGATGTCGGCCGCCACGCCGGCCAGCTTGTCCGTGTAGGTGAAGTCCGCGAAGACGGGATCGAGATCGTGCATGGCATGACCGATCTTGTTGACGCTCAACTCCTTGGGTTGGCGAAGTCGACCTTCTTCGTCGAAGGCCTCTTCCTCGAAGAAGCAATGAATGCCGTTGGCAGATTCGATGAACTCGCGATCGGCGTGGCGACTCTGCTCGTTGGTGGTGAAGACACTTCGGTGGGACTCGGGGTCGAACTCCCGCAGGATTTCCTCGGCCCGCGCCTTCAATGCTCGGCATGCGGAGACGTCGGCGAAGTCGGGGATCACCAGGAATCCGTCGCGGTCGTAATCGGCGATCTGTGAGTCGGAGAGGACCTGTCCCATGACCGAATTCTAGGGCGACCCATCCCCGCTCGGACGTGGGTGCGTGCATGACGAAAGACCCATACGCTGTGGGGCGATGAACGACAACGCGACCGACAACACCCATGACCGCCTGACCGTTCTGGGCGCAACTGTTCGCGAGGCGATCGAGCACGTCGAGGTTTTCCCCGCTCCCGCCAACGTGTCGGTGGTGACGTTCACCACCGACGAGCTGGCGTCGATGTGCCCCGTGACGCGGCAACCGGATCTCTCGCATCTCGTCATCGAGTATCGGCCGCGGAACTGGTGCGTGGAGTCCAAGAGCCTGAAGCTGTATCTCTGGAGTTTCCGCGATCGGGCGGTCTTCGCCGAGGCGTTGTCCGCCGAAATCGCCGGCGAGATCATGGACACCGCCCAGCCGTCCGGCGTTCGGGTGACGCTGACGCAACGCCCGCGGGGCGGCATCGAGGTTCGCGCCGTCGCCGTGTTGGGCGACTTCCGCTGATCCGCGGGCTCGACGTGCGGGCTCGGCTCGCGCGCCGCGCGAGTCAGTGATTCTCGCCGGGGCGGTACGACTGTCCGGCGTGCGCCGGCGGGCGCAACTGTTGCCGAGCTCCGGCCAGCACGATGATGGTCACGATGTACGGCGTGGCGGCCACGAACTCCGAGGGAACCTCGTCGACGGTGATCCAGGTGAACAATGCCAGCGCCGATCCGAACGCGGTTCCGATGGCGGCCATCGACTTGCGGCGCGACACGAGCAACGCGGTGATCAGTGCGAGCACGATGGCCGCCACCAACAGCAACGCGGGCACGTTCTTGGCGTCGCGGAACTTCAGTGCGGTGGGGAAGCCGAACAGGATCGCCCCGCGAAGCACTCCGACGGGATTCCAGTTTCCGAAGATGGTGGTGGCCAAACCGATGAAACCACGACCTCCGGTTTGCCCCTGCCGATAGGTGCTGGTGAGCACGCACGACAAGTAAGCGCCTCCGAAGGCGGCCAACGAACCACTGATCGCCATGGCTTGGTA
This sequence comes from Actinomycetes bacterium, assembly GCA_027491335.1. Taxonomy (GTDB): domain Bacteria; phylum Actinomycetota; class Acidimicrobiia; order Acidimicrobiales; family Ilumatobacteraceae; genus Casp-actino8. The sequence goes on along the minus strand of JAIXWJ010000037.1, from coordinate 55,141 downwards.
GCGCAAGCGAACCACCGCCACACCGAGGCTCTCACCGGCGCGCGGCGACTCGCCGCTCGATCGCAGACGCAGTCCCCAACGCGTGCGCCACAAGACCCATGCCGTCAGGGGGACGATGGACAGAGCCACCAGCGTGGGGATGTACACGTCGCTCGACAAACCACGAGCGAACGCCGCCAGGTCGGGTATGAGGGGAATGTCGCGCTTTTTCTCGATCCATCCCAGAATGTCCGGCGTTTTCCAATCGCCGATGTGGCCACCGCTCAGGAACGGCATGTCGAAGGTGCCGTAGCCCCCCTTGCCGTTGGGTGATTGGCTTTCGCCACCACCGTCCTGGCCCTTGAACGCGATGATGGACAGATACTCGGTGGCACCACCGGCCAGGATGTTGATGGCGATACCCGACACCACGTGGTCGACGTTGAATCGAACCGTGGCCAACGCGTGAATGAGGCCCACCAGGGCTCCGCCGACGAGCGCCAAGCCGATGCCGGCCCACGATCCCCACTTCCATGCTCCGAAGCCGCCCAGCCACGCGCCGACGATCATCATTCCTTCGATGCCGATGTTCACGATTCCGGCGCGCTCGGCCCACAAACCGGCGAGACCGGCGAGCAGGATCGGAGTGGCCACGCGAAGCGTCGACGAGATCGTTCCGGAGCTGGTGAGGTCGTCGCTGTTGGTGAGGATTCGCACCATCGACAACAACAAGACGAAGCCCAGCGACATCAGGATCGCCCGTCGCGCTGGGCTCAAGGATGACAAAAAGGAGATGCGACTCATGACGCCGCCTCGACCTTCTTCTCGTTCGCCAACTTCTCGTCGACCATGGCCGCGGCGCGTCGTTGGATGCGTCGGTCATCCCATCGTTTGACCGCCTCGTTGATGATCACGACCGCCAGCACGATGATGCCGGTCATGATGGTGACGATCTCCTTGGGGATGTCCTCCAGTTGCAGTCGACCTGAGGCCTCGCCGAGGAAGCCGAACAGAAGCGCCGAGAAGAAGATGCCGGCCGGATGGTTTCGGCCCAACAGGGCCACGGCGATGCCGTTGAAACCCTGTTGTTCGGCCAGGTTGTTCTGATACGCGTGAACATCGCCCATCAGAGCCCGCATTCCCACCAGACCGGCGATCGCGCCCGAGATCAGCATGGAGACGAGAACCATGCGTTTGGGGTCGACTCCGGTGGCGCGGGCCGCTCCGGAGTTGGCTCCGGAGGCTCGAAGCTGGAAACCGAACTTGGTCTTCCACACCAGGACCCAGAACAAGATGAGAATCAAAATGGCGATGATCAACATGCCGTTCAGTCGGCGATCGACGATGTCGGGGAACCATGCGGTCGTGGGAAGGTCCTTGGTCTTCACCAGCACGCTGGTGGACTCGCCTTCCTTGTTGGCGCGGAAGAAGGTGTCGAACGACCACGCCACCGCGCTGAGCGCGATGAAGTTCAACATGATCGTGGAGATCACTTCGTTGACGTTGCGCTTCACCTTCAGCCAACCGGCGATGCCGGCCCAGATCGCACCGGTGGCCATGGCCACCACGAAGCAGAAGGCGATGTGCAGCGGGGCGGGAAGATTCACGGCACCACCGATGACGGCGGTGGACAGCAGCGCCACGCGCATCTGACCTTCCACGCCGATGTTGAACAGATTCATCTTGAAGCCGATGGCCACGGCGGCGGCCGAGATCATGAGTGGTGTGGCGCGATTGAGCATGCCCTGCAGCACCTTGGTCTCGCCGGCCGCGCCAAAGAGGGTGGAGAAGGCCTTCACGGGGTCCTTGCCGGTGATGAGCAAGATGACGGCACAGATGGCGAGAGCCACGATGATCGCGATGAGCGAACTGGCCGACGTCACCAGCATGCGCTGCAGTTTCTGACGGTTCACGAACGAGCCCCCTGCACTTCTCCGGTCATGTAGGTGCCGAGCAACTCTGGTGTGGCATTGGCCGGATCCAGTTCGGCGGTGATGCGACCATCGAACATCACGAGAATGGTGTCGCTCAATCCGATGAGCTCTTCGAGGTCGGCGCTGACCAACAACACGCCCAGGCCGTTGTCGCGAGCGTGACGGAGTTCGTCCCAGATGGCGGCTTGAGCACCGACATCGACGCCCCGTGTGGGATGGGCGGCCAAGAGCACTTTGGGGTTGCTGGCCATCTCGCGTCCCACGACGAGCTTTTGCTGATTGCCGCCCGAGAGAGCGAAAGCCGGAACGTGCTCGTTCGGTGTGCGCACACCGAATCGTTCGATGATGGTCCGACTGTCGGCCTCGATCGCGCGACGACGAGTGAACACGCGCGACGAGAGTGCCGGGTCGTCCTCACGGCCGAGATAGGTGTTCTCCCACAGAGGGGCGTCGAGCAGCAATCCCTCGCGATGTCGATCGAAGGGGATGTACGACAATCCCGCGCCGATGCGCTCGCGAGTCGGCGCATCGGAGATGTCGCGGTTCTCGAGGGTGACCGAACCGCGAACGGCGGGTGTCAGCCCGAGGATCGCTTCGCACAACTCGAATTGTCCGTTGCCTTCCACTCCGGCGATGCCGACAATCTCACCGGCGTGCACCCGCAACGACACGTCATCGAGCGCCAGCTTCGAACCCGCGACCGTTCCGGCGACGTCGAGCCCGGACACCTGCAGCAACACGGTGTCTCCGACGGATGTCTCACGACCCGACGGATCGGGGAGATCGCTGCCCACCATCAACTCGGCCAATCCGCGGCGGTCGGTTTCCCGTGGTGTGGTGTGGGCCACGGTGGTTCCCTGGCGGATGACGGTGATCTCGTCGCAGTTCGCCAGAACTTCGTCGAGTTTGTGCGAGATGAAGATCACCGTGGCACCTTCGGCGACCAAGCGCTTCAGGGTGACGAAGAGTTCGGTGACTTCCTGCGGCACCAGAACGGCGGTGGGCTCATCGAGGATCAGGATGCGAGCTCCCCGGTACAACACCTTCAGGATCTCGACGCGTTGGCGTTGTCCCACGCCGAGGCTGGACACCGGGGCATCCAAGTCGAAGTCCACCCCGAGGGTGGACATGAGTCGGCGAATGCTGTCGTGGGCGGCGGTGAAATCGATGCGTCCGCGCGACGTCGTGGGCTCGTTGCCCAGGATGATGTTCTCGGTGATCGTGAGATTGTCGGCCAGCATGAAGTGCTGGTGAACCATTCCGATTCCGGTGGCGATGGCATCGGTGGGGGAACGGAAGGTTCGAGAGGAGCCGTTCACCACGATCGTTCCCTCGTCGGGTTGGTGCATCCCGTACAAGGTCTTCATCAGCGTGGACTTGCCGGCGCCGTTCTCGCCCACGATGGCGTGAATGGTGCCGGGTCGCACCGTCAGGTTCACGTTGTGGTTGGCGATGACGCCGGGGAAGGTCTTGGTGATTCCACGCAATTCGACCGCGAAGTCGCCGCGCGTTTGCGGTTGTTCCGACATGGTTCCCCTCGAAGTGATCGACCAGTTATAGCAGAGAGCCCGGGTCGACGACCCGGGCTCTCGCGTAGTGCTGATCGCGGATCTAGTCCGCTGGTTCCTGATCAGGGAGCCTTGGGGACCTCGATCTCGCCGGCCACGATCTTGGCCTTGATCTCGTCGAGCTGAGCCGCGATGTCGTCGACGTATCCACCGGAGGTGGCGTAGCCCACGCCGTCATTGCTGAGGTCGAAGGTCTTGAAGCCACCCGAGGTGTCGCCACCGGCGACGGCCTTGATGGTCTCGCACACGGCCACGTCGACGCGCTTCAGCATCGAGGTGAGGATGTGCTTCTGAGCCTCGGGGTCACCGGAGGTGAGGTACTGGTCGCTGTCCACGCCGATCGCCCACGCGTCGGCCTCGATGGCGGCCTGAATGGTGCCCGCACCCGAACCGCCGGCGGCGGTGTAGATGATGTCGGCACCAGCGGCGTACCAGCCGGCGGCGATTTCCTTGGCGCCGTCGACGTTGCCCCAAGCGCTGTTGTCACCTGCGGGTCCGAGGTACGCAACTTCCACGACGATGTCGGGGTTGATGTACTTGGCGCCAGCCGTGTAACCGGCCTCGAACTTCTTGATGAGGTCGATCTCCTGACCACCGATGAAGCCGATGGTGCCCGACTCGCTCTTCAGCGCGGCGGCCGCACCGACCAGGAACGAGCCCTGCTCCTCGGCGAACACCAGGCTCGACACGTTGTCGGCCTCGACCACCGAGTCGACGATGCCGAAGGACACGTCGGGGTTGGCGGCGGCAATTTCGGTCATGGGATCGGTGAACATGAAGCCCACACCCACGATGACCTTGGCGCCACCTTCGACCAACAGCTCGAGGTTGGCCTTGCGGTCCTCGTCGACGTTCGCCTCGAGTTCCTTGATTTCCGCGCCGGTCGCTTCGGCGGCGCACTCGCCACCGAGGGCAGCCGAGTCGTTGAAGGTGCCGTCGCCGCGGCCACCGGTGTCGAACGCGATACCGGCGATGAAGCCGTCGGTCGCGGGTGCATCGGACGAGACCGGAGCCTCGGTGCTGGTTGATCCGCCGTCATCGCCGCCGCAAGCCGCGGCGAAGAGGCCGAGAGCCGCCAGCGAAGCTGTCAGCAGTCGTGCATTCTTGCGCATGTGGTTGTTTCCTCCCCTAGGTCGCCGAACGGGGGTGTCCGACGAATTGGATGCGAAACCTTACCCCATGAGTACATACCTATCGGTGACGTCGCGTGATGGTGGATTATTGGTGGCGTCCACGGTTCTGGATGGCCTCGCGGCGGGCGGCCACCTTTTCGGGGGAAAACTGGGATTCGCGCCAGCGGGCGCCGTCGAGGGCCTCGATCTCCCAGCCCTGGGCCTCGGCGTGGATCGCGGCGTACGTGGCCCGGATCTGGCGCACCCCGGGCTGGTCGTTTCCGACGATGTCGAGGGCCAATCGGCGGGTGAAGGGCATTAAGTCCTGATGGGGAACGACGTGATTCACCAGCCCACGGGCCAGGGCCTCGTCGGCCAGCATGAAGTTTCCGGTCATGCTCATCTCGCGGGCCCGTCGCACCCCGACGGCCTGGGGGAGCAGCACCGTCAGGCCCCAACCGGGCATCACGCCGACTCGGGCATGGGTGTCACCGAACTTGGCGTGTTCGGACGCCACCAGAAAGTCGCAGTTCAGCGCCAACTCGAAACCGCCGGTGATGGCCACGCCGTTCACCGCCCCGATGAGCGGCTTGGTCAATCCGGGGAAGGGCCCGCGCACGCCATCGGAATTGGGGCGGCCATCGGCGCCCGATCCGGACCCGAGGTTCTTGCCCGATGACCCCAATTCCTTCAGATCGAGACCGGCACAGAACGCCGGATCCGAACCGGTGAGGATGATCACGTCCACGTCGTCGCTCGCGTCGGCTTGCTTCATCAGCCGTGGAATCAGCTTCAGTACGTCCGAAGACAACGCGTTGCGAGCCGCCGGACGGTTCAAGGTGATGGTGGCGATGCGCTCGTCGACGTCGAGGAGAACGACGCTGTCGGGTTCGGTGAGTAGTGCCATGTTCGACTCTCTTTCGTTGCTTGATTCGGGTCGTCGTCAATTTTGGTCGTCGACAAGATTGGTCGTCGACAAGGTGACGTCGACGGGGTGACGTCAATCGGCGGGCAAGAAGGTGTACTTCACGTCGCCCATCTTCACGAGCATGGCGGCCACCCAACCACCGAGAGCCCCGAAATGGTCGTCGAGCAACGTGCTGGCACCATCGGCCAACGACTCCTCGGACAGTTCGTAGAGGCCCTCGTAGGTGACTTCCACCGCGTGCTCGACGAGATCGTCGTCGTCCAGATGCGTGGTCTCCAAGGTGAGTCCGGCTCGCTCGAGTCGCCCATCGCCGATGAGGGGACTGAGTTGCGGAAGAAACGTGCGCACGAGCGCGAGATCGGGCTGGTCCTTGATGCGTTGGATGCGCAGCACGACTTCCATCTCGATGGACGGTTGTTCGTCGAGCTTCTCATCCACGTACCAACGGCGATAGGCGGTCTGGCTCCACGACGGCCAGTCGAACGTGACGTGGGCGACCACGCGCGGTGGCAAACCTTCGCCCGGCAATCCGTAGCTCGTTTCCCAGGTGATGTCGCCCAGCATCACGTCGACCTGAAAGTGCTCCTCGAAGGCTTGGCGCTCGAGGAAGGCGCGTTCGAACCCATCGCGAAGCGCGCTGATGACGTCGGTGAAGACATGGTCGATCATCGATGACGACGCTACTTGCTCGATCGCGCTCGCGTTCCGCCCGGTCGGGAACTCTCAGGCACGCACGTAGATCCAATCGGTGCCACCGAATCCGTTCAGCATCACCAGTCGATTGCGGGGTCCGTCGAGGTCGGCGTCACCGGATTCGTATCCGGCGTCGCCGTTCCACATCATCACGTCCTGACCATCGGCGGTGCGGCCGGGTCGGGTGACGTACGCGGGCGGGTCGACTCGTCCGCGACGAATGGTTTGGTGGTCTCCCGCCTCGTGCAGTTCGTGAAGGGTGACGATGGTGGGAGGAGCCATCGGGAGCGCGGCGGCCAGTGCCCGATCGGGAGCCATCCAGCGATAGTCGACGATCTCGTGGTTGTCGATCGCGATGTCTCCGTCATCGTGGGCGGCCACGAAGAACCAGGTTTTGAAGCGGGCCGGCGCCGACAACGGGGGCGTCCAGTGGCTCCACGGGGCGAGAGCCGCTCGATCGACCCGGGCCGACACTTCCTCGTGAGCCTCGCGGATGGCGGCCGACATGGCTCGGGAATAGTCGTCGTGTCCTTCGTCGGCGTCGTCCACGCGTCCACCGGGAAACACCCACATGCCGGCGAAGGCGCCCACGTCGCTGCGGCGCAACAGCAACACCTCCAAGCCGCACGGGGAGTGCTCGGCGATTCTCGTGAGGATCACCGTGGCGGCCGGGCGACTCTTGCGGGCCTTCAGCGCGGCCTCGTCGCTCTCGCCATTCGACATGCACCAACACTAGGCACGCTCGACGCGTCTGCGAGAATGCTCCGGTGACCGAATCGAACAGTCCTCTCGTCCTTCTCGACGTCGCCGATGGCGTCGCCACCATCACCTTGAACAATCCCGCCGAGCGCAACACGCTCACCGCCCCATTGGTGGCCGAGATCGTGGCGGTCATGGATCGCGTCGAATCGGATTCGGCGATCGGGGCCATCGTGGTCACCGGCACGGCACCGGCGTTTTGCGCGGGAGCGAATCTGGGCAATCTGCAAACCAGCACGGCCGAGAGTTTGGGCAACATCTACGAAGGCTTCCTGCGCATCGCGCGCAGTGAACTGCCGACCATCGCGGCGGTGAACGGCGCCGCCGTTGGGGCCGGAATGAACCTCGCGCTCGGATGCGACCTGCGTATCGCGGCGCGACGCGCTCGATTCGACACCCGATTCCTGCAGATCGGTATTCACCCCGGCGGCGGACACACCTGGATGTTGCGACGCATCGCCGGACCGCAGACGACGATGGCCACCGTGATCTTCGGAGAGGTGGTGGACGGAACCGAAGCGGAACGACTCGGCATCGTGCACCGATGCGTGGAGGACGATCAGTTGTTGGACGTTGCTCACGCGATGGCCGCTCGGGCGGCGTCCGCACCGCGCGAGTTGGTGATCGAGACGAAGAAGACGATCAAGGCCATGGCCGATGTGAGCGAGCATCCCGACGCCGTGGCCCGCGAGCTGACCCCGCAGTTGTGGAGCACGCGTCAGCCATTCTTCGAGGAACGCATCAAGGCGTTGCAGTCGCAGATTTCGTCGAAGAAGTCCTGATCAATCACGGACGTTCGTCCGTCGACAACTGGCTACATCCGTCCCGCCAATCCGCCCTTGCAATTCGGCGAAAGTGTTGTACGTTTCGCTCAAGGGGAGTTCAACGGAACCAAAGGAGGGACCGATGAGCAAGCGCCATCGAAGCCAGGAAGCGGTACCGCTACCGAGAGCCGAGTTGCGGGCCCACGCCCACGGCGAGCGTCACCGGGTGAAGAGCGAGTTGCACGAGCTCGCCGACATGGTGAGTCACGGACTCGAGCCCGACGACGCCGACGAACCCGGCACCGAATGGAAGCCGGCGCATCATCACGATGCGGAACGCGCCGCCAAGAAGCTCGAGAGCGGTCGCAAGTTGCGGCACTGGAAGGTCAAGGAGTGGAAGCGTCGCACCGTGGTGCGTCGGCAGAAGGCCGCGGCCTACCGCAACTGGGCCCAATCGGCCTGAGGCTGACCTACAACCAGGCGGCCGCGAGTTCGTCGCGACGCGCCGACCACTCTTCGGACGTGAATCCGTAACGCACGTGGTCCTCCCACGTGCCGTTGATCTCGAGGAAGCGCTCGGCGGTGCCCTCGTTGCGCAGGCCGATTTTGGCCACCACGCGATGGGAGTTGGCGTTGCGGGGCACGATGCAAATCTCGAGGCGATGCAAACCCAATTCCTCGAACGCGTAGCGAGCGAGCACCACGACGGACTCCGATGTGTACGAACGGCCGGCACGCGCTTGGTCGATCCAGTAACCCACCGAGCCGCCCATCATGGCCCCGCGCACCACGTTGTTGAGGTTCACTTCGCCGGCGAACGCGTTGTCGACGAACACTCCGAAGGCGTATGCGGTTCCGCTTTGGCGCTCGCGGTCGCGAAGTGCGCATCGCGCCGAGAACGCCTCGCGGTCGGTGCTCGGATCGGGGGAGTGGGCGGGGCGCGACGGTTCCCAGACGGTGAGCCAATCGTGATTGCGGCGACGCACCTCGGACCAGGCGGCGAAGTCCGGTGGCACCAGGGGTCGCAGCACGACTCGACGGCCGTACAGACGAACGGCGGCGGTGCGCGCGGGGTGAATGTCGTGGTGGCTCATCGTGCGGACTCTTCCAGAAGTTCAGCACACATGCCGTCCAGAATGTTGCGGGACGACACCACGATCTCGTCGGCGTCCCAGCGACGCAAAAGCCCCACCAACACGCAGAGACCACCGACGATCACGTCGGCGCGTTCGCGCGGTAGCCCCGGATTGTGCACGCGATCGGCCAACGGCTCGGTGGCCAAGGTGCGGAACACGTCCTCGACCGCGCCTCGTTCGAAGCGGAATCCGTGCACGCGGGCGGAATCGAAAGTGGTCATTCCGATCTCGACGGCCGCGGCGGTGACGATGGTGCCGGCGACGCCGATGAGTTGACGCGCACCGGCCATGGCCGGGATCGCGCGAATCATGTCGTCGAACAGGTCCTGCACGTCGCCGATGGCGTTCAACAATTCCTCGGGTCGGGGCGGGTCGTGTTCGAGGTGACGTTCGGTGAGGCGGACCGCGCCGACGTCGATGCTGTGCGTGTGACGAAGTTCGACGTCGCCGTACGCGAACTCCGTGGATCCGCCACCGATGTCGACAACGACGTGACCCATGGGGTCGAGTTGCAGGCCCGAGACCGCCCCGCGGTAGGCGAGGCGGGCCTCGTCGTCGCCACTGATCAGTTGTGGTGGTCGTCCGAACACGTTCACGACACGTTCGAAGAACTCGTCACGATTGGTGGCATCCCGACACGCACTGGACGCGGAGATGCGCAATGGCACGCGCCCGACATCACCGGCACCGACGTCGGCGATGATCGTCGCGTACCGGCCGAGGCACGCCACGGTGCGATCGATGGCGTCCGACGCGAGCGATCCGGTCCGATCGACGCCGGAGCCGAGTCGTGTCACGTCGACGACGCGCCGAATGGTCGATCCGTCGTCGCCCACGACCAACAGATTCGTGGAGTTGGTTCCGATGTCGATGGCGGCCACGGGCATGTCAATCGACTCCCTCGAGCGCGGCGAGTCGTCGTTCGACCCAACGCCCGACCGGGTCGTCGCCACCGGCCAAATGCCAGGCGTAGTGCGCGTGCAGACACTTCACGCCCACGCGGGTGCCGGCCACGCCCCCCGATGGTCGGGGCCCGACGTGATCGGTCGCGATGTCGGCGTCGCGTTCGGCGGCGTACCGAAGGTGAGCGGCGGCCAACTCGTCGACGTCCACCTCGGCTTCGGCTCGGTTCACTCCGCCGTCGGCCTCGAGTCGACTGACCGCCACGGTGATGACCGGATCGCACAACCAGAATCGGGTGGGCATGGGAGTTCCGTCGTCCATGAACGGCGCGTTGCGCAACACCATCGGCTCACCGGTCGCCGAACGCACGACGACCTCGAACCAACTGTTCGGTCGTCGTCCGAGCAGACGAGTGACCGCATCGACATCGGCGGCATCGGGTTCGCGACGATGATTCATGACCGTCGGCGATTCGCGTGAATGCGGACGACGACTCAGGCCTGCTTGCGGCGGCGCGAGAACACTCGCTTCAGGAACAAGCCCAGGGCCGCGAGACCGGCCAGCAACGGAAGGATGCGCTTCATCATCGCGCCACCGGCCACGTCCTGCAGGTTCAACGGCTCGGCGGCCGGACCTTCGATCTTGCGCACCTTGGGAAGTTCGCCCGAGGTGTCGGCGGCCGATGACGTTGCCGCTGATGTTGCCGCGGTCGTCGCGCCCGTCGAGGGGGCGGAGTCGGTTGCGGTCGTCGACGGTGCCGTGGCGCCCTCGGTGTCGATGAGCGTGTTCAGATTGTCGGCGAACTGCGCGATGAGCTTCTCGCTGATGTCGGCCATGGCGCCGCGGCCGAACTGAGCCACCTTGCCGGTGATCGCGAGGTCGGTGACCACGTTGCACACGGTGGAGGTCTCCGAGAGCGCCGTCAGTTGGGCGGTGATGGTGGCCGAAGCGTTGCCCTTGCCGCCGGTGTCGCGACCGGAGGCCTTCAAGCTGGCCTTGAAGTTGACGTCGTCGCGCTCGGCGAACTGGGCCTCGCCCTTGAAGGTGGCCACGATGGGACCGACCTTGATCTTCACGACGCCCTTGTACACGTCACCGTCGATCTCTTGCAGTTGGGCGCCGGGCAGACAGGGGGCGATGCGCTCGAGATCGGTGAGGATCTTCCAGGTCTCGGCGATCGATTGATTGACGGTGATCGAATGGTTCAGGTCCATGGGGCGAGATCCTCCTGCGTGTCGATGTCAGCCGCGGAACCCTCGCAGGCTACTTCGCGAACCAGTTCGGGGCGCAGGCGCATGAGGGCCCGAGCGCCCACGTCTCCGGTCGTTGGTAACAAGGACCAGACGTCGTCGGTGAGGCGAACGGGATTGCCGCGCTCGCCGTCGTAGGTGGCCACGGCAATGGGGGATTCGGTGCGAGCCACCGCGCGCCACGCCGAGGGAGTGACGAAGGGTTGGTCGCCCAATCCGATGACCGCGACCCGCGAGCCGAGGTCGCGCACCGCGCGGAGGCCGACGGCGATCGAGGTGGCCTGACCCTGCGCCCAGTCGGAGTTGTGGGCCACGACGACTCCGGGATGATCGAGGATGGACAAGGGAATCGTGACGGCGCCGGTGACGACGACGACGGTGGAAAAGCCGGCGGCGAGCACCGAGGCCAGGGAAGCCTCGACGACGGTTCGGTCGCCCAGAGGCGCCAAGAGCTTGTGCGTTGGACCCGTGAAGCGCGATCCGGCACCCGCGGCCAGCAACACCCCCACGCCCGGCAACACCGCCACGTCCGGCACATCCGCCACATCCGGCACAACCGCCACATTCGGCATCGTCGAATTCACACCGGCGTTCACGGTCACATCTTGCCGTGTGGCCGTGCCCTGTGACCTGCGGTTTTGTGATCTCGGTGGGGATCTTCGTGACGAACCGACTGGAAATGTGTCGTTCTCGCAACAAATATGACGGTTGTGTTGCGAAATGCCTCTACCTATCGTGACGGGATGCCCACACCGGACCACGTCGCTACCGAGGTCTCCCGGGTCACCCAACGGGGACGGTGGCACGGCCGACCCCGACTGGTGCGAGCGGGCGTGGCTCTGCTGGCGACACTGCTCCTGGTGCCGGTTTGGGGCGAGGTGTCGGTCGCGAATGCCGCGGCCCCGTCATCGGCGCCCGCGGTCGTGCGTCTGAACGATCCCATCGCCGACGACGCGGCGCGGGCCTTGGCGTTGTTGCGCATCGATGTCGCCGGTGGCGGACAGTTGTCGTCCGCGTACGTGGCCGCGCGATCGGAGTTGGCCGCCAAGGTCGGTTTGCGATTGTGGACGCCGGGAGAGCAGTTCGAGCAAGCGTGGGCGCGGGCGGATCTGGAGCATCAATTGGCGGTGCTCGGAGCATTGACGCAACTCGGGGTTCCGTACAAGCGCAACGCATCGCTTCCCGGTGTCGGGTTCGACTGTTCGGGACTGACCACCTTCGCGTGGTCGATGGCGGGATTCCAATTGCCGCGTAACTCCACCGCGCAGATACGCGCGGCCGAGCCACGCACGTTCGCCACCGCTCAAGCCGGCGATCTGGTTCGCTATCCGGGTCACGTCATGATGTGGCTCGGAGTCGGTCAGGCGATCATTCACTCGCCGTATCCCGGTCGTCACGTCGAGATCAAGTTCCTCGGGAATCGTTCGATGAAGCGGAGCAAAGTCGGGGATCCGACGGAATGACGTTTTCTCAGGCGGGCGGCTGGAAGCGCGCGGTGTCGATCGAATCCTCGACGGCCACGGCTCGCACCGAGAGATCGGCCGTCTCCATCGTCGAGATCACCGCGTAGTCCGCGAGAGCGCAGTACGTCTTGGTGCGCGCGGCACCTTGTGAGTCGACCACCGAGAAGTCGGCACACACGCTCGTGCGGTCGGCGATCGTCGAGTCTTCACGACCGTTGGCCGGAGCCACGGCTACGCGAGTGTCCTGGCGAATTCGCTCGATGGCGGATTGCTTGAAGAACGTCGACGTCAGTTGGCGATCGGAGACGCGCGTCTCGTCGATGCCGTTGACGCACTCGAACGTCGTCGTCGAGCAGGTCGAGGTGGTGCCCTCGGCGGTGAACAGGTAGCGCGTCTCCGCGATCTCAACGCTCGTGCCGAGGATCTCGTCGACGGCGACGACGGCCAGGGTCGTGAGACCCCCGAAATTGGTGACGATCTCGTAGCTAACGGTGAACGAAGTCGACGTGGGCGTCGATCCGAGGATGTCGAGTACGGCGGACGCCGCGGGGTCGTCCACCATGACGATGGTGTCGACCGGTTCGAGCGTGGGTCGCGCCCCGGTGAAGCACGACGACAGCGCGAAGACCATGATCGCGATCGGAGTCATCGCACGAGCGACTCGGAATCGACGGGGTATGGCCGGTGTCACGCGATCAGCCTACGGTGCGTCCCGAACGAGTCGGGTGGTCGTAGCGTGTCGGACGTGATTCAGCTCGATGCCACCACGGTGCTGTTGCAATGGGCGATCGGTGGAATGTTCGGATGCTGGTTCACCACGCGTCATCGTGAGGTCGGATTGGGATACGGCTGGCTTCTGCGGGGCACGTATCTCGTCATGGCGGTCGGTGCGATTCTCTTCGCCGGCACGTCGTTCGATGGCGACGCCGAGGCCATCCGCAATGTCGGTGGCGTCGCCGTGGCCATCGCGTGTCTGGTGCCTTTGGTGCAAAGCATCTCTCGTCGGCGAGCCGGGGTGCGCGGTTTTCTCGAGCAACACGACGAACGCTCCGAGCGCGTGGCGCGAATGACCGGCATCGAACGCGCGGCGTCGGCCCGTGATTCCGTGGTGGGCCCGGAGTTCGATCCGCGACTCGACTTGTTGCCCGTGATCCTCGGGGTGCCCGTTCTCGTGGCCGCCGGCGTCGCCGCCGGGGGCGCCGACGTGTTGGCGGTCGTGCGAATCATCACCGGCGCGGTGTTTCTCGGTCTGGTGAGCGACGCGATGTTGCTCGGTCATTGGTATCTCGTGCAGCCGGGTTTGCCGCGCCGACACGTCAACGAGATCGTGAAGGCGTTCCTATGGGTGTGGCCGATCGAAGTGGCGGTGATGCTCGTGCCCACCGGAATGTTCAGCGTGTTCTCCGGCACGGTGGACGATGGCTGGAGCGGACAGCTGGGATGGTTCTGGGCGGCCTGTGCGATCACCACCGGTGTGTTGGCGGTGGTCACCCTGAAGGCGCTGCAAGAGCGGGCCTACTCGGCGGTCATGGCCGCCACCGGACTCATGTATCTGGCGATCCTCACCGCGTTCGGCACCGATCTGGTGGCCCGCGCGGTGTTGGCCGGCTGATTCGTCGTCACGGGTCGATCACCCAGGAGTTGATCGCGTAACTGCGATCGGAGTGCACCTCGAGCACCGCGGTCGAGACCGCACCAGGCGCTCCGGAGTCCATGTCGGAGTCCTCGATCACCGACAACCGCACGCGTCGTTGAATCGTCTCGGACACGATGCCGGTGGCGTAGTTGTTCGCCACCGAGGGGGCGGTGTTCATCGAGTGCTCGACGCGCATGGCCACCACGCCGCCGGTGCTGGACAACGCGTACGCCGATGAGTTGCCGGTCACGCGTACGCCGGCGTTGGGAACGAAGACGTATCCATCGGCGATGAATCGATTCGCCGACACGTTGGACCCACTCAGTCGGACGTCGATCGCCCACGCGGTTGCCGGCACGAGCGAGGAAGTGCGATACGACACCGGGCTCGAGTTGGCGATGGGGACGATCGAATGCGTCGCGACCGGAGAAGTGGAGCCATCGGCCAGCAGCACCGTGTCGGCCGGAATCGTCACCGACGCGTTCGACTGTCCGAAGTTGACCGTACGGATCGACACTCCTTCGCTGCCACGGGTGGACGCCGTCGACACCCGTCGATTGATGCGCACCGATGATTCCTGAACCGTGAGGGTGGCGACGTCACCCAGCAGGATCGTGGCACCCTTGCCGGTGATCTCGTGGCTCTTGGGCGCGGTGCTGGCGTAGGCCGCCTGAGCATCGACGGCGCATCCGGAGTGAAGGCCCTCTCCGAACACCACCTGCGCACCGCCCGAGACGACGATCGGTCGTTCGAAGTAGTACACGCCGGAGGCGAAGTAATGCGTGCCGCCGGTCAACGTCATGGGAGTGGTCCCCAAATAGCGACCCGGGTAGTAGAGAACGCACGAGCCGATCGCGGCTTGCGACCCCGGTCGCGAGTAGCTGGGCACTTGGGGGAGTGCGGGATACGCGCGGGTGGATCCGTCGAGGTCGCCCACCATCTGCCACCAACCGGTGTTCGTGGGGGTCCAGACGAACGCACCAGCCGCACCGCGGGACAGAAGACTCGACGATGACGATCCGAGTGCGCCGGTGTTGATCGACACGTCGCCCAGCAACGCCGTCGACACGTTCCCGGCCCAACTCGGCGTCACGATGTTGGAGGGACCTCCACCGTTGGCGGTGATGATCGTTCCGATTCGTCCCCGGCCGGTGGTGTAGCTGGAGAGAGAGGAACACGTGGCCGTGACCGCGGTGTCGGCGATCGTCCAACGAACGGACCGAGTGAAGCAATCGGACGGCCCGAACTCGCGCTGCAACGTGATGGCCATACGGGTGCCGGACTTCACGGCCTCGGCACCGGTGATGCGTTCGTGCAGTGCGGGACGAGCTCGAATCACCGCCTGGGAATACGTCAAGAGTCCGGTGGCGATCACGCCACCCACGACCATCAGGATCATCACCATCAACAGCGCCGATCCGGAGTCTCGAGTGTCGCGGTTCATGAGGGCCTCGAGATCATGAGACAGGACACCGCTTCGTCGGGGGTGAGGGTGACGACCACTCCGGAGGTGCCATCGGTGGGAGCCGAGATGCGACCGGCCGGTAGCGGCACGCCACCGGAACTGCACTCGGCGCGCACGAAGGTGTATCCGGACACCGGTGTCTCGCCGATGCGCACGACTCGACTCGTCGTTCCCGAGGCGAAGGTGTAGTCGAACGTGATCGACGACGACGTCGAATGGTCGAGTTCCCGAACGCCCACGTCGGTGGTGTAGTTCCACACGCCGGCGGCATCGACGAGCGAACCGTTCACTTCGATGCGCTTCTGCACGGTCACGGTTCCACCGCATTGGGCGGCGCTGATCGCGCGCAACACGTTCCCCAACTGGGCGAAGGACGCCGAGTTGGCGGGAAGGAAGAAGTCGGCCGCGGCGGCGTTGCCCAGATTCGTGGGGCCGGATCCGTTCCATGTGATCGGGCCCACGACGTTGCGCATTCGGTCCTGATTCGTGGTGCTGGCGTCGTTGCCGACGAGAACGCCGACGACTCGGGCGCCGGTTCCTCGCCCGTAGTTCGCCGCGGTGACGGCGCGCGACAGGTCCGTCGAGTTGTAACGGGTGTCGCCATCGTTCGGCAGGTTGGTGCGATTGCGATTGGGTTCACCATCGGACACGAACACCACCAACTCGGGGAGTTGCGCGAATGGTGTGCCCGCCGTGGTTCTGAACGCCTGCCAGAGTCCATCCTCCCAGTTGGTGCCGCCGCCCCAGCGTCCCGCGGACGTGTCCTGTGCGTCGACCTTGTTGCGCATGGCCGTGAGTGACGTCGACGGATTGAGGATGTTCACGTACTGCCCGGCGGTCGTCGGATAATACGAGTACGCGGACACGTCGAATCCGACGATTCGCATGAAGGTCGGGGTGCCGGTGTAGGCATCGATGAAGCCGAGGGCCGCGTTGACGAGAGCGGTCTGACCATTCTGCGACGGAACGGACGAGGACGTGTCGAGGACGATGGTCACCGTCCCGCCACACCGGCTCGGTGGCGCGGCGGGATCGACGATTCCTCCGCTGTAGTTCGTGGGCAACTGATCCTCCGACGACAGACCCGCGCCGCCGGTGGTGAACACCTCGCCGCTGGCGAAGGTGACGTCGATGTCCTCGCCGATGGGCCGAAGCACCACTTGGTTTCGTGCCGTCACCCGAACCGCGTGCACGGGCGCTTGCGAAGGAGACCACGTGGCTGGTGGGGCCGCCAATTCGTGGGCCACCCCCACCTGCGTGACGTCGGGATCGGGTCCGGTGGCGTTGCGAATCTCGTAGCGCCGGAGTTGCCACTCGTCACCGTCCTGCACGTAGCGATAACTGATCGTCACGTAGGTGGTCGACGCGGGGTTCGAGAGGTCGGGCCGCGAGATGGTGATCACGTTCGTTCCCGGCAGCGGTGATGCGGCGGCCGGTTGGTGCAGTGGATCGGTGTTTCGCGACACGGCCGAGGCCAGATCGGTGGGAATCCATGCTTGCAGGAAGGTGACGTCCTTCGACTCGGCGATGCGATCACGGGTGGGCGCCTCGGCGCGAAGCATCACGATGACGGCCGCGGCCAACGACGACATGATGATCCCGAGGATGGTGACCGTGATGAGCAACTCGACGAGGGTCATGCCCCGATCACGAGAGTCACGAGATGATGCGGGGAAAGACATTGTTCTTCACCACCTCGAGTTGTTTGCTGTAGCCCGATGGCGACGTCACCGAGATGGTGATCAGCTGCAGCGTGCGAGCCGTGGTGAGCGATGCCGACTCGTTGCACTGAGTTCCCGACAAGCCGTTGGTGGTGGCCCACGTTCCCTCCGACGCCGACGTGGGTAACCAGTAGCGCAACGAGACGAGGGTGACGGTGGAAGTGGGCCAATCCACCGTGCCGGCGGCGGCTTGGACGATGGGCAGATAGCCACCGTTTCCGGAGATCGTGGGGCAGGGGATGTACGCGTAGTTGGCCAATCGGTCCGCGGCACTGCCCAGGACCGCTTCCACCTTGGCTTGGTCGTCGGAGAATCGCGACAGACGAACCGACGACCACATGGCCCCGAGAACACCGGCCACCACCAGGCCCATCAACGACACGGCGATCACCGTCTCCACGAGGCTGGAGCCCTCGTCCGTCGTCGCTTTTCTCGCCATCAGCCGGTCCCGTCTCGTGTCCGCACGGGTATCGGCCGACGTTTGTCGGCCCTTCGTCAGGGTTTCGTCAAGACGAACGGCGCGCGAACTCAGTGGATGACGCCGGCCGCGCGCAAGGCGACGGGGTCGAGGCCGATTTCGGCCACCACGTCGTCGCTGTGCTGCCCGGCCGATGGGGCGAAGTCTCCGACCCGAGCGGGCGTCGCCGAGAAACGCGCCGCCGGACGGGGCTCGCGCACCCGGCCGGCCGTGGGGTGCTCGCGTTCCACGAACACCGCGTTGTTGACGATCTGGGGTTGGGAAGGAAGATCGGGGATGCGAACCACCGATGCGGCGGGCACGTCGTTGGCCTGCGCTCGTCGCACGAAGTCCTCGGCGTACATGGTGGCGTTCAGTTCGGTCATGAGCGGCACCAACTGCGATGCGTTCTGGGTGCGGGCCAGCATCGTGGAAAAGCGCGGATCGTCGGCCAACTCCGGTCGACCGTAGGTGGTGCACAGACCGCGGAATTCGTCGTCGCTCACCACCGACACCGCGGCGAAACCATCCTTCAGTCGGGTGATGCCGTAGTTCTCGCCGATGGTGGGGGTGCGATGCGCGTCGGCGTCGAGCAACACCGCGTCCATGCCGGAATCGGGCCACATGAACGCGACCGCGGCGTCGAGCATGGCGAGCACGATGTGTTGTCCCTCGGCGTGGCCCGCCGATCGCGCGTACAAGGCCGCCGAGATCGCTTGTGCGGCGGTGAGCGATGTGATCTTGTCGCAAATGAGCGTGCGGAACAGCGACGGTTCGCCGTTGCGGGGATCGGTCTGCACTCCGGCGAGTCCGGAGGCCGCTTGGATGACGTTGTCGTACACGCGATGTCCGCTCGAGGGCCCGTCGGGTCCGTATCCGCTGATGCTGCAGTAAATCAATCGCGGGTTGACCGCGCGAAGATCCTCGAAGCCGATGCCCAATCGCTCGACGGCACCGGGTCGGAAGTTCTGGATGACGACGTCGGCGGTCGCGGCGAGTTGCTTCAACAACGCGATGCCTTCGGGTTTCTTGAGATCGATCACGATCGAACGCTTGCCACGGTTGTTGTTGAGGAAGATGCCGGTCATGCCACCCTTCGAGGAACCGAGGTAGCGCATGAAGTCGCCCAGACCGGGTGACTCCACCTTGATGACATCGGCCCCCTGATCGGCCAGCATCATGCCGGCGAGCGGACCCGAGATCATCACGGACAAGTCGAGCACCTTGATTCCGGTCAAGGGGCCGGTGGGAACGGAAACGTCGTCACTTGTTGCCATGCGACATGATGCCCGATGAGGGTCGTCGCGAAATGCCTCGAGCGAGCACCAGACCCACCAGTGCGAACAGGATGGCCAGCATCAGGTTCGAGGCCAGCGCGTGCGAGAGAGGCCATTGGGTGCGATCGGACGCGGCGACGGTGGCGCCGCCGAGACCGCCCATGAGCGCGAAGCCCACGTTGTCGGCCAGATTGATCTGACTGCCGATGGTGCCCTCGTTGCCGCTGTCGGCGTACTCGAGTGCCGCCGCCGACGTGGGGACGAAGAGAAAACCCATTCCGAGTCCGGCCACGGACCACGTGGCGAAGGTGGCCACCAAGGACCAATCGGCCGACAACACGGGCATGACCCCGGCCAGGCCGATGATGAGCAGGACGAAGCCACCCTGCGACGATCGGGCCAGGTTCGTGCGGGCCGATGACCGACGACTGCTGAGGGCCGAACCCACGCTCCAGGCCAACGCGGCCCCGATGATCACGAAGCCTTGGGCCGTGGCCGATGCTCCATGAATGCGGTCGGCCGCCAGCGGGATGAACGAATCGGCGCCGAGGAACGCCGCGGTCGCCAACGTGCGACACGCCAGGATCGCGGGTAGTCCGGGCCGAGCGCGCAGAACACCATCGGGCATGAGTCGACGAAACGAGGGCACGCCTAGCGCCACACCGGCGACCGTGGCCGAGATGGCGAGGACAGCGTTCGACGATTGAACGCCGGCGATGATCAGACCGACGCCGAGAGACAATCGCAACGCCAAAGGCACCCGACTGGTTCGATCGCGGGCCGCGCGGAGATGCGGATCCGGTGGCAGTGAACCCATGGCCGACACGACGACCGCCGCGGTGACGAGCGCGAGTGGCGCGATCCCGATGAACACCCAACGCCAGTCGATCTCGTTGGTGATCCAGCCCGCCAAACCCGGAGCGATGAGACTGGGCAGCACCCAGCCGGCCGACACCCACGCCAAGATGGTGGCGCGACCGTCCGCGGGCCACACCTTGCCGATGAGAGCGAACGTGATGGGTGCCAGACCGCCCGCGCCCGCGCCTTGAACGACTCGACCGAGCAACACCACGATCATGTCGTTGGCCACGCCGGCCAGGATGAGTCCAACGACGAAGATGGCGATGCACACGATGAACGGACGGCGAGGTCCGTGTCGATCCGCTTGTTCTCCCGCGGCCACGAGACCGACGAGGTTCGCCAACATGTACGCCGCCAGGGTCGCGCCATAGAGCGAGTCACCGTCGAGTTCGTCGGAGATGGTGGGCAGAGCCGTGAGAACCGACGTCACCTCGAAGGCGACCAGCGACGTGGACAACACGAGGCCGACCGCCAACGTTCGGCGATGGACCGCGGGTTCGGGTCGAGCGTCGATCACCGGGGACTGCCCGGAGCCACCAAAGGCCACGGGTTGGTGCGCTCCACGTGAAGAGCAATGTCCAAAAGAAGTTGTTCGGTGAAGTGGCGCGACACCACTTGCAGTCCGACCGGTAGGCCGTCCACCTCGCCGGCGGGGATGGAGATGGCCGGGTTGCCATAGAGGTTCGCGGGGAACGTGAGTCGTCCGTTGTTGCCGGCTCCGCCGTGCACGCCTCCGAACTGCGACGGCAACGGACCCTCGGCGTCGAAGGCGACGTCGGGATTGCTGGCGGTCAGCACGAAGTCCACACCGGCGTTGGAGTCGAGGATTTCGGCCATGCGTTCGTTCAACGCAGTGCGTCGCGATTCGATGCGAGCTCGCGCCTCGGCGCCGTAGCGACCGATGGTCGATTCGAGTCCGAAACGCATTTCGGGGGTCAAGATGTCGGCGCACGCGGGCCAGTGTTCGGCGAGCGCGGCGTGGATCTCGATCATGCCGCTGATGCTCCAGGCCGCTCCCATGCTCGGCAATGAGGTGTCGATGTCGACGCGCTTCCAACCGAAATCGGCGATCAGGCCATCGATGCGCGTGGAGAGCACGTCCCACATCGCCGGTGAGATCACCGCTCCGCCCCAGTCGGGGACGACGGCGACGCGCTTCCCGCGCAACGTGTCGAGGAACGTTCCGAGTCGCGGCTCCCACGGATCGGTGTCGGCGAGGCTCAACGGATCGCGCCCATCACGACCGGCGCACACGTCGAACCATCGCGCCGTGTCGCGAACGCTTCGTGACACGCATCCGGTGTTCACCGTGAGATTTCCCAGTTGGGTGTGGGGCGCGCGGGGGATGCGACCGAACGTGGCCTTCAAGCCCACCAAGCCGGTGAATCCGGCCGGAATACGAATGGACCCACCACCGTCACCGGCCGTCGCCAACGTGACGAGGCCGCCGGCCACCGCCGACGCGCTTCCACCCGACGAACCGCCCGGGGTGCGTCCCTGACGCCACGGATTGTGCGTGGCGCCGTTCAACACGGTGCGGGTCACGTTCACTCCACCGAACTCACTGGCCGTCGTCAGGCCGGCCAGCACGGCACCGGCGGCCTCGAGACGCTGAACCATCACCGAGGTGTGGGTCGCCTTGCGATCGGCGAATACCGCGCACGCCTCGGTGTCGGGCCAACCCGTCACCTGATCGAGTTCTTTCACACCGATGGGAAGACCACCGAACGGAAGCGAGACATCGGCACGCGCTGCGCTGGCGCGAGCGCGCTCGGGATCGAGAAAGGAAAACGCGTTGAGGTCGCTCGCGGCGATGGCGGCCAACGACGCGTCGAGTTCCTCCAACGGTGATCGTTCACCGCGTCGAAACGCGTCGACCAACGAGCAAGCATCTCCCTTCCACGTGTCGAGATTGGATGGGGCGCCATGAGTCACAGCCATGAACGGCGACGCTAGTGCCCAGTCGGAGTGCCCATCTAGAGTCATGGTCGATGGATAGTCGGCAGTTTCTCGGTCTCGAGCCCACGCACAACCCGTATCGCTGGGTTCTGCCGGTGGTTCCGGGCATCTCCACCGGGGGCGGCTTCTTGTTCGGAGGTTGCGGTTTGGGTGCGGCCATCGCGGCCATGGAACGCACCTCGGGTCGGCGCGCGGTGTGGGCGACGGGCCAGTACCTGTCGTACGCCAAGCCCGGTGAGGTGATGGACATCGACGTCACGTTGGCGGTCACCGGTCATCAGATCAGTCAGGCGCGCGCGGTGTGCCACGTGGGGGACCGCGAGATCCTCACGGTGAACGCCGCTCTCGGTGATCGCGAGCTCGACGAGGTCGGCCAATGGGAATCGATGCCGCTCGACGTGCCCGCGCCGTTGGAGTGCACGGAGCGACCCCACGTTCTGGATTGGTCGGGCACCATCAGCGGTCGCATGGATCAGCGCATCGTGAAGGGCCGCGAGGAGTTGTCGGAGCTCGATGGCACGCAGAGCGACGGCCAAGTGTTGATGTGGACCCGCATCCCCGAGGTCATCGAAGGCGTGGACGCATCGACGTTGGCCATTCTGGGCGACTTCGTGCCGATGGGCGTGGGTCAAGCCTTGGGCATTCGTGGTGGAGGCAACAGCCTCGACAACACCTTGCGCATCGGTCGCCTCGTGCCCACCGAGTGGGTGTTGCTCGACATCCGCATTCACATGGTTCAGCGCGGATTCGGACACGGATTGGTGCACATGTTCGCCGAGGACGGCACCTTGATGGCCACGGCCAGCCAAAGCTGCATCGTGCGCTTCTGGCGCGACATGCCGGGCCCCGGCCCGCGGTCGAAGGGCCGCGAGTGAGCAAGAATGGCACCATGACTCCACTACCTCGTCGCAACGGCATGACCGTTCCTTTGCCCGGCCATCTGCATTCGCACCGTGAACGATTGGTGGAGTTGGCCGACATGGGCTACTCCGACATCTGGTCGGCCGAGTCCGACGGGGCCGACGGATTCACGCCCTTGGCGATGGCGGCCGCGTGGGAACCACGGTTGCGCCTGGGTACCGCGATCATCCCGGCCTACACCCGGTCACCAGCTTGCTTCGCTCAGAGCGTGGCGAGCATGGCCGACGCCGCCCCGGGTCGTTTCGCCATCGGCATCGGATCAAGCAGCAACGTCATTGTCGAACGGTGGAACGGCATTCCGTTCGTGGAGCCGTACAAGAAGGTGCGCGACGTGGTGCGCTTCTTGAACGACGCGTTGTCGGGGGAGAAGGTGGCCAAGAAGTACGACACCTTCGAGGTGAACGGGTTCAAGTTGGGCGTGCGGCCCGAGCACAAGCCCAAGATCCTGGTGGCGGCATTGCGTGAGGGCATGTTGAGGCTCGCGGGCCGCGAGAGCGATGGTGCCATCATCAACTGGTTGTCTCCATCCGACGTGTCCAAGGTGGCCGCGGTGGTTCACGATGCCGCCGGTGGGGAGCAGCGCGAGATCGTGGCTCGCATCTTCGTGTGTCCGTCGGAGAACACCGAGGTGGTGCGGGCCGCCGGTCGGTTCGCCATCGCGGCGTATTTGAACGTGCCGGTGTACGCGGAATTCCATCGTTGGCTCGGCCGTGGCGAGCTCCTGCAACCGATGTGGGATCACTGGAAGGCCGGCGACCGCAAGGCCGCTTTGGCCGCGATTCCCGACGAGGTGGTGGACGACATCTTGATTCATGGTTCGCCCGCTCATTGCCGAGCCAAGATCGACGAGTACTTTGCCAACGGCGTCACCACCAGTTCGTTGGCGATCTTGGGCCTGGACCCCGAGTTGAATTACTGGGAGTCCGTGAAGGCTCTGTCGCCGACCGCTGGCTGACGTTGAATCGTGTCGGGCGGGTCAGGCGGCCTGCGCCCGACCGTCATGCTGGGCGGCCAGTGCGCGTCCGTTCGCGAGAATGCGGCGCATTTCGGCGAGGTACTTGCGTCCGATGCGGCACGTCTCGTCGGAGAGGATGAAGCGCGGATCGATGCCGTCGAGGGGATCGGTGAAGCCGTCGAGGGTGAGTTGTTCGTTGGCGCGATCCGTGGACGCGACGTTGTTGTCGTTCGTGCTTGTGGTCGTGTTTGTGGTCGTGTTCGGGATGAGGTTCGGGTTCATGTTCATGTCGGGGGTGTGCGGCTGGTTCGTGATCATGACCAGAGCCTGCCCAAGGGGTGTGGCACTGGGGTGTGACACGGGGGTGCGACGCGGGGGAATGAGCCGGTGTCCTCGCGAGGGGAGTGAGTAGTTTCGGAGCGGTGGACACCCCCGAGACGCAGGCGACCCGAGACGGGTGGAGGCTTTTGCGGCGGGTGCTCATGGAGCAACGACGTGGCCTGATCGTCGGAGTGGTCGTGGGCCTGTTGTGGGCCGTGGGCAAAGTGTCGGTGCCCCAGATCACCAAGCTCGGCATCGACCGAGGCATCGAAGGCAACGGGAGTCTGCTTTTCTGGACCGGTCTCGTGGTGGCCGCCGGAGTGATCGCGGGCATCTTCACGGCTTTTCGCCGGTGGGTGGCCTTCCGGGAGAGCCGTTGGATCGAGACCCGTCTGCGCGAACAGATCTTCGATCACCTGCTGCGCTTGCATGTCGGATACCACGATCGCACTCAGACCGGACAGTTGATGAGTCGCGCGTCATCGGACCTGCAGCAACTCCAGGCCTTCGTGGTGATGATCCCGATCACCTTGTCCAATCTGGCCATGATCATCGCGGTCGTCGTGCTGTTGTTCCTGTCGCAGCCGTATCTCGCGTTGTTCGCGCTGGCACCATTGCCGCTCGTCAACGTTTTGGCCAGCCGTTTCTCGCGTCGTATTCATCCCGCGGTGCTGGCGGTGCAGCAGGAGCAAGCACAGTTGGCCACCGTCGTCGAGGAGAGCGTGTCCGGTGTGCGCGTGATCAAGGGCTTCGGTGCCGAGGGAGTGCAGTTCTCCAAGGTGAACACCGAAGCCGACGACATTCAGCGCGTGTCGCTCGAAGCGGCGCGCATTCGCAGTCGATTCCTCCCGGCGCTCGACGTGCTCCCGGCACTCGGATTGGTGGCGGTGCTCGGGATCGGTGGTCATCGCGTGATCGATGGCGACATGACCGTGGGTGACCTGGTGAAGTTCAACGCGTACATCACGATGCTCATCTGGCCCCTGCGCAATCTGGCCATGACCGTGGCATTGGGTCAACGCGCGTCGGTGGCACTCATGCGCGTGAACGAGGTGCTGAGCACGCCGTCGGCCGTCGTGGACCCCGAGACGCCCACGCACTTGCCGACGGCCACCACCGAGCGCGCCGTGGGTGCGGTGCGATTCCGTGATGTCGTGTTCGCCTACGAGGGCGCCGAGCCGGTGCTCGACGGTTTCGACCTGACCATTCCGGCCGGGCACGCGGTGGCGTTGGTGGGTGCCACCGGTTCGGGCAAGTCGACTCTCGTTCGACTACTCACCCGGTTCCACGACGTGAATTCCGGGTCCATCGAGATCGACGGGGTCGACGTGCGGTCAACCTCACTGGCCGATCTGCGATCGGCGGTGGGCATCGTCTTCGAGGAAACGTTCCTGTTCCATGATTCCGTGCGCGACAACATCGCATTCGCGCGTCCGGGAGCGTCGGACGACGTGGTGCGCGAAGCCGCTCGACTGGCGGGGGCTCACGAATTCATCACGCGGTTGCCCGAGGGCTACGACACCATCCTGGGGGAGCGCGGCTACTCGCTCTCGGGTGGCCAACGCCAGCGCATCGCCATTGCGCGGGCCATCGTGGCCGAACCGCGCGTGCTGGTGCTCGACGACGCGACGTCGGCGGTGGACCCGAGCAAAGAGCACGAGATCCGCGAGGCGATGGCCACGGTCATGCGCGGTCGCACCACCATCGTCATCGCGCATCGTCCCGGAACGATCGCCCTGGCCGACACCGTGGTGCTTCTCGACGGTGGTCGCGCCGTCGCGGTCGGAACCCACGACGAACTCTTGGCCACCAACGACCGTTATCGACAGGTTCTGGCGGCTTGGGCCGTGCGCGACGAGGACGGCGACGACGATTCCCCGTCCCCGGGACCTGACGCCTCGAACACGCTCGTCGAAAGCAAGCGGGCCGTGCGTCGCGCGATCGATCGTCGAACGGACGAAGAGGACGTGGTCTGAATGTGGGGCATGGCGGCCACCAGCGACGAGGATCGTCTCGACCGCGTTCAAACGTTGCGAACCCTGCGCCGTTCGTACGACATGGCGCGCCCTCAACGTCGCATCCTGCATTCCGCATTGGCGTTGGTCCTCGTCAGCACGCTCGTCACGCTGGCCGGGCCCTTGCTGTTGAGGTACGCCATCGACCATGGCATCAAGGACGGCAACGGGCGGGTGTTGAACTGGTTGATCGTCGTGTACCTGGCGATCACCGCTTTCGGTTACGTGGTGGGCCGTCTGCAGTATCTGGCCATCAATCGGGCCGGTGAGGGTTTCCTGCGCAGTTTGCGCCTGACGGTGTTCGGTCGCCTGCAGCGGCAGTCGATGGCGTTCTTCGATCGCGAGAAGGCGGGCGTCCTGGTTTCGCGCATGACCAACGACATCGAGTCCATGGGCGAACTCATTCAATTCGGCCTGCTCCAGTTCGTGTCGGCGTTCCTGTTGCTGTTGTTGGCGGTCGTCGTGCTGTTCGTGATGTCGTGGCAGTTGGCGTTGGTGGCCATGATCGTGTTGCCGCTGCTGGTTCTGGCCTCGATCCGCTTCCAGAAGCAATCGAATCGTGCGTATCTCGACGTGCGCGAGAAGGTGGGCGACAACTTGTCCACGCTTCAGGAGGGCATCACCGGGGTTCGAGTGATCCAGGCCTACGGGCAGCAGGACGCGCGATCACGTCGTTTCCATTCGACGAATCGGGCGCTCTTCGACTCGCACATGCACAGCGTGAGGGTGAGCACGTGGTACTTCGGACTGGTCGAGTTCGCGGGTATCGCCGCCACCGGCGCGATCATCGGGATTGGTGGTTGGTTGGTTCATCGTGACGCGGTCAGCATCGGCACCGTGACGGCGTTCATCCTGTTGCTCGCCAACCTCTTCGACCCGGTCCAACAGTTGAGTCAGCTGTACAACACCGTGCAATCGTCCACCGCGGCGTTGCACAAGTTGTTCCTCATCGTGGACGCCAAGCCCGACGTCGACGAGGTGGAACATCCCACGGCGTTGCCGACGCGTGGTGCCATCGACGTCGTCGACGTGACGTTCTCCTACGAGACTGCCGACCGCCCGGCGCTTCGGAACGTGTCCATCAGCGTCGCCGACGGCGAGCGTCTGGCGCTGGTGGGTCCGACGGGTGCCGGCAAGTCCACATTGGCCAAGTTGATGGCGCGCTTGTACGACCCCAGCATGGTCGACGGATCGTCGGGCACCGTGAGCTTCGGTGGTGTGGATCTGCGGCAGTCGTCGATGAGCGATCTACGGCGTCGCATCGTGGTGGTGCCTCAGGAGGGATTCTGTTTCGGCGGCACCATTCGCGAGAACGTGCGCATCGCCCGATCGGACGCGTCGGACGTCGACGTCGAGCGGGCAATGGCGTCCATCGGCGCCCTCGAGCGTTTCCTCGAGTTCCCCGAAGGCCTGGACACCGAGGTGCGCGAACGAGGCTCACGCTTGTCGGCCGGCGAGCGCCAACTGGTGGCTTTGGCGCGCGCCGCTTTGGTCGACCCCGCCGTTTTGGTCCTGGACGAAGCCACGTCCAATCTGGATCCCGGCACCGAGGCCGTGGTCGAGCGCGCACTCGAAAGCCTCATGAACGGACGCACCGTCATCGTGGTCGCGCATCGATTGTCCACCGTGCGCCGAGCCGATCGAATCGCGGTGGTGGACCATGGGGAGCTGGTCGAGCTCGGTTCGCACGACGAACTGGTGGCTCTCGGTGGTCGTTACGCGGCATTGGCCTCGGCGTGGGAAGCCAGTCAGCCGAACGTTTAGGCGCGCGCGAAAGCCAGCACGAATTCGATGAGGCCGGTGTCGCCGGTGGTGACGAAACCGTTGGACGGGTTGTCGATCTCGTAGTCGGAGAACAGAACCTCGATACTGCCCAGCACGCCGATGACACCGTTGTCCATGCGCGCGCTCACCTCGAACGAAACGTCGCGGGTGACGCCGTGCATCGTCAGTTCACCCATGGCGATCGCTGTGACCGTGGTGCCAGGCGCGGGGATGGAACCGAGTTCGATGGGTTGGGTCAGTTGGAACGTCGCGGTGGGATGCACGGCGGTCTCCATGATCGGACCGGCGAACTGCGAATCGCGGCGGGTGCTGTCGCTCGTGATGGTGGCGACGGCCACTTCGAAGGTGGTCTCGATGATGGACGTCCCCTCAATGGTGAGTGTTCCCGACACGTCGTCGGTGCGACCCACGCCCTCGGTGTCGACGCCACCGAGAACCTCCTTCACGCGGTACCCGACCTCGGATCCGTCGGTCACCATCCACAGTCCCGAGAGTTCGTCGCCATCGGGGGTGGGAATGGTCGTGGAACCGGAGGAGTCAGCGACGGTCGTGGTGACGTCGACGACGGCGGCCAGATCGTCGGAGTCGAAGCGATCCTCCGGAGGGTCGATGACTTTGGTCCAGAGCAGGATTCCGCCGTACACCAAACCGACACCCACCACGACGAGTACGGCACCACGAACCAACCACTTCTTCGCACCGGAGTTCTTCATGATCGCCATTCAACACCCGTGCCACGGGCGTCGGTCAGCGCGCGACGAAGTACTTGGCCTGCGGGTGATGACAGATGATCGCCGAGGTGGTCTGTTCGGGCTGGTACTGCCAGCCGGTTTCCTCGCTGACCTCGATGCCCAGACGACCGGCTTCGAGGAGTCGCGCCACCGTGGCGTTGTCCTCGAGGTCCGGACACGCGGGGTATCCCCACGAGTAACGCCCACCGCGATACTGCTGGCGGAACAAGCCACCGATCGACGGTCCGTCCTCGGCGACGAAGCCCCATTCCTCGCGAATGCGCTTGTGCCACAACTCGGCGAGGGCTTCGGCCATCTCCACGCCGAGACCGTGCACGATCATGTACTTCTGGTACTCGTTCGCCGCGAACAGTCGGGCCGCTTCCTCGCTGACCGCGTTCCCCATGGTGACGATGTGGAACGCGGCGTAGTCCGGACCCTGGTCGATGGCTCGGAAGAAGTCGGCGATGCACATGAACGGCGACTCGCTCTGGCGCGGGTAGTGGAAGCGCTCGATCTCGGTGGTTCGCGTGGCGTCGCTCCACACCACGAGATCATCACCATCGGAGTTCACGCAGAAGTAGCCGTACACCACTTGCGGCACGAGGAAACCGGCGGCCTTCGCTTGGGCCAACTCTTGGCGCAGTCGGGCGCGAAGACGCGTCTTGAAGTCCTCGTCCGTTTCGTCGCCCTCCGGCCGGAACTGCCATTGATTGCGGAACAGCGCGGTCTCGTTGACGAATTGGACGATGTCGTCCAAGGGGATGCCCTTCACGATTCGGGTGCCGAGGAAGGGAGGCTCGAACACCTGATTGTCGCCAGCCACTTCGGGTGATCGAGCGGGGATCTCGACCGCTTCCTTCGCGGTGCCCGATCGAGCCGGCAACACGCGACCGGAGGGCACTCGACCGAAGTCCGGATCGTCGGTTCCCGTGCGCTTGATGTCCATCAACTTGTCGAGAGTGGCCAGACCCTCGAACGCGTCGCGACCGTAGAAGACGCGGCCGTTGTACACCTCGCGCAGATCCTTCTCCACGTACGTGCGCGTGAGCGCCGCTCCGCCCAGCAGCACCGGAACGTCGGCGAGCCCGAGGTCGTTCATCTCCATCAGGTTCTCGCGCATGATCAAGGTGCTCTTCACGAGCAGGCCGCTCATGCCGAGCGCGTCGGCGCCCACTTCCTTGACCTTCTGCACCATCTCGGAGATGGGGATCTTGATGCCGAGGTTGTGCACCTCGTAGCAGTGGTTGGGGCCGATGATGTCGACCAGGTTCTTGCCGATGTCGTGCACGTCACCTTTCACGGTGGCCAACACCAACTTGCCCTTGGAGGACGAGTCGCCGACCTTCTCCATGTGCGGCTCGAGGTGCGCCACGGCGGTCTTCATGGTCTCGGCGCTCTGCAGAACGAAGGGCAGCTGCATCTGGCCCGACCCGAACAGCTCGCCGACCACCTTCATGCCGTCGAGGAGAATGTCGTTGACGATGGTGAGCGGCGCCAGTCCGGAGGCCATGGCCGCGTCGAGTTCGTCGGTCAGGCCCTCGCGGTCGCCGTCGATGATGCGCTGCTTCAACAGTTGCTCGACGGTCCAACCCGATCGATCCTCGCGCACCGTGGCCACCGTGGTGACGTCGGCGAACACCTCGAGCAACTTCTTGAGCGGGTCGTAATCACCCGAACGTCGGTCGTAGATGAGATCCAGACAGATCTGCTTGTGTTCCTCTGGCATGCGAGCCAAGGGGACGATCTTGCCGGCGTGCACGATGGCGGAATCGAGTCCGGCCGTGACGCACTCGTGCAGGAACACGCTGTTGAGTGCGTGTCGAGCGGCGGGCTTCAGGCCGAAGCTGACGTTGGAAACGCCGAGAGTGGTGAAGCAACCGGGGATTTCGGTTTTGATCCGTCGGATGGCGTCGATGGTGTGCTTGGCGTCGAGACGCAGGTCGTCGTCGCCGGTGGACAGCGGAAAGGTGAGCGCGTCGAAGATCAGATCGCTGGCCGACAGCCCGTAGCGATCGACGGCGATGCGATGCAGTCGATGGGCGATCTCCAACTTCCATTCGACGTCGCGGGCCTGACCCTTCTCGTCGATCAGCAGGCACACCACGGCGCACCCGTATTCGCGGGCCAAGGAGAACACGCGGTCGAGACGACTGCCCGGTTCCTCACCGTCCTCGAGGTTGGCCGAGTTCAAGATGGCCCGGCCGCCGATGTGCATGAGCCCGGCCTCCATCACCTGAGGTTCGGTGGAGTCGAGGACCAGCGGCACGCTGGCTTGGGTTCCGAAGCGCGAGGCGATCTCGTCCATGTCGACGACTCCGTCGCGACCCACGTAGTCGACGCACACGTCGAGAACGTGCGCCCCCTCGCGGATCTGCTCGGTGGCCATCTTCGTGCAGTTGTCCCAGTCGCCGGCGATCATGGCCTCACGGAAAGCCTTGGAACCGTTGGTGTTGGTGCGCTCGCCGATGATGAGGAACGAGTTGTCCTGCTTCACGGGCACCGACGAGTAGATGGACGACACGCTCGGTTCGATGATGGCCGAACGACGGGGAGCCTCGAGTCCGCGCACCGCATCGACGACGGCTTTCAGGTGCGCCGGCGTGGTGCCGCAACAGCCACCCACAACGCCGACACCGAGGTCGGTGACGTGGTGGCGATGGAACTCGGCCAACTTGTCGGGCGTGAGGTCGTAGTGGGTGCGACCGTCGACGACGCTCGGCAATCCGGCGTTGGGCAACACGCTGATGGGCATGGTGGCGTACTGGCTGAGATATCGCAGGTGTTCCTGCATCTCGGCGGGACCGGTGGCGCAGTTGATCCCGAACACGTCGGGACGCATCGCGCCGATCGCCGTGAGTGCGGCCCCGATTTCCGAGCCCACCAACATGCGTCCGGTGGTTTCCATCGTGACCTGCACCTGAATGGGCACCTGACGTCCCTCGGCGACCATGGCGCGACGACAAGCGATCATGGCGGCCTTGATCTGCAGAAGGTCCATGCAGGTCTCGATGAGGAACAGATCGACGCCGCCCACCAGCAGTCCGCGGGCCTGCTCGACGTAGGCGTCGCGAAGCTCGGCGAAGCGGATGTGGCCGAGGCTCGGCAACTTGGTTCCCGGTCCGATGGATCCGGCAACGTAACGAGAACGTCCGTCGCCTTCGTAATCGTTGGCCGTCTCGCGGGCCAGTCGCGCGGCGGCCACGTTCAGTTCGTGGGCCTGCTCGGGGATGTTGTACTCGGTGAGCACGGTGGAGAAGCTGCCGAAGCTGGCGGTTTCGAGCGCGTCGACGCCGACGTCGAGAAACGCCGAGTGCATCCGGCGAATCACATCGGGTCGGGTGAGGCACAGCATCTCGTTGCAGCCCTCGAGGGAGGCGCCGCCGAAGTCGTCGGGTCCGAGGTCGAGTCCTTGCACGAAGGTGCCGAATGCGCCATCGAACACGATGACGCGTTCGTTCAGTGCTTCGAGGTACGGCTGTCGGGACATCGACGAAACGCTACTCCTACGCACGGTGTGGCGGGGGTTCATCGGGTTTTCGCACGAGGATGTCGCGCCCAACCTCTCGTCGTCGGTCACACCCTTGTAGCGTCCCTCTCGTGTCCAAGGTGCGTGTGTATACCCGTGATGGTGATGACGGCACCACGGGTCTCTTCTACGGGGGCCGGGTTCCCAAGGACAGCCAACTTCCTCGGGCCTACGGAACTGTCGATGAGGCCCAAGCCGTCATCGGGATGGCGCGCGCCGAATCCGGAGCCGGTTCGGAGTTGGAGAGTCTCCTCATCCCGATCATGCGCGATCTGTGGGTGCTGATGGCCGAGTTGGCCACGTTGCCGGAGAATCGTTCGAAACTCGAGCCCGGGGCGACCTGCGTGGAGTCCGGGATGGTCGATCGTCTCGAGAAGATGATCGACGAACTCGACACTCGCTTCGATCGTCCCACCGAGTTCGTGGTTCCCGGAGGCAACAAGGTGTCGGGTTGGCTCGACATCGCTCGCACCGTCGTGCGCCGCGCCGAGCGTCATGCACTCATGGCGGCTCCGCCGCCGTCGCAGGTGGTTCCGTATCTGAATCGCCTCTCCGACTTGTTGTGGACCATGGCGCGTTGGCAGGAGGGTGAATCCCTGCCCGTTCGTCGCGTCACCTGAGGTCGTCCGCGACCCTGTCGAACCAGAACGTCGAACCAGAACGTCGAACCAGCGCGTCGAGCCCGCTTAGCGAATCCCTTCGCTGGGGGTGGTGAACGAACTCGGTCGTAAACTTGGCTCATGGCCAACAACGTCACCGTCGAGTCCGTCCGTTCGATCCCCAAGAACGCCGAGGTGATCGGAATTCCCGTCGGTGTCACCGGCGCCGTGCCGCGTCAGTTGGGCTTGTCGCGCGCGGCCCTGACCACTCACGGCTTCGAGGGCAAGGTGGGCCAGACGTTGGTCGTGCCGGCGACCTCGGGTGCGACCATCATCGCGGTGGGCATCGGTGACGCGCGCAAGGCGACCGTGGCGACGATTCGTCGTTCGGCCGCGGCACTCGCACGGGCGGCGTCGCGTCGCGCGTCGGTGGCCACCACGTTGGCCGACGCCGTTTCGCTCGACGCTCGTTCGGCGGCCCAGGCCGTGGTCGAGGGCTTCGTCCTGGCGTCGTACCGGTACACCGACCTCAAGTCGGGTGTCGAGAATCCGGCGGTCACGCTGTCGGTCGTGGCGACCGGCTCTCGGGGCAAGGGATGCGATTCCGGAGTGGATCGGGGCCGCGTGACGGCCGCGGCGGCGTGGACGGCACGCGATCTGGCCAACACCCCGCCGGCGTACCTCACGGCGCGCATGCTCGCCGATCGCGCGGTGGCCATGGCGAAGGAATCCGGTCTCGAGGTCGAGGTGTTCGACAACGACAAGTTGGCCGTCATGGGTTGTGGCGGATTGTTGGGCGTCAATCGTGGATCCACCGAACCGGCGCGAATGGTGAAGTTGACCTACAACCCGACCGGTGCCACGGGCCACCTCGTCATGGTGGGCAAGGGCATCACCTACGACTCCGGTGGAATCAGCTTGAAGCCGAGCGACGCCAGCCACGCCAACATGAAGATGGACATGTCGGGTGCCGCCGCCGTGTTGTCGGCCATGAGCGCGTTGAAGGCTCTGCGTTGTCGCACCAAGGTCACCGGCTATCTGATGTGCACCGACAACCGTCCGTCGGGAAGCGCGGTGGCCATGGGCGACGTACTCACGTTCCGCAACGGCAAGACCGCCGAGATTCACAACACCGATGCCGAGGGTCGTTTGGTGCTGGCCGACGGCTTGTCGCTCGGCGTGGAGGACAAGCCCGACGCCATGGTCGACATCGCGACCCTCACCGGAGCCTGCATGGCCGCCCTGGGCACCAAGATCGCCGGAGTACTCGGAACCAACGACGCCTTCATCGATCAGGTGAAGAACTCGGCGAGCCGCGCCGACGAGCCGGTGTGGCAGTTGCCGCTCGAGCGCGACTATCGCCGTCTGCTGGATTCCAACGTGGCCGACATGCGCAACATCGGTGGACCGTACGCCGGCGCCATCACCGCGGCGTTGTTCCTGTCGGAGTTCACCGCGGACGTGCCGTGGGCGCACCTCGACATCGCCGGCCCCATGAGCATGGACGGCGACGATGGGTGGCTCAGCCGCGGCGCCACGGGCTTCGGCACGCGACTGCTCATCGATTTGGCTCTGAACTTCAGCAAGCCGAAGCGCTGACCGACGCCGACGGCTCGTCCGGCTCGATGTCGATGTCGATATCGGTGTCGAGATCGAACGCGAGGGCGAGCGAAATCGTGTTGTCGGTGTCGCTCCACAGGGCATGGGCTCGCTGCAGATGTTCGGGTAGTCGGGCGAGGTGACGCACGCTCAACGGCGGAACCACGGTTCGCACCGCCACGGCATCGTCCACCTTTCGGGCCATGCCGAACATCACCAAGCGCTGCAACGCACGGCCGAAGGCGCTCGCGCGATTCGAGTCCCAGCCGAGTCCGAGTGCCGATGCCAGAGCGGGCAGATCCACGCGATGACCTTCGGGATGCGCCACCGCGATCACCGCGAGTCGGCGCAACAACCAGGTGGCGGTGGGTCCGAGCACGCCGAGCCAGAACAATTCGACGTAGTCGCCGAGAGCGTCGTGGCCGAGACGTTCGATGAGTGGATCGCGCCACGGCACGACGACGAGTTGATCGCGGGACGAGATCGCGGGCGTACGTGATGCACGTGTGGTCATGGTGCCTCCGGTGGATCGGGCCGAATCGGGATCGAGACGGGATCGAAGCGGGGGTGGGTGCGGGTGGCGAGCCATTGGCGAGAGGTGGGAGACTGATGCCGTGACGTCTCACCCCATCGCCACCTCGATCGACGATCCGTTGTTCGACGAGATCGTTGGTTGGGTCGCCAACGCGGAGCGGATCACCGTGCTCACCGGAGCCGGCATCTCCACCGGTTCGGGAGTTCCGGATTTCCGGGGACCGAACGGACTCTGGACGTTGAACCCCGGTGCGGAGCGGGCTTCGCACGTTCGTTATTACCTCGAAGACGAAGAAGCCCGACGCGCTGGTTGGCGCGCGGCGCTCGATCGTCGAATGGGGAACATCACCCCCAACGTGGGCCATCTGGCGTTGGTCGAACTCGAGCGTCGCGGCAAGTTGTTGGGGCTCGCCACGCAGAACGTCGATGGCTTGCACATCGCGGCGGGCAATTCGCCCGAGGTGGTGCACGAGCTGCACGGCACGTGGCGCTTCTCGCGTTGTTTCGGTTGTGGTGATCGCCGACCCGTGGAGGAGACGGTCGAGCGTGTGGCCGCGGGTGACCATGATCCGCGTTGCTTGCTGTGCGGGGGAGTGATGAAGCGCGACGTCGTTTTGTTCGGTGAGCCTCTCGACGAGGAGACCATCGGCGCGGCCATGGTCGCATCGGAGGCCTGCGATCTGTTCTTGGCCATCGGCACGTCGCTCGGTGTCACGCCCGCGGCCAACACCATCGCCCGAGCCAAGGCGGCCGGAGCGCGAACGGTGATCATCAACGGCCAGCCCACCGAACGTGACCAGTACGCCTCGGCCAGTCTGCGCGGTGACATCAGCGAGTTGCTTCCGACTCTGGTGTTCCGGGCCACCTGACTATTCGAGCCACCGAACGCGGCACGTCCATCCCGATCGAGGTGGGCCGAGTGAATTCCCGACCAAACCGGTAGGCTTTCGGTATGGCGACGTTCCGAGACCTTCTAGCCGCGGCCAAGTCCGAGATCACCGAGATCGACACCGCGGCCGCCCAGACCCTGATCGATGCCGGTGGCGTGACCGTGCTCGACGTGCGCGAACCCGACGAGCACGCCGAGGGCGCCTTGGTGGGCGCGTTGCACATCCCGCGCGGTCATCTCGAGGCGCAGGTGGAAGGTCGCATTCTCGACAAGGACTCGACGGTCATCGTGTACTGCGCCGGTGGTGTGCGCAGCGCCTTCGCCGCCAAGACCCTGGGCGAGTTGGGATACGGCAAGGTGTTGTCGATGGCCGGTGGCTACGGCAAGTGGAAGGACGAAGGACGCCTGTGGAAGGCGCCGGCGTCGCTCACCGCCGAACAGAGCAATCGTTACAAGCGCCACCTCCTGTTGCCCGAGGTGGGCGTGGAGGGTCAGGCCAAGTTGTTGGACAGCAAGGTGCTGCTGCTCGGCGCGGGCGGACTCGGATCACCGGCGGCGTTGTATCTGGCGGCCGCGGGTGTGGGCACGTTGGGAATCGTCGACATGGACGAGGTGGATGCCAGCAATCTGCAACGTCAGATCCTGCACAACATGGATCGCATCGGCGACCGCAAGGTGGATTCGGCGAAGAAGACGTTGACGCTGTTGAACCCC
Organism: Actinomycetes bacterium; assembly: GCA_027491335.1. Classification (GTDB taxonomy): domain Bacteria; phylum Actinomycetota; class Acidimicrobiia; order Acidimicrobiales; family Ilumatobacteraceae; genus Casp-actino8. Next base: position 18,684 of record JAIXWJ010000037.1, on the reverse strand, counting down.
GACGTCAACGTGGTCACCTACGACACGCGCCTGTCGGCCGAGAACATCATGGACATCATCGCCGGATACGACGTGATCGTCGATGGCGCCGACAACTTCCCGTCGCGCTACTTGTTGAACGACGCCAGCGTGAAGTTGGGAATCCCCGTGGTGCACGGATCGATCTTCCGTTTCGAGGGAATGGTGTCGGTGTTCCATCCGAAGCAGGGCCCGACGTATCGCGACATGGTGCCCGAGCCGCCGCCGGCCGAACTGGCTCCGTCGTGCGCCGAAGCCGGCGTGCTCGGCGTTCTGCCCGGCATCATCGGCTCCATCCAGGCCCTCGAGACCATCAAGATCCTGCTCGAACTGGGAGAGGGATTGATCGGTCGCATTCTGGCGGTGGACACCATCGAGATGAGCTTCCGCACCTTCAAGTTGCAAGCCGACCCGACCAACCCGGTCACCTGGGCGAATCGCGACAAGATCCAGGTTCGTGACCTCGATGGTTTGTGCGCGCCCTGGATGGGTCACTGATCCCGAACGCTCTCAGGCGTCGAGTTTCTCGCGCTCCTGAACGATCACGCCCGCCAACACCAACGACATTCCCGCGAGGTCGATGACGCTCGGTCGTTGATCGAGGGCGATGAAAGCCACCACGGTCGCGGTCACGGGCAACAGCGCCAGCAGCACGCTGAATCTTCGAATGGGTATTCGTCGAAGAACCGCTTGATCGATGCCGTATCCGATGGCGTTCGACATCACTCCGACGAACATGCACAAGAAGATGAGGTGCGGCGACGACCACACCGGTCCACTGGATGGTGCGCCGATCGGGGTCACGACCACCGCGCCGATCAACAGTCCGAAGCCCAATCCGGACACGCCGCGATTCTGTTGGGCCACCTTCGACCCGACCACGATGTAGGTGGCCCACATGGCCGACGCGAGGAAGATGAACAACAGGCCCAGCGGTTCGCCGTCGAGTTCGACTCCGGACAACACCGCCACGCCGATGGCGGCCAGGATCAACGCGACGGCGTTGCGTCGCGAACGCGTGCGCACCGCGGCCACCGCGATGGGCCCGATGAACTCGATGGCCACACCCTTGCCTAAGGGCAAGCGATCGATGGCGAGGTAGAAGAACGTGTTCATCAACGCGGTGGCAACACCGAACACGGTCATCGCCACGAAGTCGGCGCGCGTCCACGGTCGCAACAGATGGCGACCCGACACCAACAGCAGAGCGACGGCCGCGCCGAAAACGCGCAACCACGCCACGGTGGCGGGGTCGACCCGATCGAACAGGTCGATGGCGATGACGGCGCCGATGTATTGCGCCGTCGCGCTCAGGACGAACAGGGCCTCCGGCGACGCCGTGGCCATGAACCTTCCGACCGGCGAGCCGGGGGCGGGGGAGTGATCGACGGAGTTCAGTCGAACAGTTCGGGATCGGTGCGGCAGATCTCTTGCCACAACGGCTGGAACTGGAACCAACCCGCGAGCGAATGCCCCGTCTGGTCGCGGGTGTAGGCGGCGTACTCGTGCTTGATGTGCTTGGGCGTGCCGGCGGCCATGGCGAGCAGTTGCGCCTGACACGAACGGTCCATCGACAAGAACCAGTAGGCGGCTTCCTCGACGGTGCTACCCACGGTGAACAAGCCGTGATTCTGGTGAATGGCCGCCTTCCCGCTCGGGAACATCGACGCCAGTTCCTTGCCGGCGTCCACGTCGAACACCACGGCGCCACCCTGCTCGGAGATCACCACGTGGTCCTCGTAGAAGATGCAGGCGTCCTGCGTGATGGGATCGAGCGGTATGCCGAGCGAGCTGAAGGCCTTGCCGTGGACCGAGTGCGCGTGGGCGGCGGCGATCACGTCGGGACGAGCGGCGTGGATCGCCGAGTGAATGACGAACGCCGCGCGATTGACGGGCAGTTCGCCCACCACCACCTCGCCATGATGATTGACGAGCAACAAATCGCTCACGCGCATGTGGCGGAAGCTGAGGCCGAAGGGATTCACCCAGAAGTGGTCGGTCTTCTCGGGGTCGCGCACCGTGATGTGGCCGGCGACGCCCTCACCGAACCCCATGCGTCCGAAGATGCGCAACGCACCGGCGAGGCGGGACTTGCGGTAGGCGCGCTCCTCTTCGACCGTGTTGAACGACGGCATCGCGAGAAGGTTGGCGTTGCCGCCCTGGGCGGCGGCGGCGAGAGCGGATTCGGCGTTGGTGGTCACGGAACGAAGACTAGACCCGTCGTTCGTCGAGACCGATCACAGGGCCGTTCGGGGCGTGGCTCTCGGAGGTGTCACAATCGTCGTCATGAACTCCGAGATCGCCCCGCCGGGCATCGCGCCGACCGCGGCCAATTACGCTCATGCGATCCTGAGCGAGGGTCCGTCGCGTCTTCTGCACACCTCGGGCGTCGTGCCCATCGCGGCCGACGGTTCGGTGCCCGCGGATCTGGCGGAGCAGGCGGCCACGATCTGGAACAACCTGCGGGCGATCCTCGAGTCGGCGCAGATGACGGTGAACGATGTGGTCTCGGTCACCACATACGTGGTCGCCGGGGAGCCGTTGGGGCCGGTGATGGCCGCCCGGGACGCCGCGCTCGACGGACATCGAGCGGCCAGCACGTTGGTGACGGTTCCGGCGTTGGCTCGCCCCGAGTGGCGCATGGAGATCGCCCTGGTCGCCGCCCGCTGAAACGAAAAGCGCGTGGGGTGGCCAGCACCCACTCGGCGCGCACGGCCCGAGATAGGTGATCGGGATGGGTGATCGGGATAGGTGATCGGCGGGTGCGCCCCGTACAGTCGGGGGTGATGAGCGACGACATCCGCACCGACTCCGGTATCGAAATCAAGCCCCTGTACACCGAGGCCGATCTGGCGGGCTTCGATGCCGCCACGCAGCTTGGTGAGCCCGGCAAGCCCCCGTACACGCGCGGCGTGTATCCGACCATGTATCGCGGCAAGTTGTGGACGATGCGTCAGTACGCCGGATTCGGCACCGCGGAGTCCACGAACGAGCGATTCAAGTTCCTGCTCGGCGCCGGTCAGACCGGTTTGTCCTGCGCGTTCGACCTGCCCACCCAGATGGGGTACGACTCCGATCACCCTCGCGCCGAGGGCGAGGTGGGCAAGGTGGGCGTGGCCATCGACTCCATGGCCGACATGCGTCTGCTGCTGAAGGACCTGCCCCTCGACAAGGTCACGACGTCGATGACCATCAACTCCACCGGCGCGATTCTGCTGCTCATGTACGAGCTGGTCGCCGAGGAACAGGGTGTCGCGTCCTCCGCCATCAGCGGCACCATTCAGAACGACCTGCTCAAGGAATACATCGCTCGCGGTACCTACGTGTATCCGCCGCGACCGAGCATGCGCATCATCACCGACATCTTCGAGTACTGCGCCAAGCACGTTCCGAAGTGGAACACCATTTCCATCTCCGGGTACCACATTCGCGAAGCCGGTTCCACGGCGGTTCAAGAAATCGCGTTCACCATCGCCAACGGCATCGCGTACGTCGAGGCCGCCATCGCGGCCGGACTCGACGTGGACGACTTCGCACCGCGTCTGTCGTTCTTCTGGAACGCGCACAACAACTTCTTCGAGGAAGTGGCCAAGTTCCGCGCCTCGCGTCGCATCTGGTATCGCCTCATGAACGATCGGTTCAAGGCCAAGAAGGAGTCCAGCAAGTTGCTGCGCTTCCACACCCAGACCGGCGGAAGCACGCTCACCGCCCAGCAGCCCGAGAACAACATCGTCCGTGTTGCCCTGCAGAGCATGGCCGCGGTGATGGGCGGAACGCAGAGTCTGCACACCAACGGATTCGACGAGGCTCTCAGCCTTCCCACCGAACGCGCCGCGCGCATCGCGCTGCGCACGCAGCAGATCATCGGATACGAGAGCGGCATCGCCGACACCCCCGATCCTTTGGCGGGCAGCTATTTGGTGGAAACGCTCACCGACGAGATCGAACGACTGGCGTTGGAGTACATCGCCCGCATCGACGAGATGGGTGGAGCCGTGGCCGCCATCGAAGCCGGCTACCAAATGGACGAGATCGAACAGGCCGCCTACGAGTACGCGAAGTCCATCGACGACGATCAGCGTGTCATCGTCGGCGTGAACAAGTTCGGCGTGGACGACGACCCCGAGCCCGAGGTGTTCCCGATCGATCCGGCGCTCGAGCGCGGCCAGAAAAAGCGACTGGGCGAATACAAGGCCGCGCGCGATCAGGCCAAGGTGAAAGCGGCCCTTGATGCCGTGGTGGCCGCGGCCAACACCAACGACAACCTTCTGTACCCGATGAAGGAAGCTCTGCGGGCCGATGCCACGCTCGGCGAGATCAGCGACGCGTTGCGCGGCGTGTTCGGGATCTACCAGCCCTGATCGTCAGTTGTCGATCACGTTGATGACGGGGTCCGGTCGCACCGGAACCTCCATCGTTGCTGATTGGTGTCCCATGTAGAAGATGCCCACGATGTGGGTGCCGGGGTCGAAACCGGCGAAGTCGGCGACGGCTTCGTGCGAGCCTCGCGGACACGAGCCCCAGTAGGTGGCGATTCCTCGCGCGGTGGCGGCCAGCATCAGGTTCTGTGCGGCCGCCGCGACCGCATCACGATTCTCGGCGGTTCGCTCGTCGGTGTCTCCGACAATCGAACCGATGATCAAGATGTTCGGGGTGCGTTCGTACTTGGTGAGGGCCTTGGTGACCTTGTTGGGGTCGTCGCCATGGGCGGCCATCGCGTTCGAGACCACCCGTCCGAGACGCGAGCGACCGCCGCCGGTGACCGAGGCGAACCGCCAGGGCCAGTTGCGCTTGTGGTTGGGGGCCCACGTGGCGAGTTCGCACAACTCGTGGATCACGTCGTCGGACAACGGTCGCTCGCGGTCGACGAACATGTTGGTGCGACGCGCGCGAATGAGGTCGTCGATGGAATGACGGTCGTTGGACGGGTGGTCGACGCTCATGACGAGAATCGATCGGCGAGCCGCTTCAAGGTCTTCTCGATCGAGACGCGATTCTTGGCCGGATAGTTCATGACGCGCATCATCAACGGAGACTTCGCCGTGTTCCAGTCGAACTGTTCGGTCACCATCGTGCCGCCGTCGACGGGCTCGAGGATGTAGCGCCACACGTGGCCCCCGAAGTGCCGCCAAGCGATGCGCCGTGGCTCGTCGAACTCCACCACCTCGTTGGTGATCTTGTAGTTCACACCGAGCTTCATGTCCATGCCGAACTTGGCGCCGAGCGACAGGCGCGCCGGCGCCGAGGACTGGGCATTGCGAACCGAGCCGGAACCGTCGATCTCGCCGTGCTTCGACGGATCGGCGAGCAGGTCGAAGATGGTCTGCGGTGCGGCGTTCACCTTCACGGTGACGGACACGATCTTGGCGGGGTCCGAATTTCTGGGGCTTGATGTCGACATAACTGGCTCCTTCAGCGAGATTGGATGAGATGTGAATGCACGGCGTCGGCCGAGCGGCGACCCGAGAACAATGCCCCTTGAATGGAGGCGGTGTCGCGATGGTCGCCGGTCACGAAGATGTTGCCATGTAGGTGGACTCGCTTCTTCGGCGAGAACGGCGGGCTCTGATCGGGCTGGCCGTGGGCGATGCGGTAGGTGCGCACGTGTCTCCACGTTCGAGCCCGTGGCCCGAACATTCTGGTCATCTGCTCGCGCACGTCCACTTCGAGGTTCTCATCCAACGAGCCCGGAACGGCGGCCGCGATCAAATGGCTGCCCGTGGGGGCGTAGTGGGCGCTGATGTTGCTCATCACCGCGATGTTCAACGCCGGACCCTCGGCGGTGCCATCGAGAATGATGTATCGCGACTTCGTGGGCGCTTCGTCGGCGGCGAAGTAAACGCAGGAAACGGAGCGCGAACGCACCGTGGGCAATCCGAGCATCGCCGCCGCCACGGGACCCTCGGTGGCCACCAACACCGCGCGAGCGTCGATGCGTCGACCGGACACGTCCACGCCATCGGCGTGGACGGCGGTCACCGGGGTGGACAGATGAATGGAATCGGTGCCGATTCGGTTCGCCAATTGCTCGGGGATCGCTCCCATTCCCCGGGCGGGAACGGCGGCGTCGCCCATGGACAACATGCGGAACACCACGTCGAACATCCGGCGCGACGCGTCGAGATTCGGGTCCAGTTGGATTCCGCCCACCAGAGGCCGGAAGAAGCGTTGCAACATGCGGTCGGAGAACCCTGCGTCACGCAGCATCTCGGCGGTGGTGATGTCATCGCCACGCAGCAGCTGCGAACCGTCGCCTCGCCGCACCCGGGCGCGAAGCAGTGCGATACGACCCTTGTCGATCGGCGTGCCCACCGGTGCGGTGGCGGTGGCCACGAGGGTGGTGGGCTTGCGGAACGGATCGGACACGGTGTGTCCACGTCCGTTCATCCACACCAACGCGCCGGGGTCGAAGGCGCGCAGATCGAGCGCACCGACATCGAATTGACGTTCCATCTCCGGATACGCGGTGAGCAACACTTGGAAGCCACGATCGAGAAGGAAGCCTTCGACGTGGTCGGTGCGCACGCGCCCGCCCACGCCATCGGAGGCTTCGAGGACCGTGACCTCGTGGCCCCGTTCGCGCAACAGTCGAGCCGCGGACAACCCAGCCAATCCGGCGCCGACCACCACGACGTCGGTGCGCTCGGGGAGGGGTGCGGTCATGTCAACGCTTCAAGAGGTGACGCAACGCCGACTCGAGGTCGCGATGGATGAACGAGTAGCCGCTCGATTCCAGGACCTTGGGCATCACCTTCTGACCGGTGAACAACAGTGCGTCGGCCAGTTCGCCACCGAGAAGCAGTTTGGGCCCGAACGACGGAACCGGCAGCAACGCCGGGCGCTTGACGACCTTGGCGAGAACCCGGGTGAACTCGGCCTGGGTCACGGGGAGCGGAGCGGTCAGGTTGACGGCACCACTGACGTCGTTGCGCAAGAGGTGGTCGATGGCCGAGATCTCGTCGTCGATGGAAATCCAGCTCTGCCATTGACGTCCCGAACCCATGCGGCCACCGGCGCCCAACTTGAACAAGGGGAGCAACTTCTTCAGCGCTCCGCCTCGGGGGCTGAGCACGATTCCGGTGCGCAGGAAGGCGGTGCGGATGCCCGCCGCCACGGCCTTGTCGGCGTTCTGCTCCCACTGCACGCAGACGTCGGCGAGGAAACCGGATCCGGCCGAGGATGACTCGTCGAACTCGGCGTCGAGCGACGCGCCGTAGTACCCGATGGCCGAGCCGGAGAGCAGAACCTTGGGTCCGTCGGCGAGATCGGCCATCGCCGAGGCGAGAAGCGACGTGCTCTTGGTGCGGCTCTCCAGGATCTCGCGCTTGTAGTCGGTGGTCCAACGCTTGTCGCCGATGCCGGCGCCGGCGAGGTGCACGACCGCGTCCACGCCGCGAAGGCGCTCGGCGTCGATGCGACCGGCGGCCGGATCCCATGCGATGGTGGAATCGGAACTGGGGCCGGTTCGGGTGAACCGAATGACGCGATCACCCGACGAGGTCAGGTGCTGGGCGAGAGCCGTACCGATGAGGCCACTGGCTCCGGTGATGGCGATGGTGCGGGGGGACATGTCCGCAGGCTACGGCCGTGTTGGCTCGGGTGCGAGACCGGAGCCGACACGGTGACATCTAGATCTCGACGTGCGAGCCGACCTCGAAGATCTGATCCTTGGGCAAGTTGAAGAATCGGCCGGCGCTGTCGGCGCCGCGATTCAACACCACGAACAGGTGCTCGGCCACCGGGTTCATGCCCGGGGCCTTGCCCGCGACGATGGATTCGTGTCCGAGGAAGTACGTGGCTTCCTTGGGATCGAAGTCGAAACCCCGTTCATTGATGCTCGACAGTGCCGCGACAACGTCGGGCTCTTCCATGAAGCCGAAGCGCAGGAGAATCTGGAACACGCCGGGTTCGACCTTGGTGACCTCGGTTCGCTCGCTCGGATCCACGCGGGGGACCTCGGCGGTCTGCACGGCCACGATGAGGGTGCACTTGTGCAGGACCTTGTTGTGCTTGAGGTTGTTCACCAGTGCCGGCGGAGCCTTGCCGAGGTCCTTGAACATGAACACCGCGGTGCCCGACACCCGCGCCACGTCGATGTGCTCGTCGAGCACCTCGACGATGGGGCGTTCGCCGCGGTGGATGCGCGCCGCCACCAGTTGGCGACCCCGACGCCACGTGGTCATCTGCGCGAGCAGCACGATGGCCACGAGCAACGGGAACCAGCCACCGTGCGGGATCTTGGGAATGTTGGCGCCGAGGAACGCGGCGTCGACCACGAACAACGGACCGCACACCAACATGGCCTTCCAGACGGGCCAGTTCCAGCGGTTTCGGCACACCTCGTAGAACAACATCGTGGTGACGAGCATGGTGGAGGTGACGGCGATGCCGTAGGCCGACGCGAGTGCCTTGGAGGTCTGGAAGGTGACCACCAAGCCGATGCAACCGATCATCAACAGCCAGTTCACGAGCGGCACGTACACCTGTCCTCGATGCGACGACGAGGTGTGGCTGATCTTCACGCGCGGCAAGTAGTCCAATTGAACCGCCTGCACGGTGAGCGAGAACGCGCCGGAGATGAGCGCCTGTGACGCGATGACGGTGGCCATGGTGGCCAGCACGACGAGGGGCAACACGCCCCACTCGGGAGCCATCTTGAAGAGGGGCCGCTCGACCGCTTCGGGATCGTTCAGGATGAGCGATGCTTGTCCGAAGTAGTTCAGGAGCAACCCGGGAAGAACCAATCCGTACCAACTCCACAGAATGGGTCGGCGTCCGAAGTGGCCCATGTCGGCGTAGAGCGCTTCACCACCCGTGACCACGAGGAAGATGGAGCCCAAGGTGAGGAACGACTTCATGGGCGATTCGGCGAAGAAGTCGATCGCGTAGATCGGGTTGACGGCCTTCAGGACGCTGGCGTCCTCCAGCAGTTGAGAAAGACCCAGTAGTCCGAGGACCGTGAACCACACCATCATCACCGGACCGAAGACCCGACCGATGCCGGCGGTTCCGCGCTTTTGCACGAGGAACAACACGGCCAGGATGACCACCGCGATGGGAATGATGAAGTCGTCGAGGGCGGTGGTGGCTTCCTTCACGCCTTCGACGGCGCTCAACACCGAGATGGCCGGCGTGATGAGTCCGTCGCCGTAGAGCAGCGCCGTGCCGAAGACGCCGAGACCGACCACCACGCGACCGCGACCTCGCAAGGTGCCCTTGGGCATCACCATGGCGGTGAGGGCCAGGATTCCGCCCTCGCCGTGATTGTCGGCCTTCATGACGAAGGTGAGGTACTTGATGGAGATGATGATGACGAGGGCCCAAAAGGCCAACGACGCGACACCGAAGGCGTACACGGGGTTCGAGGCGTCGAGGTGCTGGTGTTCGAAGGCTTCGCGGAACGCGTACAGCGGCGAGGTGCCGATGTCGCCGTACACGATGCCGAGGGCGCCGAGCGCGAGTGCGCCCATTCCCGCCTTGTGGCCCCCGTGATGATCGTCGCCGGATCGGTGGGGGTCGGCGGATTGGGGGGCGGTGGACGGGGAGTCGGTGGAGTCGTGGCTATCGAGCGACGACTCTTGATCGGAAGTCACGCGCCGATGCTACTCAGGGGGCGGTTCGTCCTGTCGGTCGGGACGTAGTGTCGTCATCGTGAAGACCCGCACCTTGTTGCTGCTATCGGTGGGCTGTGGCCTGCTGATTCTGTTGGCCGGGGGCATCAAGCTGTTCCAGGTGGCCAACGACCGCACCGATGTGCCGGTGCTGGAGTTGGGTGACGAGGCATTGGTCGGCGACATGTCGGTCGTGGTGAACGCGATCCGGAACGATCCGTCCGGGGTGGAAGTCGACGTGGAGATGGGCGGAGTGTCGGGCGCCGCGGTGCTCGAGGGCTGGTCCATGTTGGGGGACGGCGAACTGAGCGAACCCTCGGCGGCGGTGGCCGAAGGCGCCTGCGATGGGTCCACGGTGGTGCCCGCCGATGGGTCCGCGGTGCGTTGCACCCTGCGGTTTCCGGTGGTCGAGGCCGAGCAGTACGTGGCGTATCAGCGCGGTGGCGAACTGCGTCGTTGGGCCCCCTGAGCCCGAGGTGAAACGCCAGGCCCGACACATGGCGGGTCCGGTACATGAAATGGGTCATGAGCCCCGTGACCCGACCCGGCTGACGGCTACCGTTGTCCCCACACGGCGCCTTGGGCGCGCAAACACAGCACAGCGCCACGGGCGCACAATTGTCGGAGGTGGTCCGTACGGCCGAGCAATTTGATCTGGTGGTGATCGGTGGCGGTCCCGGTGGGTACGGAGCCGCGCTGTACGCGGCATCGGCCGGAGTGAACGTGGCCCTGATCGAGCGCGATGCTCTCGGAGGCACCTGCCTGAACCGGGGATGCATTCCGGCCAAGGCGTTCCTCGAGACGGCGGCCGTGTTCCGTCACGTGGCACACGCCTCGGACTTCGGTATCGAGGCCTCGTCGCCGTCGGTGAACTTCGCCACCACCCAGGCGCGCAAGCGCAAGATCGTCGACGGGCTCGTCAAGGGCATCGGCGGCATGTGCAAGGCCCGCAAGGTGACGGTGTTCAACGGCACCGGATCGTTGGGTGCGAACCGCACCGTCGACGTGGCCATGGCCGATGGTTCCAAGGCGACGGTTCAAGGTGCGCACGTGATCCTGGCGGCCGGTTCGGTGCCGCGCACCATTCCGGGCTTCGATCGCGGTGGTCCCATCATGACCAGCGACGAAGTGCTCGACCTGGATCATGTTCCGGCGCGAGTGGCGGTGATCGGCGGAGGCGCCATCGGGTGCGAGTTCGCGTCCACCTTCGCCGACCTCGGAGCGAGCGTCACCATTCTCGAGGGTCTGCCCAAGATTCTTCCCGGACTCGACACCGACGTGGCCAACGTGGTGGTGAAGTCCTTCAAGAAGAAGAACATCGACATTCGCACCGGTGTCGCGGTCAAGAGCCATGCCCCGACCGCCTCGGGTGGCACCGTGGTGACCTTCGGCGAGGGTGAAACCCTGGAAGTCGACGCGGTGGTGGTGTCGGTTGGTCGACGTCCGTACGCCGATCTGCTTGGTCTCGCGGGCACCGGCGTCGTGGTGACCGATCGCGGTTTCGTCGAGGTCGACCCGTGGTGTCGCACCGGTGAGCCCGGCGTGTACGCCATCGGGGACCTGATCAACACTCCGCAGTTGGCTCACGTGGCCTATGCCGAAGCCATTCTGGCCGTGAAGCACTCGTTGGGAGAGGACCCCTTGCCCATCGCGTACGACCGTGTTCCGTGGGCGATCTACTGCCATCCCGAGGTGGCGTGGGCCGGTCCGGGAGAGGATGCGGCCAAGGCCGCCGGACTCGACGTGGTGGTGGGTAAGCATCAGTTCCGTGCCAACAGCCGAGCCCAGATTCTGGGTGAGATCGACGGACTGGTGAAGATCGTCGCCAAGAAGAACGCCGATGGGACGGCCGGACAGATCCTGGGCGTCCACATGGTGGGGCCGTGGGTGACCGAGCAATTGTCGGGCGGCTACTTGGCGGTGAACTGGGAAGCAACGGTCGCCGAAGTGGCCGAGTTCTTGCAACCCCACCCGAGCTTGAGCGAGTTGTTCGGTGAGACCGTCCTGTCGATGACGGGCCGTAGCCTGAACTCGTAACAACCACGCGCACGAACACGAACCCGAACACGAACGAAGACGAACGAAGGACGACACGGTCATGGCAGAGGTAACGCTCCCGCAACTCGGCGAAACGGTCACCGAAGGAACCATCACGCGGTGGTTCAAGAAGGTGGGCGACACGGTGGCCGCCGACGAGCCGTTGTTCGAAGTGTCGACCGACAAAGTGGACACCGAGGTTCCTTCGCCGATCGCCGGCGTGCTGACCGAGATTCGTGTGCCCGAGGGTGACACCGTTCCGGTGGGTGCCGTGATCGCGGTGGTGGGTGTCGCTGGTTCGGCGCCTGCGCCCGCACCGGCACCGGCACCGGAACCCGTTGCGGCACCGGCTCCTGCTCCCGCTCCGGCTCCTGTTGCCGCACCTGCGCCGGCTCCTGCACCGGCTCCGGCTCCCGCGCCCGCACCTGCACCTGCGCCCGCCGCAGCATCGGGATCCGACAACCGCCTGCTCTCGCCGGTCGTGCGTCGCTTGGTGGCCGAGCACAACGTGAACGTCGACAGCATCACGGGCACCGGGCCCGGCGGTCGCATCACGCGCGAAGACGTTCTGGATCACATCGACAAACTGGCCGCCGCATCTCCGGCACCGTCCGTCGCCCCTGCTGTTGCCTCTGCTGCTCCCGCCGCGCCCTCGGTGACGGCCGCTCCGGTCACGGCCGCTCCGGTGGTGCGCGTCGGCGAGCGCGACGACGTGGTGGCGTTGTCCAAGATTCGTCAGCTCACCGGATCGCACATGGTCATGTCGAAAGGCGTCAGCCCGCACGCGTTCAGCGTGGTCGAGGTCGATTACTTCAACGTGGACCAGACCCGCGCGCGCACCAAGGACGAGTTCAAGTCGGCCGAGGGTTTCAGCCTCACGTACCTGCCGTTCATCTCGCGCGCGGTCGTCGATGCGCTGGTGGACTTCCCGCACATGAACGCCAGCATTTCGGGCACCGATCTGGTGGTGCATCGCTACGTCGATCTGGGCATCGCGGTCGATCTCGACGGACAGGGTCTTTTGGTGCCCGTCATCCGCAGTGCCGAGGGCAAGCGTCTGCGCGCCATCGCTCGCGAGATCAGTGATCTGGCCTCGCGCGCCAAGAGCCGCAAGCTGAGTCCGGACGAAATCCAAGGTGGCACCTTCACCATCTCCAACAACGGCTCGGCCGGCAGCGTGTTGACCATGGCCATCATCAATCAACCGCAGGTGGCGATCTTGTCCACCGACGCCATCGTTCGTAAGCCGGTCGTGGTGTCGGTTCCCGGTGGTGGCGAGAGCATCGCCATTCATCCGGTCGGCCATTTGGCCATGAGCTGGGACCACCGAGCCTTCGACGGCGCCTACGCCGCCGGCTTCCTGGTGCGAGTGAAGGAAATCCTCGAGACCCGCGACTGGTCGAGCGAGATCTAGATCATGCTGCGCGTTCGCTGGATCGGGCGCGTCGCTTATCGCGAAGCGCTGGAGTTGCAGACCGCGCTGTTCGAGAACGGTTCCGAGTCGCATCTGTTGTTGCTCGAGCATCCGCACGTCTTCACCCATGGCCCGCGCGCCGATCTGCACAAGAATCTGCGGTGTGATCCGGCGTCGGTGGGCGCGGACTTCGTGGCGGTCAAGCGTGGCGGTGACATCACGTATCACGGTCCCGGACAGTTGGTCGGCTACCCCATATTGAATATCGACAACGCCATCGGTGCGTCGCAACACGTGTGCGAGGTCGAACAACTGGTGATCGACACCCTCTCCGAGATCGGGGTCCGGGGTGCGGGCCGCATGGAGGGTTACGCCGGAGTGTGGCTCGACGTCGGCACGGACCGAGTGCGCAAAATCAGTGCGATCGGCGTGCGTCTGGCGCACGGACGCACGATGCACGGTTTCGCGTTGAACATCGATCCCGACATGACCTACATGCGCGAACACATCGTTCCCTGCGGCATCGGCGAGTTTCCGGTCACGTCGTTGCGCGAGGAGGGTTTCGACGTCGACATGAAGTCGGTCGTGGACATCGTGGCGCGACTGGCCAGCGAGAAGTGGGGCGACGGATCGAGCGATCGTCAGGACGTGGCCTGGGTGCACCGACCCGAGGATCTGTCGCGATTCTCGCGCGGCGAGGGTCCGGGTGAACCGGTGCGCCTGTTGGGTCGGCTCGCCGATGCCGGTGTCGACTCGGGTCTCGACATCGCCGACCGCAAACCCGAATGGCTGCGACCGCGGGTGAACATCGGCGAAGATGTGTTGCGCATCAAGCGAACATTGGCCGACCTCGATCTGGTGACGGTGTGCGAAGAAGCGGGTTGTCCGAACCTGTCGGAATGCTGGAAGGACGGCACCGCCACCTTCATGGTGCTCGGGGAGCGATGCACCCGCGCGTGCGGCTTCTGTCTGGTGGACACCCGCAAGCCCGAGCCGCCCGCGATCGACGAGCCGGCGCGCGTGGCCGAGGCCGTCGAGCGCATGGGATTGTCGTACGCGGTGCTCACGATGGTGGCTCGCGACGATCTGGCCGACGGCGGATTCGCGCACGTGGCCGAGTGCGTGAGGGTCATTCGAGAACGCAATCCGCACACCAAGGTGGAAACGTTGGTGTCCGACGCCAAGGGCGATGGGCCGTCGATCGACCTGCTGGTGTCCGCGCGTCCCGACGTGTTCAACCACAACATCGAGACCGTGGCTCGACTGCAGCGCGCGGTGCGACCGTCGGCCGGATACGCGCGCAGCCTCGGCGTGTTGGCGCGAGCCAAGTCGGCCGGTCTCGTGGTGAAATCGGGATTGGTGTTGGGAATGGGCGAGACCGTCGAGGAGGTCGACGGCTGTCTGGCCGATCTGGCGGGCATCGGCGTCGACATCGTGACCATCGGCCAGTATCTGCGACCGACCTCGCATCATTTGCCGGTGGCCCGATGGATTCATCCCGACGAGTTCGCCCGGTGGAAGAGCGTGGGTGAGAGCTGGGGAATCGGGCACGTGGAGTCCAGTCCGCTCACGCGCTCCAGTTATCACGCCAAGCAGGCCGCCGAGACGACGGTTCCGGTGTCCTTGGTGGTCAAGCGTTGAACCGACGCAAGGTCCTCGGCCTCATCCCCGCGCAACGCCAAGCCGAAGGCGGCGGGTTCATCGTTCGTCGACCCTTTCCTCTCGGAGAGATTTCGGCCATCGATCCGTTCTTGTTGCTCGACGAGATGGGTCCGGTGCAGTACGCGCCGGGCAAGGCGGTGGGCGCACCCGATCACCCTCATCGTGGTTTCGAAACGGTCACGTACTTGCTGGCCGGCGAGATCGAACACCGGGATTCCAACGGCGGATTCGGCGTCATCACGCCGGGGGCGGTGCAGTGGATGACCGCTGGTGCCGGCATCGTGCACAGCGAGCTACCGACGAACCAGATGATGCGACTCGGCGGGCGCATGCACGGGTTCCAGTTGTGGGTGAATCTGCGTGCCGCTCACAAGATGATCCCGCCGCGCTATCAGGGTTACGAGGCGTACGACATCCCCACGCGCGAACTGGACGGCGGCGGAACCTTGCGGGTGATCGCCGGCGAGGTCGACGGGCTGATCGGCGTGGTGGACACCACCAGTCCGGTGACGTTCGCTCACGTGTCTTTGCGGGCCGGAGAGTCCATCGACTGGCATGTTGCCGATGGTCACACGGCGCTGGTGCACCCGTTCGTGAACGGTGTCGTGGTGAACGGAGTCGACGCCGACGAGGGGCACATGGCGGTGTGCGATCGTGAATCGGGATCGGTGTCGGTCGCCGCCGGGGAACGCGATTGCGAGGTGTTGCTGTTGGGCGGCGAACCGTTGAACGAACCCATCGCGAGATACGGACCGTTCGTCATGAACACCCGCGAGGAGATCATCCAAGCGTTCGAGGACTACGAGGCCGGCCGACTGGGTTCGATCGTGGCCACCGGCCCCGGCACCAATCGCAACTGAATCGGAGACTGCCAGTAGTTTGGCGGGCGTGAGTGGTCATTCCATCGTCTCCGCGCCGAGTGCCGATGCCGCGGTGTTCGTCGATCGCATCGACCGCACCCGACGCGCCATGCGCGAGCACGGCGTGGACGTCACCTTGCTGTCCGTCGGCCTGGACATGCCGTACCTCACGGGCTATCACGCCATGCCGCTGGAACGACTCACGATGTTGGTGCTTCCGGTCGATGGTGATGCCACGTTGGTGGTGCCACGTTTGGAAGCTCCTCGAGTGAATCATCTGCCCGACGTGTTCGCCATGGTGCCATGGGGAGAGACCGAGGACCCGGTGGCGATCACCGCCGATCTGGTGAAGAAGTCATCCTCGGGCAAGACGTTGGCGATCGGCGACACGATGTGGGCCCGTTTTCTGGTGGACCTGATGCCCATGTTGCCCGGGTCCACGTATCGACGCGCGGTGGACGTGCTCGGTCCCATCCGTATGCGCAAGGACGCCGCCGAGATCGCTGCTCTGAAGGCCGCCGGAGCCGCGGCCGATCGGGTGGCGGCTCAGCTTCATGCCGGAGAGATTCAGATGGTCGGTCGCACGGAGGCTCAGGTGTCGGCCGACATTTCGGCGCGATTGTTGGCCCAAGGGCACGACGTCGTGAACTTCGCCATCGTCGCCGCCGGCGAAAACGCCGCCAGCCCGCATCATCATCCCGGTTCGCGCGTCATTCGGCGGGGCGAGATCGTGTTGTGCGATTTCGGCGGCACCATGAACGGCTACTGCAGCGACATCACGCGTTGCGTTCATCTGGGTCCGATTCCCGCCGACATCGCCGAGGCGTACGCGGTGTTGAAGGAAGCCGAGGCCGCCGGGGTGCGCGCCGCCACCGTGGGCACGCCGTGCGAGGACGTGGATCGAGCGGCTCGTTCCATCATCGACGACGCCGGATTCGGTGAGTACTTCATCCATCGCACGGGTCACGGCATCGGGATGGACGCGCACGAGGATCCGTACATGGTGAGTGGCAACACGTTGCCGCTCGAAGCGGGTCACGCCTTCAGCGTGGAGCCCGGCATCTACGTGGCGGGCAAGTGGGGTATGCGACTGGAAGACATCGTGGTGGCCACCATCGACGGTCCGGACTCCATGAATCACGCGAACCACGATCTGGTCGTGCTCGACGTCTGACGCGTTCGCCTCCCGAGGCTCAATCGGGTGACGCATTCGTCACGAGTGATCGTCAGGAGTGAATGGAGCCGCTGGTCAGTTTCAGGCTTGTGGCCGTGTGGCCGGTGCGGCGAGCGATGATTTCGGCGCAGATGGCGATGGCGGTTTCCTCGGGCGTGCGACCGCCGAGGTCGAGGCCGATGGGCGACATCAAGCGCGACAGCTGTTCGGGCGACGACACGCCCACCTCGGCGAGTCGTTCCAGTCGCTTGGCATGGGTCTTGCGGCTGCCCATGACTCCGATGTAGCCCACGTTGGTGGCCAGTGCGCCCTGCACCGCGGGCACGTCGAACTTCGGATCGTGAGTGAGAATGCACACGGCGTCGCGAGGTCCGAGCGTGTGGCCGCGGGATTCGAACATGGGTGTGGGCCACGTGACCATCACCTCATCGGCCATGGGGAATCGTCGTTTGGTGGCGAAGATCTCGCGGGCATCGCACACGGTCACGCGATAGCCGAGCACCTTGGCCACGCGACCTAACGCGGCGGTGAAGTCCACCGCACCGAAGATCCACATTTGGGGCGGTGGCGAAAAACTTTCGATGAACACCACCACGGTGGGGGTGTCCACCAAATCCTCGGGTGTCGCCTGTCCTTCGGGTCCGTAGTGACGCACACCGGTGCGGCCGGCTTCCAGTTCTCCGGCGGTGTCGCGGGCCACCACGCGATCGAGGTCCGGATGACCGAGCGATCCGGTCACCACCTCGGTGCCGTTGGTGCGGGACACCATCAACTTCGCGCCGATGCCGGGACCCTCGACGATGGTGGCCAGAGCCACGGGTGTCTGCGCCCGAACGTGCGCGCGGAATTCCTCGTACAGCGACACGGAACTACCAGTCGAGTCGTTCGATGTAGAGCCGGATGATGCCACCACAGGTGAGCCCCACCGCGAAGGCTTCGTCGTCGGAGTAGCCGAACGACACCATCTTGCCGGGGCCACCGTCGTGGATGATTCCGAGTGCCTCGCTGACCACGGCACCTTCGACACAACCGCCACTCACCGAGCCGGCGACCTCGCCGTCCTCGTTGACGGCCATGGCCGCACCGGGATCACGCGGCCCCGAGCCCTCGATGTTGATGACGCGCGCGACGGCCACCTTCTTGCCCGCCGACCTCCAACGGTCGATGTCGTCGAGTATCTCGCGCACGATCCTTAGTCTCGCAGACGAAACGGTGATTCGGCGGGGTCAGCGGCCGCCAGCCAGCCACCAGGCGAACGAAACCTTCAGATCGGCATCAAGTTGTTCCACGTGGCTGATGACGGGAACGCCGTTGCGTCCGATGGCGATCGACGCCTGATAGCCGACGAAGCCAGTGGAGTCCAGGGTGGTGTTGACGCTGGTGGTGCAGATGGTGTTGGTGCAGGCGGCGACCTTCAGGTCGGCGTTGGTGCCGTCTTGGTAGCTGATGATGGGGTTGCCGTTGGTGCCGATGGCGATCGACGTGTGCCAGCCGACTTCACCGGTGGTGTCGATGGGGGTGATGTTGCTGGTGGTGCAGGTGGGATTGGTGCAGGCCGCGATCTTCAGGTCGCCGTTGGTTGCGTCGTAGTAGCTGATGATGGGGTAACCGTTGGTGCCGATGGCGATCGACGTGTAATAGCCGACTTCACCGGTGGTGTCGATCGCGGTGTTGGTGCTGGTGGTGCAGGTGGGGTTGGTGCAGGCGGCCACTTTCAGGTCGCCGTTGTCCCAGTCGTTGTAGCTGATGATGGGGTAACCGTTGGTGCCGATGGCGATCGACGTGTAATAGCCGACGTTTCCGGTGGTGTCGATCGTGCTGGTGGTGGCAGTTGTGCAGGTGGGGTTGGTGCAGGCGGCCACTTTGAGATCACGGTTGGTGCCGTCTTGGTAGCTGATGATGGGGTTG
>JAIXWJ010000064.1 GCA_027491335.1 Actinomycetes bacterium | reverse complement strand
TTGTCCGACGAACACGGCGCGCGCGATCTCGAGTCGATCGAGTAGTCCGAGGAGATCGTCGCAGACCGTGTCGAAGTCGTAGCCGTCGTCGGGTTTGTCGCTCAGGCCGTGACCGCGCAGGTCGACCGCGATGCTGGCGTAACCGGAACGCGCGAGAGCCTCTCCGACTCCGTCCCACATTCGGGCGTTCGACGCCAGTCCGTGGACGAGCAAGAAGACGGGGGAGTCGGAGGTGCGCGTGCCGCGATGAATGGTGCGCAAGGTCGGACCGTTCGGCACGGGCACCCGAACCACGACGCCATCCAGGACGGGGAAGCGCTCGTTCGGGTGATCCATGACTCCGAGTCTGCCGGTCGTGGACGATCTTTGCCCGAGCGAGAGGGCGAACGACCCGCGATTCGTGGCACGATGGAGCCATGTCCAGTGCCCACGAGATGCTGACCGGCAAGATCGCCGCGTTGGAGGGCATCCTTCGGGACCTGGGCTCGGTGGTGGTGGCCTTCAGCGGCGGGGCCGACTCGGCGTACCTCGCGTCCGTGGCGCATCGTGTTCTCGGATCCGAGCGCGCCCACGCCGTCACCGCCGTGTCACCGAGCCTCGCCGGCGACGAAGAACTCGATTGTCGCCAGTTGGCCGACGAATGGGGCCTGCGATGGACCCCGGTGTTGACCGCCGAGATGGAGAGGGCCGCGTATCGAGCCAACGATGTCGATCGTTGTTATCACTGCAAGGCCGAGTTGATGGACGTGGTCGGCCCCATCGCGGTCGCCGAAGCATCGACGGTGATTCTCGGGGTGAACCTCGACGACCTCGCCGATCATCGACCGGGTCAACGCGCGGCGCTCGAACACGGCGCCGTCTTCCCCCTCGTTCAGGCGGGTTTCACCAAGGACGACGTCCGGGCCGCTTCGCGTTTGGACGGCTTGCGAACCTGGGACAAGCCAGCCGCGGCCTGTCTGGCCAGCCGAGTCCCGTACGGAACGCCGGTGAGCATCGAGATCCTGAGTCGCGTCGATCGGGCCGAGGCGGCCCTGCATCGTCTGGGATTTCGTCAGGTCCGCGTGCGCCATTACGGCGAAACGGCGCGCATCGAGTTCGAGGAGTCCGATCTGGCGCGCGCGGTGGAGGGTCGTGGCCCCATCGTCGAAGCGGTCAAGCGCGCGGGTTACCGGTACGTCACCATCGACCTCGAGGGCTTCCGATCCGGGAACCTCAACGACGGGTTGGCGGGTAACGAGGGTTCGTCGGCGGACCCACTGCGCTCGTAGGGTTTGCTCGTCCCGGCCACATCGGCCCGCGTCACCCGAGGAGAAGCATGAAGCTGTCCATGATGCTCAATTACGCCGGAGGCTTTCATGCCGGTGTCGACCGCGTCGTCGAACTGGAGAAGGCCGGACTCGACGTGGTCTGGATCGCCGAGGCGTACAGCGCCGATGCCATCAGCCAGGTCGGGTACTTGGCCGCCAAGACGAACACCGTGGAGATCGGCACGGGCATCGTGAACGTCTACAGCCGCACCGCCGCCCTCATGGCCATGACCGCGGCCGGTTGCGACTACGTCAGCAATGGACGTTTCATTCTCGGTCTCGGCGCCAGTGGCCCGCAGGTGATCGAGGGCTTCCATGGCGTGCCGTACGAGAAGCCGATGCAACGCATCAAGGAGTACATCCAGGCGTGCCGCATGATCTGGGCCCGCGAGGAGCCGTTCCACATGGACGGACAGACGGTCAAGGTGCCGTTGCCCGCCGGTGAGGGAACCGGACTCGGCAAGGCGCTCAAGATCATCAAGCCGGGCCAGGAGATTCGCAAGGACATCCCGATCTGGTGGGCGAGTCTCATGGGACTCAGCGTGCAAGCCACCGCCGAGGTCGCCAACGGTTGGTTGCCGATCTTCTTCGACCCCGACAAGTTCCAGAACGTGTGGGGCGAGGATTTGAAGAAGGGTCTGGCCAAGCGCGACCCGAACCTTCCGCGTCTGCAGATCTCGGCCGGTGGCATGGTGGCCATCGACGAGAAGCTCACGGGAGAGGCACAGGACAAGATCCTCGATTTCGCTCGTCCGAACGCGGCTTTGTACATCGGCGGCATGGGCGCGCGCGACAAGAACTTCTACAACACCATCTGCAAGAAGTACGGCTACGAAAAGGAAGCGATCGAGATCCAGGATCTCTACCTCTCGGGTCGCAAAGACGAAGCCGCCGCCGTGGTGCCGCGCGAGATGCTGTCGAACTCGAACCTGGTCGGCCCCAAGAGCTTCATCAAGGAGCGTCTGGCGGCCTTCAAGGAAGCCGGTGTCACCGTTCTGTCGGTCAACCCCGTCGGACCCGACGCGGTCAAGACCATCGAGACGTTGAAGGAGATGATCTCCTGATGGTGGCCACCAGCAACATCGGAGGCGCGGTCGCGCCGGGTTGGGAGAAGGTGCGCGATGCGTTCGTGGCCAACTTCGCCGGTGAGGAAGTGGGCGCGGCGACGTCCGTCTACCACCGAGGACGAAAAGTGGTCGACCTGTGGGGCGGCTCCTTCGATGCCGACGGCACGCGCGACTACACCGAGGACACGTTGCAGTTGGTGTTCTCCACCACCAAGGGAATCACCGCCATCGCCGTCGCCATGTGCGTCGAGCGCGGTCTCTTGTCGTACGACGAGAAGGTGTCCACGTATTGGCCCGAGTTCGCGGCTCAGGGCAAGGGCGACGCCACGGTGGCGCAACTGTTGTCGCACCAGTGCGGTCTGTACACGGTCGATGGAGACATCTCACTGGCCGAGGCTCTCGATTGGAACACGATCACCGCGCGACTGGCGGCCACCGCGCCGCTGTGGCCCATCGGAACGCAGCACGGCTATCACGCTCTGACCTACGGATGGTTGGCGGGTGAGTTGGTCCGCCGCGTCGACCCGGCGCATCGCAGTCTGGGAACGTTCGTGCAGCAGGAGATCGTGGCGCCGGTGGGTGGCGAGTTGTGGATCGGCCTGCCGGAGTCGCAGGAACCCCGCGTGTCACCGATGATCGGTGGGCTGAACACCATGGACGACTCCAACCTCGATCCCGCGGTGAAGGCGATGATGGAGCAGTTCATGGGGCCGAATTCCCCCGGTGGGCGCGCCCTCAGCCTGAACGGTGCGTTCAGCGTGGATGGTGCCTTCAACCGTCGTGACGTTCACGCCGCCGAGATCCCGGCCGCCAACGGAATCACGAACGCTCGCACGTTGGCTCGCATCTATGCCGCCACCATCGGTGAGGTGGACGGCGTGCGTTTGTTGAAGCCCGAGACCGTCGAGCGTGCCCGCATCAAGGTGACCCCGGAGAACGAACCGGACGCCTGCTTGATCATGCCCACCACGTTCGGCATGGGTTTCATGGTGCACGGCATGTTCAGCCTTTTCGGTGGTCCGGGTTCGTTCGGACACCCGGGGGCCGGAGGTTCGGTGGCGTTCGCCTTGCCGGAAGCGGAACTGAGCGTCGCCTACGTGATGAACAAGATGGCCACCAACCTGGCCAACGATGTCAGGGCTCAGACGTTGGCGAACTCAGCAGTCGAATGCGCAGGCGCCGCGTCGCGTTGATGTAGACGAAGCTGGCCACCGCGGCCGCTCCGGTGAACACGGTGATGGTCTCTCGGACTCCGATGGCGTCCGAGAGCAAGCCGGCCAACGCGCTGGTGACCGACATGGTCAACGTGACCAGAGCGAAGTCGCCGGCGATGATGCGACCGCGCAGTTCGTCGGGTGATCGCATCTGCAGGCCGAACGTGCTCAGCGTCCATTGCGCTCCGCCACCGAGGTGGGCGAGCACGATGAACAGCGCGGCCAACGCGAACACGGGCATCCAGGCGCCGGCGAGGTAGCAGAGGCTGAACGTCAGGCTGGACACTCCGCACACCTTCAGCACTCGATTCAGATCGCGACCGGTGTACTTCATGGCCAACGCGGGTCCGATTCCGGCACCGAGGCCACGAGCGCCGATGAGGATTCCGCGGTAGCCGTCTCCGCCGTTGAACACGTCCGAAGCCAGCACGGCCAACTGCGACACCACGCCGCTTCCCACGGCGAAGGTCGTTTTCGACAGCACGAGCGCCATCAGCACCGGGTCCCGACGGGCGTGGGTGAGGGCCTCGCCCATGTCGGCCACCGGGCGGAGTCGCTGGCGCCGTTTCGCGGGATCGGAGGGAGCCTGCATCGGTGTGCGAATGCGAGAGAAGAAAACTCCGGACACGACGAAGGACAGCGCGTTGGCGATGAAAGCGGCGTCGCGACCGAACGTGGCCGCGAACACGCCACCGATGGCGGCACCGACGGCCAGCATCACGCCCCAGGTCGAACCGAGCAGAGCGTTGGCCTTCGAGAGTTCGTCCTCGTCGCGGGCGATGTTGGGAATGGCCGCTTGCGACGCGGGTCCGATGACGGCGGCCAGAGCCGACACGGTGCTCTGGAACACGAAGGCCAACCACACGGTGTCGGCACCAACCAACAGCAGGCCCAAAGCCGCCAACGCTTGGAACGCCGACACCACCACGAGGATGCGTCGCCGGTCGAATCGGTCCACCATCGGGCCGGCGACGGGGGAGGCGAAGAACGACGGCAGGGAGAACGAGACCATCACCATCGACACGAGGAAGTTGGAGTCGGTCAGATCCTTGATGAGGCCGACCAGGGCCACGAACGAGAACCAATCACCCATGTACGAGATGACCTGAGCGACGAACATCCGACGCATGTCGGCGTTCGATCGCAACATCGTCAGCATGCGTCGGAACTCGTGACGCTCTCGACGGTCATTTCGAATATCGCGAGAAGGCGGCGATCACCTGTTCCGCCTCGCGCACGATCGCACGCACCAGATCGCCCGCGGGCACCAGTTCGCGGACCGCGCCGACGCCCTGACCGGCGGGCATGAACTCGCGCTTGGGATCGACCTCCACCTCCGGAGGTGCACCCATGTGATTGGCCCCCGCGTTCATGGACACGCCCACCTGCTCGGGGAACTTCTTCAGTTCCTCGGGGTGCTCCTCGAAGTGTTGGGTCCATTCGGTGCGCACCACGCGGCAGGTCTTGCCGGTGTAGGCGCGCGACACCACGGTGCCGTCCTCGGGTAGTTCGAGCAAGGTCTGCTTGTAGGCGTTCGGTGCGTGCGCCTCGGGCGTGGCGATGAAACGCGTGCCCATCCAGACACCATCGGCTCCGAGTGCCAGCGACGCGGCCAGTCCGCGACCGTCGAACAGTCCACCGGCGGCCACCACCGGAATCTTGTCGCCCACGGCGTCCACGACCTGGGGGACCAGAGCCATGGTGGCCACGGTGCCGGTGTGTCCACCGCCCTCGGTGCCCTGCGCCACGACGAAGTCGCATCCGCTGGCCAGAGCCGCTTGCGCGTGGCGAACCTTGCCGCACATCGAGCCCACGAGAACGTTGTTCTTGTGCAGCACGTCGATGATCTCGCGGGGCACACCGAGCCCGGCCACGAAGATGCGGGCTCCGCCCTTGATGATGCTCTCGACGTCCTTCTCCAACTGGCCGGGTATGGCGGCCAGGAGATCGACGCCGAAAGGCTTGGAGGTGAGGCGATGAACGGCCGCGATTTCCTCGTCCAACTGGCCCGGACGCATGGGAGCCGCACCGAAGGTTCCGATG
Organism: Actinomycetes bacterium; assembly: GCA_027491335.1. Taxonomy (GTDB): domain Bacteria; phylum Actinomycetota; class Acidimicrobiia; order Acidimicrobiales; family Ilumatobacteraceae; genus Casp-actino8. The sequence goes on along the minus strand of JAIXWJ010000064.1, from coordinate 23,085 downwards.
CCGCCGGCCTCGCTCACGGCGGCGACGAGTTGGGAGTACGAGACCCCGCCCATTCCGGCGAGCATCACCGGGTGTTCGATGTCGAGCAAGTCGGTCAGTCGTGTGCGCATGGCGCCACGGTAGCCGTGCGAACCCGCGGAGGAATCAGTACGCGCCGCGTTGGCGGAAAAGGCGACGATGCCAGCGTCCCGGGGTGAGGGCGATCGCGCGTGGTTCGTCCTCGAACATCCAGCGGGCGAAATTGCGCCGCCCCCAGGATCCGGACTTGTCCAGGATGGCGATCGCACCTCGGGCGCCCTTCGGTTTGGCGAGCACCTTCGACAGACGCATCGACATGCGATGGTCGGCGAGCAGATGATGCCGAACCGCGCGGGCGTAGCGACGCCGCACGGTCGCCGGTTCACCCGCACCGATCACGGCCTTGGCCGCTTCGACACCGGTGAGCAAGGCCTGCCCGATTCCTTCTCCGGTGAGCGCATCGGTCGCCATGACCGCGTCGCCGACGAACAACACACTTCCGGTGGAGGTGACGGCCTCGTCGATGCGCGCCGGAATCGGCCACGCGGTGTGGCGTCCCTCCAGTTGGAATCCTTCGCCCAGGGCCTCGACAACGTGATCGCGACGCAGAAGGTCGTTCCACAGATCCTTCATGTCCTGAACGCGGCGTTCGCCGTCACGAAGGATTCCGAAGCCGATGTTCACTCGATTGCCCGGCAACGGAAAGCTCCATGCGTAACCGGGGAGCAGATCCTCGTCGAACCACACGATGAGCCGATCCTTGGCGGGTCCGGTGACGTTGCCGGCGTATTGGCGAAACGCGTGCCACTCGCCGAGATAGCCGTTCGTCGCCACGCCCAACGCCTTGCGCACCGGACTCCACATGCCATCGGCCGCGATCACCCACGGAGCGCGAATGATGGAGGTCGACCCGTCGATGACGACGTTCACGGACACGCGATCGGCATCGGATGAGATGCCATCGAACGAGCATTCCTCGATGATGGTGGCGCCCATGGTTCGCGCGTGATCGACCAAAGCGGCGTCCAGTTCGATGCGGGGAGTGACGGCGGCGAAGCGTCCGTCGACGGGCAACGGGAGGCGCACCTCGCGACCCGACGGTGATCGCAAATACGCGTCCGTCACGTCCTGCCACGAGGGAACCGTGGAGGGATCGAAGCCCAAAGCCTGCAGTTGACGCAGGGCCAACGTCGTCAAACCGTCGCCGCAACACTTGTCGCGGGGGAAGCGGGCCTTGTCGATGACGGTCACCTTCAGTCCGGCCCGAGCGGCCGTGATGGCGGCGCTGGTGCCGGCCGGCCCGGCTCCCACGACCAGCAGGTCGCAGTCGATGGCGGGGCGCGGGGTGGTCACGCCGCAAGGCTACGAGTGGTCGGCGACTGGTGTGCCACCGGATGGCGTTACCTATGATCCATGGAGCAGAAGTCACAGACGGGTGATCACCCGGGAACGCAAGGAGACGTCGATGGCTCGACTGTGTGAAGGACGAATCGCGATCGTGACCGGAGCCGGTCGAGGCATCGGACGCGAACACGCGCTGAGCTTGGCTGCTCAGGGTGCCAAGGTGGTCGTGAACGACCTCGGCGGAAACGTCGATGGCAGTGGCGGCGATCTCTCGCCGGCCCAACAGGTGGTCGAGGAGATCAAGGCCATGGGCGGCGAAGCCGTGGCGAACGGTGACAGCGTCAGCGACTACGAGGGCGCGTCGCGCATGATCAACACCGCCATCGAGGCGTTCGGAGATCTGCACATCGTCGTGAACAACGCGGGCATCCTGCGGGACCGCATGTTGTTCTCCATGACCGAAGCCGAATGGGACGCCGTCATCAACGTTCACCTCAAGGGAACGTTCGCGCCCACTCGCCATGCCTGCGCGTACTGGCGTGAACAGAGCAAGGCCGGCAAGCCGGTGTCGGGTCGCATCATCAACACCACCTCGGTGTCGGGCATCTACGGCAACGTGGGGCAGACCAACTACGGCGCGGCCAAGGCCGGCATCGCGGCGTTCACCAACATCGCGGCTCTCGAGATGGCTCGCTACAACGTCACCGTCAACGCGGTGGCCCCGGTGGCTCTCACTCGCATGACCGAGGGGCTCGGACCGGCTCCGGAAACCGACGAGGATCGTGAGAAGCGTTCGCCGCGTTGGATCGCGCCGATCGTCACGTGGCTGGCGTCCGACGAAGCGGCCGGCGTCACCGGTCGGGTCTTCGAAGCCAGTGGTGACGTGCTCGCCGTGGCCGAGGGATGGGTGCGCGGACCCAAGCACGCTCCGGTCGACGACCCCACCCAACTCGGTCCGATCGTGACCGAACTGCTCAAGACGGCCCGCAAGAACTCGGGCATGGACGGCACGCCCGGTGGCTGGCCGCAGCCCCGTTCCTGAGACCCATCATCACCATCACCCGACACACATCACGAGGAGTACCGAAATGCCGTTGAATCCCGAAGCCGTTGGAACCGTTGGCGACGTGCGCACCATGTCCTGGAATTCCAAGGACGCGTTGTTGTACGCCGTTGGAATCGGCGCCGGTCAGTCCGATCTGGCGTTCACCACCGAGAACACCAAGGATCTGGCTCAGTTGGTCTTCCCCACCTTCGCGGTGGTGGCCGGATCCGGGACCACCTCGGCGGGTCGTAGCGCGATGGCCGGAATCGGGTCGTTCAACTGGGCCATGCTCGTGCACGGTTCGCAGGCGATCACTTTGCACCGCCCCATCCCGGTCGAGGCCGAGGCAACGGTGCAGGACAAGGTCGTGGCCATGCACGACAAGGGCAAGGCGGCCGTCGTCGTCACCGAAGCCGAAGTGAAGTCGGCGTCGGGTGAGCCGTTGTGGACCACGCGTTCGTCGGTGTTCATTCGAGGCGAAGGTGGCTGGGGCGGAGATCGCGGTCCGTCGGGCCCGCAGAACGAACCGCCGGCAAAGGCTCCCGATCACGAGGTGTCGCTCACCACGTCACCCGATCAGGCCTTCGTCTATCGCTTGTCGGGAGACCGCAATCCGTTGCACACCGACCCGTCGTTCGCGGCTCTGGGCGGATTCGATCGTCCGATTCTGCACGGGTTGTGCACCTACGGCTTCACCGGTCGCATGTTGTTGAAGGCTCTGTGCGACAACGATGTCACCAAGTTCCACCACATCGAGGGTCGCTTCTCGTCACCGGTTCTTCCCGGTGACGAATTGACCGTGCGCATCTGGAAGACCAACCCCGGTGAGGCCGTTTTCACCACCTCGGTGGGTGACCGCGTGGTCATCGACCAGGGTCTCGTTCGCTACTCCTGATTCGCCGGTCCTGATCAGAACAGGCGCAGGTCGTCGGGGCGTCGTCCGCGGAGATCGTCGTAGTCGACCTCGACGCAGGCGATGGATCGCTGCTCGGCGATCACCTTGGCCTGGGGCTTGATGGATTGGGCCACGAACACGCCGCGCAATCCGACCAGGTTGGCATCGGCGCGCAGAACCTCCAGGTATCGGGCCAACTGCTCGACGCCGTCGATCTCGCCTCTTCGCTTGATTTCGACGGCGACGTAGTTCCCGTCGGAGTCGATGCACATCAGGTCCACGGGGCCGATGGCGGTGGGCCATTCGCGTCGCACGAGAGTGAGGCCGGGTTGCACCGATTCGGGCAAGGCCGCCAGTAGTTCCTGGAGGTGGGCCTCGACCCCGTCCTTTTGCAGTCCCGGGTCCTCCCCGAACTCGTGGTTCGTCTCCACGTGGATCTCGTGGAAAGTGATCGTGAGGATCTCACCCTTGGGGTTCGTGACCACCCACTGCTGGTCCGTCTCGACGATGGTGTTGGGTGCGTTCATCCAATTGAGTGGCTTGTACGCGCCACCGTCGCTGTGAATCGCCACGCAGCCGTCGGCTTTCACCATCACCAGTCGAACGGCCTCGGGTAGGTGCGCGTCGAGGCGACCTTCGTACTTCACGCTGCAACGGGCGACCACGAGACGCATAACTCGTCAATCTTTACCCAAATCCCTACCGAGTCACGTGCTCCCGCATGCGCTTTTGGATGAGGTCGCGTCGAGCCTGCAATTCCTTGTAGGTCATTCGATCGACGTCGGCTTCCAGGCCGAGGCTGGCCTTCACGCTCGACATGTCGAATTGCACGGCGTTGGGATCGACACCCAGTTCGCGTCCGAGACGTTCGCCGTGGCGCTGAGCGAATGTCATCGAGATGTTGGCCACCTCGGCCAAGATGTCGAGGTCGGGCGCCAGGCGCGAGATCGCGCCATCGAGGAACACCATGTTCTTCACGTACAACATCAGTTCCTTGGGCAGACGAGCTCCGTAACCGAGGAGCGCCTTCACGACCCGCTGCACTTCGGCCACCATTTGCTCGCCCGTGAGGGTGGTGGGGTCGATCGTGGCTTGATCCAGACGTAGATCGCGGATGACGGCGGCCAGGTCGGTGTCGCGGGGGAGCGCGCCGAGATCGCGCAGGGCCGCCATCTGGCCGGTGATGTCGTTGGTGGTGGCGCTCAGCATGAGGCGCAGGAACGCCAGACGGCGCTCGTTGCTCAAGCGGGCGACGATTCCGAAATCGAGCAGGGCCGTGCGACCGTCGGGCAGAACGAACAGGTTTCCACCATGGAGGTCGCCGTGGAAGATGCCATGAATCATGGCTCCCTCCATGAACGCGATCATGCCGGTTCGGATGACGCCTTCGGTGTCGATGCCGGCGTCCTTCATTCCCGCGACGTCGTCGAAGTTGAATCCGGAGACTCGCTCCATCACCAACACTCGTCGGGTGACCAGTCGGGGATGCGGTCGTGGCACGACGTAGCCATCTTGGTTCAGGTCGCGCAACATCGCGGCCACGTCGAGCATGTTCGCCGCCTCGAGTCGGAAGTCGAGTTCCTCCACGATGGTTTCGGCGAAGAGTTCCACCAGTGCCGGAGGATTGGCGAGCGCGGCGATGGGAATACGTCCCACCAAGTGCGGGGCGATCCACGCCATGACGGTGAGGTCCTTGCGAACGAGGCTGGCCACGTTCGGTCGTTGAACCTTCACCACGACGTCCTCGCCGGTGCGAAGTCGCGCCGCGTGAACCTGGGCGATCGACGCCGCGGCCAAGGCCTTCTCGTCGAACCACTCGAAGACGTCCTCGATGCGCGCTCCGAGATCCTGTTCGACGGTGACGCGGACGGTGGAGAACGGTTCGGCGGGCACCTGGTCTCGACACAGCTTGAACTGCTCGACCAATTCGGCGGGGAACAGACCCTCGCCACTGGAGATGATCTGGCCCAGCTTGATGTAGGTGGGACCCAACGTCTCCACCGCGTGTCGCAGACGGCGCGAGACGTCGGCTCGGCTGTCGGCGGGATCGGTGTAACGGCCCCGCTTCTTCTTGGCGAACCACGGCACGATCGCGCCGCCGATCTGGCGCGCCACCGTGACCACTCGGGCGCCCGGCGGTAGCCGACGCGGAGTGGTGAGAGCGGGAACCTCGGCGCGGGCGGCGGAGCGCAACCCGTCGACCAAGGGCATCCAGCCGATGTTCGAACGATCGAGGGCCCACGGGCCACTTTCGGTGAATGCACCCCACTGACGATCGTCGGGAACGCGATCGTTGGGGAGGTGGGGCGAGGTCATCCGTCGAGTCTGCCTCAGGAGGGCAACGAAGTCATCTCGGACGGCGTGGAGGGATGTGACAGAACTCGCCGACTATCGTGCCATTCGCACCGTCGGGGCCGGTGCCGGAGTCGCACGCGTGGTGCATCCGCCGGACGAGTTGGGGGAATGGCATGGTCGCACAACGTTGGATCACGGATTGGGAGCCGAGCGCCAGGATGCCGTTGTACACGCGGGCGAACGCCGGCGAGGTGTTGCCCGACCCGTGCAGTCCGCTGTGTTGGACGGTGGTCTGGGAGCCCGGCGTCATTATGGGTTGGCGCGACAGCCAACTCAGTGCCGGCACGATGGACGACCACGAATTGCACCCCACGCGTCCGGAAGTGGTCGGGCACTTCGGTGGCTACTTGTTCATCAATGGTTCCGCTGCCCGACTCTTCGGTGCGCGCGGTCCGGGACTCTCGCCCGAGATGGTCGATGCGATGTACTTCGGGGCGCATCCGGACGTCCCGCCGTACGTCGCCGAGCCGTGGCACGAGAGCCCCGGCAACACGGCGAAGTTGGCCGACTGGATGGGTCGGGTGATGATGGCCGAGGACCTTCCGCATCTGCGCGACGATCGCGACGACGCCAACGCCGCACGCGCGTCGCGTCCCGATCTCGCCGAGTGTGACGAAGCGACATTGGTGAAGCGCATGACGTCGTTCACCGCACTGCTGCGTCGAATGTTCGAGCATCACCTCGACATGACCGCGGGAACTTCCATCGGGCCCGGTGCGTTGGGGGCGATCACCGCGGCTCTCGGTGATCCGATGATGCTGCTGACGCTCATCACGAGCATCGGCGACGTGGATTCCGCGGCTCCGAGTCGGGCGATGTGGGAGTTGTCCCGACTGTCCGCGGACTCGGCCGAATACCGAGCCAAGTTCGCGGCCTTCATCGATGAATTCGGCAGTCGTGGCCCGAACGAATGGGACATCCGCTCCGACACCTGGGAAACCAAGCCGGAGTTGGTGACCGTGCTGGTGAATGCCATGCGTGGCGCCGACGATGCCGAGAGCCCGATGTTGCGCAACGAGCGCAACGTCGTCCTGCGCGAGGCCGCCGAGGCTCGTGTGCGCGAGATGTTGGCGGCCCAGCCGGAGTTGGTGGCCCAGTTCGACATGGCGTTGCGTTCGGCCCACTTGTATCTGGCCGGACGCGAACGAGCCAAGACCAACATCATCAAGGTGTTGCACGAGGTGCGCATGGCGGCGTTCGCGCTGGCGGCGCGGACCGGCTACAGCTCGTCGCAGGTGTGCATGTTGTTGGCCGATGAGTTGGATGCCTTCGTCGCTCAACCCGAGGAGTTCCGGGCTCGGTTGGCCCAGCGCGAGCGGCAGTACATGGAATTATTCGAACTCGAACCTCCGTTCATCGTGAACGGCGTCGTTCCGCCACTGAGCGATTGGGCCCGCAAGGGACAATCACAGGCCACGATCGTGACCGCGGGCGAGGTGCTCGAGGGAATGCCCGGCGCGCCCGGCACCTACACCGGCAAGGCGCGAATCATCCTGGATCCGGCCGATCCGTTCGCGCTCGAACCGGGCGAGGTGCTCATCGCCCCGTTCACCGATCCGGCCTGGACGCCGTTGTTCGTGCCCGCGGGTGCGGTGGTGGTGAACGTGGGCGCCGTGGTCAGTCACGCCATCATCGTGAGTCGCGAACTCGGGATGCCGTGCGTGGTCAGCGTCACCGACGCCACGGACCGCATCCCCGACGGTGCGATCGTCACCGTCGACGGAGCCACGGGCACCGTCACGGTCGTGAGTCTGCCCTGAAACCCGTTCACCCGTATCTCCCCGTTCACCCGTATCTCTCGGTCGCGCTCGTCATGGGCGTGGCCTTGTCGATCCTCGGGCCGGCCGTGTCGTATCTCGAGGATCGACTCGGTGTCGGAGCCGGTGCCATCGGCGTGTTGTTCGCGCTGAGCGCCATCGGCAACTTCGTCGGCGCGATGCTCGGTGGTCGGTGGATCGACTCGATCGGAGGGCACGCGACACTGACGATCGGCGCGGCCGGTTTCGTGATCGGTGCGGTCCTCATCGCCGCGGGTTCCGAGTACGCGATCGTGGCGGCCGGAGTGACCCTCGTGGGTGCGGCCACCGGAGCGGGCGACGCGGGGATGAACACCATGGTGGTGTGGGCGCGCGTGGGTCGGTCGGGTCCCGCGCTCAACGCGCTTCACTTGATGTTCGGAGTCGGTGCGTTGATCGCTCCGCTGGCCGTCGATCGTTCCTTGGCGTGGTCCGATGGTTTGTGGTTGGTGGCGTCGCTGGTCGCGTTGTTGGGTGCCGTCAGTGCGACGTTGTTGTTTCGTCATCGAGCACCCGCGGCACCGACTGCCGAAGACCACGTCGAGCGACCTCCCATGTCGCGGTCCACCACCGCCGCGGTGGCGTTCTTCTTTTTGCTCTACGTGGGTGCCGAAATCGGATTCGGTGGATGGATCTTCACGTTCGCCGAAGACATGGGTCTGGACGATTCCGAGCCGGCGTTGGTGACCGCCACGTTCTGGGGTTCGTTCGCCCTCGGTCGCCTACTCGCGATCCCGGTGAATCGCGTGGTGCGCCCGTACGTCATCGTGGTGACGTCGTGCGCCACATCCGTGTTGGCGTTGCTCGTGATGGTGTTGGCCGACGGGGTGGCGTGGTCGATCTGGTTGTGTGCCGCCGTCTACGGGTTGAGCGCGGGCCCGCAGTATCCGACAATGATCGCGCTCGTGGACGCGCGATTGTCGTTGACCGCCAAGGCCACGTCGTGGATCGTGGGGGCCGCGGCCATCGGTGCTCTCATCGTGCCCACCGGGATCGGTCCGCTCATCGAGTCGTCGGGCTCGTCGACCATGCCCAAAGTGGTTCTCGGCGTGAGCGCGGTCGGATTGCTGTGGGCCGTCGTCGTCGGTCGGCTGATCAACCGTGCGAGTGCACGTCGTCGCACAGACGTTCCTCACCCGGCTTGATCTGACCCGCGCCCACACCTTCGAGGGCGGCGAACGGACCGCACATGTGAGGGGTGATCCACACGTGGATCATCGGATTCGGATTCAACTTGATTCCGAAACTGCAGGGGCCGTTCTCCGAGGTGACGCCGACGACGCGCGTCGAACCGTGAACGTGCGGGTCCTGGCTGTAACAGAGGTTGTTGTGGATGTGCCACTGCGTCAACGACCCGCCGATGTCCGGCACGGTTTCCAACGTGTGGGAGTCACCCAACATGTACATGGCCGACACCAACGTTCGTCGGCCATTGGGTCCGACCTGGAACACCAGGCTCTCGGGGAACTCGGGGTTCAGTTCGTGTTCGTCGTTGATGTAGGTCCAGTTGACGTAGTGCTCCACACCGGTGGAGGAGTCCTGGATGCTGGTGAAACCGTTGGCGATGGCGATCTCGGTGGTGGCGAACTTGGGAAGCACGGTGCGGGTGCGGAACACGAGTTCCTCGGCGCGCGCCTGCTGGGCGGCTGTCACTCCGGGGAAGCCCGCCAGCGTGATGCGCGGCGAGCCGTTGTCCTTGTAACTGGGAGCGGTGGTGGTCGGAGCGGGAGTTGTCGCCGCGCCGTTCGTGCCGGACGCGGCGGTTGTCGGAGTCGACGACATCGTGGCGTGATCGTGGTCGCAGAGGTCCTTGCGCTCGGCGTCGCTCACATTGGCTCGGCCCGCCCCCTCGCCCTCGAGGGCGGCGAACGGTCCGCACGGGTGCGCGGTGATCCACACGTGAACCATCGCGATACCGATGCCACCGAGAGTCGATCCGGGCGGGCACTCTCCCTTGGCGTTCAGCACGCCGGCCACCACCGAACGCCCCTGGGCGTTGTTGCGGAAGCACAGATTGTCGTGAACGTGCCACTGCATCAGCGGTCCGGCGAAGTCGGTGAGCGTCGGGTCGTCGATGGCCACACCGACGTTGGCCATGAACATCGCCGAGACGAGCGTGCGCTTGCTTCCCTCGGCCTTGAACACCAACGACTCGGGGGCCGAAGGATCGAGGAATTTGCCGTCCACGATGAGGCGACGGTTCACGAGATGTTCGTAGCCCGTGCTTTCGTCACCGATGGACACCCAACCCTGAGCGATCGCGTCGTCGTAGTTGGACCATTTGGGAAGCAATGCGAGCGTGTCCTCGATGAGGGTTCGCGCGCGCTCCTCCTGTTCCGCGCTCACGCCCTCGACGCCGCCGATGTCGATGCCGACGGCGGGGTCGTAGGCACGGGGCCAATTGGCGAGATGAGGATGAGCGTCGGTGGAGACGGTGACGGAACCGTCGGCGTTGACCACCGCCACGGCGGAGGCACTGGAGTGATCGTGCGGTTGCGACTCGTCGATGACGTTGCCGGCCGCGTCCACGGACGAGTGATTGTGCACGTGCGAACTGCCGGTCCACATGGCGGGAACCACCAGCACCGCGCAGGCCATCGCCGGGTACGAAAGTCGGACGGACGGCAGGGGGCGCGAACCGATGAGCACGGCCGCCAACCCCGTGGCGGCGGCGACGGCGCCGAGGCCGGCGCAGATGGAGTCGGCCCATTGCGGGCTCTCGGCGACTTCGAGTCCGTCGATCCACGAGATGCCCGAGATGCGCGTGAGCAACCAACCGCCGACCGCGGCTCCATTGATGAGAACTCCGGCCGGAATGAGGGCCGTCCGAGGTGCGAGCAACATGGTCAGACCCCACGCCACCTGCAGGAGTGTCATCACGATGAAGATTCGGGCCAGCTGCGGATGTTCGGCATGCAGGCCGATGGCTCCACCGTGGATGACGCCGGCGGCCAGCGAGGCCAGTCCGGCGATGGCGATTCCTGGATGACGGTTCACGCGCTCACCTTACAGATGCCAGCGCGGGCGTCGGGTGCGGAGGGTTTTCAGTAGTCGACGGCCGAGAGAACCGCGCCGGCGAACTCGCGTCGGCACACCACGAAATCGGGGAGCCAGAGCGACTCCTGGTTGTAGACGAGGGGACTGCCGTCGATGCGACTCACGTGCAATCCGGCGGCCATCGCCACGGCGGCTGGTGCGGCGGAATCCCACTGATACATCCCGCCGTCGTGAACGTAGATGTCGGCTTCTCCCATCACGACCGCCATCGTTTTGGCGCCGGCCGAACCGAGCCGTCCGACGTCGCATCCGAGTTCGTTGGCCACGCGAATCGCGGCGTAGGTGTTGCGGGAGCGCGACGTCACCAGAATCGGGCGTTCGCGTTCCACGACGGGAAGCGTGGGCGCCGGATGCGTGCTGAACACCAGATCGAGCGCGGGCATGCTGACGGCGGCCGCGGTGAGTGAACCGCGCTCCCATAGGGCGATGTGGATGGCCCAGTCGAACCGAGGAGGCTCGGCGAACTCGTTGGTCCCATCGATGGGGTCGATGATCCACACGCGATCCGCCTGCAGTCGACGACGATTGTCGGCGGCCTCCTCGGACAGGATCACATCGTCGGGTCGAGCGGCCGTGAGGGCCGAGACGAGAAAGCGGTGTCCCGCGACGTCACCCTCGTCCTTCAGATCCCAGTAGTGGATTCCCTCGCGCACGAGTTCGTCGCGCAGCTGAACCAACATTCGTCCGGCCTCGACGGCGAGGCGAGTGGCGAGTTCCTGATCGGTCTCCGGTGAACGGCCGTCGGTCACTGTCCGCGACCCAGCTTGACCGACGCTTTCACGAGTTCGCGCAACTCGTTCTCGTCCGCTCCGGCCGCCGCGAGGCGCGCGATACGGGCCTCGATGGCTTCGGCGTCGGCCTCGACGAACTCGGGGAGTCGACGATTGGCCGTCACCAGCGACACGACGATGAGGATCACGGCCGCGGCGGCGCCGCACATTCCGATGGTGAGCACCCAGCCCTCGTTGTTGCCGGCGATCGAGGTGACGATCAGGCCGGCGATGCACGACACGAAGGTGACCGCGCACGCGACGCGAACGAAGCGAACCGATGCGGACATCAGCGCGCGAGCGGCTTGTACTTGATGCGATGGGGCTGATCCGCCGCGGAACCCATCTCCTTCTTGCGCCACGCTTCGTACTCGCTGAAGTTGCCCTCGAACCAACGAACCTGGCTGTCGCCTTCGAAGGCGAGAACATGGGTGGCGATACGGTCGAGGAACCAGCGGTCGTGGCTGATGACCACGGCGCAACCCGGGAACGCTTCGAGGGAGTCCTCGAGCGCGCGCAGGGTGTCGACGTCGAGGTCGTTGGTGGGTTCGTCGAGCAGAAGAACGTTGCCGCCGGTCTTGAGCAACTTGGCCAGGTGCACGCGGTTGCGTTCACCGCCGGACAGGTCTCCCACGCGCTTTTGTTGGTCACTGCCCTTGAAGTTGAACGAGGCGACGTAGGCGCGACCGTTGATCTCGCGGTTGCCCACCTTCATGTGTTCGATGTTGCCGGTGATCTCCTCGTACACCGTGGCATCGGGGTTCAAGGAGTCGCGGCTCTGATCGACGTAGGCCAACTCCACGGTGTCGCCGACCTTCACGGTGCCGGAATCCACGGGTTCCTGACCGGTGAGCATCTTGAACAGGGTCGTCTTTCCGGCGCCGTTGGGTCCGATGATTCCGACGATGCCGGCCGGGGGAAGCGAGAACGAGAGGTTTTCGATCAACAAGCGGTCACCGAACGACTTGCTGATGCCGTTCACTTCGATGACGGTGTCGCCGAGGCGCTTGCCGGCCGGGATCATGATCTCCAACTTCGACGGACCGCGGTCGGCGGCTTCCGCCTCGGCTTGCAACTTCTCGTACGCGGAGAGTCGGGCCTTGCCCTTGGCTTGGCGGGCCTTGGGGGACATGCGCACCCATTCGAGTTCGCGTTCCAGGGTGCGACGACGGTTCTCGTTGCTCTTCTCTTCCTTGGCCAGCCGTTCCTGCTTCTGCTCCAGCCAACTGGTGTAGTTGCCCTCGAAGGGGAATCCGCGGCCGCGGTCCAGTTCGAGGATCCACTTGGCCACGTTGTCGAGGAAGTAGCGGTCGTGGGTGATGGCCACCACGGTGCCGGGGTACTCCTTCAAGAAGCGTTCCAGCCAGTCCACGCTCTCGGCGTCGAGGTGGTTGGTGGGTTCGTCGAGCAACAGAAGGTCGGGGCGGCTGAGCAGCAATCGGCACAACGCGACACGACGACGTTCACCACCCGAGAGCTTCGTGACGTCGGAGTCGTTGGGCGGACAGCGCAAGGCGTCCATGGCGATCTCGACGTTGCGCTCGAGGCTCCAGGCGTCGGCGGCGGCGATCTTGTCCTCGAGCTCGGCCTGCAGCGCACCGACCTTCTCGTAGTCGGCGTCGGGGTCGCCCCACATCGCCATGACCTCGTTGTAGCGATCGAGGATGGCCTTCACCGATGCCACGCCGTCCATCACGTTGCCCAAGACGTCCTTGGTGGGATCGAGTTGCGGTTCCTGAGCCAGATAGCCGACGGTGAAGCCGGGGGTGAGGCGCGCCTCGCCCGAGAAGCCGTCATCGAGTCCGGCCATGATGCGCAAGAGGCTGGACTTACCCGCGCCGTTGGAGCCGATGACTCCGATCTTGGCCCCGGGGTAGAAGGACAGGGAGATGTTCTCGAGCACCGTGCGGTCGGGCGGGTAGTGCCGCGCCAGCTTGTAACAGGTGTAGATGAACTCGTGCGCCATGGGAAGCCTCCGATGGCCAAGGCTAGTGCCCGACCATCGGGGGCTTCCTGCCCGATCCCTCTCTGCCCGATTCCTGCCCGACTGATTCTTGGCTCGTCCGTATCAACCCGTGCCTCGATTCGATTTGGTACTTTGGGACTGCTTCGCGTCCTTGTGCGCGGACACTCGAAGGAGGAAATGAAATGGAACTGTTCTCTCAGGAAGGTCTGGCGTTCCTGACGCGCTGGCTCCACGTGCTGGCCGGCATCACCTGGATCGGCCTGCTGTACTACTTCAACGTCGTGCAGGTGCCGGCGTTCGCCGCCTATGGCGACGAGGGCAAGGCCCGCAACATCTCGATCGACAAGCTGGCCCGTCGCGCCCTGTGGTGGTTCCGCTGGGCCGCGGTCGTGACGCTGGTGTTCGGTCTGTTGATCATCGGTGTCACCGAGAACTACATGCAGGACTTCATGTCGGAGACTTCGGCCGCTGGACTCCCGCACAACGCCGCGATCTTCGTGGGCATGGTGCTCGGAATCACGATGGCCGCCAACGTGTGGATGGTCATCTGGAAGAACCAGAAGATCGTTCTGGCCAACGCCGCCAACGTGATCGCCGGTGGCGAAGCCGACCCGGGTGCCGCGGCTGCGGGCCGTCGCGCCGTTTTGGCCAGCCGTCAGAACATGATCTTCTCGTTGTCGATGTTGTTCTACATGGTGGGCGCCTCGCACTTCTTCGGGCCGCTGTACGACGGCAACGACGCCGGAAAGGCGTGGACCTTCGTGATCATTTCGGTGGTCATCGGTGGCATCCTGCAGCTGAACGCTCTGGGCAAGTTCGGTGGCACCGCCAACACCAACAAGTTGTTGTGGCCCTATGAGAGCCACAAGAACGCGATGTACACGGCCGTCGTACTGTGGGTCGTGCTGTACATCCTCGGAGAGATCCTGCTCAAGGCCTGATCGACCGACCGAAGCAATCGTTCGAAAGAGAAGGACCGCCCCTCGGGGCGGTCCTTCTGCTTTGTGCGGGTGGTGCTGGGCTCAGGAGACGGTGAGCGCGCTGTTCATGTTCCCGTGGCCCGGGATGGTGCAGTACACGGAGTACTCGCCGGCCTCGAGGGTGATCGTTCCTTGGTCCGAGTCGCCACGCTTGTTGACGACCAGCTCCAGGTCGCCCACGACCTTGTCGCCCTGACGCACGACGAGCACGTGCTTCACATTGTCGTCGTTGGCCAAGAACACGCTGATCTCACCGGCCGGAGCGGTGTAGGCGTCCGCGTCCCAACGAATGGTGGGAACGGCCTTGACGACCAGATCGGCGTCGGTGGGAATCGAGTACTCGGGAGTGGTGGTGCCGCTTCCGCCACAGGCGGACAGCAGCAGTGCCGAACCGGCAATGACGCCGGCGAGGGAGCGCGAACGGGGGAGACGGGCGATCGACATGAGGTGAATGTACAAGTTGGGACTTGCGAAAATCAAACCAGTGATTGTGCGAGCCGTCACCCACCGAACGTTCGCGGGACATAACACCGCAGGTGAGTGCATGGGGAGGGGTACAGTTTCCCCGTGTCCGAAACGCTGATTCCCCCGACTGACGCTCAGCCCGACTTCGGGGCCAACTCATGGCTCGTGGAGGAGATGTACGAGCAATTCCGCCTCGACCCGGCTTCGGTCGGCGAGTCGTGGCGCGAGTTCTTCTCGGATTACAAGTCGCTCACGACCGGTGCCGCTCCGGTGGCACCGGCGCCCACGGTCGCGTCGGCGGCCACGACGAACGGCGCGTCCGCGTCCGCCGCCCCGGCCCAGGCACCCACGAAGTCTACGGCTCCGGCCGCAGTGGCCGACGCGGGCGAACCCATCAAGGGTGCCGGCGTGGCGATCGTGGCCAACATGGAACGCAGCCTCACCGTTCCGACCGCCACCAGCTTCCGCAACATCCCGGCAAAGTTGCTCGAGGTGAATCGCTCGGTCATCAACGGCTACCGCAGTCGTACCGGTCAGAGCAAAGTGAGTTTCACGCACATCATCGGCTACGCGATCGTGCGTGCGATCGCCGACGCGGTTCCGCAAATGAACAACGCGTACCTCGAAGGACCCGACGGCAAACCGCGCATCGTGCGCAACGCTCACGTCAGCATGGGCCTCGCGGTGGACGTGGCCAAGTCCGACGGAAGTCGCAATCTGGTCGTGCCGGTGCTACGAGAGTCGGACACGTTGTCGTTCGCCGACTTCGTGGTGGCTTACGAGGATCTGGTGCGCAAGGTCAAGCAGAACAAGCTGCAGATCTCCGATTTCCAGGGTGCGACCATCAGCCTCACGAATCCGGGGACCATCGGCACCGTGCAGAGCGTTCCGCGTTTGATGCCCGGTCAGGGTGTCATCGTGGGTGTTGGCTCGATCGACTATCCGGCCGAGTTCCAGGGTGCCGACGAGCGCGCTCTGGCCACCTTGGGTATCTCCAAGGTCATCACCGTCACGTCCACTTACGACCATCGCATCATTCAGGGCGCCGAGAGCGGTTTGTTCCTGAAGCGGGTGCACGAGTTGCTGTTGGGTGAGCACGGCTTCTACGAGTCGGTGTTCCGCAGCCTCGGTGTTCCGTACGAGGCGGTGAAGTGGCGCGTCGACATCAACCCGATGGACAGCGAGGAGGCGATGCTGCACAAGCAGATGCAGGTCGCCACGCTCATTCGCGTGCACCGTGTGCGCGGACATCTCATCGCCGACATCGATCCGTTGCGTTGGAAGGAGCCCAAGCTTCCGGTCGAGCTGGACCCCATCACCTATGGACTGTCCATCTGGGATCTCGATCGCGAGTTCCTCACCGGTGGCGTGGCGGGCACCACCAAGATGAGCTTGGGTGATCTTCTCGGCGTGTTGCGCGACGCCTATTGCCGCACCATCGGCGTCGAATACATGCACATCCAGGACACCGACGAACAGCGTTGGATCCAATCGCATTTCGAGGGCGTGTCGTTCCAGTTGTCCAAGGACGAGAAGCATCGCGTTCTCGAACGTCTGAACGCGGCCGAGGCCTTCGAGAAGTTCTTGGCCACCAAGTACGTGGGCACCAAGCGTTTCGGACTCGAGGGTGCCGAGAGCGCGGTTCCGATCATGGACGAGATCCTCTCTCGCGCGGCGAACGCGGGCCTCGATTCGGCGGTGGTGGGCATGGCGCACCGCGGTCGTCTGAACATTCTGGCCAACGTGATGGGCAAGAGTCTCGAGCACATCTTCAAGGAGTTCGAGGGTTACGTCGATCCGTCCGCCGTGCAGGGATCGGGCGACGTGAAGTACCACCTGGGTGCGTCGGGTCACCATCGCAGCCCGGCCGGTTCGGAGATCAAGATCGAACTCGCCGCGAACCCGAGCCACCTCGAAACGGTCGACCCGTTGGTGTTGGGCATGGTGCGCGCGCGTCAGGACCAGATCGATCCGCCGGGTTCCTTCCCGGCGTTGCCGATCCTCATTCACGGTGACGCCGCGTTCGCGGGTCAGGGTTTGGTGGCCGAATGCCTCGGCATGAGCGACATCAACGGATATCGCGTCGGCGGAACCATTCACCTCATCATCAACAACCAGATCGGTTTCACCACCTCACCGCAGTTCGCCCGTTCGTCGCTGTACTGCAGTGACGTGGCCAAGATGGTGCAGGCTCCCATCTTCCACGTGAATGGTGACGACCCCGAGGCGTGCGTTCGCGTGGCTCGTTTGGCGTGGGAGTACCGCCAGCGATTCCACAAGGACGTCGTCATCGACATGGTGTGCTATCGCCGTCATGGTCACAACGAAGGTGACGACCCCAGCTACACGCAGCCGCTCATGTACAAGGCCATCGCCGAGAAGCGCAGTGTGCGCAAGCTGTACGTGGAGACCCTCGTGGGCCGTGGCGACATCACCCTCGAGGAAGCCGAACAGGCCCTCGACGACTTCCAGCGCAAGCTGCAGGTGGCATTGGACGACACGCGCGCTCACGCGCCGGCGCCCACCAAGGTGGCCAAGCCGCCCAAGCCCGTTGGAGTTTTGCCGCACGTGAACACGGGTGTGGAGCGGGCGACCCTCGATCGCATCTTCGCCCAACTCACCAACTATCCCGCCGACTTCACGCCCCATCCGAAGTTGGCCAAGCAGTTCGAGGCTCGCGCCAAGGCGTACAACGAGCAAGGCGACATCGAATGGGCCACCGGTGAGGCGTTGGCCTTCGGCTCGTTGGTTCTCGAGGGCTGTCCGGTGCGCCTGGCCGGTGAGGATTCGCGACGCGGAACCTTCAGCCAGCGTCACGCGGCCCTGATCGACAACACCAACGAGCGCGTGTGGATTCCGTTGTCGGAACTGCCCGGCGCCGAGAAGTTCTGGGTGTACGACTCGCTGTTGTCCGAATACGCCGCCGTCGGTTTCGAATACGGATACGCGCACGCGAACCCCGAGGCATTGGTGCTGTGGGAGGCGCAGTTCGGCGACTTCGTGAACGGCGCCCAGATCATCATCGACCAGTACATCGTCGCCGCCGAGGACAAGTGGAACCAGCACAACGCACTGGTCATGTTGTTGCCGCACGGCTACGAGGGTCAGGGCCCCGAGCACAGCTCGGCGCGCATCGAGCGCTTCCTCACCTTGTGCGCCGAGGACAACATCCAGGTGGTGAACGCCACCACCGCCGCTCAGTACTTCCACGTGCTGCGTCGCCAGATGCACCGCGAGGTGCGCAAGCCGCTGGTGATCTTCACCCCCAAGGCTCCTTTGCGCATGAAGGAATCGCGTTCGCCCATCTCCGATCTCGAGTCCGGCACCTCCTTCCAGGAAGTGCTCGACGACCCCGCGATCACCGATCGTGCTTCGGTGAAGCGCGTGGTGTTCTGTTCGGGAAAGGTGGCGTGGGACGCCATGTCCGAACGCAACAAGCGCAACGCGCCGGTGGCCGTCGTTCGTGTGGAGCAGTTGTACCCGTTCCCGATCGAGCAGATGACGGAGATTCTCGCCAGTTACCCCAACGCCCGCGAGGTGGTCTGGCTGCAAGAGGAGCCCAGCAACATGGGCCCCTGGCATTTCGTCGAGCACCGGTTGTGGCGCATCAAGGATCAGGGTTACGACCTACGACACGTCGCGCGCGTGGCCAGCGGTAGTCCGGCCACTGGATCCAAGACCGTGCACGATCAGGAGTTGGCCGACCTGATGGACGAGACCTTCCAGGGTCTCTGAGCGGCTCGCGCTCAGTGTAACGACAAGCCGAGGATCGTCTCCAGATCGGTGATGGCCTGATCGGCGCCCATCACCTTGATGGTGCGCATCCCCATGCCGGCCGCCGGTTTCAGATTGATTCCCAGATCATCCAGAAAGACGCACTCGGTGGGTGACACCGACAGCATCTCGCAGGCGATCTCGTAGAAGCGGGGCTCGGGTTTGCGCACGCCCACTTTCGAACTCTCGACGATGGCGTCGAATCGCTCCATGATGAGATCGATCTCGGCCTCGCGACTGTTCGCCGGTCGTTCGGTGACGCCGTCGCCGCCGACCATGTTGTTCGTCAGGCAGGCGGTCTTGTAGCCGGCGGCCTTCACCAGATCCAGCGCACGAACCATCTCGGGTCGGATGTCGCCCTTGAGCACCATCAGAACGTCGGCCCCGCGAATGGAGAAACCCGCGCGCGCGGCCTCCTCGGAGAAGGCCGCGTCGAACTCGGCGGCGGAGATATCGCTGCGTTCGAACCGTGCCCAGGCGTTGCGGTCGGGGTCGGTGGCGTTGATCCGGCGGATGGTGTCGGGAGGGACTCCGATACGGGCTTCCAGTCGGTTGAAGGCCTCGAACGGGCTGGTGAGGATGACCCCGCCGAAGTCCCAGAGCACGGCCGAGATCGTGGTTGAACCGGTCACAGCCCGATCGTAGGGCTATCCCCAGCGCTGGTCCCCATTGGTGGTTGACTGGCGGGGTGCCCAGACATGTCATCGTCGACGGCTCGAACATCGCCACCGAGGGTCGTTCGAAGCCCAGCTTGAAGCAATTGAATGAGGCCGTCATGGCCTTCATGGCCGATCATCCCAAGGACGTCATCACGGTCATCGTGGACGCCACCTTCGGTCACCGAATCGACGCCAAGGAGACCAAGGCGTTCGACAAGGCGGTCGAACACAACGAGTTGGTGACGCCCCCGGCGGGCACCGTCGGTCGGGGAGATGGATTCGTTCTCAGCATCGCTCAGAAGGTCGGAGCCTCGATCCTGTCGAACGACAGCTACCAGGAGTTCCACGGTCAGTACGCGTGGTTGTTCGACGAGGGCCGACTGATCGGCGGCAAGCCCGTCCCGAACGTCGGTTGGGTGTTCGTCAATCGCACCCCGGTGCGTGGCGACAAGAGTCGTCGATCCATTCGCGACGCGGAAAAGGGCGGCAAGAAGGAGTCGGCACCCAAGGTGAAGGTGAGCGCCGAGGCGATGAAGCCGATGCCCGTGCCCAAGTCGCCTCCGCCGGGTGCGACGTTGCCGCCGAAGAAGGCGACGGCGGCTCCGGTGGGCAAGACCGTCAACGATGTGCTGCCGTTCCTGCAATTCGTGGAGAAGAACGGAGTGGGGTCGGTGGTCAGCGGTGTGGTCGACAGCTACTCATCGCATGGCGCGTACGTGCTGATCGGTGACGTGCGCGGGTACGTTCCGTTGCGCCTCTACAGCAGCCCGCCGCCCCGTTCGGCGCGCGAGGTGATGAAGTTGGGTGACACCATCACGCTCGAAGTGGTGGAGATCATTCCGGGTCGTCGCAGCATCGATCTGAAGCCGGCGTCGGGCAAATCCGTTACGACCAAGCCGTCGGCCGAGAAGGCTGCTCCGGTGAAGAAGGCCGCGCCCGCGAAGAAGGTCGCGCCAGACAAGAAGGCCGCGTCCGCGAAGAAGGCGATACCGGTGAAGAAGGCGGCACCCGCGAAGAAGGTCGCGCCAGAAAAGAAGGCCGCGTCCGCGAAGAAGGCGATACCGGTGAAGAAGGCGGCACCCACGAAGAAGGCTGCTCCGGTGAAGGCGGCGACGCCCGCGAAGAAGGCCACTCCCGCAAAGAAGGCCACTCCCGCGAAGAAGGCCGCGCCCGTGAAGAAGGCGGCGGCGCCCGTGAAGAAGTCCGCGCCCGCGAAGAAGGTTGCGGTTCCCAAGAAGGCGGCGCCGGCCAAGAAATCGACGCCCGCCAAGAAGTCGGCGGCACCGCGTCGTACGTGACGCGACCGCCCCCGATCGCCTACGGTTCACACGTGCGTCTGGCCACTTGGAACGTCAACTCTCTTCGCGCCCGCATGCCCCGGGTGGAGGAGTGGTTCGCCGACGTTCGGCCCGACGTGGTGTGCATGCAAGAGACCAAGCTCGCCGAGGATGCTTTTCCCGCCGACTTCTTCACCGCGCTCGGGTACGAGTCGGTCCACCATGGGCAGGGCCAGTGGAACGGTGTGGCGATCGTCAGTCGGGTGGGACTCGAGAACCCGGTGAGAGGGTTCGCCGACGGTCGCGACCCCGATCCGGAGGCCCGTTTGGTGACCGCCACCTGCGCGGGTATCCGGGTGAGTTCGGTCTACGTGCCCAATGGTCGCGAACTGGATCATGATCACTATCGATACAAGTTGGCGTGGATGAAGCGACTGGTCGCCCATCTCGAGGCCAATGAATCGCCGTCAACCGACGTCATCGTCACGGGCGACTTCAACATCGCGCCCGATGACCGCGATGTGCACGATCCCGCCAAGTACGTCGGGTCCACGCACGTGAGCGAACCGGAGCGCGAGGCATTGCGCGAACTGGAACGGTGGGGGATGACCGACGTGTTTCGTCGGCATCATCCGGACGAGAAGTTGTTCTCGTGGTGGGACTACCGCGCCGGGGCCTTCAATCAGGGTCACGGAATGCGCATCGACTTGGTGATGGCCACCGCATCCGCGGCCACGAAGTGCCGATGGATCTCGGTCGATCGACAGGCCCGCAAGGGCGACAAGCCCAGCGATCACGCACCGGTGGTGGTGGACATAGATGTCTGAGACGAACGAATCATCCTCCTGGGCCGACCCGAAGGGGTTGGGGTCGGGGAATCCGTTGGATCTCCCCAAGCATCGGACCGTGATGTTCGAGGCATCCAACCCACGCTTGCGTTTGGCCAACGCCACGCGCGCGGTGTTGCAGCACTCGGCCACGTCGGTGTCGGATCCGGAGTCGTTCGCCCGAGCGGCGGAGCTTCTGGAACGAGCCGCCACCATCCTCGAGGGTGGTCCGCACGGGCGTAGTTATCACGCCAGTGCCGAAGGTGCGGTCGGCGGTGCCACGCACGGATTCATCAGCCACAGTCCGGTCACCGGACCGTTGAACGGTCTGGCCGGTCTCGTCGACATCTCCACGACCGAGCAAGAAGTGGTCGCCACGGTCACCTACGGAGATGCCTACGAGGGTCCGCCCGGTTGTTTACATGGAGGGCTGATCGCGGCGATCTTCGACGAGGTGTTGGGTTTCGCTCAGGCTCTGTCGGGTTCACCGGGCATGACCGGACGCCTCGAGGTGACCTATCGCTCGCCAACACCGTTGCATCAGCCGTTGCGCGTTGTCGGACGATTCGACGGATTGAACGGGCGCAAGATCATGACGTCGGGCACGATCCACGCCGGTGATCGTTTGTGCGCCGAAGCCATCGGCACGTTCATCACCGTGAAGGCCACGACCTTCGCCGACCTCAACCGTCAGCGTGATCAGTCCGACGAGCCACACCCCGGCTGACCGCTTCGAGAATTCGTTCACCCGCACGTCGAGCCAAGAGCGGTCCGACGCCATCGATGGACGTCAGGTCGTCGAGAGTTCGAGGAGCTCGCTGGGCGATGCGCTTCAAGGTGGCATCGGAGCAGAGCATGGTTGCGTCCACCTGAGCGGCGCGTCCGGCGGCGTTTCTCCACTCGCGCAGTTCCAGCAAAACGGAGTCGTGCGATTCCACCGATGTGCGCCGACGTTCGTTGTCGCGACGAAATTGCGCGGGCGGCGCCACGCCGGGTTCGACGGCATCCGCGCCATCGATGAACGGGCTTCGGGTCCGGGCGCGATCGCGTCGGCGGTGCGCGTGAGTGAGGATCAGATCGTCCGACGCACGGGTGATGGCGACGTAGGTCAGACGAATCTCCTCCGCGCGTTCGAGGTCGCTCTTGGCCGAAGAATGGGGCATCAGACCCACCTCGCATCCGGCCACCACGACATGGTCCCACTCACGACCCTTGGCGCCATGGAAAGTGAGCAACTCGACGACGTTGGAGTCGGGCACCACGTCGAAGGGTCGATTCGCTCGCACCCATGCGAGAAAAGCGCGTCCGTCGCCGCCGCCCCCGCGAAGGAACTCGTCGACGGCATCGGCCACGGTGCGTCGGGCGGTGATGTCTTCGGTGGCATCGTCGTCGGACGGATCGCGGGCATCGCGTGACCATGTGGCGATGCGCGAGGCGCTGGGTAGATCGCCGACCTCCCGGGTGGCGCGTTGCACCGGGTCCGCCGCGGCCGCACCGAGGATGCGCGCCGGCACACCGCGGGCCTCGAGGGCCGCGCGGATTGGGGGGAGTTGGGCGTTGGTTCGCGCGAGAACCGCGGTGGAGCGCCACGAACCACGCTCGCGTCCGAACTCGTCGATGATGTCGGCGATTCCCGTCGCTTCGAAGTGTTCGTCGGCGAAGCCATGTATGCGGATGGCCGAACCATTGGGGCGAGCCGAGACCAGATCGGGAACGGACGCACCACCGTTCGTGAGCGCGTTCAATCCGGCCGCGACCACCTGCGGGGTGCATCGATAGTTCGTACCGAGGCGAACGACCTCGATACCGGGGAAGCGCGACTCCAGGTTCGTGAGGATGGTGGGGTCGCTTCCGTTG
>JAIXWJ010000056.1 GCA_027491335.1 Actinomycetes bacterium | reverse complement strand
TTGAACGATGGTCACGTCGGTCGGGTTGGCCAAGTGGTCGAGGCACCATTGCGGATCGTCGGAGAAGACGTTGAAATGGGTGCCCGGATGGCGCTGACGTATTTCGTCCATGGCCCGCGTGAAGTAATGCACCGGGCACGCGGTGACCACCATGGGAAGGTTGAGGTAATCACCCCGCCGCACATGAACGGTCGTGACGTGTGGATGGGTGGCAACGCCGGGATGGATGCGTGCGAGCTCGTCGATGGCGTGAGCGGATGGAGCGAGGATCCGACGGATGTGGTCGGCACAACCGTCGAATTCACTCAGGTTCTGCAGATAGGCGCGACCACCATCGATGGTGCGCTCATCGGGTGTCGTGGCGATGAAGTGGTGCTCGGGGATCGAGAAGTACCGCGCGTATTCCCAACGGGGAAAGACGGCACTCTCCAGATTCCCCGCGCGGTGCGCCCGACCGATGGTGCCGGCAATCTGGAACAGCTGGTTACCCAAACGGCCGTTGCGGCCAAGGTTTCGGTAGGAGTGCCGCACATTCGAAGTGTAGGTGGTGGTCATCAGACGGGAACGATCGCTTCTCCGTCGGGTCGACGAACCTCGATCGAGCCATCGGCACGACGCGTGGTGGTGTATCCCTCGTTCTTCAGTCGATTGTGTCGTGGACACAGTGGTGCACCGTTCGGTGGCGACGTGGTTCCGCCTTCGGACCATGGTGTGAGGTGATCGATCTGCGTGTGGGGTAGGCCGCATCCGGGCCAGATGCATCGTCGTCCTCTGAGGAAGATCGCCTCGCGAGACGTTCCCGTGAACAATCGAGATCGCCGACCGAGATCGATGACGGTGGAAGACGTTCCCATGACCACGCGCCGAACGTGTCCGAGAAGCGACAACGTGACCGCCGCGATGGGATCCATGGAGATTCCGCCGACGGTGTCGCACCGACGGCTGACGAAGGTATCGGGCGTGCCGGCTAACGAGGGCAAAGACGTGTTGTCGGCGATCGCCCGCAATGCGGCTTCGTAGGTGGCGCCATCGATGACGATGTTGACGAGTGGCTCCACCGAGGGAGGCAAGGTGTCGGCGGCCGCGGCGAAGATGGCGTGCAAGGCATCGGCCCGGCGTTGACGGGCGGTACGTGGCAAGTCGTCCAGACCGAGCCGGTCGCGTTCGGCCAGGTCGGCTTGCAACTCGCGTTCGCAGAAGCGTAGGTGGACCTCGTGCATGAGGGCGCCTTGGACATTGCCCACCTTGGCATCCAGGTACGTGGTGTCGTCGAAGGTGTGAATGGACGCGTCGCGATCGTCGTGGACGAGATCGCTGTGGCGGTGGGTGCCATCGGCATCGGTGAGTCGTTCCCAGCGCTGAGTCGCCGAGTTGAACATGTCGATATCGAGTGTGGTGGCCCAGTCGAGGAAGAGGGGCATGAACTCGGGTAGATGTGCGGTGACACGCTTGTTTTGGTGCAATGCACCCAAACGCCGAACGTGATCGGGGGCGATGGTGCCGGTGAAGTAGAGGCGGCCAACCTCGGGATAATCGGCGATCAGACGCGCGGCGATGGAGAGATCGTTGGCGTGACGGGTGGAAAGACGAGCCACGGAACGGGCCCACGACGAGACCTTCACGTAGCCGTCGGCGCGATGCAGGTTGGCCGAATACACCTGCGCGGCCAAAAGTGCCTTGGTGGACTCCACCTGGCGGGCCATGATCTCGAGTTCTTGGAGGAGGGTCGCTGCGTCGCGCACGGATGTGACGAAAGGAAGTTCGTCGACGATGCGCTGCAAAGCGGGAAGTACGGCGACCGGTGAACCCGTGTGGGTTCCGACGGTCTCGGTTGACACTGCTTCTCCTTTCGTCTCGCTGTTCAACCTACGTCGGGGGTGTGACAGGGTTTCCCGCAACGTGACGGGCGATCGTCAGCTTTCGGATTTGCCGGTCATGCCCAAGGCCTTCATGGCTTCGCGCACGGAGTTGACCCGCACCACCTTGATGTCGACGCCGACCTCGGGTGACTTCGCGGGCACGATGGCGGTGCCGAACCCCAATCGGGCGGCTTCGGCGAGACGACGCGATGCGTGAGGGACCTGGCGCACTTCGCCACCGAGTCCGACTTCTCCGAACGCCACCACGTCGGGGCGCATGGGTTGGTGACCGAGCGCGGACAACACGGCCAGACACAGTCCGAGATCGCTGCCGGGTTCGGTGATCTTGACCCCGCCCACCACGGATGCGTACACGTCGTGTTGACCCACCGGCTGACGCAAGCGTTGTGACAACACCGCCAGCAACATGGACAGCCGAGTGGAGTCGAGACCTTGCACGCTGCGGCGCGGGGGAGTGTCGCCCTTCACCGCACTGGTGAGAACCTGCAGTTCGACCATGAGTGGGCGCTGACCCTCGAGAGTGGGGATGACCACACTGCCGGCGATTCCCGTTTGGCGATCGGCGAGAAAGAGGGCGCTGGGATCGGGAACACCGCGCAGACCCTGTTCGACCATTTCGAACAATCCGAGTTCGGTGGTGGGACCGAACCGGTGCTTGGAGGCACGCAACAACCGCAACGCGTGGTGACGGTCACCTTCGAACTGCAACACGGTGTCGACGACGTGTTCGAGCACACGCGGTCCGGCCAGGCCGCCTTCCTTGGTGACGTGGCCCACCAGGATGATGGGCACGTTGCGACGCTTGGCCTCCATCACCAACTTGTGGGCGCAACCGCGCACTTGAACCACGCTGCCGGGCGACGAACCCAACTCGGGATCGATCATGGTTTGGATGCTGTCGATAATGACCAGTTCGGGCTGAAGTTCGTCCATGGCCTTCACCACGTGCGGCAGCACGGTTTCGGCCAACAACCACAGGTCGGGTCGCACCGCGTCGAGACGTTCGGCGCGCATGCGCACCTGTTGTGCACTCTCTTCCGCCGACACGTACAAGGTGCGGCCGGGCCACGCCGCCAGAGCCTGCAGCAACAACGTGCTCTTGCCGATGCCGGGCTCGCCACCGAGCAACGTGACCGATCCGGGCACCAATCCGCCACCCAACACGCGATCGAGTTCGCCGATGCCGGTGGAGCGCGGTGTGCCATGAGTGGTGTCCACCTCGCCGATGCGTTGAGCGGTGGCGGCGGGCACCAATGCCAAGCCGGCGGCCAACGAGGCGATGTCGGACGTGTTCGGATCTTCGACGTCTTCGACCAACGTGTTCCAGGCGCCGCAGGCCGAGCACTTGCCGTTCCACTTCGGGTACGACGCACCGCAGTCGGAGCAGTTGTAGACGAGACGCAGGCGGGCCATGGGCGAAGGTTAGGCGTCGGGTGTGGCGCGAGGGTCGGGGGTGTCGCGCGTGTTGGACACGGTGCGACGTTGGCGCGGTGCGGAAGGTTGCTTGCGGCGACGGGCCAGCAGAACGATCACGATCAAGACACCCATGCCGATCAGCCACAGGCCCAGCAGTCCGCCGATGATGTTGGCGATGGTCTTCCAGATGCTGCCGTCCACCTTGGTCTCGGCGGTTCCGAGCACCACCGTCTGCGCGGTGCCGTCTATGGGCGCGTTCCAAATGACGCCCCCATCGGCCACGGTGCCGGTGCTCTTCTTGATCTCGCCGGGCAGGTTGGCCGACAAGGTGAGTGAGAACGCCGTGTTCAGGTCGACACCCAGCTTCTCGGCGGTGCTTCGCCACGGAGTGGCGCCGATGAGATTGCTGAGGTCGGCATCGCTGAACGCTTCGACGCCACCAACCAATTGAAGCGTGGCGTCGAGGGTGGTGTTGACGGTTCGTCCGTCAACGGTGCGCTTCACGGCGGCGTCGCGTAGCGGACCGTTCGGACCGCTGATCTGGGCCAAAGCCATGTTGGCTTCGGCGGGTGATTCGAACGGGTAGCGCACCACCACGCGCAGGCCACCGTTGTTCACCTGCGTGGGACCCTCGACGGTCCATCCACTGGCGATGAGATCGTCGAGGCGAAGGTCTTCGGCCAAACCGGGAACGAGAGTGGCGGCCTCCACATCTATGTCGACGGTGACCGTGATGGTGCCGGCTCCGGAGTCATCGGCGGTGACGTCGATGTACATGTCGACGCGACAGCCCGACAACACCAGCAACAGGGCGCCGACCACGGGGAACAAACGACGCCACGACACGGTTCGAGGTTAGTTCGTGATCCGTCTCGATCAGAGGTAGACGGGCCCGTGTCCCTCGCGCACCGTCAGGTATCCGGAGTCCTGGGACGCCTTGAAACGAGCGGTTCCCCCGAAATCCGACACCAACGCGTCACCGAAAGCATTGGCGGCATTGGCGATGTCGTTGCACTTGGCCGCAAACTCGGATTCGTCCATGGTGAGGGCGAGATGATTGCCTTCCATCAGGATTTGGTTGCGAACCCAGATGATGCGCAGGAAGGTGAGACGCGTGTTGATGGCGTTCAGGGCCTCCAACAACTCGGAGGTCTTTTCGACCCCGTCGCTGATGACGGCATATATGCGACAGATCGGTTGGTCGTCGCCGTCGATGCGCGTCATGAAGGTGGCGCCCCGCAGGTGGACCGAATAGTCGCCTTCGGCGTCGGGAACGGCCTTGTGAACACCGGTGAGACGCTCGATCAGGGTCTCCAGATGGGACGCGGCGATATCGGTCTGCAGGCTCACGCCTCGATTATGTCGCACTCTCACCATCGAATCGGCAACTATTCGTGGGATGAACGGACGCCACGCACTGCTGTGCACATCGATCGCGACTTTGTTGTTGGTCGCCTGCTCGGGAGAGGAATCGACACCGTCGACAACCAGTACGACGCCGGAGATGGTCGAAACCACAACAACGACCAGCACCACGTCCACCACGAGTACATCCACCACCACGACGTTGCCGCCTCCGGAGGCCGTCTTCTCCATCGGCACCTCGGTGAAGGGTGCATCCATCGACGTGATTCATCGACTCGACACCAACGGTGCACGACTGCCGTCGGATGATCCCTCGCGGATCGTGGTGTTGGTGGTCGGTGTCATTCATGGTGACGAACAAGCCGGACTCGACGTGGTTGGTCACTTGCGAGCGATGGCACCGACCGACATTCCGGCCAACGTCGACCTGTACCTGATGCCGGCGCTGAACGTGGATGGATTGGCGATGAACCAACGTCACAACGCCAACGGCGTGGACCTGAATCGCAACTTCCCCTACGAGTGGGGACCCATCGCTCAGCCGGGCAACTGGCAGTACGCCGGGCCATCGAGTGCCAGCGAGCCCGAAACGCAGGCGATGGTTTCGTACGTCGAGGAACTGCGACCGGATCTGACCGTGTGGTTCCATCAAGACGCGTTCAGCATCGCGCCGTCGACGGGACCCGACAAGGTGGTGCGCGAGGAGTACGCGCGTCTCACCGGCTTGCCATTGGAAGGAGTTCCGGGTGGCACGTACACCGGAGTCGCGGCCACATGGCAACGACGCACCTACACCGATGACACCACGTTCATCGTCGAACTCGGCGGATCGCTGGCTCCGGGAGAGGCCCTCACGCACGCCCGCGCGATCTTGAGCGTCAGCCAGATCCTGCCGTGACGCACCAACACTGATTTGCGCCCATCTCCCCGAAGGATCCGTTGACTAGGTAAGAATTCTCCGCGACAAGGAGAGACGAATGAACATCGAACCCAAGACATTGGCTCGACGTTGGACGGTTGCACTGACCGTGTGTGCGGTTGCCGGATCCGCGGTGGCGTGCTCGTCGAAGACCGAGATCGTGATGCCCGTCGATGTCGATCCGGTGGAATGGGAGACGTGCGACGAATTCGCCGCCGACACCACGGTCGAGTGCGGAACCGTGACGGTTCCGTTGAACTATGGCGATCCCGATGGTGAGACCGTCGACATCGCTTTGCTTCGCTATCCGGCTCAGTCGAGCAAGCCCAAAGGTGTTCTCTTGGTGAACGATGGTGGTCCAGGCAGCTCGGGCGTGGATTTCGCGTACAACTCGGGTCTCGCCATGATCGACTCTCTCGGCTTGGAGGATTTCGACATCGTGGGCTTCGACCCACGCGGCGTCGATCGATCCGGCGGATTGAAGTGTCAGGACGACGACGACACCGATCGATTCATGTACATGGACTACACGCCGGACAACGACGAGGAACAAGCGTTGTACGACGAGTGGTACGAGGCCGAGGATCCGTGCGTGGCGACCTACGGCGAGGATCTGCGTCATTACTCGACCGAGAACATCGCCCGCGACATGGATCAGATTCGCAAGGCGATGAACGTGGAGAAGATTCACTTTCTGGGCATCTCATGGGGGACGTATCTGGGTGGCGTTTACGCCACGCTGTTCCCCGACAACGTTCGTTCGATGTTTCTCGATGCCGCATATGACCCGCAGGGCGATTCGGCCGATGAGTCCGAGTTGACCCAAGCAGTCGGTTTCGAGAAGTCCTTCGACGCGTGGGTGCAATGGTGCGAGGACGACGCCGAAGCCTGCGCCTTCAGTTCGAACGACGTGAAAGCCGATTGGTTGGAGCTGGAAGAGGACCTGGATGCCGAGCCCATCGTCACCGATGAGGGTCGCGAGGTGAATCATGCGGTCTTGGAGACGGCCACCATTTCCGTTCTCTATAGCGAAACCGAATGGCCGCTGTTGGGTGATGCGATGGCGTCAGCGGCCACGGGCGACGGCGAGACTCTGTTGGAGATGGCGGATTTCTGGATCGGTCGCTCCGACGACGGTTCGTACGCCACGTTGGTGGATGCCTTCGGAATCATCGAATGCGCGAGTGGCTCCTATGCATATGAGCCCGATGATCCGGACGCGCTTCTCGAGCGATTGCAGGAAGAGGCGCCGTGGTACAGCCGCCACTACGAGGTGGAGGATCTCGGTGCATCGTGTGAT
>JAIXWJ010000014.1 GCA_027491335.1 Actinomycetes bacterium | reverse complement strand
GCCTTGTGCATCACGAGGTCCTCGGGGTCCGAGGGCATCTCGCGATTGCCGTAACTCACCTCGCGCAACGACGTGCGAATGGCGATGGCGGCGAATCGCAGGCTCGCGTACACCACGTACCACTCGAGGTCCTCGGGGGCGGCGCCACCGGCTTCCACGTAGGCACCCACGATGTCGTCGCGACGGCAGAACTCGGGGAATCCGGGCATCTGGAAGACGTCGGCCAACGACTGGAAGAACGTGTGCATGAAGATCAACCAACCCACGTCCACGCCGGCGGGTCCGAGGTTCACCATCTCCCAGTCGAGCACCGCCGTGGGTGTGAGTCCGTCGAACATCACGTTGCCGGGGCGGGCGTCGCCCCAGTTGATGACGGTGGGTCCGGGGTTCTGGGGCTTGCGATCGGCCAACCACTTCAAGGCGCGCTCGATCACGGGCAACCGCAGATCGCCGCGAGCCCAGTCGTAGTAGGCCCACTGTTCGCTCAGCAGTCGATCGATGGCGTCGCCATCACGCGCGGGCAGGAACGACAGATCGAAGCCGGCCTTGGCCGCGGCGTTCAGATCGATGCCGTGGATGCGGGCCTGCAGTCGGGCCACTTCGCGACCCAATTCGCGTTGCTGTTCCACGCTGAACTCGTCCATGTAACTGCCACCGAACACGTAGGGCGGCATGTCGGGCAACGCGCGCCCACCGACTCGATCCATCACGATGAACGGCGAGCCCAGAATGCTCTCGTCGGTCTCGAGGAATCGCACGTTCGGTACGGGCACGTCGCTGTGCGCACCAACCAGTCGCATGGCGCCGGCCTGGGCCGCCAGGTCGTACACCGGGAACACCGGCCAGTCGTTCATGTCGGGACTCAAACGGGTGACGACCGGCTCGCTCTTGCCGTCGTGATGGATGGTGAACAGCAACGTCTCGCTGCTCATGCCCGTTCCTTCGGGAATGCCCACGTCGGAAACGGTGCAGGGATGGCCGAACTGGGCGCCGAACCACTGCTCGAGCGTGCGGGCCAACTGTTCGGGATTGCGCTTGGAGGGCAGGGGCATGATCAGGCCGGCTTCACGTAGGCGAGCTGTTCGAAACGGTTCTGGATGCGCCAACCTTCGGCCGTGCGCACGATGGTGTCGTTGTACCAGCCGCTGGCCTGCATGTAGGTGGGCTGATCGCCGGGGATGCGCATGGTCATGGTGTAGATCGAACGCACGGTGGCCTTGTCGTCACCGACGAACGTGATGGCCACGTTGCCGCCCGACGACAGCGAAACGTCGAACATCGACATCATTCCGGAAAAGGTGTTCGCGGCCTCGGCGGGGGTGCCAACCGGTCCGCCGGCGGTGGAGTAGTCCACCTGAGCGTCGGCGGTGAAACATCCCACCCACGCGCTCCAGTCGCGGTCGGCCAACGCCCATGAATAGCGGGCCAACAGATCGGTGATCAATGCCCGGTCGAGTGCTTCGTTGCTCATCGTTTCCCCCTTGATGGTGACTATCCGATCATAAACGCCGCTCACCCCCGGCGGTCCTGCTGGCAGAATGGAATCATGCCGTCGAACCAATCATCGAGCTCCCTCGTCGTGAAGGGAACGTGTCATCACGACTGCCCGGACTCCTGCGGCTGGGAGGTCACGGTCGATGGTGGCGTGGCGGTGAAGATGCGGGGCAACCCCGAGCATCCCTATTCGCAGGGCGAACTGTGCCCCAAGGTGAACCGATTTCTGGATCGCGTGTACAGCCCGCTGCGCGTTCTGACACCTCTCATCCGCACGGGCGCCAAGGGGACGGGCGAATTCCGCCCGGCCTCGTGGGAGGAGGCGACGGCCCTCGTGGCTTCACGTCTTCACGAGATCATCGCTCGCGATGGTGGCGAGGCCATCATGCCGTGGGGCGATGCCGGCACCCAGGGTCTTCTGCAAATGAACTCGCTCGACCGCCGGTTCTTCGCTCGCCTCGGCGCGTCGCGTCAGGTCGGCTCGTTGTGCGGAGCCACCGCCAAGATCGGTTCGGCGCTCACCTTGGGATCGCCCTTGGGGTCGGACCCCATGGACGTGCGCTTCAGCAAGTTGATCCTGTTGTGGGGCACCAACACGCGATTGACCAACCGACACCTCTGGCCCTTCATCGAAGAGGCCCGGGCCGCGGGAGCCAAGGTGGTGGTGATCGATCCGGTGCGCACCGTCACCGCCGAGGCCGCCGACTGGTTCGTTCAGCCCCTGCCCGGAACCGATGTGGCGCTCATGTTGGCCATGATGCACGTGATCATTCGCGACGAATTGCTCGATCGCGAGTACGTCACGATGTACACCGAGGGATTCGACGAACTGGCGGCGCACGTGCGGTCCTGCTCGCCCGACTGGGCGGCGACCATCTGTGGCATCGACGCGACCACGATCGAGCAGCTCGCGCGCGAGTACGCCACCACGCGTCCGGCCATGATCCGCACCTTGATTGGCGCCGAGCATCGTGAACAGGGCGCGATGTTCTTCCGCACCATCACCTGTCTGCCCGCGCTCATCGGTTCGTGGCGCGAACGCGGTGGCGGATACAGCCGCAGCGTGGGTTCCTACGCCGAGGCGAACATCGACGACTCGGGTTTCGACGTTCCGTCTCTCGAGGTGAATCCCGGCCGCCGCTCGTTGAGCATGAACACCATCGGTCGCAATCTCACCGATCCGGCGCTCGAGCCTCCGGTGCGCGCGTTGTTCGTCTACAACGGCAATCCGTTGGTGACGGCACCGAACGCCGCGCTGACGCGTCGCGGTCTCGAGCGCGAGGATCTGTTCACGGTGGTGTCCGAGCAGTTCGTCACCGACACCGCTCGTTACGCCGACGTCATCTTCCCGGCCTGCACCCAGATCGAACAGGACGACGTGGTCCCCGCCTGGGGCCATCTCTATCTCGGCTGGAACCACAAGGCCATCGAGCCGCTGGGCGAGAGCGTTCCCAACACCGAACTATGGCGCCGTTTGTCGCGAGCGATGGGATTCGACGAACCAGAGTTGTACGAATCCGACGAATCCTTGCTCGCCGGTGCTCTGCACGATCTGGATGTCGACGCGTTGAAGCGCGATGGTTTCGTTCGCCTGTCGTTGCCCGACGCCGTGTTGCCCTACGAGAACGGCAACTTCTCCACTCCGTCCGGTCGCACGTTGTTGGCCAGTTCCACCTTCGGCTCCATCGGTCTGCCATCGCTCCCCACCTTCATCCCGGGGCGCGAAACCTTGGCCGGTGACGCCGATCTGGTGGGCCGGTATCCGTTGGCGATGATGTCGTCGAAGATCCATCAACGCTTCTTGAACGCGTCGTACTCGCACCTCGATCACCATGCCGCGGCCGAGGGATCGATCTATTGCGAACTGGATCCGGCCGATGCATCGGCGCGAGGAATTCGCGACGGTGACGCGGTGCGGGTGTTCAACGATCGGGCATCGTTGCAGGCGACGGCTCGCGTGAGCGACGCGGGTTCGCGCGTGCGACCCGGATTGGTGATCGTGCCGTTCGGATGGGTCGGCGAGCGCACCGAAGACGGCAACACCGTCAACATGCTCACCAGTGACACGGCCACCGATTGGGGTGGTGGCGTGGCGTTCTACGACACGCTGGTGGAAGTGGCGCGAGCCTGAGTTCTCAGCTGGGGCGCTTGCCGGCGGTCTTGTCGCCGTAGTCGCCCACCAACTCCACCAGAGTGCTCTCGTCGCAAGCCCAACCGTCTTCGGTGATGTCAGCGGTGTCCACGATGGCCCGGTCGGTGTCGGTGGGTTCCACCGGCGGATACAGACGAGTGAACGCGCCGTCCTTGACCGTGATCATCTGGTAGCACGGCGACGGAATTCCGAGTCCGGCTTGCGACGGTGCGTGCAGTCCACCGCCCGACCACTCGGTGTAGTTCTTGGCGGCCTCCATCACGCAGGCGCGCGACAGAACACCCTCGGCCTCGATGCAGTCGCGAGCGGCCGACGCGAACAACAACGCGGCCGATGCGCCCTGCATGCCGAGGCCCGAGATCTTGCCGTCGGTGGTGTGAGTGTTCACCATGTCGACGTAGTCGCGAACGGCCTTCACACGATCGGCTTCCTCCAGCAAGGCGTACGCGGTGCGAACCACGACGCCCTCCACGCTGGAACCACCGCGCTCGAGCAACACATCGGCGTAGAAACCGGCGTCGGCCATGATCAAGTCGGGGCGGTAGCCGATCTCGTCCATCGCCTTGGTCAGCAGCGGCAACACTTCGGGAACGCCCACGAAGGCCAACGCGCGAACGCCCGAGGACTTCAGCTTCTGGGCGATGGGAACCCACGAGGTTTCGCCCAGTGAGCTGTAGGTGATGCGTTCGACCGTGGTGACGCCACCGACGATTTCGGCGGCCTCGATGTACTGCTGCTCGACGACTTGGGCCGTGAGGATGTCGGAGTACACGGTGGCGAAGGCGGTCATCGACTCGGGGTACACCGAGGTGGCCCACTTGAACCAGCCGGCGTCCTTACGATCCGACGGGTTGGGCATGGCCGAGATGAGATTGTCCGACGAGGACTTCGCGGCGCTCACGGTGAACCCGGCGAAGTCGATCATGTCGCACTCGTGGAATCGCGGGAACTCCTGATCGTCGAAAGCCCAGCCACCACCCACCATGGCGAACGCGTTCGAGCAGACGTTTTCCATCTGGGCGGGGACTTCGAACAATTTGGCGTCGGCGTCGATGACCTCGAGGGGGAGTCCGGCGATGCCACCTTGTTCGTTGCACCACCCGGCGAAGGCCACGGTGGCGTCGTACAACTCGGCGTTCAGGCCGGGGACGGCGATGTTGCCCTTGTCCGAGGCGGCGGCGATGCGGATGACGTCGGTGGCGCCGCCACCTTCGCCCTCGGCGACGCTCGGGGTGACGCCCTCGGGGGCGGGGCCGCAGGGGGACGGCACGTCACCGAAGCTGATGCTCTCGGTGGTCGGGGCCTCGGTGGAGGGCGCGGCCGAGTCGGTGGGCGCCGAATCCGTGGGGGCGGCCGATGAGGTGGCCCCGTCGTCGCCGCGATTGGAGCACGCGGCGAGGACGATCAGAGTGGAAGCGAGCAGGACGTTGCGGAGTTTCGACACGGGCACAGTCTGCCGAATCGTCCGGCGACTTGCTCGCCCACGGGGACCGCGCCGGACACGGTGACGGCGATGGACACGGTGACGGCGATGGCAGTTCGCGACCGTCGCCAATTACAGTCGGGGGATCGGCGAGCCAGAACGGGGGACGGCAATGCAGGTGGACATTCTCGATCGCGACATGTACCAAGGGGATCCGTATCCGACCTTGGCATGGATCCGGAAGAACCAACCCGTGTATCGCGACGTCAACGGCATCTGGGCACTCACCAAGATCGAGGACATTCGGTGGGCCGAGCGTCAGCCGACGTTGTTCGCCAGTGGCACCATCGGATCGCGACCGAACGGCCAGGCCCAACCGTCGATGATCGACAGCGACGACCCGTCGCATGCCGACCAGCGTCGAAGCGTGGCGCGCGGATTCGGTCCCCGGCAGATGTCGGCGTACGAGACTCACGTGCGCGACGTGGCCCGATCGCTGGTGGATGCCGTGATCGACAAGGGCTCGTGCGACATCGTGGCCGACATCGCCAAGCCCCTTCCCATGACGCTCATCGGAGAGATGCTGGGCGCCGAACCCTCGAAGTACGACTGGTTGCAGCACCTCTCCGACGTGATGATCACCGGTGCCGACAATCCCAAGTACGTCACCGACGAGGTGATCAACGCGGCCGTCGAGTTCTACACCTACACCACGCAGGTCATGGAAGAGCGCCGTGGAAAGACCGGTGACGATCTCATCAGCAAGTTCATGACTCCGCTCGATGACGGAACCGTGATGGACGATGCTCACGTCATCGGCAACGCCCTGCTGCTGTTGGTCGGTGGCAACGAGACCACCCGCAACGTGATCGCGGGTGGCTTGGAGGCCATGATTCGTCGACCGGATCAGATGGCCATCGCTCGTCGCTCACCCGAGGATCTGGAGCGGGCCATCGAAGAAGCCGTTCGTTGGGTGACGCCCATCGTGAACATGGTGCGCGTGACCACCCGAGACGTCGAGGTGCGCGGTGTCACCATTCCCGCCGGCTCGCAGGTGTTGATGCACTACACGGCCGCGAATCGTGACGAGGACTTCTTCGAGCGCGCCGATGACTTCGATGTGACGCGGGCGACGAACCCGCACATCTCGTTCGGATGGGGACCGCACCTGTGCCTCGGCGCCAGCTTGGCGCGCTTGGAGTTGCGGATCATCTACACCGAGATTTTCGAGCGCATGCAGAATCTGCGGTTCGCCGATGCGAACTTCACACCCGAATACGGGCATGCGTCATTCGTGCGGGGCATGAAGAGCCTGCCCGTCACGTTCGACAATCGCTAACTGCGTTCGTCGCGCAGGGCCGATCGACGCACCTTGCCGGCATCGTCGCGCACCGGCTCGCTCGTGAATTCGAACGACCGCGGCACCTTGTAGCGCACCAGTCGCTCGCCAAGGAACGTGCGCAACTCGTCCTCACTGATGGGCTTGGACACCTGCACCACGGCGTGGATGCGGTTGCCCAGATCCTCGTCGGGCAATCCGATCACGGCCGACGACACCACGTCGGGGTGTTCGCTCAGGGCGATCTCCACCTCGGCGGGGTAGATGTTGGCGCCACCCGACAGGATCATGTCGCCGCGGCGGTCGGTCAGATACACGTACCCCTCGGCGTCGATCTTGCCCATGTCACCCAAGCTCTCCCAACCATCGGGCGAACGTCGGGCCTCGGCACCCAGGTACTTGTACGTGGTGCGCGTGTTGCGCATGAAGATCTCGCCGACGGTGCCCGGCGGCAGTTCCTCGTACGTGTCGGGGTCGAGCACCTTCATCTCGCCGGTGACGCAACGACCCACCGAACCGCGATGCGCCAACCACTCGTCGCCGCGAATGATGGTGACGGCCTGAGCCTCGGTGCCGGCGTACAACTCGAAGATCTTCTCGCCGCCCAACCAGTTGCACCACTCTTCTTTCAACCACGGCGGGCACGGCGCGGCCATGTGCCACACGGTGGTCAACGACGACAGGTCGTAGCGGTTCTTCACGTCCTCGGGCAGACGCGAGATGCGCGACATCATGGTGGGCACGAACAGGATCCAGTCGGCGCGGTGCTTGTCGACGGCGGCCAACGTGGCCTCGGCGTCGAACTGTGGCAACAGCACCAGATGGTTGCCATGGAACAGCGAACCGGCACCGAACGAGAAC
The DNA here is from genome assembly GCA_027491335.1 of Actinomycetes bacterium. Classification (GTDB taxonomy): domain Bacteria; phylum Actinomycetota; class Acidimicrobiia; order Acidimicrobiales; family Ilumatobacteraceae; genus Casp-actino8. Next base: position 21,154 of record JAIXWJ010000014.1, on the reverse strand, counting down.
GGTGCGTTGTGATACAGCGGTCCGGGAACGCACACCACGCCGTCCACCTTTTGTCCCATGCCGGGTGCACCAACCTGCACGATGCCGGGATCTCCGGCCACGATCAGTTTGGGTCGACCGGTGGAGCCACCGGAGGTGGGGGCCTTCATGGCCGGAGCCGTCACGTCGGGCAGCGGTGAATCGTCGTACGCGGAGGCGTCGAAGTTGGCGGCCACGGTCTTGCGACCGGGATGCGCCGACTGTTCCACGCCCACCACCAACGCGGAATCGGCCAACTCCACGATGGCCTGGCGCTCGCGATCGGGCAGTCGATAGCTGACCGGTTGCGGAGTGGCCCCCAACTTCCACGCGGCGATGCAGGCTTCGTAGAACTCCACCGAGTTCGGAAGAGCCACGGTGACGAAACGTCCGTGAGTCACACCGCGCTCGGCGTATGCGCGCGCCAGACGATTGGTGCGCGACTCCAACTCGGCTCGCGTGACGGTGACGTCACCGCAGGTGATGGCCGAGCGGTTCGGATCGGCGGCGGCCTTGTCGGCCAGTGCCTTCATGATGGAGACGATGTTCGGTGCGTTCATCGGATTCGTGCTTTCTCTCGGTCGTTCTGGGTTGGTTTCGCGCGCTCTAACGTCACGAAACCCGCCCAGAATGGGGATTGTTCAGGCCAGGGCTTCGTTCCAGGTTCGATGCCAGTGTTGCAACATAGGTTCGTTCGCTCCGAAGACGAAGTTCTTCAGCCCGATTTCGGCGCCGCGCTGACATTGTTCGGCGGCGGGGAAGTCCTCCTTGCCCACCACGAGTGCGGCGAAATCCGCTCCGCGCTTGCGGGCGGCCCGATCCTCGTCGTTGGTCACCGGGGTCAAGGCGGCCTCGGTCAGATCCACGGTGCATTCACCGACCGTGCGCCCGGGATAGATACGGAACATCTGGCAACTCACCGGAGTCTCCAACAGAACGACGCTCGGGAACAACGTGTGGATGATGCTGGCGGGGCCGACGGCCGGCCACTGATCCTCGGGCAGATCCACCAAGTGCTCCACGCCCACGGTGGGGAAGCCCCAACGGGCGTGGCGACCGAAGGTGTCGTAGATCGGGTTGTGGTTCACCAGGTTCGACAACGTCTCGCGATGCAGATAGTCCACGTGGTACGTCTCGAGGTTCACGTCGAAGGCGATCTTCCAGTTCGCCTTCAGTTGGAACGTGTGCTGACACACGACCTCGTGATTCTCGTATCCACACCAACGCAGTTCGGGTTCGATGTCGGCGAAAGCGGCCGCCGGATCCACGTCCTCGCTCAGGCCCACCGCGATCAATCCGGCCACGCTCGCCACCGGCAACGGTTCGAGGCCCAACGTCGACTTGTCGAGAGCGTCGAACGCGTACGACTGCGGTTGTCCGGCCAGGTTGCCGTTCAACTCGAACGACCACGCGTGGTACGGGCAGGTGAGGCGGCGGGCCTCTCCGCAACCTTCGGCGACCTGTGCGCCACGGTGGGTGCACGCGTTGCGGAACGCGCGCAGTTCACCGTCCTCGGCGCGGGTGATGAGAACCGGATGCCCGGCCACGTCCTTGGTGACGAAGGTGCCCGGCCGAGGCAACTCTCCGGTCCATCCGACGATGTGGGCGCCGTGACGGAACATCACGTCGAGTTCGCGTTGAAAGCGCACGGGATCGGTGAAGACCGACGCCGGTTCGGTGATGGCGGCCTCGCAATGATCCAAGGTCTTGTTGCGGTAGTTATCCACCAGTCGGCGCACCAGTTCGCGCGGAAAGCGCTCGGTGGTGGCGCGCTCGTTGTCGATAGCGGTCATGTTTCCCCCTCTCGCACCCACGCCGTCCGTTCCGACGTGGGTTCCCCGGTCACAGTGTGTCAGACGCGGGCTCGTAGTTTTCGATCGCGATGAACAGCGCGTGGGAGGTGGCGATGACGGGAGCGTCGGGCCGGTCCTCGCGCATCTCGGCCTCCAGATGCAACTTGCGTCCGTCGCGGCGGGCCAAGTGGGTTCTGATCACCAGCGGGGTGTTCAACGGCGTGGGCGCCTTGTAGCGCACGGTGATCTCGCCCGTGTAGGCCACGGTGTGGATGATGTTCAGCACGAAGCCCATGGAATCGTCGAAGGCCAGGGCGACGATGCCCCCGTGGCTGCGCTGGGGTGCGCCCTCGTACGAATCGCCGATGACGAATCGGGACTCGGCGGTGTCGCCCCGGCGGATGACTTCCATCTCCAATCCGTGCGGGCTGCCGGGGCCCGACCCCGGGCGGCAGATGTGGCTGGTCATCACTTCGCCGTCGGGGAATTCGACGCGCTTGCTGTCCTTGAAGTGGTTGAAGCTACGTTCGCGACGCTCGGACCGCTCGAAGTCGGCCGCCAGCCGTTGCAACAACTCCGTGGCGTCGCGTAGTTGCTCGATCTCCACGTCGCGCGCCACGATCGCGTGGTTCAAGCGGCGCGTGGCCCGACCCAACTCCACGCGGGCCGCGTCGTAGATCGGGTCCTCTCCCTCGGGATGCTTCATCGAGGGTCACCGGTGGTGGTGGGGGTGTCGGTCACGTCGTCAATCTTTGTCACGTCGAGGTCCGACAACCAACCCCGAGCCAGCAGGAGCACGATGAGCACCACGAACACCGCGGCATCGACGTACACGGCGACGCGCATGGTGAAAATGTCGCCCAAGCGTCCCAAGGTGAACGCGCCCAACGGGATGCCGGCCAGGATGCCGAGCACGTAGAAGCTCATGGTGCGACCGCGGAGGTGATCGGGGACCGTGCCTTGAATGAGCGTGTTCAGCGCCACCGCCGATTGCAGATGGGCCAAGCCGCCGATGAAGTACGCGATGAGGCCCACGTTGTAGTTCGAGGTGACCGGGATGAGGGCCGTGCTGCCGGCGAACAGCACGAGAGCCACCAGCACTCGAGTGGATCGCTTCATCTTGTCGCCGATCACCACCGACATCACCGACGACACGAGAGCACCCAACCCCAACGCCACCAGCAATCCGGCGTTGTCGGTGGATGGTCGTCCGTAAATGCGATCCGCGATGGCCGGTGCCACGTGTTGCAAAGCCTGTCCGCACAGCGACGTGAGGAAGGCGAGGAACACGGCCAGTCGAAGAGGTCGACTGCGCCACACGAAGCGCCCTCCGTCGCGCAACACCTCGGACACCTTCGCGCCGTTCGACGGCACGATGCTCTGGCGAGGATTGGAGACGATCAGCGCTCCGATCACCAGAAAGTACGTGAGCGCGTTGATGAGAATGGCGGCACCGGTTCCCATCGTGGTGACCACCGCACCAGCCAAGCCGGGGCCGATGGCGCGAGCCAACGTGAACTGCACCGAGTTCAGTTTCACCGCGTCGAGCAGTTCTTCCTTTGGCACCAACAACGGGACGAAGCTCTGCCACGCGGATGTCTGGAACCCGGTGGCGATACCGCCGACGAGACCAATGGCCACGATGAGTCCCGGGCGAATGGCATCGGCCAGATAGAACCCCCACAAACCGAAGGCGCACAGCATTTGCACGGTTTGAGTGACCAGAAGAATCGTGCGCCGACTCATGCGATCGGCCAACACTCCGGCGTGCAACGTGAGGAACACGGCGGGCAGCAACGTGGCCATGGACGAGATGCCGAGCCAGGTGGAACTGCCGGTCATGTCGTACAACAACGCCGGCACCGCCACCATCTGCATCCATCCGCCACCGTTGGAAATGGCGGCGGCCGTCCAGAACAAGGCGAAGTCGCGATGGCGCAGGGCGCGCATCGAGCCCTTTCGCTGCGTCGAACTCACAGGTCGGCGATGGGGAAGTTGAAGTTGGTGGTCACGGTGCCACCGTCGACGGCCAGAATCTGTCCGGTCACGTAACTCGAAGCGTTCGACGCCAGATACAACACGGCGGCCGCGATGTCGTCGGGCTCGCCGAGACGGCGCAAGGGAGTGGCGTTCTCGATGGACGCCTTCAGTTCGGGATTGGCGGCCACGATCTCGAGGGCCTCGGTCAGGATCGCGCCGGGGGCCACCGCGTTCACGCGGATGCGCGGATTCAGATCCGCGGCCATCAATTCGACGGCGTGGTCGAGAGCGGCCTTGGCCGAACCATAGGACACGTATCCGCGACCGACGATGTGGCCGATGGCGCTGGACACCATCACCACCGACGCCGCGCCGGGACGATCACCGGCCGCCGCCAGCAGGTGCGGCACGCATTCGCGCACCAGACGCAATCCGTTCACCACGTTGTTCTCGAACGAGTTGCGCAGGTCCTTGTCGGAGGTGTTCATGAACGGCTGAGGCATCGCGCCACCCACCACGCTCACCACCGAGTCGATGCGACCGAGTTCGGCCACCGTGCGCTCGACCGCGGCCTTCACGGCGTCGGCGTCGTTGGCGTCGGTCGGAATGGCGATGGCGCGACGACCCATCGCCCGCGCGCGAGCCGCGACCGCCTCGATCTGGTCCACGCTGCGCGCGGTGACCGCGATGTCGGCACCGGCCTCGGCCAATGCGATCGCACTGGCGGCCCCGATTCCGCGGCCGGCTCCCGACAGCAGGACCACCTTTCCGGACATGTCGAAACGGTCGCGAACGCTCATGGCTCTCCTTGTGTGTCTTGCTCGATTGAGGACGTGATCAGTACAGCCAGCGGCTGAGGGACTCGATGACGCAGGCCGGCTTCGTGCCACCTTCGATCTCGATGGTGATGACGATGGTGGTCTGCAGGCCCCCGTTGACCTCGGATATGGCGGTCAATTCGGCGCCGGCGCGAATGCGCGCGCCCACTTTCACGGGGCTGGGGAAACGAACCTTGTCCACGCCGTAGTTCACGCCGGCGGAGAAGCCCAACACTTCGACGATCTGAGGGAGGAACAGATTCGAGATCGACAAGGTGAGGTAACCGTGGGCGATCGGCGCGCCGAAGGGTCCCTTGGTGGCGCGCTCGGGATCGACGTGGATCCACTGGTGATCGCCGGTGGCGTCGGCGAACAGGTTCACGCGATCCTGATCGATCTCGATCCACTCGCTGTGTCCGAGGTGCTTGCCAAGATGCGCGCGCACATCGTCGGGTCCGTCGAGAACGGTGGAAGCCATGGTGTTCCTTTCGGGGTCAGGAGCCGGCGAGGTCCGAGAGCACGGCGTTCGCCTGGGTGATGATGCGATCGACGAGGTCGGCGCACGACGGGAGATCGTCGATGATGCCCACGACCTGACCACTGGCCATCACGCCACTCTCGGTGCGACCATCCACCAACGACAACTTCAGCAACATCGGCGTGTTGGCGGCCATCACCATCTGGGTCCAGGTGAGATCCATGGACTTCTTCATGGCCAGGCCTTCGCGCATCATGTCGGACAACTTGGCGCCGGTCATCTTGCGGAAGCGCAACGCGTTGATGCCCGCGCGCGGGATGGCCAACACCTTGCCACTGCCGGACTCCAGTTGATCCACCAACTCGGTGCGCAGCACGCGGTGAGGAACGCCATCCACTTGCACCGACACGACGGTGTCGAGCACGCCTTTGCCGAGGTAGTAGTCCTTCACCGATTGGGGCACCGACGAATCGCTGGTGAGCAGGAACCGGGTTCCCATGGCCACACCCGACGCGCCGTACGCGAGAGCGGCCACCAATCCGCGACCGTCGAAGAATCCGCCCGCGGCGATCACGGGCACGCGACCGGCCACGGCGTCCACCACTTGGGGCAACAACACCGTGGTGGGCACCGAGCCGGTGTGGCCGCCACCTTCGCCGCCCTGCACCAGCACCGCGTCCACGCCCCACTCGAGAACCTTCTCGGCGTGACGCTTCGCGCCGATGGACGGGATGACCACCACGCCGGCGTCCTTCAGGCGCGAGATGAGATCGGGCTTGGGGGCTTGGGCGAAGCTGGCCACCTTCACGCCCTCGTCGATCATCAATGCGATGCGGTCCTTCACGTCGGCCGAATCGGCGCGCAGGTTCACACCGAACGGCTTGGTGGTGCGACTCTTGACCTCGCTGATGGATTGCTTCAGCTGATCGAAGTCCATGGTGGCGCTGGCGATGATGCCCAACGCCCCGGCGTTCGCGGTGGCGCTCACCAATTTGGGGCCGGCCACCCAACCCATTCCGGTCTGAACGATCGGATACTGCACGCCCACCAGATCGCACAACGACGTGCGCAGGCGCGCATGCGGAACGACGGTCACGACGGGATCTCCCGATGACGCAAACCCTTGGGATCGATGCGGCCGATGGCGTCCATTTCCTCGGCCGTTGGCGCGCGGCTGACCGGCACGTCGGCGGGGATCACCAAGTCGAAGCCGGTGTTCGCCACCACGTCGCTCACGTTCACTCCGGGGTGCACGCTGACGAGACGCATCGCGTTGTCGGGCGTCGCGAAATCGAGAACGGCCAGATTGGTGACGATGCGACGAAGATCGTGGCGCTTGGCGATGAACCCACCGATCTTCTTCGCGCGGTCGTAGCCGACGCCACTGACCATGTCGACGGTGGGCACGAACACCGAGGACTGATGCTTCGGGATGAAGAAGCTGGTGGCGTTGTTCACCGTGTTGCCCGGGCCACCGCGCACACCGAGCAACTGGGCCTTGGGCTTGGCCCACGGTCCGATGTTGGCGATGTTCGAGTTGCCGTACTTGTCGATCTGACTGGCGCCCATCATCACGTGACGGCGTCCACCGGCCAGGGTGTCGAAGACGCTGCGGAAGGGGATCCATCCCTCGATGGTTTTGTTGGTTCCACCGATGGGCAGATCACCGGCGACGTAGAAAGCCTCGCCGTCGGAGACCATCAGGTCGGGTTCGAACGTGGCGCGCGCCAAACGCGCACCGAGCATCTGCATGACGCCCATGCCGGAGGCGAAGATCTCGCCATCACCGCGCCATGCTTCGGCGCAGGCGACCGCGATGACATCGGCCAATGCGGGTGAATCGCTCACTTCGACGCCTCCTTCGCGGCCGCGACTTCCGCTCTCCACGCGGTGACCGCGGACTGATACGAACTTTCGTCGCCGGACAGGAATCGGTCGGAGAACGCCTTCCAACTGTCGGCGTCACGGGCGGCGTCCACGTACGCCTTCTGGAATGCCTCGTCGCGGCCGTAGTCGGGCTCGCAGGTGGTGAAGTGGGCTCCGTTGGGGGCGTGGATCACTCCGTCGACCATGGCTCGGTTGATGCGCAGGGTGTGGAAGGTGCCTTCCTTCAACAGATCCTCCGTCGCGATGATCTTCTCGGCCGACACGAAACGCCGACCGGGCTCGCAGGCACCGAGGAACAGATCGTCGAAGTACATGTCGGGCCCGAGGTACTGCGCGTTGCCGCGCGAGTCGGCGCGATTCATGTGCACGAACGCGGCGTCGAGGCGAATGGCCGGCACGGCCAGTAGTTCCTCGCCGTCCGCGTAGGGGGACTTGACCGTCTTCAGCGACGGGTTGACGTCCATCACTCCGCTGCCGAGTCCGGCGCGGGTGGGCAAGAAGGGCAGTCGCAACGAACCGGCGTACAGACCCCACTGCAACATGCCCTCGTCGTATTCCACGGGCTCGGCGATGGTTCCGGCCTGTCGCGCGGCGCGGAAGTGCGGTTCGAGCGCGATGGAGTCCAACGACACGAAGCCGTACACCAAGCGACGAACCTTGCCGGCCGCGCACAGCAGACCCACGTCGGGGCCGCCGTAGGAGACGACGGTGAGATCGGTGACGTTCGAGCGCAACAGTGCGCGCACGAGGCTCATGGGCTTGCGGCGACTGCCCCAACCACCGATTCCGATGGTCATGCCGCTCTCGATGGTGGCGATCGCCTGGTCCTCGGTGATCACCTTGCTGCGTGTCTGGCTCATGGGTCAGTGCTTCTTTTCGTTCTTCTTGTCGGTTCCGGCGAAGTCGTCGCGCAGTTCGTCGCTGACGCCCGTGAGGTTCAGCTCGAAGGTGAAGCCCTGCTCGAATCGGTAACTGCGCTTCACGTCCCACAGGTCGATTCCGTTCAGGCTCTCCTTGGCGGCGCGAATGACGGTGGGGTGCTTGTCGGCGATGCTGGCGGCCAACGTCATGGCCGCGTCGCGCAGTTCGGCGCGCGGCACCACCTGCAGAACGCTTCCAAAGGCGTGCAGTTCGGCGGCGGTGGCGGTGGCCGAGGTGTACACCATGGCTCGCATCTTGTGTTGGGGCACCAGGCGGGCCAGATGGGTGGCCGCACCGAGCGCTCCGCGATCGACCTCGGGCAGACCGAAGAACGCGTCATCGCTGGCGATGATGATGTCGCTGTTGCCCACCAGACCGATGCCACCACCCACGCAGAAGCCGGCCACGGCCGAAATCACCGGCACGGGGCAGTCGTACACGGCGGCGAAGGCGGCGTAGCAGCCCTTGTTCGCGCCGATGAGCGCGTCGAACCCCTCGGTGTTCTGCATCTCCTTGATGTCGACGCCGGCGTTGAAGCCGCGTCCCTCGGCGCGCAGAACCACCACCCGAACGGCGGAGTCGCGACCGAGAGCGGTGATGGTGTCGGCCAAGCCGAACCATTCGGCCACGGTGAGCGCGTTGACGGGCGGACAGTCCATGACGACTTCGGCGATGCCACGGTCGTCGATCTTCGAGGTGATTCCCACGGGTGCGAGCGTACTCCCCATCTGACGATGCGTCAGAAACGAAGGCGGCCCCGGCACTAGGGTGCAGGTCGTGGCATTGACCATCGATTTCTCGGGACGCGTGGCTCTCATCACCGGTGGCACCAAGGGTGTCGGTCGGGGTATCGCGCGTCGATTCGCCGACGCCGGCGCCACCGTGGTGGTCTGCGCCCGCAACCTGCCCGACGACCTCCCCGCCGACTGGACCGCCTTCGCCGTCGATCTTCGCGAACCCGACGAAGCCACCGGCATGATCGATGCCATCGTCGAACGATTCGGTCGCCTCGACATGTTGGTGAACAACGCCGGTGGCAGTCCGCCGTCGGACACCTCCACGGCGTCGGCCAACTTCGCGCAGAAGATCGTGGCCGTCAACCTGTTCTCGGCGATGTGGTGCAGCCAGGCCGCCAATCGGCACATGCAGAACCAAGCCGACGGTGGTTCCATCGTGAACATCGGCAGCGTCTCGGCCGAGCGCCCGGCCCCCACGGTGGCGGCGTACGGAGCGGCCAAGGCCGGTCTCGCCAATTACACCCGCACCACCGGCCAGGAATGGTTGCCCAAGGTGCGCGTGAACCTGGTGACGGTGGGCATGGTGCGCACCGAGCTGGCGCACCTTCATTACGGCGACGAGGAGGGCGTGCGTCGCACTGGCGCGCAGATTCCCATCGGTCGTCTGGCCTGGCCCGAGGAGATCGGGGACGCGTGCGTGTACCTCTCGTCGCCGTTGGCCTCGTACGTGAGCGGCGCCACCATCGAGGTGCACGGCGGAGGGGATTGGCCCCCGTTCCTCGACACGCCGTTCCGCGACACCGGTCGCGCTTAGGCTCGGGTCCATGGACGTCGTCTGGACCGATCTTCATCGCCATCAGAATCCGAAGCTCGAGATCAATCTCGGCCAGCCGATTCCCACCTACGAGCGCGCCGAGCGCGCCGAGACGATTCGTCGTCAACTGGAGACCGACTCGCGGTTTCGTTTCGTCGGTCTCACCGAACACGGTCGCGCGCCCATCGAGGCCGTTCATGATCACGGCCTGATCGACTATCTGGAATCCGCGTGGCCCGAGATACATCGCGCCACCGGGCGCACCGAGTTCGCTCCCGAAGCCATGTTGCACATCGGGCTACGCGATGGCATGAGCGCCGCGCGTCCGCCCCATGGTGCGGCGGCGGCCTTCGGTTACTGGTGCTACGAGACCGCCACCCCGATGGTGGAGGGCACCTATCTCGCCGCGCGGGCGTCGGTGGACGTCGCTCTCACCGCGGCCGACAAGGTGCTCGCCGGTGCGTCCAGCTCGTACGGACTGTGTCGTCCGCCGGGCCACCACGCCGCGCGCAGTGTGTTCGGCGGCTTCTGCTATTTCAACAACGCCGCGGTGGTCGCGCACCACGTGGCGTCCACCACCGGCACCAAGGTGACGGTTCTCGACGTCGACTATCACCATGGCAACGGCACCCAGCAGATCTTCTACGACCGTGACGATGTTCAGTTCGTGTCGTTGCACGGCAATCCGACTCGTGCGTATCCGTGGTTCATCGGACACGAGGACGAAACCGGTGCCGGCAAGGGTGCGGGAACCAACCTGAACGTGGTGTTCGCGCCCGAAGCCGAGGATGACGAGTACGTCGATCGATTGGGCATCGCCTGCGAGAGCATCGCCGCGTTCGCGCCGTCGATGGTGATCGTCTCGTTGGGTCTCGACACGTATTGGAACGACCCCATCAGTGATCTCGCGCTCACCACCGACGGATATCGACGATGCGGCGAAGTGGTGAAGCAACTGGGGCTTCCCACCGTCGTGTTGCAGGAGGGTGGCTACGACATCGAAGCCATCGGCCGCAACGCGCACGCCTGGCTCACGCCGTTCGTCTGATCCCCACCGTCCGAACGAATCACGTCTGCAAGGGAAGCAGTTCGCCGGCCGCCACGCCGAGGTGATCCACCCACTCGTCGGCGGAACGTGGTTCGACGATCGGTAGCACGACGAACTTCGAGAAGCCCACGTCGACGAATCGACGGATCATGCTTTGGAGTTCGTTCCATCCTTGGGGCACCAATTCGGAGACGTCATCGAGGTCGGGACGACGTTGCTTCAAGCCGGCCAGCAACGGGTCGGGGAGTGGACCGTGGGCGTAGGGAATCAACGCTCCGTAATGCTCGTGATCGATCTCGCGATCGTGCTCGTGGGCCACGCGTTCGATTTCGACGCGACCCTTTTCCACGTCGGCCGGCGTCACGAAACTCGGAAGCCATCCATCGGCCAGTCGGCCGACTCGCTTCAACTCGCTCGGCGCGATTCCGCCCAGCCAGATGTCGGGCGGCGTTTGCTTGGGCTTGGGCAGCACGCGCAGGTCGTCGTAGTGGAAGAAGTCGCCGTGATGCGTGACGGTGGGTTCGGTCCAGCACGCCCGAATGACCGCGAGAGCCTCGTTGAATCGTTTGGCGCGTTCTTCGCGGGCCACACCGAACGCTTGTTGCTCGTGCGGGTCCGCCACACCCAGTCCGAACGCCGGCAGCAATCGACCACCCGAGAGTCGGTCCAGGGTGGCCAACTCCTTGGCCAGCACCACCGGATTGCGGCCGGGCAACACCATCACGCTCATTCCGAACTTCAATCGTGTCGTGCGTCCGGCGGCGTAGGCCATGCCCACCAACGGATCCGGCGCCTCACCACCGATGCGCTCGCTCAACCACAAGCTGTCGAATCGCAGATTCTCGAGGGCGTCGACCACGCGGCCGAATCCCTCGTCGTTCAAGGACGTGCGAACACCGAAGCCGTAACCGACGCGCACCTTCATGATCGAGCGATCGCTTCCAGGATGTCGGCGGTCTCGGAGACCATCGAAAGGAACGGAGAGTGGTCGGTGTCGAGCACCACGGTGGTGGTGCAACGCTCGGCCATGATTTTCTGATGCGAGGGATGAACGGCGTCGTCGCGGTCGCACACCACGAACGTGGAGGCGATGTTGTCTCGTGGTGAGCCTTGCGCGGGTTGGGTCATGGTGACGGATGGTTGCGGCGACAGTCGAGCCAATGCGGCATCGGCGGCGGTGGGATCGCAGTTTCCGTACAGCGCGGGTTTGGCCAGTTCCGGGTTCAACATCGACGTGCCGTCGTCGCGGCCGATCATCGCTTTCTGCAGGCCGACCGCGGCCGGAGGGAACGACACCAGTGCGCTCATCACGCTCTCGCCATCGTTCAGCGCGAACGCGGCGATGTAGACGAGATGTCCCACCTCGGGATGCAAGGCCGCGGCCTGCGAGATGACGGCCCCGCCGTACGAGTGACCCACCAGAACGGGATCCGCGACACCGCGATCGCGCAGAACACCCAATGTGTCGGCCACGCACCGTGCGTCACCGTGCATGTCGGACAGCGGTGACGCGGATGCGCCGTGCCCCGGGAGATCGATGGCGATGCTCGGCACCCCGCGACGATCGAGTTCGGCCTGCAACGCGGACCAGCACCACGCACCGTGCCAGGCCCCGTGCACCAACACCACATGTCGCGCGCTCATGTGGTCATCGTGGCACACCGGCGGGTCGGTCGCCCTAGCCTTGCGCCATGTCCTCGACGCCCGCTTCGTTCGATCCATTGTCGATCTTCCGCCTCGACGGCCGGGTGGCCATCGTCACCGGCGCTTCGTCCGGTCTCGGAGTTCACTTCGCTCGGGTCCTGCACGCGGTGGGAGCCACCGTGGTGCTGGCCGCGCGACGCGCGGACCGGTTGCAGTCGTTGGTGGAGGAGTTGCCCGGATCCATCGCTATCGCCACCGATCTTCAGGTGCCGGCCGATCGCGAGCGTCTGGTGAAAGAGACGGTCGATCGGGTCGGGCCGCCACGAGTGTTGGTGAACAACGCGGGCGTGGGCCACAAAGTGGCTGTCGAAGATGAGGACCTCGAAACCTTCCGCACGGCCATGGAAGTGAACGTCACCGCCATCTGGCACTTGTCCAAGTTGTGTGCTCCCCACATGCGCGAGGCTGGCGGAGGAAGCATCGTGAACATCGCGTCCATGTTCGGAATCGTCGGCGCGGCGCCCGTGAAGCAAGCGCACTATTGCGCGTCGAAGGGTGCGGTGCTCAACCTCACCCGCGAATTGGGTCTTCAATGGGCGCGTCGCAACATTCGCGTCAACTCGCTGTGCCCGGGTTGGTTTCCGTCGGAGATGACCGAGGCCATGGACGACGAAGCCAGCATGAACTTCCTGCGGCAGAACTCGCCCATCCCGCGCATGGGAGAACTGTCCGAACTGGATGGTGCGCTCCTGTTGCTGGCGACCGACGCCTCGACGTTCATGACCGGGCAAGAGGTCGTGGTCGACGGCGGTTGGACGGCGCGATGATCCTTCACCTCGCGGTGCGAACCGACTGGGAAGCCGCCAAGCGCGATGGTGCGTATCCGTGGTCGACGCGGGGCATCACCGTGGAGCGCGAGGGATACACGCACTGCAGTTTCGAGCATCAGTGGCGCGGAGTTCGCGAGCGCTTCTACGGAGACCTGAGCGACGATCGACTGGTGTTGCTCGAGATCGACGAAACACGACTCTCGTCGCGGGTGATCGTGGAACGACTCGGCGACGCTCCCGATGAATTCCCGCACATCTACGGAACCATCGACATCGACGCGGTCGTCGCCGAGCGGGATCTGGATTGACGACGGTCAGAGTTCGGGCGTGAGGTGTGCCCACGGAGCGGCCTGCTCCAATTGCGACGCCACGCGAATGAGCACGTCCTCGCGACCGTAGGCGGCCACCAATTGGATTCCGACGGGCAGTCCAGCGGAAGTGCGATGCAACGGCAGGCTGATGGCCGGCTGTCCGCTCATGTTGAACTGCCCGGTGAAGGTGACCCACTCGCCGGCGGTGACCAACGGTGCCATCGGTCGTTCGGGATCGTTGGGCAACGAACCCACCGGAAGGGGCGGCGCCGCCAAAGTCGGCGTGAGCAGTAGATCCCAACCCTGGGTCCACCACGACTGCACGGCTCGTCGGAACTTCACCGAGGCGGCCAACGCCGCGGCGTAATCCACTCCACTGACGTTGTTGGCGAACTGTGCCTGCGCCCAATTCATCAACTCGACGTCGTCGAGCGTCATCTCATGGCCGAGGGCATCGGAGAACCGACGCAGGGACATGCCCATGTTCGTGCTCCACATTTGGCCGAAGGTTCGACCGGCCTCGTTGTCGGCCAGCACCTCGGGCCATGCCGGCTCCACGTGGTGACCGAGCGACTCCAACAACTTCGCGGCGTTGTGCACACCGGTGACGCATTCGGGATCGGTGGCGAATCCACGCGGACTGTGGTCGAGCAGACCGATGCGCAAACGACCGGGATCGGCGCCCACTTCGTCGGCGAAGGGTCGTGCGGGAAGTGGCGCGATGATCACGTCGCCCACACCGCGACCGTGCGTGGCATCCAACAGACGAGCGGAGTCGCGCACGGTGCGACTGACGCAGTGCTCCACACCGAGGTTGCTCTCGTCGCGATTCGGACCCATGGTGATTCGTCCTTGCGACACCTTCAGCCCCACCAAGCCGCAACAAGCGGCCGGGATGCGGATGGAGCCGCCACCGTCACTGGCGTGGGCGATCGGCACCATGCCGGCGGCCACCGCCGCGGCGGAGCCACCACTGGAGCCACCCGAGGTGCGCGAGGTGTCCCACGGATTGCGCGTGGGTCCCCATGCTTCGGGTTCGGTGACCGGAACGCTGCCCAGCTCGGGGCTGTTCGTTCGTCCGAGGCTGACGAGTCCGGCGGCCTTGTAGCGACTCACCAACGTGGTGTCCGCATCCGACACGAAGTGCGCCGCCTTGTGCGCCTTGTTGCCGTTGCTGAGTGGCTTGCCGGCCTCGGCCGCGAACAGATCCTTCAACAAATAGGGCACTCCGTGGAACGGGCCGCGGGGCAGATCGGGGTTCGATGCCAAGGCACGCGCGTCGTCGAACCATTTGTAGGTGAGGGCGTTCAGCTTGGGGTCGTACTTCTCGATGCGTTCGATGGCGGCCTCGACCAGTTCGATCGGCTTCGCGTCACCACGCGCGATCATCTCGGCTTGCGCGGTCGCATCCATCCATCGTGTTTCGTCGGCCATCGAACTCATGGGGCAATTACTAGCAGGTATCACTATGGTGAACGATTGATGTCCGACGAGCTCGTTTCGAATGCGGCCACCAGCACGCGCGCTTTGTTGCGGGTGGCGCCGGTTCGCAACCTGATGGGGTCGAGCGTTCTCACGTCCGCGGGCGTCATGTTGCAGGCCACCGTGCTCGGCAAGCAGGTGTACGACATCACCGGTCGCGAACTCGACATCGGCTTGCTCGGTTTGGCGGAGTTCCTTCCCGCGGCCTTGTTGGTGTTGGTCACCGGCACCGTGGCCGACAGATTCAATCGCAAGGTCATTGGTGCACTGGCCGTCGGCGGCGAGGCACTGTGCTCGCTGGCATTGATGTTCTACGCACTGTCCGATCCGACGGCGGTGTGGCCGTTGTTCCTCATCGCGGTTCTGTTCGGAGTGTCGCGCGCTTTCGCGGCTCCGTCGGTTCGTTCGATTCCTCCAATGGTCGCGCCCGAGGGAGCGTTGCCCCGCACCATCGCCTTGTATTCGGCAACGTGGACGTCGGCGGCCATCATCGGGCCGGCACTGGGCGGCATCTTGTACGCCGTCGAACCCGCCCTGGCCTACGGAGTGTCGGCGCTCATGGTGGGCGGCGGAATGATGTTCCTGCTCGCCATCCGCTTCACCAATCGTCCACCGGTCCAAGAACCGCAGGACGAATCGAAGAAGGTCACGTTGCACTCGGCGCTCGAGGGTTTGCGATTCATTCGTCGCACGCCCATCTTGTTGGCGGCGATCTCGCTCGACTTGTTCGCGGTTCTCTTCGGCGGAGCGGTCGCGTTGCTACCGGCCATCGCCGAGGAACGACTCGGCGTGGGTGACGTCGCCTACGGCTGGTTGCGAGCCGCACCCGGAATCGGAGCGGCGATCATGGCGCTGGTGTTGGCCTCGCGTCCGGTCACGCGGCGGGTGGGTTCCAAGTTGCTGTTCGTGGTGGCGTTGTTCGGTCTGGCCACCATCGTTCTGGGGGTGACCACCAGCTACGTGGTGGCGTTCGCGTCGTTGGTGATCCTCGCGGGCGCGGACATGGTGAGCGTGTACATCCGCAGCACGTTGGTTCCGTTGGTGACGCCCGACGACAAGCGTGGTCGCGTGATGGCGGTGGAGAACGTGTTCATCGGTGCGAGCAACGAATTGGGCGCCTTCGAGAGTGGTGTGGCGGCGCAGGCGTTCGGCACGCAGACCGCCGTGATCGGCGGAGGCGTGGCGACCGTGGGAATCGTGGCTCTGTACTCGGTCTTCTTCCCCTCGTTGAGACGGGTGGACCGCTTCGAAGACCTCGACACCCCGGAAAATCCGCGCTGATCGTTCGTGGTCGATCTCTCGGGTCGTCGTTTCGGACGGTGATCGCCAACCACACTCCGACGGACCTCGGTAAGGTTTGCGACTCGGAGGTGACGTGATGAAGAAGCTGATGTCGGAATTCAAGGACTTCATCAACAAGGGCAACTTGTTGGCCATCGCCATCGGTTTCGTCGTGGGCGGAGCCTTCTCCAGCCTGGTGACGGCCCTGGTGGAGAACGTCATCATGCCGTTGGTGGCCATTCCGTTCGGCGAGCCGGAGTTCGACGACGTGCTCATCCTTCATCTCAACGACGCCGAGATCAAGTTCGGAGCCTTCCTCACCGTGGCGGTCACGTTCTTGTCGATCGCCTTCGTGTTGTTCCTGTTGTTGAAGGCCTACAACAAGGCCACCGGATCGCCGGCCGAGGCTCCGCCCACCGAGATGACCTTGCTCGCGTCCATTCGCGACGAGTTGAAGATGATTCGCGAGCAGAACGAGGCCAAGTGATCTTTCCGTCCGTGAATCGCCGATGCGCCGTGGCGTTGTTCGCCGCGTCGATGATCGCCGTCTCGGCGTGCGGCGGCGACGATGCGGCACCGCAACCCTCGGGGCCATTGGGCACGGTGGCCGGGGTCGGCGTCGTTCCCGATCCCAGCGGGTCGGACCTTCTCGACGGTGGCGGTGTGGTCACCACGGTGGGCTCGGGTCGACAGTTGACGGTGGGCGAGGTCGCCGATGGCAACAAGGTTCTCTTCATCGGAGACTCGATCTTCGCCTCGCTGTCGCGACGTTTCAACGGAATCGCCTGCGGTCTTCTGGTGCCGTTGGGCTGGCAGGTGTCGGTGGAAGCCGAGCGCGGCAAGCCCATCAATCTCGGCCTCGACATCATCGACAAGAAGTTGCCCCAGGGCTTCGACGCGGCGGTGTTGTTCCTGGGCACCAACTACGGGCGCGATCAAGCGAAGTACCGCGAGATGTTGCGCGAGATTCTGGACACCCTCGCTCCGCGACCCGTGATCATCCTCACCGCCACCGAGTACAAGCCGTACATCGCCGAGGTGAACGAGGTCATCCTGGAAGAAGCGGCGGCCCGCGACAATCTGTGGTTGCTCGATTGGCGCACCATTTCGCGAAGCCCCGGTCTGCTGTGGAAGGACGGCGTTCATCCGGTGGCCGATGGCAACGAGGAGATGATGAAGAGAATCATCGAGATGCTCGGTGCCGCTCCCGCTCCCGCCGACGGCAAGTGTCTGCCCTCGGAGTTCGCCGACGACACTCCGTTGACCAACCTGCCTCCGGATCAACCACCGTCGAGCGATCCGGGCGCCTCCACCACCACGATAGACCCCGGGTCGTCGACCACCGTCGCACCGACCACCACGGCCTCGCCGAACACATCGAACACGACGACATTGCCCCCGGCGTGAAGATTGTCGTCGTGGTTGTGACGGCGACCTCGACGGCACACACTTGAGAGGTGCTCCAGGTCCAGTCGCTCTCGGTGGAAGTTGGTGGTCGCGTCGTCGTTTCCGACGCCACCTTCACCGTGATGCCCAAGGACAAGGTGGGTCTGGTGGGCCGCAACGGTGCCGGCAAGACCAGCCTGTTCAAGGTTCTCGGCGGTGAGGCCGAACCCATCGCCGGCAAGATCACTCGCAAGGGCGGTTTCGGATACCTGCCCCAGGATCCCCGCATCGCCGGCATCTACGACGGACGTTCTGCGATCTCGCACATCCTCTCGGGCCGCAACATCGACGACGATCTGATGCGCATCGAGAAATTGCGCATCGCCATGGAAGAGGAAGCCAGCGATCGCAACGTTCAGCGTTTCAGTCGCGCCGAGGAAGAGTTCGCTCTGAAGGGCGGGTACGCCGCCGAGAGCGAGGCCCGCAGCATCGCCGCCGGACTCGGTATGAACGGCGAGCGACTGGATCTGCCGGTGGGCGTGTTGTCCGGAGGAGAGCGTCGCCGCGTGGAGCTGTCGCGCATTCTCTTCGCCGGTAGCGACGCGCTGTTGTTGGACGAACCCACGAACCACCTCGACGTGGACGCCAAGACGTGGCTTCTGGGTTTCCTGCGCCAATACCGCGGTGCCTTGTTGGTGATCAGCCACGACCTCGATCTGTTGGACGAGGCGATCACCCGCGTGTTGCACCTCGATCGAGTGGCCGAGGACGCCACCGGGCACATCGTGGAGTACCGCGGCACCTACAGCCAGTATCAGCGAGCGCGGGCCGAAGACGAGGAGCGCCTGGCCAAGAAGGCCGCGCTGCAGGCCAAGGAAATCGACCGCCTGCAAACCGTGGTGGATCGTTTCGGGGCCAAGGCCACCAAGGCCGCCATGGCGCACAGCATCGAGAAGCGCATCGATCGTTTGCAGGGTGAGAAAGTGAACGCGCCCAATGCGGCGCGGAAGATTCAGGTGAAGTTCCCCGACCCACCGCCGTGTGGCACCACCGTCATCACGGCCGAGCACATGTGCAAGGGCTACGGCGGACCGCCGGTGTTCGAGGACGTGTCGTTCGATCTCGGTCGCGGTGAACGACTGTTGGTGTTGGGTCTGAACGGAGCGGGCAAGACCAGTCTGTTGCGCATTCTCGCCGGCGAAACCAACGCCGATCTCGGCCAGTTCGCGTTCGGACATCAGGTTCAGTGCGGCTACTACGCGCAGGAGCACGACAACCTCGATACCAATGCCTCCTTGCTCGACAACATTCGTCGCGAGGTGCCACCCGGAGTGCAACTGACCGAGACCCAGTTGCGCGGACTCTTGGGCATGTTCGGGCTGTCGGGCGAGAAGGTGTTCCAGAAGTCGGGAACGCTCAGCGGTGGCGAGAAGACCAAGTTGGCGCTGGCCATGCTCATGGTGGGCCGCAACAACCTGCTGTTGCTCGACGAACCCACCAACAACCTCGATCCGCCCAGTCGCGAGGCGGTGGCCGACGCTCTGTCGGGGTGGAAGGGCGCGATCATCTTCGTCAGTCACGACACCGAGTTCGTGGAACATTTGTCGCCCACCAAGGTGTTGCTGATGCCCGACGGTCAGGTGGACTACTTCGGTCGGGACTGGCTGGACCTCGTCAGCCTCGCCTGATTCGGGCACCGGTTGCTTGCGTGCCGACGCGCTCGTCTCGCGGGGTTACGGTGTGGGCATGCGTATTGGAATCTTCGGTGGAGCAGCAAACGACGGAACGATCGACGCCATGGTGGCCGAGGCGCGATCGGCCGAGGCCGACGGCTTCGCCAGCTATTGGGCGCCGCAGATTTTCGGTCACGACGCCCTGACGGCGTTGGCCGTGATCGGCCGCGAGGTTCCGCGCATCGAGTTGGGCACGAGCGTGGTCCCCACGTATCCGCGCCACCCCATGATGATGGCCCAGCAGGCCCTCACCGTGAACGCGGCGTCGAACGGACGACTGTGCTTGGGCATCGGGCTCAGCCACAAGATCGTCGTGGAGTCCATGTGGGGCATGAGTTACGACAAGCCCGTGCGCCACATGCGCGAGTACCTGGAAGTGATGATGCCGTTGCTGGAGGGCAAGCCGGTGTCGTACGCGGGCGAAGAGTTCCGCGTGAACGGTGGCGTGTCGGTGCCCGGTGGTTCGCGTCCGTCCGTGGTGATCGCGGCCCTGGGCGAGCAGATGTTGAAGGTCACCGCGGCCTTGGCCGATGGCACCCTGACGTGGTGCACCGGTCCCCAAACCTTGCAGACCCACACGGTGCCCACGTTGAAGGCCGCCGCCGAGAAGGCCGGTCGTGACGCGACGCGCGTGATCGCCGCTCTGCCGGTGTGCGTCACCAAGGATCGTGCGGCCGCACTCGAGCGCGCCGCGAAGGTGTTCGTGGTGTACGGGCAGTTGCCCAGCTATCGCGCCATGCTCGACAAGGAAGGTGCGGCCGGGCCGGCCGACATCGCGATCATCGGTAGCGAGGCCGAAGTGGCCGAGCGCATCGCGTCGCTGGCCGACATCGGCGTCACCGATTTCGCGGCGGTCGAGTTCGGCGCGACCGCCGACGAGATCAACGACACCCGCAACGCGGTGAAGAGCCTGCTGAAGTAGCAATCTCATGGCGTTCTGGGCGGGTTTCGCGCGCTATGGCGTCACGAAACCCGCCCAGAATCACGGGAATCGGAGGGGATGATGGGTGCAGGAGTGAGTGTCACCATCGCCGAGGGCATCGCCCGAGTGGTGTTCGATCATCCGCCCATCAATCTGTTCACGTTCGAACAGTTCGCCGAGACGGCCGGCATCGTCGAACGACTGGCCACCGACGAGTCGGTGCGAGTGGTGGTGCTGTCATCGGCGAACCCCGATTTCTTCATCGCGCATTTCGATGTGGAAGCGATCTTGAACTTCCCCTCGGGTCAACCACCCACCACCGAGCTGGGTCCGTATCACCGCATGTGCGAAACGTTGCGCACCATGCCCAAGGTCACCATCGCGGTGATCGAGGGTCGTTGTGGTGGGGGAGGGAGCGAGTTGGCGTCCAGTTGCGACATGCGTTTCGCCACCCTGCCGCATGGCGATCATCCGGGCGCGTTGTTCAATCAGCCCGAGGTCGCGTTGGGCATCATCCCGGGCGGAAGTGGGACGCAACGACTCTCGAGGTTGCTGGGTCGATCACGAGCGATGGAAGTCGTCTTGGGTTGCGACGACATTGATGCCCGCACCGCGGAGTCGTGGGGATGGATCAATCGCGCTCTGCCGCACGACGAGTTGTGGCCCTTCGTGGAACGAATGGCGCGACGGATCGCGTCGTTCCCCGCGCACGCGGTGGCCGAGGCCAAGGCGTCGGTGTTGCGGGCCGAGAAAGACGTGGAGGCGGATCTCATCGCCGAGTGGAACGCGTTCGCGCGCTGTCTTGGTGGCGAGGGCACGCGCGACGCGATGGTGAGATTCCTGGCCGCGGGTGGTCAAACCCGTGATGGCGAACTGAATCTGAGCGCTCTCTTCGACTAACCCGGCGTTCTGGGTCGGCTAACGGACGCCATGCGTCCGTTAGCCGACCCAGAACGCCTACTCCACCGGTCAGGTGGGGAAGTATCCGCTGACGTCGGCGAGGACGTGAGTCTTGCCGTAGCTGTAGAAGCAGATGTTCCCGTCCACGTCGACGGGTGCGATCACGGTGTT
>JAIXWJ010000009.1 GCA_027491335.1 Actinomycetes bacterium | reverse complement strand
TCGGGGGTGGTGACCATCGATCCGTCGGGTGTGGTGACCACGGCCGAGCGCGGGTCGAGGGCGATGCGATCCGAATCGCGCGACCCACTCTGGATGACGACCGCGCCGATTCCGACGATCGCGACGGTGGCGCCCAGAGTGGCCGCGATGGTGCGACGTTGACGAACACGACGCACCCGACCCAGGACTTCTTGGTACGCGACATTGGTGGCGGGGGCGTCGCCACCCACTCGCCCGAGCAACGACGAGATGTCCGAATCGCGGAATTCGTCGTCCATGCGGTCCATCGGATTCATCGGTCGGACTCCTCGTTGGCGCGCGCGGCTTCGATGTGCGCGCGCAGTTTCTCTCGTGCCTGATGCAAGTGGAACTTCACGGCACCATCGGAAATCTCCAGGGCCGCGGCGATCTCGAGCACCGACATCTGCTCCACATAGAACATCGCGGCCACGGCGCGTTGTTGCTTGGGAAGAGTGGCCAGAAGCCCGGCCACCTCGTCGATCTCGGGAATCTCGGAGGTCACGTTGGGCAAGGTGGAAAGTCGGTCGACGACGCGTTCGCGTCGCACCCGCGAGCGGTGACCGTCGCGCACCTTGTTGATGGCCACTCGTCGGATCCAGCCCACCGGGTCGTCGTAGGTGCTGATCTTGCGCCACTTCAGATGGGCCTTGACGAAAGCCTCCTGCACGGCATCGGCGGCCTCCTCTGAATTGCCGCAGATGACGGTGAGGGAACGCACCAGTCGGGAGTAATGGAGGTTGAACAACGTCGCCACGTCGGCCGAGTCCGAGATCTTGGAGTCGGAGAACGAGGAGATGGTGACGGGTTCGAAGTTGTCCACGGTGGTCCCCGCCCAGCGGGAGAGGCGGGTGGCCGAAATGGCCGTCGAACCTCCTGAATCCCACGATAGGGCGAGCGCGGACAAGGTTTTCACCGAGGAGTCACGTTCGACGGAGTCTTGAGGTTTGTACTCGGGTCGAGACGAGTAAATGTGGGAATAGCCTGCGGGTATGTCTTCGGCGGCGGGTCACCAGCGACTGGACACCTGGAACGGGGTGCCGCGGGTGCGATTGGCGACCTTGCCCACCCCCCTCGAGGCGGGCCCCGCGTTTGCGAACGGCCCTCGACTGTGGGTGAAGCGCGATGATCTGACCGGACTGGGCATGGGGGGCAACAAGGCCCGCAAGTTGGAGTTCCTGTGTGGCCGGGCTCTGGTCGACGGGGCGACGTGCCTCATCACGGTGGGTGCCGGGCAGTCGAACCATTGTCGGATGACCGCGGCGGCCGGTGCGGTGCTCGGACTCGAGACTCATTTGGTGTTGGCCGGTGATCGTCCCGAGGTGTTGGAGGGCAACCAATTGCTGTCCGATCGATTCGGCGCGCATCTGCACTTCACCGGGGCCGGCCCGGCGGAGTGGGGTTCGTTGGAGATCGCGCGCGAAGCCCTCACCGATGAATTGACGGCGCAGGGTCTGGTGGCCGCTTCCATCCCCATCGGTGGTTCGACCGCAATCGGATCCGTGGGCTACATCGTCGCCTTCGACGAGATCATGACGCAGTGTCGCGACGCCGGTTTCGTGCCGCGCGCGATCGTCTTCACATCCTCGAGTGGCGGAACGCACGCGGGACTGGTGGCCGGTCGAGCGGCTTGGATCGCCACGCACCCCGGCGAGCAGGTCCCCGACATCGTGGCCATCGGTGTGGCCAAGGGCGTGGTGGCCGGATTCCCCTCGGTGGCCGACTTGGCGCGTGAGGCGTTGTCGGTGGCGGGGCGCACCGGAACGGTCGACGACGACGCGGTGGTCGTCGATGGCCGATGGCTCGGTCCGGACTACGCGATCGCGACGGCCGAATCACGCGCGGCTCGTGAATGGGCCGCGCACAACGGTGCGTGGGTCGTCGACGACGTGTACACGGCCAAAGGAATGGCCGGGTTGCTCGGCAACATAGAACAAGGTCGGTGGGGACGAGACGACGACATCGTTTTCGTTCACACCGGCGGACAACCGGAGGTCTTCGTTCGTCATGAATCCTGAGAATCTCTCGCCCCGCACGATCGCGGTCAGCGTTGGTCGACCCTCGGGCGACGGCGCACCGATCAATCAACCCATCGTTCTGGCATCGAATTTCCGCAACGCACCGGACTACGCCCGCACCGATGGCACCGAGTCGTGGCAAGCGTTGGAACAAGCGGTGGGAGCGCTCGAGGGCGGACGTTGCGTCTCGTTCGCGTCCGGACAGGGTGCGGTCTCGGCGATCATCTTCGCGTTGCGTCCCCGCGTGGTGGTCATCCCGACCGTCAGCTACCTCGGCGTGCGCAAACTGTTCGAGTTGATGGGAGCACGCGATCAGCTGAACACGGTGCAGGTGGAGATCACCGACACCGCCAACGTGCTGGCCGAGCTCGAGCGACAGACGACACTCCACGGCGCCGACAAGGTGTTGCTCTGGATCGAGACGCCCACGAACCCCACTCTCGACGAGGGTGACGTGACCGCGTTGTGCGCCGGTGCCGCACGCATCGGAGTGCGCACCGCCGTGGACTCCACGTTCGCCACCCCGATGGGTCAACGCGCTCTCGCCGACGGCGCCACGGTCGTGATGCATTCGGGCACCAAGTTCATCGGTGGTCACAGCGACCTCATGATCGGTTTGGCCTCCACCACCGACGACGCCGTTCATGATGCGTTGATCGAAGCCCGCACGTTCGTGGGCGCGACACCGGGCGCACTCGAGGCGTTCCTGGCTCTGCGCGGTCTGCGCACGTTGCCCATTCGTTACGAAGCGTCGTCTCGCAACGCGACGGAACTCGCCGCACGTTTGCGCGCTCATCCGGCCGTCGCATGGGCCAAGAACGTCGGGCCGATGCTCAGTTTCATCCTGAAAGACGGAGCGTCCGCGGCGGATCGCGCGTGTGCCTCGGTCCGGATCATCGTTCAGGCCACCAGCCTGGGTGGTGTCGAGTCCACCATGGAGCGTCGTCAGAAGTACGCCGGTGACGCGCACGTGAATCCCGGTCTCATCCGCATGAGCGTGGGCATCGAGGATGTCGAGGATCTGTGGAGCGATTTGTCGACGGCACTAGCGTCATGAGCATGTCGGATCAGATCCTCGACGTCGACTTGTTGGCTTTCGAGAAGGGCGACGACGCGCGTCGTCGTTCGGTGGTCGATGGTGTGCGACGCAGCCTGACCACCGGCTTCGTCTACACGAGTAGCGACATCTCCGAGGATCTACTGGACACGGCCTACGGAATGCTGCGCGACTTCTTCTCGATGGACCAGGACACCAAGCAACGATTCGTGGCTCCGGGTGCTCATGGCCAGACGGGGTACACCGGACTTCTCGTGGAGACCGCGGCCTCGAGCGACAAGCCGGACTGGAAAGAGATGCTCAACTGGGCGTCGCCCATCGCCGCGGGGCATCCGTTGAAGCGCAAATTCCCCGGCTCGTATCCCGAGCAATTGCTTCCCGATGCCGTGGTGCCCGGCATGTCGAAGGTTCTGTATCAATTTCACGACGCCATCGCGGATCTTCAACGACGTTTTCTGCGTGTCATCGCGCTCGGCATCGGATGCGCCGAGACTTTCTTCGACGACATGGTGCAGGATGGCCCCACGTTGACGCGCGCCATTCGCTACCCGTCGATGAAGGACGCGCCCCAGGGCGGGCACGTGTGGGCCGGTGCGCACGGCGACATCAATCTGATCACTGCTCTGCCACGCGCCACCGCACCCGGTTTGCAGGTGGAGGTGGGCGGTGAATGGGTGGACGCCATTCCGCCCGATGGCCGCGTGATCATCAACACCGGAATCATGCTCGAGCGACTGACGAACGGTGTCATTCCCATCGGTTGGCATCGAGTGGTGGCGTCACCCGGCTTCGAGGACGAGCGGTACAGCGTGGTTCAGTTCTGTCACCCGCGCCCGTGGACCATGCTCGAGCCGGTGCATTCGTGTTGCACGCCCGAGAATCCTCAGCGTTACTCCACCATCAGCGCCGCCGATGCTCTCGACGAGGTTCTCTATCAGATCAACCTCATCGAGGACGCGCGACGCGTGGGCGACTGATGTCGCCGTCGGACGCGACGTCGACGACGGGTCCCGAGAACGCACCCGGACGCGAACTCGCGCTGGCCATCGACATCGGTGGTACCAAGATGGCGGTGGGTCTCGTCACGCGCAAGGGCGAGATGGTGGATCGCGACATCATCCGCACCGATCGCGACAAGAACGCCAACGACCTCTTCGATTCGTTGGCGGTGATCGTGAAGCGACAGATGGAACGCGCCGGCGAACGTCACGGCGGACGAGTGGTGGTGTGCGGAATCGGATCGGCGGGTCCGATCGAACCCGACTGCGCCACCGTGTCGCCGTTGAACATTCCGGCGTGGCGACGTTTCCCGTTGCGCGAGGCGATCGCCACCATCGTGGACGTGCCGGTGCATGGTGATCTCGACGCCAAAGCTTTCGCTCTCGCCGAAGGGTGGCTCGGAGCCGCCAAGGGTCATTCGCACTATCTCGGCATGGTGGTCAGCACCGGAGTGGGTGGTGGCGTGGTGGTCGACGGTCGGATGATCGACGGTGCATCGGGCAACGCCGGACACATCGGACACGTCATCGTGAACCCCGATGGTCATCGTTGCGGATGCGGAGCTCGTGGATGCCTGGAAGCCGAGGCATCCGGGTCGGCCATCGAGGCGATCACGGGCCGACCAGCCACCGAGCCGTCGTACGAAACGATGCAACGAACCGGTCGCATGGTCGGACGCGCGGTGGCGTCGATGTGCAACTTCTTCGATCTACCACTCGCCGTGGTGGGTGGTTCGGTCGCGCTCGGATTCGGGCCCACGTTCTTCCATACGGCCCAGGAAGTGATCGACGATCACTGTCGTTTGGATTTCTCGCGTGGTGCGCGCATCGTTCCGGCCCGACTGGGTGATCGATCACCGATCGTGGGCGCGGGTGCCGTGGCGTGGCGCGGACACAACCGCCGTTGATGTCGTGTCGTTGACGACGATCAGCCACCTATGAGGCGATAGAGCCTCTCGGCGGGGCCGAGTCCGAAGCGCGCGCGCCATGCCGACGATCCGACGACGATCGCGATCCAGAGCAGAGTGGCGACGATGAGTGCGGTGGACAGCCCGCGCGAGTCGATGACGGACCACCACCGAAAGAGCGCGTAGTAGACGAGAACGTGCAGAAGATACGCGGACAAGGTCATCTGCCCGGCGCGTTGCACGAAGCGCATCATCGC
>JAIXWJ010000018.1 GCA_027491335.1 Actinomycetes bacterium | reverse complement strand
TCCGACAGGTACGTCGATCGAACCGTGGACTTTCTGAACGACACGCTGAACACCGACATCGACGCCCAGAAAGTGAACGACAGCATCCAAGACCCCGACGGTGCGGTGCAGAAGTTCATTCGTGGTCAACAAGGAACCGCGATCAAGTTGTCCGTCACGGCACTCGGACTCTTGCTTCAGGCCTTCTCGATTCTTCTGTTCACCTTCTACATGGTGGCCGACGGCCCGAAACTTCGCCGGGCGATCTGCAGTCGATTGAAGCCCGACCGTCAGGAACGAGTGCTGGCGACGTGGGAACTCGCCATCGAAAAGACCGGTGGCTATCTCTACAGTCGCGCCTTGCTCGCCGGTGTGTCGGCTCTCGTGCACTGGATCGCGTTCCAATCGTTGGGCACCGCCGCGCCCGTGGCGTTGGCCGTCTGGGTGGGTTTGATCTCGCAGTTCATTCCGGTGATCGGCACGTACATCGCGGGTGTGTTGCCCGTGTTGATCACGTTCATCGACTCGCCGGTGAAGGCCCTCATCGTGATCCTCGTGATCATCGCCTATCAGCAGCTCGAGAACTTCCTGGTGGCTCCGAAGATCACCGCGCGAACGATGGAGATCCATCCGGCCATCTCGTTCGGATCGGCCATCGCCGGTGGAGCGTTGCTCGGTCCGGTGGGTGCGGTGCTCGGTTTGCCGGTGGCCGCCATGGCCGTTGCTCTGGTGGGTGCCTCGGGTGAGCGCCACGAGTTGATCCAGAATCCGCTCGTCGAATCGCCGGAGCGCAAGCCTCGACCGGAACGCGATTTGTCCGTTGGGGCGCGTCGACGTTTCCGCCGCGGCCGAGGAGTCTGAAGAGAGTGACCGAGCCGACCGAGGCGTACGAACCTCTGGCCGTCACCTATCGCAGTGACGTGTTGGAGTCGGTTCACCACGCGGCGGTGGTTGGCCTGGACCGCGATGGCACCGTCGCCTTCGCTTTCGGAGACGTGGAACTTCCCGTCTTTCCGCGGTCGTCCACCAAGCCCTTGCAAGCGCACGCAATGGTGTCCGCCGGTCTCGATCTGCCCGACGATTTGCTGGCCCTGGTGTGCGCCTCGCACGACGGTCGCCCGATGCACCTCGATGGTGCGCGACGCATTCTGGCAACGGTGGGTTTCGATGAGAGCGTGTTGGCCAACACCGCCGATCTTCCGTTGGACGAAAGCGAATCGATGCGCGTCGTCCGTGAAGGTGGCCGGCCGACGGCTTTGCAGATGAACTGCTCGGGCAAGCACGCCGGCATGATCGCCACGTGCGTCATCAACGGGTGGAGTCACGGGCCCGAGTACCTGAACGTCGATCATCCGTTGCAGACGGCCATCACCGATGGCATCCCGGCCCTGGTCGATGCGCCCGTGTCGGGTATCGGCGTCGATGGGTGCGGTGCACCGGCCCACGTGATCCCGTTGGTTGGTTTGGCGCGCGCGTTCCGAGCCATGGCGATCGGTGAGGCGGGTGCGGCCGGTGAACGAATTCATCGCGCCATGTCGTCGCATCCCGACATGGTGGGTGGCCCCGACCGAGACGTGAGTCTGCTCATGCGGGGCATCCCGGGGTTGATGGCCAAGGACGGCGCCGAGGGAGTGTTCGCCGCGGCGTTGCCCGACGGACGCGCGGTGGCGCTGAAGGTGGCCGACGGTGCGAACCGGCCCCGACCACCGTTGATGCGAGCGGCACTGCTGGCGCTGGGAGTGGACATCTCCGGAGTTCGCGCGGGTGCCTTCGACTCGGTGTTGCTCGGGCACGGCGAGCCGGTGGGCGAAGTGCGTATTGTCGGAGAACTGGCGCGCATGGCGGGCCGCGGCTGATCGAGGGGGATCATGGCAGGAATTCCGTTCGTGGGTCCGATCGATCCGTTGCGTTACGCCGAGGTCGAACAGATGAGTTCGCGCGTGCGACGCGTGATCGCCCGCAATCCGTCGAAGTTCACCTACACCGGCACCGGAACGTACATCGTCACCGGTGCCTCCGGTGATGCCGCGGTGATCGATCCCGGCCCCGATCTGCCCGAGCATCGCGCGGCGTTGTTGCGCGCGGTCGAAGACCTGAAGGTGCGCGCCATCGTGGTGACGCATTGCCACAGTGACCACGTGGGTTTGGCCGCGTGGTTGCGCGATCAAACGGGTGCTCCCACGGTGGCGTGGAAGCCGCACGGCGAAGTCGGTGTGCTGGACAACGATGACGACATCAAGGTGATGGAGGCGTTGAAGCCACCGCCGAAGTCCGCCGAGGAGATCGAGAAGGAACGCGAGATCGCGCGCGCGGCCGGGTTGGATCCCGACGACATGGAACTGCACGAGTCGGTGGACACCGAGTTCGATCCCGACGTGCGGGTGAACGACGGTGAGGTGGCCGCGCACGGTGATGGCTGGACGCTGACCGCGGTGCACACTCCGGGCCACACGTCGAATCACATGTGCGTCTGCCTGGAGGAGGAGAAGGCACTGTTCACCGGTGACCACATCATGGGATGGAGCACCACGGTGGTGTCGCCCCCCGACGGCGACATGGCCGACTATTTGGCATCGTTGAAGAAGGTGCAGATGCGCGACGACCGGGTTCTGTGGCCCACCCACGGCGCGGCGATCACCGATCCGAAGCCCTTCCTCACCGCCTATTACGAACATCGCCTGTCGCGCGAGGCTCAGGTGCTGGCCGCCGTGGCGGCGGGTCTGAACACGGTGGCACCCATGGTTCGCCAGATGTACGCCGCCGTCATCCCCGAGCTGCACATCCCGGCCGCTCGCAGCGTGTTGGCGCATCTCACTCAGCTGGCGGCCGAGGGCCGTTTGTTGGTGCGCGGGGGAGGGCCGGCCCGGCTGTCGAGCACGTACGACCTGCCGACTGGCTGACCGCAATTAGTTACATCTAAGGTGACACTTCATGGACATTCTGCGCACTCCTGATTCCGCCTTCGCCGCGGTGCCCGACTTCGATTTCCCGGTGACCTACACGAACGTGACCACTGACGACGGCACCGTGGTGCGCGTGGCTCACGTGGGGGCGGGTCCGCAGGACGCCGCGAACACCGTCTTGTGCATGCACGGCGAACCCACGTGGAGCTTTTTGTATCGAAAGATGATTCCGGTGTTGGTGGCGGCCGGTCACCGCGTGGTGGCGCCGGACTTGGTGGGGTTCGGACGTAGCGACAAACCCGCGCTCACCTCGGACTACACCTACGAGCGTCACGTCGACTGGATGAGTCAGTGGTTGGTCGCCAACGACCTGCGTCATCTCACACTGGTGTGCCAGGACTGGGGCAGCCTCGTGGGTCTGCGCTTGGCGACCGCGTTCCCCGATCGCTTCGATCGCGTGGTGTTGGGCAACGGTGGTCTGCCCACCGGCGACCCCGAGCCCAACGCGGCGTTCAAGGCTTGGCGCGAGTTCAGTCAGAAGACTCCGGTGTTCGAAACGTCGAAGATCATTCAAGGTGGATGCGCCGTGAAGCCGTTGGCTCCCGAAGTGATGGCGGCGTACGACGCTCCCTATCCCGACGAGTCGTTCAAGGCCGGGGCGCGCATCTTCCCCACGTTGGTGCCGGCGTCGCTGGATCATCCGTCGTCCAAGGAGAACCTGGCCGCGTGGGAGGTTCTGAAGACGTGGACCAAGCCGTTCCATTGCGCGTTCAGTGACAGCGATCCGGTGACCAAGAACGGCGAATGGACGTTCCGCAAGAACGTGCCCGGTTGCGAGACGTCGACTCACACCACCATCGTGGGTGGCGGTCACTTCTTGCAGGAAGACCGCGGCGAAGAGTTGGCGACCTTCGTCAACAGCACCATCAACTGATGCGCCGGCGTTCTGGGTAATCGAAGTGCCCGAAAACGGGCACTTCGATTACCCAGATCGCGCGGGGATCGCGCGGGGATCGCGCGGGTCAGCAGTTGGCGAGGGTATTGCGGATCGCGTCGTGCTCGGCTTGGTCCACCGACAAGTTCCAGGCGCGCTTCACCTGCACCCAAATGCGCACGTACTCGCAGCGGTATCCGCCGTTGGTGGGCAACCACTCGGCCGGGTCACGATCGCTCTTGGATCGATTGCTCGACGCCGAGACCGCGATCAGGAAGAACGGCTGACTGAGATCGTTGGCGAACTGGCGTCGTTGTTCGGCGCTCCAGTTCCACGCGCCCGAATCCCAGGCTTCTTTCAACGCCACCACGTGGTCGATGTCGAAGCGCGACGAGTCGGTGGTCTCGGTGTTGTCGTAGATGGAGTACCAACGGCCGCTCAGGATGGCGCAACTCGATCCGGTCTGCACCGGTTCGAGCGACTCGGCGATCAACACTTCCTTGCGGGTGTCGCAACCGTCGCCATCGGCGTCCACCCAATGGCGGAACAGATCGCGGTCGTAGCCGTCGCCTCTCTCGGGTTCGATGCGCAGACCCACGGGGTCGGCCGGCGGCGGCGGGGGTGCCGGCGTGGTTGGCGGCATCGTGGGAGCCGGTGTTGGCGCCGGAGTTGGAGCGGGCGTCGCCGGGCTGGTGGCGGGAGTGGTGGGCAGTGCCGGGGCGACGGTCGCCGCACCGTTCGTGGCCGTGGTGTCGCTTGGCGAGGAAGCGCTGGTGGTCGGCGCGGAGTCCGAGGGTGTCGATGACGGACTCGCGGCGGTCGTCGTCGTGGGTTCGTTCGCGAGCTCGTTCGTGGGTGTGGTGGTAATCGCGTCCCGGAGTGTCTTTTCGAGTGTGCTCTCCTCACCTGAACCGCACGCAACGAGCAAGCCGAGTGAGGCGACGGTGGCGAACGCGATGCGACGGGAAGAAACTCGCTTCATGTCTTCAGGGTAGGCAACTACTTCGTGAGTCGCCGCAGTTGGGATTCCACGTACGGCCGAATTCGACGCATTCCACCCCTATCGGTGTACGCAAGTCGTAGACGAGTGAGAGCGGCCACCACCGCGGCGCGATTCGGTGACCAACCACGTCGCTCACACTCCTCGATCCACTCCGCGGGTGTCACGTGGCCGCGTTGGCCGTTGCACCGTCGACACGCGGCGATCTCGTTCTCCAGAATGCTCGGGCCACCCTTGATGCGCGGCACGAGATGTTCGGTCGTCGCCTCCACCAGCCTCACGTCGATGGCACGACGACACCAGATGCATTCGGCGCCGTCACGTTCGAGAATGATCGCCATTCGCGCGCGTCTGTTCAGGGCCACGCCGATATCTCAGCAGATCGGCCGACGAGACGAGAGAATGGAAGCGTGATCGGCCGATTCGCTCCATCGCCCACCGGGCCGTTGCATGTGGGCAATCTGCGAACCGCCTTGGTCGCTTGGCTGATGGCGCATTCGGAGGGTGGCCACATGATCGTTCGGATCGAGGATCTCGATCGTGCCAACAGTTCCCTCGCGAACGAGCAACGTCAATTGGCCGCGTTGGCCGCCCTCGGGTTGGACCATCCGCCGGTCGAGTTCCGTCAGAGCGAACGTTTTCCTGTGTACGCCGAGGTGATCGCCGACCTTCGGGCGCGCGGTTTGGTCTACGAGTGCTTTTGCAGTCGGCGGGAGATTCGCGAGGCCGTGAACGCTCCGCACGAACGTGAAGTGCAGTATCCGGGAACGTGTCGCGAACTCACGGTTCGCCAACGAGCCGAACGTCTCGAGTCCGGACGGCCACCGGCGTTGCGCTTGCGCACGGAGTCACCGACCTACATCGTGGACGACGTGGTTGCCGGCACTCACGAATCGGTGGTCGACGACTTCGTGTTGCAACGCAACGACGGAGTGCCGGCCTACAACCTGGCGGTGGTGGTGGACGATGCGGCTCAAGGAGTCACGCAGGTGGTCCGAGCGGACGATCTCTTGTTCTCCACGGGGCGACAGATGCATCTTCTGAATCTGCTGGGTCATGAAACGCCGCAGTACGCGCACGTGCCGTTGGTGGTGGGACCCGACGGTGAACGTCTCGCCAAACGTCACGGGGCCGTGACGCTCGACGACTTGGCGGTTCGTGGGGTCACGCCCGTCGACGTGTTGCGGGTGTTGGCCACCAGCCTCGGCATCGAGGTCGCGGGGGTCGAGCGAGCTTCGGACCTCGTGGACCAGTTCCGACTGTCGGCTCTACCGCGTACGTCGTGGATGATTCCCGACGAATGGAGCCATGATGCGCCGTGACGCCACGATCCCGAGTCCGATGATCAGCATCAGGTAGGCCCCCAGCGTCAGATCGACGCCAGATTCCAAGCCTTCACGAACGCCGCCCCCGTCTGACAAGCATTTGTGGCAGTGATCCGGCCGTGGATGTATCCACCGTGAGAACACCCGTCGGCTGGCAAACTTTGGTGGTGCCGGAATCCGATCTCGATCTCATCCTTGGTTACCGAGGTTCCCAAAACTTCGATGGTGATCTCACCGAGGTGGGTCCCGAGTTGGTGGTGTTGCCGTTCTGGACGCGCGACATGTGCGACGCGGTCATTCGCGCGGCCGAAGCCGCCGGCGGGTTCGAACCGAACCCCGACGACCCGGTACCCGGACACGAAATCAGCCTGGCCACCATCAGCCCGCGTCTGTACGAGAACGTCATGGTGGATCTCGGAGTACGAATCTGGCCGCAACTTCAAGAGAAGTGGCCCCTCATCGACTACTGCGGACTGCGCGACGCCTTCGTCATCAAGTACGACCTCGACGGTCAGCGCGAGTTGCGCATGCACCACGACGTCGCCCAGTTGTCGGCCTCGGTGAAGTTGAACGAGGGCTACACCGGAGCCGAACTCGACTTCCCCCAACAGAACTTCCGCAACACGGACGTGCCGGTGGGTTCGTTGTTGGTGTGGCCCAGTTTGGTGACTCACCCGCACCAGTCGCTTCCGTTGCTCACTGGCACGAAGTACTCGCTCACGATCTGGTTCGAGATTCCCGAACAGTACGGATGACCAACGGGTATCCCCGTTTCGTCGTCATGACGCAACTATTTTTCGTCTCACTGTGCGGGTGAGAGCGGACACCTTCGATCGTCGGAAAGCTTTCCTGGTACTCCTCGCTTTCGCACCCCTGTCCACCTCGGGTTGTGGCGATGTCGTGTCCTCCAC
>JAIXWJ010000029.1 GCA_027491335.1 Actinomycetes bacterium | reverse complement strand
CGACCTCGAGCCACTCGACGTCGTTCGGCCCGAAGCGAGCGACGATGCGACTGGGAAGGATCTGTTGGTCGGTGTGCAGGATCAGTGCGCGAAACGGATCAAGGCCATTTTCGAGAGCATCCTGGGCGACCCGGTGAAGTACGTGATTCTGTTCCGGTGTCACCGCACCGAAGATCATCGAGATCAAGGACGAAACGTCGGTCGACTCGCTCCGCTTTCTCCTGAACACCACCCGAACGCTACTCACCGTCGATCGACCAATCTCGTGATCGACGATGCGACTCCCCGTGGCCCGAACAGCAAAGAACCCGGCCCATTGGACCGGGTTCTACTGGTGGGCGATACCGGGCTCGAACCGATGACCTCCACGGTGTGAACGTGGCGCTCTAGCCGACTGAGCTAATCGCCCCAGCAGTCCGACACGCTACCAGCCATGTGCCCCGACGACTCAGGGCGCCACCGTGCTCGAAGCCACCCGCACGCAGGCGATTCCCATTCCCTGACGGTCCCGATAGCCCGCCAGGTCGTACGGGCAGGTGGCGTCGAAGGGGATCAATTGCTCCACGGTTCCGTCGTGCGGATCAGCACATGCCAACTCGCTCACTTCCAGGCGCGTCGCGTCGATCGAAACGCAGGATCCCACCCGGATCACGTTGTCGATGGGTGTCGGTTCGGCCGGATCGGTCAGGGCACCGACGCCCAGGATCGCCACCGTGGCCACCCCGATCAGGATCAGGATGAATCGCCACGGGAATCGCGGCGGATTCTGATAGCGAGCGAACGGATCCATCCGCGGTTCCATCGGAGGACGACCGGGTGCGCTCGTCGAAGCGTTTCGTTGGGCCGTGTCGCTGCCTCCACCGAGGTCGGCGTCGTACCGAGCCCGAGCCACCGGATCGGACAACACGCGCCACGCCTCGTTGATGGCCGCCATCTCGTCGTCGGACCCCGCCGAACCTCGAGCAACGCGAGCGTCGGGATGATGACGCCGGGCGGCCTCGCGATACGCCGCACGAATTTGCTCGGCGGTGGCATCGGGTGCCACGCCCAAGCGTTGGTAATGAGCTCCGATCATCACGTCGTCGATTCGCTTCGTCCGCTCAGTAACCGAGATCGGGGTACACGGGCCCCACCAGGTCGTGACCGTTCGCCCACGCGCGAACGTTGACCATGATCCGTTCGCTCAACAACGGCACCGCCATTTCGGGTGTGTTGCCCACGTGCGGCGTGATGATGCAATTGGGCAACGACCACAACGGATGACCCGCCGGCAACGGCTCGGGGTCGGTCACGTCCAGTCCCGCTCCCCCGATCACCTGGTTTTGCAACGCCCACACCAAGTCGTCGGTCACGATGTGTCGACCGCGGGCCACGTTGATCAGCCACGCGTGATCGGCCATGGACTCCAGTTCGGAACGCGAGATGATGCCTTCGGTCTCCGGGGTGAGAGCCAACGCCAACACCACCACGTCGGCGTCGGGCAACGCGTCGAGGTACCGATCGCTCTGCAGGACCTCGTCCACGCCATCCATCTCGGTGACACGATTTCGCACGACCGTGATGCGACAGTCGAAGGGTCGCAGCAATCCGATCAGGGACTCGGTGATGCCGCCACCGCCGAGAATGGTGACGCGCGAACCGAGAAGGTTGTGCCCTCGCGGCTTCGACCACTCCGTCGCCCGCGCGTAGGTGCCGAATCCGCGCATGCCCGCCAGCGCCAGGGTGAGCGCCATCTCGGCCACCGGCTCGGCGTAGACGCCCTTGCCGCACGTCCACAGTCGCGATTCGTCCACCAAGTGCGCGAAGTTCTCGATGCCGGCGAACGGAAGCTGCACCCATCGAACGTGGTCGGCATCGGCCAACACCGCGGCCAGACCATCGGCATCGCGCGCGGCGCCCCACACCAGAGCCTCGGCATCGGCAACGTCCACCACCTCGCCGCCTCCCGCGATGACCGCATCGACCATCCACGTGGGAGCCGAGTGGGGTCCGACGGCGACGCGAGGCGGGGTGGTACTTGGCATGACAGGTACCGAATATAGGGCACTCGCTTATCATCGACGCATGCCCGAGTCGGAGAAACAACCCGTCGTCCCGCACGTTGTGCCGTATGCCAAGCCGCCCGCGGGCGCGCCCAACGTGATGGTGATTCTTCTCGACGACGTGGGCTTCGGACAGCTCGGATGTTTCGGTTCACCGATCGAAACTCCCAACATCGACCGCTTGGCATCGCGCGGACTGCGCTTCAACCGCTTCCACGTCACGTCGATCTGTTCGTCCACGCGCGCGGCCTTGTTGACGGGCCGCAATCATCATGCGGTGGGCGTGGGCGCCACCCAGGAGACTTCGTTCGCATTACCGGGCTACAACGGTCGTATTCCCCGCAGTGCGGCCACGTTGGCGCGCATCCTGCGCGACAACGGCTACAACACCATGGCGGTGGGCAAGTGGCACCTCACCCCTCAAGCCGAGTACTCGGCCGCCGGTCCGTTCGAGCGCTGGCCGCTCGGAATGGGTTTCGAGCGCTACTACGGATTCCTGGGTGCCGAGACCAATCACTGGTCCCCCGAACTGGTGCGCGACAACACGCCCATTCCCACTCCGGACTCCCCCGGCTATCACCTCACCGAGGACCTCGCACAACAGGCCATCGACATGGTGCGCTCGCAGCAGGCGGCTTCGCCCGACAAGCCGTTCCTTCTGTGGTTCGCCACCGGCGCCGCGCACGCGCCTCATCACGTCACGCGCGAATGGTTCGAACCGTACGCCGGGAAGTTCGACGGAGGTTGGGAGGAGTTGCGTGAGGGCATTTATCGCCGTCAACTCGCCGAGGGCGTCATTCCGCCCGACACCGCGCTCACACCACGACCGACGTGGGTCCCCGCCTGGGATTCGCTCTCGGCCGATGAGCGTCGCCTGTACGCGCGATACATGGAGGTCTTCGCCGGATTCGTCACGCACACCGACGCTCAGATCGGTCGCATCCTCGATCATCTGGACGAGACCGGCCTGGCCGACAACACCATCGTGCTCTTGATGAGCGACAACGGAACGAGCAGCGAAGGCGGCCCCACCGGAACCCTGAACGAAGCGGCGTCATGGCTGGGCGATCACGCCACCGTCGAGGAGGCCCTCGAACACATCGACGAGATCGGTGGTCCGAATCACACCAATCACTATCCCTGGGGCTGGGCGTGGGCCGGCAACAGTCCGTTCCAGTTGTGGAAGCGCTACTCGTGGTTGGGTGGCGTGCGGGCGCCGTTGATCGTGCGCTGGCCCGCCGGCATCACCGACGGCGGATCCGTCCGCGATCAGTTCACGCACGCGATCGACATCACCCCCACGTTGCTGGGCGCGATCGGATTGTCCATGCCCACCGAGGTGGACGGGGTCGCGCAACAGCGCGTCGACGGAGTGGACGCGCATCACATGTTCGCCGATCCGCGGGCGGCCGAACACCGAACCACCCAGTACTTCGAGATGCACGGATCGCGTTCGATCTATCACGAGGGCTGGAAAGCCACCAGCAACTTCGTGTCGCCGTTGTTCAACGAACGCGCGCACATCACGGGAAGTCATTCGTACGACACCGATGTGTGGCAGTTGTTCGATCTGAATCGCGACTTCTCGGAGTCCACGGATCTGTCGGCGGAGAATCCCGATCTTCTCGAGCGGCTCGAGCAGCTCTGGATCGATCAGGCGACCGCCAACAACGTGTTCCCGTTGTTCGATCCCGCGGCGAACTACCCGGCGCACCCTCACGAATATCCGCTGCCCCGCGAGGCGTCGTACGCACCCTCGAACCATCCCATCGCGGCCGGTCGTGTGCCGTCGATGTTCGGTGGGTTCGTCATGAGCGGCTCGATGACCTGCTCCGGCCGTGAGTCGGGCGTGTTGTCGGGACTCGGCGATCATCAGGGCGGCTGGGTGTTGCACCTCGTCGACGGCGAACCACGTTTCGACGTGGTGTACGGACATCAACGCGCTCACCTGGCGGCCGGACGAGCACTCGACGCCGGCGATCACACCGTCGAGGTCACGATGTCGGCCGGAGATCTGGCCTTGATCGTCGACGGCCAAACCGTTTCCACCGGACGATTCGGCGGACTGTTCATGTTCCCCGGTGTCACCACCGCGGCCGGAGGCATGTGGGTGGGCCGACACGAAGGCTTGCCCGTGGTGGACACGTATTCGTCACCGGCGGTCTTCACCGGCCAGCTTCACCGCGTCAGCGTGACGTCCGGTTCGCCCAAGGCCGGCCCGTCGCTGGCCACCACCATGCGCATCGCCGAGGGCTCGGACTGAACACACGTCACCACGCGTGACGACACGGCAACTGTGCAACACCGGTTGTTTATGTTGGTCGCATGAAGACGACATCGGAGCACACGGCGTCGAACATGGTTCCCTTGTGTTCGCGCCACCACCATGCCGTTCACGACGGCGGCACAGATATCGACGCTCTCGTGCACGCTCGGTCGACGTACCACACCACCCCGGAAGGCTCGCACCCATGAGACTCGTACGAAACACACTGTGCGCGGTGTTCGTCATCATGGCCTTGCTGGCCGCGTTCGGCGTCTGGGTCGCCTATGTGTCGGTCTGGTACCAGTGGCAAGGCGTTTTCGGTGCCCTCATCGGACTGTTCACCAGCCCCGGGTTCGTCATCTTCCCCTTCATCTATTGGGTGGTCGAGAACTCGTTTCCCACCGGCTACTTCATCATGTGGGGAATCAGCGTGGTCTTCTGGGGTTTGGCGGGACTGACCTACTCCGACGACGACCGCACGTGACTCGACGGCTTTAGGAGATTCTTCGAGACTCAGAGAGTTCGTCGGGCTTACGGCTCGTCCAGGTTCAGTTGCCGGCGAGAGTAGCGGCGATATCGCTCGACGACTCGCCCGATCGACGCAACACCACGGCCACGAACGCCAGAGCCGCCATGGTGATCATGAACAGCATCACGGCGCCCACACCCCAGAACGGCTTGATGGTGGACTTCGTCGCACCCAACAGGGCCACCGGGAACGTGGTGCTACCGGCCTCGCTGACGAGCGTTGAAATGATCGCGTTGTCGAGACACAAGGTGAACGACAACAGCCCGCCGGCCACCAACGCCGACGAGATGAGAGGCAGCGTGATCTGACGGAAGGCCCGCGCCGGCGTTGCTCCCAAGTCGGCGGCCGCTTCCTCGAGCGACTCATCCAATCCCGACAAGCGCGCCCGCACGATGAGAGTGACCACCGCGCTGGCGTACAGCGATTGGCCCACCCACAACTTGTGCATGCCACCGTTGAACGGTCCGATGCCGTTCTTGAACACGTAACCCAGCACCGGCACCTCCTGCAGACGCTGGAACCAGGTGACCAACGCGATGGCGTCCATCACCTCGGGGGTCACCAGGATGAGAAAGACCGTGGCCATGAAGACCTTGGCCCAGCGGCCGGGGCGACGGGCCAAGGCCACGCCACTCAGTCCACCCAGAACGACCGCGATCACGGTGGCGCCGAAAGCGGCCATGAACGAGTTCCGAATCGCATCACCGATACCAGCGAAATCGAAGATCTTGCGGAACCAATCGCTGACGAGACCGTTCACGACGAGCGCCAGAACGAATCCGCCCGGGCCGACCCAGTTGAGGCGACGCGGCGCGATGTCGGTGGTTCGCGCCAACACGCGCTTGACCACCAACGCCAACGCCGTGATCACCACGAAACGCACGAGCACCACCCACGCGGCCCCGCCGTCGAACAACTCTCCCCACCACTTGGTGCTGGTCTCGCCGGACCAGATGGAGAACGACGACCCACCGTTGAACGAGTGTCGGAAGACCAACACGATGGGGATGA
This sequence comes from Actinomycetes bacterium, assembly GCA_027491335.1. Lineage (GTDB taxonomy): Bacteria > Actinomycetota > Acidimicrobiia > Acidimicrobiales > Ilumatobacteraceae > Casp-actino8. The sequence goes on along the minus strand of JAIXWJ010000029.1, from coordinate 13,855 downwards.
ACATGAACACCAGGACCAGGACGGCCCACACGGCCATGACCAGTCGATTGATGTCGATCGAGATGGACTTGCGCGTGGTGCCCGCCAACGCCCGAGCGACCCGACGTCGATGAATCGCGCGACGAATCGACTCACCGACCGGCGCGAGCAACCCGAACAATCGGGGAACCACCCACACGATCACGACGCCGACGATGAGGGCGAGCAACACCGCGCCGATCATGAGCACTGCCATCGCCGAACCCAACGGCCAGTTCTGGGCCTGCGAGAACTGCGAGGCGATCATCGATCCGATCATGTTGCCCTTGGCGCCGCCCAGCACGGTGGCCGTCACGTAATCGCCGCACATCGGAATGAACGTGAGCAGCACGCCGGCGGCGATGCCAGGACCCGCCAAGGGAAGCGTGATCGAGAAGAACGTGGTCACCCGACCGGCACCGAGATCCTTGCTGGCCTCGCGCATGCGCGAGTCGATGCGATCGAACGCCACGAACAAGGGCAGGATCATGAATCCGAGGTAGTTGTAGACGATGGCGATCTGCACCGCCGTTTGGGTCTCCAACAACTGGATGCCCTTGTCGCCGATGAGACCGATGTCCATCAGCCAACGCGAGAACTCTCCCTTGGGCGCCAGCGGAATGCGCCAGGCCACCGTTCGGATGAGGAACGACGTGAAGCTGGGCACGACCACCAGGGCCAGGATGATCGCCCGCCATTTCTCGCTCACCTTGAACGCGGCGAAATATGCCACCGGCAAGCCGATCACGAGACACATCAGCGTGGCGATCACCGAGATGCGCAACGTGGACTTGAACGTCTTGAAGAAGGTGTCGTCGAACACCTCGGAGTAATTGCCGGTCGTCAACTTGCCGAGATCGACGGGCAACAGGCGCGTCGCATCCTTCGTGCCGAAGGAATAAACGACGATGAAGGCGATCGGGATGACGAAGAACAGCGAGTACCAGATGATCGACGGAAGGGCGAGGGCGTACTTGGGCCCCCGCCACTTCCGTCTCTCACGATCCGGTCGACCGTGATCAGCCATCGCTGTGGTCACCCGTTATCAGGCTCCGGCCTTGGCCTTCATCTTGTTGAGGATCTCCACCTGACGATCGATGGCCTCGTTGATCACCTGAGTGTGCATGGTGGCAACGGCGGCGTCGTCGAAGAAGATCATGTCGGCGAACTCCACATCCGGAGCCAACTCCTCGATGAGTTGCGGCATGCTCTTCAGTCCGGTGTGGTAGCCGTGGTACTGCAAGTCCTGAATCGAGATTTCGGGAACGAGCACCCAGTTGATCCAAGCGTGAGCGGCCTCGGGGTTCGGCGCACCGGCCGCGATGCAGTAGGTGTCCATGAACAACTCGGTGTCGGGCGAACCGAGAGCCCACTTCCACACGCTGGGGTCTCCGCCGGCCTCGGCGATGCGGAAGTACGCCTGACGAGCGTCACCGTTCCACGCCATCGACAACGCGTACGCACCTTCGGCGAGCGCCGTGCTGGGGTAGCTGTCGAACTTCTTGATGTGCTGGGCCAATTCGTCCACGAGGAAGGCCTCACAGGCGTCGAGGTCCGCGGTGTCGGTGCTGGTCCAGTCCTTGCCGTTCGCCCAGCACCACGCGCCCCACACGTTCGGGCCGGTGTCGATGACCGAGCAGTTTCCGCTGGCCTCGTTCATGCAGGCGTCGAAGAAGTCGGCCCAGGTGACCAGGTCACGGGTGATCACGGTGCTGTCCCAGAAGAAGCCCGTGGTACCCCAGTTCTTGCACACCGAATACTCGTTGTTCGGGTCCCACTCCTGAGCGAGGTAATTCGGGTCGACGTTCACCATGTTCGGGATGAGCGACGTGTCGAGCTTCTGGATGAGACCCTTCTCGATCATCTGCGGCACGTACGGGCCCGTCGGCACGACGATGTCGAAGCCGCTGGCGCCGCCCGAGGTGGACAGCTTGGTGATGAGGTCCTCGTTGCTGTTGAAATAGTCGACCTTCATCGACACTCCGATCGCGTCCTCGGCCTGCTGGCCGACGAGCAACGGGTCGTTGTAGTCGCCCCAGGTGTACATGGCCAAGGTGCCACTGGCGGCGTTGATCACGCGACTCCAGTCGCCGGACGCCAAGGTTCCGCCGGGAGCCTCGGTCGATCCCGGACCCTCGGTGGTGTCGGTGCCGCCTCCGGAGCCTCCGTCATCGCCTCCGCAGGCGGCGGCCACGATGGCCAAACCGGCGGCGGCGGTTCCCATCTGGAAGATGGCGCGACGGGTGAGCTTCGTGCGGAAGCTCTCCGGGGCCAGCATGCGCAGCTGGGGGATCTTGCCGTTCGAGGTTTCGTTCGAGGTGTTGTCGGTGGTCATGGTTGTCTCCTTGCTGTGTGTTTCAGGTATTGGTATTGCGGGTTTTGGTGTTTCAGGTTGTGGGCTGTTGCTGATGGAAAAACTTCGTCATTCGGTGGCGTCGTCCGTCAGGGAGTCGGCCATCACGATGTCGGCTTGTCGGGCGGAGAACAGGTACACCTCGTCGGCGGACCAACTGCAGTACACCTCGTCACCCGAATGGAAGCGACTGCCGATCGTTCGGGGCGTGAGCACCAAGATGTCGCGGTCCCCCGACGTGACGACGTACTGCAGCACGTCACCGAAGTGCGAGACACCGGCCACGGTGCCCTTGGTCATGTTCACGTCGTTGCTCGGGCGCTCGGCGCTGAGGTTGATGCACTCGGGACGAACCGCCGACAGTGCCGGTTCATCGTTGGGCACGTCCTCCTCGGGACGGCTGGCCACGAACACGGTTCCGTCGTCGGCGCGACTGCCGTGCTCGGTGGCCACGCCTTGCCAGAAATTGTTGCGTCCGATGAACCCCGCCACGAACGCCGACGCCGGGTGCTCGTACACGGTCTCGGGGTCACCCAATTGTTCGATGTGTCCGTCCAGCATGATGGCGATGCGATTGCTCATGCTCATCGCCTCCTCTTGATCGTGCGTGACGAAGATGAAGGTGATGCCGAGACGACCCTGCAGCAACTTCAACTCGATCTGCATCTCCTCGCGCAACTTGCGGTCGAGGGCGCCCAGAGGTTCGTCCAGAAGGAGCACGCTGGGACGATTCACCAAAGCGCGGGCGACGGCCACACGCTGCTGTTGACCACCCGACATCTGGCGGGGCTTACGGTCGGCCAACTTGCTCATTTGCACCATGTCGAGGGCCTCGGCCACCCGAGCGGCGATCTCGGACTTGGCCACACCCTGCTGGCGAAGGCCGTAGGCGACGTTCTCACTGACCGTCATGTGCGGGAACAACGCATAGTGCTGAAAGACGGTGTTGACGTCGCGCTTGTAGGGCGGAACGCCCTGCACGTATTGACCGCTGATGCGAATGTGGCCGGCGTCGGGTTGCTCGAATCCCGCCAGCATGCGCAGGGTCGTCGTCTTGCCGCAGCCACTGGGCCCGAGCAACGAGAGGAACTCGCCGGGTTGAACCGACAGGCTGACCGAGTCGACGGCCACCATGGAGCCGAAGCGCTTGGTGACGTTCTCTAGTTCAACTGCGCCACGCTGCCCGCTCACCTGGCATGTCCCCCGATCCGACGATTTCTTTCGTTGACTTCTCTCGATGACCCGACCGACGCGACGGATCAGGCCGTCGCCTCATGCGACTATAGGACACGAGGGCCCGAAACGGCACCAATTCGGGTCCACTGGTCCCTCGGTAGGCTTCGAGTCAACCTTCAGGAGATTCTCGTGCCCGCGCCCTCATCCAATTCGTCCGATCTCGTCTCTCTCGGACAGCGCCACCTCTGGGGACACTTCACGAACCTGTCGGCGGTCCAACGCCAGGGCCTGCCCGTGATCGTGCGCGGCGAGGGACCCCATGTTTTCGACGCCGACGGCACGCGTTACCTCGACGGACTGTCGGGCCTCTTCACCGTGAACATCGGACACGGACGCCCGGAATTGGCCGCCGCCGCCGAGAAGCAGACCCGCGAACTCGGCTACTTCCCGCTCTGGAGTTTCGGGCACGAGCCCGGCATCCGTCTCGCCGCGAAATTGGCGTCGCTCGCACCCGGCGATCTCAACCGCGTTTTCTTCACGTCCGGCGGAGGCGAGGCGCTGGAGTCGGCGTGGAAGGTGGCGGTGCAGTACTTCGCCGCCATCGGCCAACCCGAGCGCCGCAAGGTGATCAGCCGCGACTACGCCTATCACGGCACCACCCTCGGGGCCCTCAGCATCACGGGCATTCCGGCCATCCGCGAGCCCTTCGAACCGTTGCTTCCCTGGGCCGTGAAGGTGCCGAACACGAACAGATACCGATGCGAGACCTGTGCGCTGTCCGAGACCTGCACCCTCGACTGCGCCGACGAGGTGGAGCGAACCATCCTGCGCGAGGGCCCCGAGACCGTGGCGATGATCGTGATGGAACCGGTGCAGAACACCGGCGGTGCATTGGTTCCCCCCGAGGGTTACTGGGCGCGCATGCGCCAGATCGCCGACAAGTACGGAATCTTGTTGGTGAGCGACGAGGTCATCTGCGCGTTCGGTCGCCTCGGCCACTTCTTCGCGTGCAACCGATTCGGGTATCAGCCCGACATGATCATTTTCGCCAAGGGCGTCACCAGTGGGTACGCGCCGTTGGGTGGCTTCATCGCCAGCGACCGTGTCGCCGCCCCGTTCCTGGAGGACGATGGCTCGGTTCTCTTGCACGGGCTCACCTTCGGCGGACACCCCGTCAGCTGTGCGGTCGCGTTGGCCAACATCGAAGTGATGGAGCGCGAGGACATCCCCGGAAACGTGCTGGCCAACGAAGCCGTCTTCGACGAAGTGATGGAGTCACTGCGCGATTTGCCGTTCGTGGGCGACATTCGCGGGTGCGGCTACTTCCGCGTGGTGGAACTGGTGAGGGACAAGGCGACCAAGCAAACATTCAGCGCCGACGAGTGCAACTGGCTGCTGCGCGATCAATTGTCTCCGCGCATCTACGGCAAGGGGCTCATCTGTCGCGCCGACGATCGGGCCGATCCGGTGTTGGTTCTCTCCCCCACTTTGGTGTGCGGGCCCGACGAGTTGCGATTCATCGGACGTGTGCTCACCGAAGCGATCACCGAAACCGCCGCGGCTTTCGCAAACCGTTAAGAGACCTCAGTCGAGGTTGGCCATCACGTGCTTGATGCGCGTGTAGTCGTCGAGCGCGTAGGCCGAGAGGTCCTTGCCGTAGCCGGACTTCTTGAACCCTCCGTGGGGCATCTCGGCCACCATCGGAATGTGCGTGTTCACCCACACGCAACCGAAGTCGAGGCGCTTGGTCATGCGCATGGCTCGGCCGAAGTCACGGGTCCACACGCTCGACGCCAACCCGTACTCGACGCCGTTGGCCCAACGAACCGCTTCGTCCTCGTCGGTGAACTGCTGCACCGTGATGACCGGTCCGAAGATCTCGCTCTGGATCATTTCGTCGTTCTGACGCAGGTCGCTGACCACCGTCGGCGGGAAGAAGTAACCACTCGTTCCCTGGCGCGAACCACCGGCGTTCACTTGGGCGTGCGCGGGCAGACGATCGAAGAAGCCCGACACTCGTGCCAGTTGGTTGGGGTTGTTCACCGGTCCGAACAACACGTCGTCCTCGGGCATACCGCATTGCGTGGCCTTGGCCTGCTCGGTGAGCGCGGCCACGAAGTCCTTGTACACCTTGGCCGAACACAACACGCGGGTGGCCGCCGTGCAGTCCTGGCCCGCGTTGAAGTAGCCCGCCATGGCGATGCCCTCGGCGGCGGCGGCGATGTCGGCGTCGTCGAACACCACCACCGGCGCCTTTCCACCCAGCTCCAGATGCACTCGCTTGAGCGACTTCGCGGCGGCCTCGGCCACCTCCATGCCCGCGCGCACCGAACCGGTGACGCTCACCAAGGACGGCGTGTCGTGCACCACCATGGACCGGCCGGTGTCGCGGTCTCCGCACACCACGTTCATCACGCCCGGCGGCAGGAATTCGGCGCAGATCTCGGCCAGCAAGGTGGTGCTGACGGGTGTGGTGTCCGAGGGCTTCAGCACCACGGTGTTGCCGGCCGCGATGGCCGGCGCGAACTTCCACACGGCCATCATCATCGGGTAGTTCCACGGGGCCACCTGAGCGCACACGCCGATGGGTTCGCGTCGGATGTAACTGGTCATGTTCGGCACGTACTCGCCGGCGCTCTTGCCTTCCAGGTGCCGAGCCGCCGTGGCGAAGAAACGAACGTGATCGACCATCGGCGGAATCTCCTCCGACCGCGTGATGCCGATCGGCTTACCGCAGTTCTCGGACTCCAGCGCGATGAACTCCTCCGCGCGCGCCTCGATGGCGTCGGCGATACGGAAGAGCGCGAGTGAGCGATCCTTCGGAGTGGAATCGCGCCAGCCCTCGAACGCCGCTGCGGCGGCCTTCATGGCCGTGTCCACGTCGTTGGCCGACGACAACGGCGCCGTCGCGTACTGCTCGCCGGTGGCCGGATTCACCACCCCGAGCGTGCGGCCGTCGGCCGCGTCCACGTACTTGCCGTCGATGAAATTGCGAAACGTCTTCATGCACCCAACCTTAGTGCCGGACTCCATTGGGCCGTTTCGGGTCTCGCGGGCGGGGCTCCCCCCACTAGTTTTCCTTCATGGCCACCCCCATCTCCGAACTGGATCTCCCCACCGTCGGCTTCGACTTCGCCGACGCCGAGGAGCATCGACGAGCGCTACGAGACATCTCGAAGCAGTCGTGGATCGCCAAGGGCGTGTTCGCCTATCCGATCTTCACCTACGAGGACTGCGTGGCCATCCTGCGCGACAAGAGATGGCACAGCGCGGCCGGCTTGGCCGCCTCGGCTTTCGGGGTGAACGACCCCCGGCTCGAGGAACGCCGTCGCGAGTCCATTCTGTCCGCCGAAGGAGAGGTGCACACCCGCTTGCGGCGACTGGTGGCGCCGTCGTTCTCGCCGCGCTCGGCCGATCGTTTGCGACCCTTCATGCGCGAGGTCATGAACTCGTTGCTCGACCCGGTCGCGTCCGCGGGTCGCTGCGATCTGGCCAGCGACGTCTGCGATCCGTACCCCATTCCGATCATCTGCGAACTGTTGGGGGCACCGAAAGAGGATTGGCAGTTGTTCAGTCGTCTGGCCGAACAGGTCCTGAACATCTTCAACGTGACCAGCTCCGAACAGCTCAACGAGATCTTCGCCGCCCAGGACGAACTGGAGGCGTACACGCTGGACCTCATCGCCGATCGCCGCAACAAGCCGGCCGACGACTTGATCACCAGCCTCATCGCCGCCGAGGAAGCCGGCGACAAGTTGAGCGAGGTCGAATTGGTGATGATGGTGCAGGCCGTCATCGTCGGCGGCACGGACACCACCCGCAACCAACTCGGATGCTCGGTGGCGTTGTTCGCCGAACACCCCGATCAGTGGAAGTTGCTCGCCGAGCAACCCGAGTTGGCGCCCAAGGCCGTCGAGGAGACCATGCGCTACTTCGGTGCGGTGCGCGCCACCGGTCGGTTCGCCAGTGAGGACATCGAATACAAGGGCATCCTGTTCCCCAAGGGAACCTTGGTGACCCCGGCACTGGCCATGGCCAATCTCGACGAATCGGTGTTCGCCGAGCCCGACACGTTCGACATCACCCGCGAACCCGTCGGCCAACCCCAGATGACGTTCGGTTCGGGCATTCACTACTGCCTCGGAGCGGCGTTGGCCCGCGCCGAACAACAAGAAGCGTTGCCCTTGATGGCTCAGCGGATGAAGAACCTCCGCATCGATGGCGCGGTCACGTGGAAGCCCTCCACCGTCGCCATTTTCGGTCCCGAGAAGTTGCCGATCGCTTTCGATCCGTCCTGAATCGACTCCGATCCCCTCGAGGGACCACGACGCTTTTTCACGGCTCATCGACCGCGCCATAGTGTCGTGATCAGGGACGGAAACATGACGACGATCGATCGACATCTGCTGGCGGAACTTCACCGAGACGAACTCGCACTCTTCGAGCGCACGCACCCGCGTTCGCGCGAGATCTTCGAGAGCGCGCGAGGAAACTTGGTGTCCGGAGTTCCGATGCCATGGATGAGTCGTTGGCCCGGCGCCTTCCCCTTGTTCGTCGAACAAGCGTCGGGTTCGCGTTTCGTCGACGTGGATGGCATCGAATACGTGGACTTCTGCATGGGTGACACCGGTGCCATGGCGGGCCACGCCGTGCCCGGACTCGCCGACGCGCTTCACCAACGCGCCTCGCGCGGTATCACCACCATGTTGCCGAGCGAGGACTCCGTGTGGGTGAGCGCCGAACTTGCTCGACGATTCGGTTTGCCCAAGTGGCAACTGGCCATGACCGCCACCGATGCCAATCGTTTCGTTCTGCGTCTGGCGCGTCGCGCCACCGGACGACCCAAGATCGCGGTCATCGACTGGTGCTATCACGGAACGGTCGACGAGACCCTCGCGGTCCTCGACGGAGATCGCGTGGTGCCCCGACCCGGCGCCATCGGCCCGCCGGTGGACGTGGCCACCACCACACGCGTCGTTCCATTCAACGACCTCGATGCCCTCGACGCCGCTCTGGCCCACGGTGACGTGGCCGCGTTGTTGATGGAGCCGGCCCTCACCAACATCGGAATCGTCATGCCCGAGCCCGGGTATCTCGAGGCCGTGCGCGAGATCACCAAGCGACACGGAGTGCTCTGGATCATCGACGAAACGCACACCATCTGCGCCGGCCCCGGCGGATGCACTCGTGCGTGGAACCTCGCTCCCGATGCCATCACCATCGGCAAGCCCATCGGCGGAGGTATGCCGGTGGCCGCCTACGGCTTCTCCGCGGACTTCTCGCTCACGGTCGAGGAGCTCGCCGGTCACCACACCGCCGATGTGGCCGGAATCGGTGGAACACTCACCGGCAACCCTCTGGCGATGGCGGCCATGCGAGCCACATTGTCGACGACGTTGCTGGATTCGGACTTCGAGCGAATGTTCGTTCTCGCCGAGGCCTGGACCACCGGCGTCGCCGACGCCTTCGCGTCGCGCGGGCTGAATTGGCACGTGCAGCAATTGGGTGCCCGCGCCGAATACTGGTTCTCTCCGCCCAGTCGCAACGGAGCCCAGGCCGCCGCCGCGTCGGACCCCGAGCTGGAGTCCTTCATGCATCTGCACGCGCTGAACCGGGGCGTCCTGCTGACCCCGTTCCACAACATGGCCCTCATGTCGCCGGCGCACACGGGTTCCGACGTCGAACGCCACACCGAGGTCTTCGCTCTGGCCGTCGATTCGTTGACCGGTTCTCGTCCCTGAACGACGTCTGGTCCCAGACATAGCCGCGGTCGTGATCACGGCCTAGCGTGAGGTCATGAGCGCGAACAAGACAATGAAGCTGGGCTACAACACCGGTTACTGGTCGTCGGGCCCGCCGGCCGGCGCCCTCGAGGCCGTGCAGGAAGCCGATCGTTTGGGCTTCGACTCCATCTGGACCGCCGAGGCGTACGGCAGCGATGCGCTCACACCGCTCGCGTGGTGGGGTGCCAACACCACCAAGGTTCGATTGGGAACGGCCATCATGCAGATGAGCGCCCGCACTCCCACGGCCGCCGCCATGGCCGCCATCACCCTCGATCATCTCTCCAACGGTCGTTTCATTCTGGGCCTCGGCGCCAGTGGCCCCCAGGTGGTGGAGGGCTGGTACGGCCAGGCCTACGGCAAGCCGCTGGCCCGCACCCGCGAGTACATCGACATCGTGCGTCAGGTGTTGGCGCGCGAGAAGCCGGTCGAGAAGCACGGTGCGTTCTACGACCTGCCGTACACGGGCGCCGATGGCGCCGGGCTCGGCAAGGCGTTGAAGCCCACGGTGCACCCGTTGCGCCGAGACATCCCCATCTTCCTCGCGGCCGAAGGGCCGAAGAACGTCGCTCTGTCGGCCGAGATCTGCGATGGCTGGCTACCGCTCTTCTTCGCACCGAAGGAGGACGCCTTCTATCGCAAGTGCCTGAACGAGGGATTCGCCAAATCCGGCGAGGCCGGAAAGGCCGATCGTTTCGAGGTCGCTTCCACCGTGATGATGATTCCGGGTGACGACGCCGAGAAGTGCGCCGACATGGTGCGTCCGTTCCTCGCGTTGTACGCCGGTGGAATGGGAGCCAAGGGCGCGAACTTCCACTTCGAAGTGTTCGCGCGCATGGGCTACGAGGACGTGGCCACCAAGGTGCAGGAGTTGTACCTCGAGGGCAAGAAGGCCGAAGCGGCCGCGGCCATTCCGCTGAAGATGGTCGAGGACGTGGCCCTCGTCGGTCCGCCCGCCAAGATCAAGGACGAACTGGCCATGTGGAAAGAAACCTGCATCACCACGTTCCTCGTCAGCGGACCGGCGCAGGTGCTTCCCTTCTACGCCGACCTCATCAACGGCTGACGCATGACCGGGTCGATCCCTCCCACGGTCGCCCGCCAACGCGAACTGTTGCGCACCGGCGAGGTCTCGGCCGTCGAGTTGGTGGAGTCCTGTCTTCGTCGCATCGACGAGGTGCAACCCGAACTGAATTGCTTCGTGGCGGTGTGGGCCGACGAGGCGTTGGAGCGCGCGCGACACGTTGACAATTCGCGCGGCGGGGACATCTCGAACGGTGGGCTGGCCGGAATCCCGGTGGCCATCAAGGACACCTCGTCGTGGGAGGGTCACCTCTCCACGTCAGGTTCGGTCACCATGCGCGATCACGTGGCCCGCCGCACCGACGCCGTGGTCGCGTCGCTGTTGGACGCTGGCGCGATCATCGTCGGCAGCACCAACACCCCCGAGTTCGCGCACGCCGGAATCACCGACAATCCCTTGTGGGGTGTCACTCGAAATCCGCACGACCCGACGCGCACACCGGGTGGCTCGAGCGGCGGATCGGCCGCCGCGGTGGCCAGTGGTTGCGTGGCGCTGGCCGAGGGCAGCGACATGGGCGGATCGGTGCGTATTCCCGCCGCCTGGTGCGGCATCGTGGGCCTGAAGCCGTCGCTCGGTCGCATTCCCATGACCGCGTTGCCCGGTTTGTTCGATCTCTTGTCGCATCATGGTCCGCTCGCGCGCACGGTCGACGACGCGTGGGAGTTCCTGTTGGCCACTCAAGGTCCGTCACTCGCCGATCCGTTCGCGACTCATGCTCCGTTGACGCGCGCGGAACCTCCGGTGCGCGGCCTGCGCGCCGCGTTGTCCATCGACCTCGGCTGCTGGGCCGTCGATCCTGCCATCGCGACCGCCGTGGAGAACGCGGCACACGGCTTGCGAACGCTGGGGATGTCCGTCGACGAATTCGACCCCGGCTTCACCGCGCGCGACAACGCGCTGTGGTTGGAACTGTGGGGCATCTTCATGGCCGGCTTCTACGGCGACATCTCCGACGAGCGAGCCGACGTGATGGATCCCGACGTGTTGTGGTTGATCGAACTGGGTCGAAGTTTCGGCGCCGTCGACGCCAAGCGCATGGACGTGGAACGAACGTCGTTCTGGCACCGCGCGACCGCGGCGCTTCGGCATCACGACGTCATCATCTGCCCCACCATGTCGCGCGCACCGGGGCCGGCCGACAAGGCCACCAACCGAGTGCGTCAGACGCTTCACGACGATGGATTGGTGCACAGCGAGGACATGACCTCGATCTGGAATCTGGCGTCACCGCTTCCGGTCGTGTCGGTTCCGTGCGGTCGTTTCGAGTCCGGTCCCGATGCCGGACTTCCCATCGGAATGCAGATCGTCGGACGACCGGGTCGCGAGGACGTGGTGTTGGGCGTGGCCCGTGCCGTGGAGGCGATGAACGCCGCGTGAACGAGAGTTCGCTTTCGAACTGATCTTGACCAAACGTCGCGAAACTCTTGAACGTCGACCAGTTCTCCCTGTGACTTCGTCGCCGCTAACGTCGGTGAAAACTTTCGCCGGGAGACACCGTGAAAATCTGGAAAATCGTCCTTGCATCTTCCCTCATCACAACCGTTGTCGGCACTAGCGATGCGCTCGCAGACGGTGGCCTCGACCCCGTCTGGGGCACCGGCGGAGTGGAATGCACAACCGGAGGCTTCGGTCGCGACATCGAAATACTTTCCGACGGCTCCATCTACACGACCGGCTATTTCAACGCGCCGTTCCAAATGATTGTGAATCGAACACTCCCCACCTCTCTCCCCGACACCAGTTTCGATGGCGATGGCTCGCGCGTGCTGACCGAATTGGCGACCACCTACACCGGTGGCACGAGAGCGGAGGATCTCGTGCCAATGAGCGATGGCGATGTCGTGCTCGTCGGTCATGGCTGGGCATCCGGGTCCGACACCGAGTTGATCGTGGTGAGGCTCACCTCGGCCGGCGTTCTCGACACCTCCTTCAGCGGCGATGGGATTCTTTCGCTCGACCCTTCGACCAATGATGACTACGCGTTCGTCGGGCTCGAATTGTCGGGAGGCGACCTGATGATCGCCGGCTACACGTCCACCAGTGTCACCAACACCGATCTGTTCATGGCACGAATCAACTCGGACGGCACCCTTGACACCTCGTTCGACGGAGACGGTCAATTGACTCAGGACATCTCAGGCTCCGACATGTATTACGACATGGTTCGACGAAGCGATGGAACCTTTCTGCTCGGAGGCAAGTCGAACGTTCGATTTGGTGTTGCGGCCATCACCGAAGCGGGGATTCTTGACACCACGTTCGACTCCGATGGCTATTCGACGGTCACTCCTCTTGTCGGAGAAGCATCGTCGATTGCGTTGCAAACGGATGGAAAGATCGTTCTTGGAGGACGGGCGAATATCGGGAGCAACGACACTTTTGTCGTCTCCCGACTCACGAGCAACGGGGATCTCGACACCTCGTTCGCCAGCACCGGCTACCGGTTCCTCGATTCCGGTCTTACGGGCTGGAGCCAAAACATTTATGACGTACTCCTTCTTCCCGACGGCAAGATCGTCGCGGCCGGGTATGGATGGGACCCCCGTGTTCTGACCGATCCGACGACGTACGGTTTCGAGCAATTGGCCCTGTTCCGACTAACCACGTCCGGCGCATTGGACACTCGATTCAACGCAGCCGGCACCCCTGGCTATGTTTTGGCCGGATTGAATTCCGGATCCGACGAACTGCGCTCGATCACCAACGATGCCAGCGGTCGGATTTATGGAGTCACCCGGACGTGGACCGGAAGCGGAAACTGCCTCGGCATCGCACGTTTCGACACCTCGCTCGCACCCACGTCGTGGTCCGATCAAACGGTCGAAACCGCGACACGGGGAACCGCCTACGCGGGCACGGTCGCCAGCAACTTGGGTGCGTCTGCCACCTACGCGGTCACATCGGGAACACTTCCCGGTGGCGTTACCTTGGGGTCCAACGGCACATTCACCGGCACGCCCACGCAGTCGGGACAGTTTCCGATCACGATCACCGCCACCACCGGATCAGGGACGCTCGACCTCCCGACGACGCTGACAGTGAATGGATCTCCGCTGTGGAGCGACCTTTCGAGCGACGTCACAGTGGCATCGGCAACCGTTGGCGTGCCCTACTCCGACGGAGTTTCGGCCGTCGCGTATCCAGCACCGACCTACAGCCTGGCCTCCAGCACGCCACCCCCCGGACTGACCCTCAATAGCAACGGAACCATCACCGGTACACCGACCTTGGCCGGCAGCTTCACATTTTCCGTACGAGCCAACAACGGTGTCGGAAGCCCGACGACGAGATCGTTGACCATCACGGTGAATCAACTCGACACCTTCACGACGGTGACTCCGGCTCGCGTGGCCGACACCCGTGATAACACCGGTGGAGTCGGCACCGCCAAAATCGGCAACGGGGCCGGAGGCGGCACACCTCTGCAATTCGAGGTCCTGG
>JAIXWJ010000048.1 GCA_027491335.1 Actinomycetes bacterium | reverse complement strand
TCCACGTGGTACTCGCGGGTGTAGCCGTAGCCACCCAGAATCTGGATGGCCTCCTCGGTGACGCGCACCGCGGTCTCCGAGGCGTGGTACTTGCTCATGGAACCCTCGGCGTTCTTGTAGCCGCCGTTGCGAGCCAACCAGGACGCGCGCCAGATCAGCAGACGCGCCGCGTCGATCTGGGTGGCCATCGGCGACGCCGCCGGTTTCGTGAATCCGATGAATGGCGAGGGCATCGATTACGCACTCGAATCGGGCATGCTCGCCGTGAAGTGCTTCGTCGACGATCCGGCGACCGCGCCCGCGTCCTACGACCGCCAGGTGGGCGAACGCTTCGATTCCTTCTTGCGCACCGGACGACGATTCAGCTTCATCATCGGACACCCGTGGTTGTTGCGACCCGGCTTGCGCGTCGCCGTCGGAACTCAGGCCGCCGCCGACATCACCTTGGCGGTCATGGGAAATCTGATCGACTCCAGCACGCCGGGTGCCGCCGGCAAGGTCATGCGACTTGCCGACAACACTCTTCGGATCGCCGACCCGCTTCTGCGTCGGACCCGCGCCAAAGCGTGAAGGTCGGGGACTGAAGATCATGGTCCGACTTTCGTCGGAACCGTGCCAACGACGACGGTGACGCGAACGACGAAGTGGGCCGTTGCCGTCGGCACCGACCCACTTCCATCGCCCACGATCCTCCGAAGAGTCAGTCGTTCGCCGCGCTCTTTCGTCGGTCGTGCGCGCGACCGAGGATGGCCACACCGAGCCCGAGCAACAGCAGCAGTGCCGCGTACGCGGTGGTCCGCCCCGATCCGGATGCACCGGTGGTGGGCAAGCTGTTCACCGTGGTGCCCTGCAACACGGCCAGACCGGAACTCGATCCGTTGTCCGAGGGCGGAACGGTGGTGGTGGCCGGCACCGTCGTGGTGGGTGCCGTGGTCGTCGTCGGCGCGGTGAACACGATCGGATTGTCGATGGTCACCGTCGACGACGCACCATCACCAATCGTCACCGGCTGAGTCGAGTACCCGACGGTGCCCCACGAGTAGTTGTCGTTCAACAAATCTCCCGTCGGAGCATTCTCCGTCACCGTGCACGACTCGCCGACCGGCAGTCCCGTCACCTCGAAAGGTGTCGCCACCGTGGCCATGAAGGCAACCGCGGGACTCTCGCCGCAAACGTACGTGCCGTTGAATTGCTTGCCCGGATTCGTCAGTCCATCGGATGGGTCGGTGACCGACACCTTGATCGTCAGTGATCCCGTCGCGTAACGGTTCACGATCGTGCACGTCACCTCGTCGCCATCGGCGAAGACGACTTTCCCTTCGGTCACCACCGTGTCGGTGCACGACCATCCTTCGTCGGAGACGTAGCTCGACGGTCCCAACTCCGACAATGTGTACTTGCCGGCAGGGACCATCATCGCCGTCACGTCGGACGAGCCACTCACTCCCGACATCACCAAACCGTTCACCGGCGAGGCACTCTCTCCCGTCGCGGTGAGGATGAAGTCCGATGCATCCGCGTCACCGGACTCGACGGTCTTCACGAGCGTCACGCTGGCCATCGGCGTGTAGGTGTTGGTGAACTCGCACGTGATGTCGGGCATCGACGCGTTCGCGGGCGACGCCACATCGTCGAGAGTCACGGTTCCGTTCTCGATGTCGTACGACGCCTGCGCCAATGGACGTGGCTCGCCGTTGGCATCGAATTCGGTGCACTCGATGGAAGACAACGACCAACGTTGATCCGTGGATTCACGTTCATCGATCGTCACCACTTCCTCGCGTCCGATTTCCCAGGCTTTGCTCTGGACGCTGCCATCGGCCGCCGGAGTCAAGGTGAGAACTTGTCCGTCCCATGGCGACGACTTCACGGTCGACGTGGTGTCGAAATCGAAATCAGCGGATGGCGCCACGATCGAGTCGGTCGCCCCTTCGATCGTCTTGACCACCGTCACCCGACGAATCTCGGCCAACGTCCCGTACAGACAGGCGTGACTGGTCGTCCTCTCGGCCGTCCAGAAGTCGTCGTTGGTGCCGTTCGATGGAGTCGGCGGACATTCCGTGGATTCCGACACTGGTTCGAATCCCTCGATGATCAACCGATAGTCGCTTCCGTCCTGGCTCAGGACGGTGTCGCCAACGGGAGACGTGAACTTGATCTCGTCGAAACAGCCATCGTCGTTGGTTCCATCGGGACACGGATCCGCTTCATTCGGCGTCTCCCACAACCACCAATCGAAATCGACCGAGGGAGCATCATCGAAGCCGTCCATGCGAACGGACATGACTCCTTCCCAATATGCGGCCGAGGAACGAATCGGATTGTTGTAGTGAATCACTCGGCCCAACAAGAAGGACTCGCCGTCCTCCACGGTTCCACCAGTGGCCGGCCTGAAACCGACGGCGCTCTGTTCCTCGATGTCGAGATCGTCCGGACAACTCGAGTCCGATCGGCCATGGGCCGTGCGCGCCTCCGCGGGCATGGTCATGGCAGACACCCAGTCGGATGCCGACGGTCCGTTCTCGGGCGAGTAACGGACACAGTTCGCGGAATCCGATCCGTCCGGGTTGCCGTCGGCGTCGACCCCCGTGTGATCGCTCACCCGGGCACTGACGGTTCCCGTGGTGATGGTGCTGGCACTTGCCATGTCGGGTGCGACCACCATGAACCACCCGAAGGTGGAAACGGCGGCCGCGAACGCGAGGATTTTCGCACTCCGCTTGCCCTCGGGGGGCGAGGTTGAGGTGATGACCATCGTGTGACTCGTCCATTTCTGTCGATGCACCGGCACCAGTTGCCGGTGTCTCGCACAGTGTTCGCAACGCTCACCCGAACATCAATACACAAACGTCCCCGTCCCTTCGTCACGCATCAATCGGGACAATCGTCATCCGGGATGGATCGCCGCATCGAACGTCGTCGCAGCATCAACGGTTGTCGAACCCAGATTCGAACACACGTTGACGACGGGTGTGTCGGCCCCTCACAGAAGCCAGAGATGGCGCGCGTGACCACGAGCTGCCGGATTTTGAAGATGCTCTCGAAAATGGTCACGACTCTCGTTTTCCAAGACCAGACAACGCGCAAGGCTCATGCAAACCGGACTTCGCGGCCAATCAAGCGCCATGTTCGCATCACCGACAATCGCCGCGTCATCCTCGCCTCACGGGGCGAATGTCGACGAGCTCCACCCGCTGGCGGATGGAACTCGTCGAGGGCATGACCCTACTGGGCGGCGATTATTCCACGCGCAAGCCGGAAATCGCGCGGGCGATGACCAACTGCTGGATCTCCGAGGTGCCCTCGAAGATGGTGTGAATCTTGGCGTCGCGGTGCATGCGCTCCACGTGGTACTCGCGGGT
>JAIXWJ010000044.1 GCA_027491335.1 Actinomycetes bacterium | reverse complement strand
GGTCGCTTACTGAAAGAGAACTTGACGCTGAGCGATCGGCAGGTCACGATCCTGCAAGAGATGTCCCAAGGGCTGACCATCGCCGAGATCGGACGAAAACTTCGCTTCAGCCATTCGACGGTGCGACAGGAGTCAATGGCGATCTACCGACTCCTCGAAGTTGACGGCCGGGACGCGGCGATCTCGGTCGCCAAAGAACGTTTCCTGATCTAGCCCACGTGCAAGTGGCGCTTCTGGTGGCATGAAACGACCCGTAGGGGTCGTTTCATGCCACCAGAAGCACCACCAAGCGAGTCAGCGGGTGATGGTCGCGAGTCGGCGCGAGCGCACCAATACTGCGGCCAGAGCGAAGATCAACAACGCCACCACGACCACGGCCGACGAATCTCCGCCAGTGGTGGGCAGGGTCGTGGCACCAACGGTGATGCCCACGGCCATGTAGATGCCCGAACCGGCCAGCACCACGGTGTGATTACCCGCCGGCAAGTCCGACGGCAGGCTGGCGCGATCGGCGAAGGTTCCGTCGGCTCCGGCGGTGAACGACTTGAGCAGTCGCGGCGTCGACATCACGACCAACTCGGCGGCGCCGGAGTTGGGCAGACCGGATCCGGCCACGTTGATCACGCCTCCGGGTCCGATTTCGAGCACCCCACTGGCCGACAGATTCGCCGCCGCGTTCGTCGCGTTGACTCCAGCCAACAACAGAGCCGACGACGGCGTGGTGATCAACAACACGTCCTCCACCGGCACGTCGACCGCGTTGCCACTGGCGTCCTGCGCCAAACCGCGCAGCACCGCGCCCGTCGTCGTGTTCGAGACGGTCACGTTCGACGTGGCACCCTGGGGAAGGCTGGCTTGGAAGGCCGCCAACAACGACGCACCGGCAACTTGAAGTTCGGCCACCTGATCAGCCGAGCGCTGGGCCGGCGGAGTGGCCGCTGCCGACGCGGCAGAGGCATTCACGCGCGTGAGCGTGGCCGAAACCGCAGAACCGTTCTGGATGACCGTGAAACCACCCGCGGTTTGAGTGAGTTGACCCTGATTGGCCGACGTCACCAACTGCGGGGCGGCGCCAACGCCGGACGGCGTGGTGGTCGTGGGAGCGGAACCGATGGTCAGCGACTGGGTGATGACGCCACCGGGCGTGGTGATGGAGATCGTGTACGTTCCCGCCGCGAGGGCCGGAACGATGATGTCGATGGACCCCGCGTTCGTCACGCTGAACTGCGCGACGGTCGAGTCGATGCTCACCGAGGTCGTTCCGGAGAAGCCTGAACCGGCGATCGTGATCGTGCCGCCGTTCGGGCTGACCGTGGCCGGGCTCGACGTCACCGTGGGAGGCACCGGCCACACCGCGGCAACGGGCTCGAACACGTCGGCGGTCGCACCATTGGGAACCAGGCTTGCCAGTTGGGATCCCCAGTTGCCCCAGCACCACAACGAACCACCCTCGAGCGCGCACACCGTCTGCGCGGCGATAGCGACCTTGGTGACGTTGGTGTTGGAGAATCCGTTGGACGACGCAACCTTCACGGCGCCCCGACCCGCATTGGCACCCACGCCATCGCCGAGCGAGCCCGAGAAGTCGTTGCCCCAGCAATACACCGCCCCGGACTTCAGGGCGCAGGCCGAGGTGGCGCCGGCAAACACCTTGCTCACGTTGGAGTTCGACCACGGCGATGCGTCGGGGATGGTCACCGCGGGCCACTTCGGCCCGGGGGACGAAGCCGCGGTAATGTTCCCGCCATTGTCGGCGCCGAAGCATCGGACAACTCCTGCGTCAACGACGCAGGTGCCCTCTTCGCCGACCGAGATGGAGTCGACGTTGCCGTTCGTGAACGGTGCTGCGTTCGGGACGATTGTGGCCACGTTGCGGAAGGCAAGGTCGTACGTGGGTGTTCCACCGACTGCCGATGCTCCCGTCATGCCCCAGCAGTAGATCTTCTTGTCGTTGGCCTGACCCATGTCACGGAGGAGGCACGCGTGCTTTCCGCTGAGGCCGAAATCGGAGATCGCACCGTTGATGAAGGGCGATGCGTCGGAGAGCATGATCGGCCGTGTCGAACCCGAGGTGGAGCCCGCACCGTCACCGATCAGGCCGTACGTGTCGGCGCCCCAGCAATACAGCATCGACATCTTCAGACCACAGGCCGTGTTGTTGCCCACGGCGATCTTGGAAAAGCCCGAGTTCATCACCGGAGGGGTCACCGTGTTGTTGTCGGCCACCTTCACGAAGAGCGCGCTGTTCGTGGTCGTTCCATCGCCCAACTGCCCGGAGGAGTTCGTGCCCGCGCAGTACACCGAGCCACCCTCGATCGCGCACACGCTCATCGCTCCCATGGCAACCGCGGTCACGTTGGTGTTGGTGAAGCCCGAAGCCGGGTTCGGCAATGCCTTCGTGGGGAAGTTACGAGCGTTCGTGTCGCCCACGCCCAAACGACCGCTGAAGTTGACCCCCCAGCAGTAGAGCTCCTTGTTCGAACCGGTTTGTGTGATGGCACAAAAGCCGGCGGCATTGAATCCGAAAGCTCCCGGTACACCCACGATGTCGATCACCGTGGGGGCCGTGGCGGCCACCGGTTGAGAACCGGGCAGCACGGCGAATCCGATGGATGCCGCGAGCACGGCAAAGGTCGAAACGAAACGCTTGAGAGACATCGTTGTCCTTCGTGAAAGGTCGTGAGTAAGGGGTCGTGTTTGGAAATCTGGTGGCAGAAAACGACCCGGAGCGGTCGTTTTCTGCCACCAGAACCACCAAGGGTGACTTGGTGATTGGTGATTGGTGAGTTGGTTGCTTGCCCGCGGATCAGCGGGCAAGCAAGGTGAGGCGGCGCGAGCGCACCAACACCGCGGCGAACACCATGGTGAACAATGCGATCACCATCGTGCGGCCGCTCTCATCGCTGAGTCCCGTGGTGGGAAGCGCCGAGGGAACCACGCGCATTCCCATCACCGCGTACGTGGAACCGGTGGCCACCACCAAGGTGTGATCACCCACGCCGATCGAGTTCGGCAACTGAGCCGACTGGCTGAGGTCACCGTTGGCCGACGTGGTGAAGTTCGCCAGCAACGTCGGCGTCGACATGGCCACGATTTCACCGGGCGCGTTGGCACCGAGTCCGGCGCCCACGACACCCACGATTCCGCCCGCACCAACTTGGTACTTGCCGTCGGAGGTGATGTTGGCGTTGTTCGAACCGATCATCAGCGAGATCGCGGGACCGTCGAGGATGACGATGTCTTCCACCGGCACGTCGACCGAGTTGCCATCACCGTCGAACACCAGGTTCTGCATCACGGCGCCCGTGGAGGTGTTCACCACCGCCACGTTGGTGACCGCTCCCGCGGGCAACGAAGCCAGGAAGTCCTGCAGCAACGCCTGACCGGCGGCCTGAATGGCGGCCACCTGTGCTGGGGTGCGCTGAGCGGCCGGGGTGCGTGCGGCCGAGATTTCCACAGTTGTGGTCTCGATCGTGACCGACTGGCCGTTGATGATCATGCCCTCGGAACCGGGGTCACGCTCGAGCAACGACTGGTTGGCCGAGGTCACCAAGGTGGGAGCTGGGCCCGAACCACCGCCGGAACCACCGCCCGATGACACGCCGTTCAATGCGATCTTGAACATGAACCCCGTGGCTGATCCAGAACCACCGCCAGTGGGATAGTTGGATCCAGCCACGTAAACGCCCGACGGAAGGACCGCAATGCTTCCATCCGAGATCGAACATGTACCTGACGAGATCTTTGCAGGACTAGTTACGAGCGTGCCAACGGACGACCCATCGGAGCCGATCGCCGACACGGCCAAATCCGGGGTCATACCGAACGACATTCCCGAGAGAAGTGCCGAACCATCGGCGAGAACCAGGATTTCTTGAGTCGACACGGAACCGGTGCCAAGTGTGGCGATTCCAGCGGTGCCAAAACTCGCATCGATGTCGCCGTCAGTATCGACACGGACCGCAGACTCGCTGTAGGTCGGCATCATGCCCATCGCACCCGAGGATCTGACGATTCCAGTGATCTTGCCATTGTCAAAGGTGACAGCGTTCAACGTCTCGCTGTTCGACTGTGAGATGTCGAAGACCACTTGGCCATTGGTGCCAAATGTCGTGTCCACAACGCCCGTCGTCGTGTACTTGACGAGCGACGCGTTCGCGGGATTGGAGCTGGTGCGGCCACCCACGTAGAGATTTCCCGATCCATCCGCGGTGATCGAAGCACCACTCGACGCGATGTTGAGGATGCCGTTCGTGGCAAAGGACGAGTCGAGCGAACCATTGGCCTGCACCTTGTACACGTTCATACTTGGCATGCCGCCGGACACGTAACCCACCAGGAACACCGATCCCGACGGACCAGCCACCATGTCACGCGGGTAGACGGAGTTCGAGTTGGTTCCCGAGTGGATGGTCGCGAATCCGTTGGTCGCGAAGCTGGTATCGAGCGCACCAGCCGAGGTGAGTTTCGCCACCCGGATTTCTTGAGTCGACGACATGCCAGCGATATACAACTGAATCGCCGCAAGAACGCTGCCATCGGACAACACAATGATGTTTTCCACGTTTTCGCCGTAATTCGTTCCTGCATTCACATCGATGCTGGCCGCACCAGCGTTACCCCACGTGGTGTCGAGGCTGCCGTCCGGGAGCACGCGATAAATGATGGTCGAAGAATTCGTGGGGGAACCTCCTCCAAAATTCACACCTTCCGTCGCCGCCACGACGAGCGTGCCGTTGGGTCCCGCCTTCACATCGACCACCGCGGGCGAACCACTCGGGCTCGTGAACTGGTACACGCCGTCGGAGGAGAAGGACGAGTCGAACGTGACCGCGGAGTTCGTCGACGACGGCGCACCGGCCACGCACGGCGCCGAGCTTCCCGTGATGTTGAAGGTGATGAGGTAGGTGCAACTCTGCGGTCCGTTGCTGACGTTGATGCTGCTCGTCAAGCCACTACCGGGTTGCGTCGGAGTGCCGGTGATCAGACCGCTCGACGGGTTGAGGTTGAGGCCCGACGGGAAATACGAGTTGTTCGACAGGGTGAACGTCGGCGCGGACGAGTAGCCCGAGGGGGTGGGCGCCACGATGCTCATGGGTTGGCCCACGGTCCCCATCTCCGTTCGCGAAGAGGGCATGATGCTCGCACCACCGGAGCAGCCGCCACCACCGCCACCGATTCCACCGCCACCACCGCCACCGGCCGACGGGGTTGCGCTGGACGCTGCGCTCCACGGGCCTGCGCCGACCGCGTTAACGGCGCGCACTTTCACGCTGTAGGACGTGCCATTGGTAAGGCCCGTGATCGTGATCGACTGATAGTTCGAACCGCCGAACGCCACCGAATAGGGCGATCCACTATCGACCTGGTATTCGTAAGCGGTGATGGTGGAACCACCGTCGCTGGGCTTGGACACTCCAACATTTAGCGTCCCGGGTTGAGCTGCAGACACCGAGATCGTCGGTGCGTCAGGAGCCGAAACGACGAACACCTTCACCGGCCGGTTAGGACCTGGTCCGGTCGGCGCCCCAATTCCCAACTGTCCCGAACCATACGCTCCCCAGCAGTACGCAACTTTGTTCTCGAGAGCACACGTGTGGCCGTTGCTTCCGCCACTCGTTCCTGCCGCCACCGCGGTGACGACGCCAGTGCCAGTTCCAGAGTTCGTGAAGCCAGTGACCTCGGATGTGCTGACGCGGACGGGGAGATTCGAGGAAGTGTTCGAGGAGTTGCCCAATCGGCCATCCGTGTTGGCTCCCCAGCAATACAAACGACCGCCTTCAATGGCACACGTGTGCCTATCGGATGCTGCACCCGACGTCACAGCTGATGTGTTGTTGACGAACCCGTCGCCGGCCTGCACCGCCGCCGGCAACGATTGGTTAGACGTCCCTCCATTGCCCAGTCGTCCATCCGCTCCTCGTCCCCAGCAACTCAATGTGCCCGAAACGATCGCGCAACCGTGAGAGTCTCCCATGAACACCGATGAAAGTGATGCGTTGGTGAATTCCGTACCAGGGCTCGAGTTCCCCACCAAGACGGGCCGATTGGAGGAGCCGTTGCCACCTTCTCCCAACTCGCCCGAACTTCCGTAGCCCCAACACCACAGTTGACCGCCAGCCACGGCGCAGTGAAAGTTGAAGCCCATGTGAAGCTTCGTGGCCGTTGCGGCACGAAAGCCTGGCGTCGCGCTGTCAGCAACCCTGTTGGCATAAGACGCTGAGGGCGTGGCTGATTGACCACCAAGACCGAGCGCGTCGTTCTCGTAACCCCAGCAGAAGACCTTCCCACTCTCGATCGCACACGTGCGCGCAAAAGAGGCATCGACATCAGTGACGTTTCCATTGTTGGAAAACGCGTCTGCACCCGACCCGTTGGGCAGAACCTTGATTGGCAGAGAAGAACTGTTCACCGTTCCGTTTCCGAGGCTTCCGGCAAAACCTCCGGCGCCACCCCAACACCACACTGAACCGCCCTCGATGGCGCACGTGGTGTTGCCTCCCGCCGCCACCTTGGACACGGCAGTGTTGGTGAAGCCGTCATTGCTCGAAACGAGCACCGGAACCCACGAATCGTTGTCTGTTCCGTTGCCGATGGAGCGAGCCTTGCCCCAACAGAAAACCGTGCCGGTCGTGGCACTCGGGGACGAACCTTGGATCGCGCAGGTGTGATCGCTTCCGGCGCTGATATCGATGATGTTGGTGTTCGACCACGTGGGTGCGGTCAATGCGCCAATGCTGGGCTGACCACTCGCAGCCGGCGCCGAGGACACGGCTCCGGCCGAACTGGCTCCAACGGGCAAAGCAACCGTTGATCCGGCCACCACCGCCAGGGCCAACAATGAACGACGAAGATTCTTGAACATCACGCAACAACTCGCTTTGGGTCGAATTTGACTCCGTCCGCCACGGACAGATGTACCGACCGTAGCACAATGTTCTAGAGGGTTTCGTTAGGCGTCCGTCACAGGCCCAGAAATGCAAACTGGGTCGGCAAACGGACGCCATGTGTCCGTTTGCCGACCCAGAAGGACGGGCGTGAGTTGGGTCAGATGCCGATGCGCTGAGCCAGCAACTCGCGGTGGTAGGTGGGGTCGCCGAACAGCAACTCGCTCGACTTGGCGCGCTTGAAGTACAGGTGCGCCGGGTGCTCCCAGGTGAAGCCGATTCCGCCGTGGATCTGGATGTTCTCGGCGGTGGCGTGGAAGTACGCCTCCGAGCAGTAGGCCTTGGCGAGCGAGGCGACCGAAGCCAATTCCTCGTTCATCTCGCTGGCGCACCACATGCCGTAGTAGGCGGCCGACTTGGCCGACTCCACTTCCAGCAACATGTCGGCGCACTTGTGCTTGATGGCCTGGAACGAACCGATGGGACGGCCGAACTGCACGCGCACCTTGGCGTATTCCACGGCCATTTCCAGCACCTTCTGGGCTCCGCCCACCTGCTCGGCGGCCAAGCCGACGGCGGCCAGGTCGAGCACGGTGTTCAGAACGTTCCAGCCATTGCCTTCGGCGCCGATGAGCTCGGCCGGAGTGTTGTTGAACTCCAACTTGGCCTGCTTACGGGTCTGATCCATGGTGCTCAGAGCCGTACGGGTGAGGCCGGCGGCGTTGCCGTCGACGGCGAACAAGCTGGTGCCCTTGCCGGTCTTGGCGGCCACGATGATCAGGTTGGCGGTGTGGCCGTCCAACACGAACATCTTGGTGCCCGACAGGGTGAACGACGAGCCGCTTCCCGAGGCCTGCATGGTGATGCCGCTCTCGTCCCACTTGCCCGAGGGCTCGGTGTAGGCCAGCGTGGCGACGGTCTCGCCGGACGCGATGCCGGGGAGGTACTTCTTCTTGGCGGCCTCGTCACCCGAGTGGATGAGGGTGTTGGCGGCCAAAACGACGGTGGCGAAGTACGGGGCGCACAGCAGGGCGCGACCCATCTCTTCCAACACCACGCCCAGTTCGACGTAGCCGTAGCCCGATCCGCCGTACTCCTCGGGGATGTGCAGGCCCTGCAGGCCCATCTGCTCACCCATCTGGGACCACACGGCGGTGTCGAAACCGGCCTCGGTCTCCATCTGCTCGCGCACGGCGGTCTCGGGGCTCTTGGCCTCGAGGAACGCACGCACTGTCTTACGGAGTTCTTCCTGTTCTTCGGAGAATGCAAAGTTCATGCCGAGCATTCTGGCGCCCGGGGCAACACACGGGCAAATCAATGTGTGTACCGTTGTGTACACACATTCGAGGCTCGCGAACTATGGTGACGGCATGTCCGAGATCGGGATCCGACAACTGCGCGTCGACGTGGCCGCCAACGTGCGCCGAGCCGGAGCCGGCGAGCACCTGGTGGTGACCATCGCCGGAAGGCCGGTGGCCCAATTGGGGCCACTCGGAGCGCCCGAGGGTCAAGCCCGACTCAGCGACCTGATCGCCCGCGGATTGGTGGTGGCGCCACGGCGCGCGGGCACGTTGCGACCGAGCGATCCGGTTCCGGTGCGAGCCGCCAATCGCATCGACCGGTTACTGCGCGAGATCCGATGACGATCTATCTGGATGCATCGGCGTTGGTGAGCGCGGTCGTCGACGGACCCGGTCGCGCCGTCGTGCACGATGCACTCGAGCGCGACACCGACTGGTGCGCCAGTTCGCTGGCGTTGGCCGAGGCACTCGCACTGGTTCCGCGACTCAGCGACGAGCCCGTGCTGCAGGACGACATCGAAGACGCGTTGCGACTTCTGTGGGATCGCGTGGCCATCGTGCCCGTGGATCAGCAATGCCTCGATCGTGCGGCCACCATCGCACGCGAACAACCCGTGCACATGTGCGACGCCATCCACTTGGCAGCGGCCGACCGTCTGCCGCGTCCGCTGTCGTTCGTCACCTTCGACGCGTCACAAATACCCGTGGCGTTGTCGATGGGATTCGACATCGTTTCCAGTTGACATCGTTTCCAGCTGACACGTCTCCAGTTGGAACGTCCGCAGTTGGAACGTCAGGCCAACAAGCGCAGTGCTTCGGCCTTGGCCCATTGGTAGTCGGCCTTGCCCACCGGCGTGCGCACCACCTGATCCACGAACAGCACCGCCTTGGGGCTCTTGTAATCCGCCACCAAGGTGCGACTGAACGCGACGATCTCGTCGACCGTGGCCGACGATCCGTCGCGCAACTGCACGAGTGCGGTCACCTGCTCGCCCCAACGCGCGTTCGGCGTGCCCACCACCGTGGCGTCGAACACCGCCGGATGCTGCTTCAGCGCCGCTTCCACTTCCTCCGGGTAGATCTTCTCACCACCACTGTTGATGCACACCGAACCGCGACCGAGCAACGTGATCTGGCCATCCTCTTCGATCTGCGCGAAGTCTCCCGGAATCACCCAACGCTGTCCGTCGAACGTGCGGAAGGTGGCCGCCGTCTTCTCGGGGTCCTTGTAGTAGCCGAGCGGAATGTTGCCACTGCGGGCCAACTTGCCCACTTCGCCAACCGCGCACACGCGACCGTCGTCGCTGAGAACGGTGGTGTCGGCACCAACCGTGAACCGAGGCGACGAGATGGCGGTGCCATCGTCGGCGCGCGCTCCCGCGGCACCGGTTTCCGACGCGCCGAAGCTGTCGAGGATCGCCACGTTGGGCAACGCGGCACGAATCTGCTCGCGCACGCCGGCCGACAACGGCGCGCCACCGTTTCCGATGGCGAACAACATCGACAGATCCACATCGGGTCGCGGAGTCACCAACAACGCCTCGGCCAACGGACGCGCCATGGCGTCACCGATGGTGGACACCGAAGTGACCACGGCCTCGGACACCAGACGCCACACGTCCATCGCGTCGAAACGCTTCTTGGTGTACAGCACGAAACAACCGCCGGACGTGAACGAGTTACCCATGATCCACTGGCCTCCGCCGTGCATCATCGGTCCGATCGACATCAAGCGCGCGCGGAAGCCGGACGCGGCCGCTTCCTCTCCCAGTTGCTCGACGCGCTCGATGGGTCGATTGCCACGCGCCGAGTTCATGGCGCCCAGGATCACGTCCTCGTGACGCCACATGACGCCCTTGGGCATGCCCGTGGTTCCGCCGGTGTACAAGATGTAAGTGTCGTCGGGCGAACGACCATCGAAGTCGCGCTCCGATGACGCCGCGGCGATCGCCGCTTCGTACTCGTCGCCCATCACCAGCAGATTGCGCAGATTGGGAAGTGCGTCGCGCACGTCGTTCACGGCGCCCACGTACTCGGGTGCCGCGATGACGGCCACGCAGTCGGCGTTGTCGTACAGGTAGCGAAGTTCGGCTTCGACGTAGCGATAGTTCACGTTCACCGGAACGGCGCTGATCTTGGCGCAGGCGTAGAAGGCCTCCACCCATTCGTGACAGTTCTGCGCATGGATGCCCACGTGTTCACCACGGCGAATCCCGATGGAGCGAAGATGGTTGGCCAACCGGGTGACGCGCTCGTCCAACTGCGCGTAGGTGAAGTTGACTTCGTTTGTGATGAGGGCCGGCTCGTTCGGGATCGCGTCGGCGATCACTTCCAGAACGTCACCCAGCTGAATGTGGCGCTTCGACATGATTCAGTTCCCTTCGTAGCCGTCGAGCATGTCCTTGAACCCGTACTTGTGATGCGGCCCGATGGCCATGTTCTCGTAGAGGCCGTAACCGCTGTGTCGCTTGCCGTCGCGATCCGTGTAGGAGAAACGCGCGGAGTTGTCGACGATTCCGAACAGCCGCATCGCACCCTCCGGCGTGGTGGTGTCCAGCTCGAAGTTCTGAACCACCAACGGGCCCTGCCACATGCCGTGGCGCCAGTCGGCGTCGTAGCCGTAGCCGGTTCCCACGCCGATGTGCACGGGCAGCAACGGTTCGATGTCGAACGTGGTCACGTGGCCGTCGTCGGCCACCACACGAATCTCACCACCGGTGGAGAAGCGCGAGCCCTTTCGATACTGCAGTTCGTGTTCGGGTCGACCCAGATGATCGATGCGACCGTCGGGCCAGATGCGCACGGCCTCTTCCATCACGCGACTGCCGTCGGGGTTCTCTTGCATGATGATCATCATCGAGTGATCCTCGAATCGGATGGGCGTGTAGATCCAGAACCAACTGAACGGGTTGCTGGCGCGAATGCCCGCGGGTTCGCTCTCGCCCACGGGGCGAACACCCCACGAACGGTCACGCGTGCCCCACCACGTCGACGAGTCGAGGGCGAACGACTTGCCACCCGCGGTGAGGGTGCCATCCCATCCGCCCGTCTGGGCCAAACGACACGTGTCGAAGATGACGCGACCGTTCTCGCGGATGTAGTGACGCGGTTCCTCGAAGGCCGGCATGGCGCCGGTCCAGGTGGCGTCGATGGTGATGCCCCATTCGTTGTCGACGCAGCGAACGCGCAACTTCTTCAACGGTTCGATGACCTCGATGCTGATGGGCCCGACCCCCGGGTTCATGCGGTCGGCCGCGTCGAGCGCACCCGACGCGCGCACCACGCGATGCTGGCCCTCGTGGAACACCAACAAATAGGCGTCTATCACACCGAGGTTGGGATACACGCCCAGTCCGCACACGAACATCACGGTGCCGTCGTGATTGAAACCGTTGAAGTAATAGCGGTCGTAGAAGTTGCGATCACTGGTGGCCGCGTGCCGCATGGGCTCGCTGGTTTGGTGGATCGGGAAGTCATCGAGGTTGGTGAGCATGTGTTTCTCCGTTGGTTCGTGCCGAAGCGGGTCGAAGGAAGGAAATCGGATCGATCGGGATGAGGATCAGATGGTGGTCACGAGCGGTGCGACGTCGGACGCGAACGCACGAATCTGATCGCACAACTCGTCGCAACTGCGGGCCTTGAAACGCACCTGCAGTTGATTCACGCCGTCGGCGGTGCCGGCCAGGATGCGCTCGGCGATCGACTGCGCGCTTCCGCTGAGTGTGGCCTCTCCGACGTCGAACGACGGTGTGCCCACGTAGAGGAACGGTGTGATGTGTCCGATCATCATGTTCGGCACCGAGCGACCGATGCGCGACATCTCGTCGCGCAACAGACCCACCATCTCGGCGTTCGACGGGCCCTGCGGCAACCAGCCGTCGGCCAGACGAGCGGCGCGCTTGATGGCCGCGGGGCTGGAACCGGCCACCCAGATGGGCGGGCGCGGCGACTGAGCGGGCAACGGGCGAGCACCGAAGCCCTCGACGAACTCGCTCTCGAGTGCGGCCGCCAACTGCGGGATTCCCGTATCGAGCGCCTTGCCGCGAGCGTGGAAGTCGACGCCCAACAGTTCGAACTCGGCCTGCACATGGCCGGCACCGATGCCGATGAGCGCGCGTCCTTCGCTGAGATGGTCGAGCGTGGCGAACTGCTTGGCGGCCACCCGCGGATGGCGATACGGCAACACGTAGACGTGCGTGAGTAGACCCACGTTCGAGGTGAAGCCGGCGATCCAGCCGAGCGTCGCGATGGGGTCGGCCCAGTGCGTACCCATTCCCCCAACGGCGGACTCGGGAAGGCTGACGTGGTCGCACACGCCCACGTAGGCGTAACCACTCTCGTCGCAGGCCCGCGCCAAACGAGCCAACTCGTTCGGGCCGGCCGTCTTCTCCCAGTCGGCAACGAAGTAGGCGCTCTGCGCCTGAATGGGCAACTGCATGCCGTAGACGCGTTTACCCGCCGGAACCGTGATCATCCCCCGTGACATGAACCCACATTAGATGGCGATGATCGACGCACACCTGTCCGGAATGCGTGGGCGGGAATGGACCGACCGACTGCCACTTTCCACTACGGTGCTGCTGTGCCTCGCTCGGAGAAGATCGGTTACGCCATAGCCGTCGTGATTCTGGTGGTCGGCGGGGCCTTCGTGAAGACCGCCATCCTGAACTGGATCTCGGGTCCGGCGATCGTGGTGGCCAGCGTCGTGGCGAGCACCCGTCTCTTCGGTCGATACGACCGTGAACCCGCCGCCAGTGAGGGGTCCGACGCATGAGTTGGGCCGCGCACGAACTGGAGAGCTACTTCCTCCAGGAGCATCTGAAGCATCGCCTGAAGACGAAGGTCAGTTATCTCGCCATTCTCCTTGGCTGTCTCTTGCCCGACCTGTTCACCAAGTTGCCCGTTTACGGATTGCAAATCGGCGACATGACACTGATCAAGGCGGCCGAGCCGTGGAAGTACCACCGCGGATGGCCCGGCGTGGGAGCCACGCACTCGTTGCTCTTCATCGTGTTGTTCGCGCTGGTGATCCTGGCGTGGAAGAAGAACCGCGCGTGGGCCTTCGGCCTGCTGTTGGGCGGATGGGCCCACGTGCTGACCGACTGCTTCGACTCGGTGGGCACCATGTTGTTCTTCCCGTTCACCACGCAGCACTACTCCACCGGCATGTGGGCCTACGCCGCGCAGGCTGGTCGATACGGCGACGCTTCGGCGTACTTCAGCAGTTTCGGTGGCGTGTGGGACTTCTTGTGGTTGTGCCTGGCTTTGGGCGGACCCAAGGTGTTCACCCGCAAGTTCTTCCGCGAAGAGATCGTGCCCAACGACTCGGCATGGGCGTGGTTGCAGAATCGCTTCCGTATGAGCGAGACCACCATGTTGGCGCTCTATCGCGCCTACTTCGTGTACGGCGGTTGTCGCATCTTCGGATGGTTCATTTGGGCGCGACTGATCAACCCCGAGCGCGGAACGCAGACGTTGGATTGGTCGTGGGGCGGGCCCGACTGGGTGGACAAGGCGCCGGACTTCCAGACGGCCGACACGTGGGCCGGTTTCATCGGACAAACGGCGATTGGAATCGCCGGCGTCAGCGTGTCGATGTGGCTGATATGGCGACTGGTCGGTCGTCGACTGTGGGATCGCGCCCACTGACTCCGTCACCCTCGCCCTGATCCGCTTGGGATCGCGCAGGGACCATTTCTGGGTGCTCATCTCCCCAAGCGCGTTCTGTCCGTCGACGACGATTCACGTACCAATAGCGACCGGCGATCGCCGCGACCGGCACCGCTTGGAGACCGGAAAAGCAGACGGTGCACATGCCTGAACAGTACGGCAATCGACCCGAACAAGGAACCCTCTGGCACTCCCAACGGGATTCGAACCCGTGCCGCCACCTTGAGAGGGTGGTGTCCTAGGCCACTAGACGATGGGAGCCTGTAGCGCCCCCGACACTACCTGCGTATTCGCGAGCGACCAACCGGCCATCAGCCGTTGGCGGACTCTCCGGGACCCTGCATACGACGCTTGCGGAAGGCGATGGCCCCACCAATGGCCGCGGCCGCAACCACACCGGCGCCGATGACCAGACCCGTCCCGGAACCTCCGCCATCGGACTCCTCGTCCGGTGCATCGGTGGGAGCCACCTTGGCCAACGTGGTGGTCGGTGCCGCCACGACGGTGGGCGCTTCGGTGGTGACCACCTCGGGCACCACCACACCGCGGAACGGACCCGAGATCTCGAACGTGACTCCCGCCTGTCGGCCATTCGCACCGATCGCATCGAGAGCCGCGAAGCCGGGAATGATGTCGGAGAGTTCACGCGTGCTCGGACCGCGCTGCGACGAGAAGTACAAGCGATCGCGATTCGGGCTGAACACCGGACCGGTCATCTCCGACAACCCGTGACCCTCGGCCACCACGCGCACGAACGGCGCCACCGCACCCTCGGGCGTGACGATGCACAGTTCCATGTTGCCGCCGTCTTCGGCGACGATGAGATCTCCCGAGCCCGCATCCACGGTGATGTTGTCCACGTGGGACAGCACCGCACCTTCGGTGCCCAGGCCGTCCGGGTCACCCTTCCACACGAGCGTGTACTTCTGCGCGACGATGTCGATCTCGTGCACCGAGTGATCACCCTTGCTGGTGAAGTACACCTTGCCCTCGTGATACCAACACCCCTCGTTGCCGGGGAAGATCGTCGCGCCGGGAACCTGATCGCGCGTGGGCATCGTGGCTCCCGACGGGTCGGACACCACTCCCCACGTCACGCCACCATTGGCATCGACGATGCACGCCTCCAGAACACCGGCCGACAGATCGGGATACGCGGTGGGCGTGTAGCGATAGAAACGGCCCTCGCCATTGTCCTCGGTCATGTACACGGTCTTGTTCTCGGGGTCCACCGCGGCGGCCTCGTGCGCCCACAGTCCCATGGCCGTGTGCGCCACGGCCTCCTTGGCGCCCGTGGGATCGCATTCCCAGATTCGACCCGTACCGGCGAAGTTCTCCTCACCGCTCAGCCACGTGCCCCACGGCGTGGGACCACCGGCGCAGTTGGAGTTGCTCCCCTCGAGAATTCGATACGCGTCGAGGATCTCACCGTTGGGTCCGAAGTGAATGGCCGACACGCCACCGGAAGCCGGCGCCATGAACTCGAACACCTCGCTGTTGCACACGTAGTAGTAGCCGCCCTCGCCATCGTCGAACGTGGCGGCGCCATCGGGGAACGGATGCCAGTTGTAGTCGGTGTCACCGACGGGATCGCCGCCGACGGCGACGATGCGCGAGGTGAATCCGGCCGGCAACAACAGGCCGTTCTCGTCGGGCGTGTCCGACAACGGGCCGTACGGACTCTCACCCGCCACGGCGGTGCCGGGACGGCGCGCACCCGAGGCGAAAACCGCACTCGGAATGGCGGCGCTGGCACCCGTGGCCAGAATGCCCGCACGCAAAAAATGACGACGATCCATGATTTCCCCCTCGCAGATGGCGACGGGGCAATTTTAGATCAGCCATTACCGCAAGGCGGTCACGAAAGAAGGTGATCACGAAAGAATTGGCTGGGGAGCAAGGAATCGAACCCTGAATAACAGAACCAGAATCTGCTGTGTTGCCAGTTACACCACTCCCCACAGAGCACCGCACTGGAGCGACCAGATTGTAGTGGCGAAGCGTCCGACCACCACCTAGCCCAACAGGGATTCCGTTCGCTCGAAGCCCAACACCCGACCCAGCGCCACCCCGCCGGCTTCTTCGACATGCTTCTTGAACGCCGCCAAACCCCCGACCGGGCTGGTGCGCGTGGATGAAGTGTGCGCCCGCAGCCCCAACTCCTCGGCCATCAGCCGGATCCGCAAACTGTGGAACGGGTCGCTGACCAGAATGACCGATCCGATCCCGTGTCGGTCGGCCACATCGGCAACGTTCTGCAACGACTCCCATGACGATCGCCCGGTGTCCTCGAACAGAATCGCACTCGCCGGCACCCCACGCTCTTGCAGATACGCCGACGACGTGGATGCCTCCGTGAAGCGGTCGCCCGGTTGGTTGCCGCCGGTGACGATCACCACGGGGGCCGCTCCCTCGTTCCAGAGAAGAACAACGTGATCCAAGCGGGCCTGAAGCTGCGGCGAGGGACGGCCGTCGTACTGCGCCGCGCCCATCACCACGATGGCGTCGGCCGGACCGGCGAAGTGCTGACGTCCGACCCACCACACCTGCGCCAAGGAGACCACCAGGTAGACGATGGCCAGCATCACCACGCACGCGATCACGCCGATCACACGACGCGCGCCACCGGCTCGCCACCATCTCGGTGATCGAAGGAAACGCCGACGCAGACCGGCCAGACGCGAGATGCGCACCGGCGTCTCGTCGGTCGACCGCGCGACCTCACCAGGTGTCGGTTGGGAGTTCAGCGGGCCCGCTCCGCCGCCGCCCGCATGCGGGCCATGGTCTTGTCGCGACCGAGCAACTCGAGCGCCTCGAACAGCGGCGGGCCCACGGTGCGCCCCGTCACCGCCACGCGAACCGGCGCCTGCGCCTTGCCCAGCTTCAATCCGCGCGCGGTTCCGGCCGCCTCCAACGCCGTCTTCAGAGCATCGGCGTTCCAGTCGGCGGTTTCGCCGAACGCGATGATCGCATCGTCCAGCATCGCCACCGCTTCTTCACCACCGAACGTCTTCGACCATGCCGCCTCGTCGATGATCGGTTCGGCGAGAAACAGGAAATCCACCAGCGCCACGATCTCGTTCATCGTGACCATCCGCGTCTGCGCCAAGGGAGCGATCGCCCGGAAGATCTCGGCGTCGAACTGGTCGGAGGTCCACGGAACGTCTTCGGTGAGGAACGGTTCGCAGGCCGAAATGAATCGATCCAGCGACATGGCGCGGATGTACTCGCCGTTGAAAGCGGCCAACTTCTTCAGATCGAAGAAGGCCGGCGAATGGTTCACGTCCTCCAAACGGAACTCGGCCTCGATGCGCGACCACGGCACGATCTCTTCGTCGCCCTGCGGAGCCCAGCCGAGCGTCATCAGGTAGTTCACCATGGCTTCGGACAAATAGCCCTCGTCACGAAACTGCTCGAGCGCCACCTTGTCGCGTCGCTTCGACAGCTTCTTGCGTTGCTCGTTCACCAACACGGGCACGTGTGCCCACACCGGCGGACGATGCCCGAGGGCTTCCCAGAGCATCTGCTGCTTGGGAGTGTTGGGCAAGTGTTCCTCGGCGCGCACCACGTGACTGACGCGCATCGACACGTCGTCGACGACGTTCGCCAGAAGAAACATCGGCGAGCCGTTGCCGCGCAACAACACGAAGTCCTCGATGGTGTCGTTGGCGAACTCCACGCGTCCACGAACCAGATCCTCGACCACGGTCGTGCCTTCCGGCACGCGGAAGCGCAACACTCGACCCGGTCCGGGTTCCAGCCCCCGATCGCGCGAGTAGCCGTCGTAGCCGGGCTTGCTGTTCTGCTTGGAACGCTCCTGAATCTGCTCGGAGGTGAGATCGCAGTAGTAGGCGCGTCCTTCGGCGAACAGTCGATGCGCCGCCGCCACGTGCGCGTCCGCGTACTCACTTTGGAAGTACGGCCCCTCGAACGTGGGGTCGTCTCGCTTCACCCCGATCCAGGCGAGAGCGTCGATGATTCCTTGGGTCCACTCGGGCTTGTTGCGCGCCTCGTCGGTGTCCTCGATTCGAAGGACGAACGTACCGCCCAATCGCTTGGCGAGAGCCCAGTTGTACAAAGCGGTGCGCGCTCCCCCGACATGAAAGAAGCCGGTGGGCGATGGAGCGAAGCGAAAACGGGGGGAGGCGACATCAGTCATGCTCTTCGTACGCTAACGCTCGCTTCCCATGGCACTAGCGTCATCGTCATGGCACGGTACGCATTCGGAGTTCCCCGCGAACAACATCCCGGCCATCGCTCCGTTTCCGGTGGGTTGGCCCGAGCGGCCGTCTTCGGCATCAGCGACGGATTGGTTTCCAACGTGTCGCTGGTCATCGGTTTCGCGGGAAGCGGTGTGGACTCCAACGTCGTGCGTCTCGCCGGTATCGCGGGCGCGATCGCCGGCGCCGCCAGCATGGCCGCCGGTGAGTGGGTGTCGGTGTCGGCACAGAACGAACTCATCACGCGCGAGATCGACATCGAGCGACGCGAGCTTCACGTGAACACCGCGGCCGAAACCCTCGAACTCGCCAAGATCTACGAGAGTCATGGCATCGAGCCCGAACGTGCCGCCGCGGCCGCCGCCGACGTGATGCGTCGCCCCGATGCCGCGTTGGCCGTGCATGCGCGCGAGGAACTGGGCGTCGATCCCGGCGTGCTGCCGTCGGCGTGGAAAGCCGCGGTCTTGTCGCTCGTTTGTTTCATCTTCGGAGCGCTGTTGCCCGTGATCCCGTGGTACGTCGGATCCGGAAACGGGGCCAAAGCCGCTTCCGTCATCATCGGCGTTGTCGCGGCCGCTTTGGTTGGTGCGGTCATCGGCCGATCGGCCGAGAAGAAAGTGTGGTGGAGCAGTCTTCGTCAGGTGCTCATCCTGATCGTTGCGTGCGGTGTCACCTACCTCATTGGTTCCTTGTTCAACGTGGCCGTGGCCTGATCGGAGCACAACCATGCAACGCAACGTTCTCGGCACCGACCTGATTCCTTGCTCCTTCGATCCGATGACCGGGTACTACCGCACCGGATGTTGCGAGTCGCGCGGAGACGACCCCGGCGTTCATGTGGTCTGTGCGGTGATGACCGACGAGTTCCTCGCCTTCAGCAAGCGAGCCGGCAACGACCTCAGCACGCCGATGCCCCAGTACGGCTTCCCCGGGCTGAAGGCCGGGGACCAATGGTGCTTGTGCGCCTCGCGCTGGCAGGAAGCCTTCGAGGCCGGTGCGGCGCCTCGCGTCGTGTTGGCCGCCACCCATGTGATGGCCCTCGAGTTCTGCGACCTGGATGCTCTGCGCTCCCACGCCCTCGATTGACCGGCGAAAAATCTTTCCGTAAGGGTTATAGATAGTTAGCATCGGAATGTGAACCAAGGGCGCAGGCGTTCGGACGCCGCACGCAACGATGAGTTGCTCCTCGACGTGGGCGTCGAATTGTTGCGCGAGAAGGGGCCCGACCGTCTGGGAGCCCTGGAGTTGGCCCGCTCGGCCGAGTTGACCACCGGAGCCGTCTACTCCCGTTACGAGAACACCGAAGAGATCCTCGTGGGGCTGTGGCAACACCGGTTGTCCGGACCCATGCGGGCCTACATCGAAACGTCGTTGAAGACCCTCGACCCGGGACCCCAACGCAACGAAGCCCAGATGATCATCGCTCGCGCCTTGGCGAATCCCGCCGGTCCGTTGACGCCCGGAATCAGCTTGATGATCGCCGCCCCTCGTATTCCCGAATTGGCCGAAGTCGTCATCCCCGACGTCAACTCTTGGTTGGCGGAATTGGGTGTGGAACAACAGCCCGCGTCACCCGAATCCGATCGTCGGCTTCTCACCATCGGTTTCGTTCTGGGCTGTCTCTACTTCGCCGCTGTCGACTTGTTCGAACCCGAGAAGTGGGAGGTCATGAAGCCAGCGGCCCACATGGTGCTCGACCGACGCGCCGAACCCACGTGGTCCCGACCCGAAGGCGAGCTTCATCTCGACGCAACCATCGACACCGGGGACGCCATCCGTGACGCGTTGGTGAACGCCGCGGCACGAGTGATTTCCCGCGGTGGCGTCGAGCGCGCGACGACCCAACGCATCGCCCGTGCGGCCGGACTTCCCACCTCGGCGTTGTTCGCCGAGTACCGCACCAGACAAGCCTTGTTCAGCGACGTGGCCACCAAGTTGCTCAACAATCTCTACAAAGGGTCACGCAGCGACAAACTGATCGGCCCCAACGTCCCCCGAGGCGAAGGTGGACACATCCGATCGCGCGACGACGCGCGAGTGTCCGCCTACGAAGAGTCACTGAAGGCTCAGGCCATGATCGCCAATCGGACCCTTCTCGCGCCGGTCGGTCGTGAGCAACGACGACTTCGCCTCGAGTTCCATCTCGCCGCCATTCACGACGCCGATATGCGTCGCGCGTTGCACATCGCCGACACCGACGCCAACGAGCACGCCTCGAGACTTTTCGAGAGCGTGTTCGGCCTCGACATGAACGTCGTCCGTCCGGGAGTGGAGATTCTGCGCATACTCGCCCAAGGCATGATGTTGCTCGAGGAATGCACGGGCCTCGTCGACGGTATCGACACTCGCGTGGTGTTCGAGTCGCTGTGCGATTACGCCGTGAGCGAGACGATCAGGCGCCACGCCTGACGATCAGATCGACGACATCAACAGTTCGGAGTCCCCGGTGATCGACGGGACCAATCCGTCGGCGACCGGCATCAACTGTTCGCAGAAGAAGCGCGCCGAGGTGACTCGTTCGGCGACGACTGCGTCATCCAACCCGCTCTCACTGGCGATCACCGCCGACTCGGCCAACAAGTAGCCACCGGTGAGCACGCTGATGAGGCGCAGGTACGGCGTGGCGCCCGACAACAGATCGAGCTGATTTCCGCCGTGCGCGGCCAGCCAATCGGTGGCCTCGCGCGTGGCGGCGAGAGTCTTCACCAAGGCCGCGCGCGTCGCCGTCAATTGCGGGAAGGCCGCCAACCGATTGATCAGAGAGTCGATCGAGTCGAGATGTCGCTTGACCACCGCG
This sequence comes from Actinomycetes bacterium, assembly GCA_027491335.1. Classification (GTDB taxonomy): domain Bacteria; phylum Actinomycetota; class Acidimicrobiia; order Acidimicrobiales; family Ilumatobacteraceae; genus Casp-actino8. The sequence goes on along the minus strand of JAIXWJ010000044.1, from coordinate 28,716 downwards.
CCACCTTGCATTCCCAACTTGCGACCCACCAGGTCGATGGCCTGAATGCCGTTCGTGCCCTCGTAGATGGTGGTGATGCGGGCATCGCGGTAGTGCTGAGCCACGCCGGTCTCCTCCACGAAGCCCATGCCACCGTGAATCTGCACCGCGATTCCGGTGAGTTCGACCGCCATGTCGGTTCCCCAACCCTTCGACATCGGGGTGAGAAGCGCCGCGAGGTCGGCGGCGAATTCTCGTTCGTTGGCATCGGGATGATGCTTGGCCACGTCGAGACACGCGGCGTTCCAATACGTCAGTCGACGCAACGCTTCGCAAGTGGTCTTGATGGTCATGAGCATGCGCTTCACGTCGGGATGGTCGATGATCGGCGACGACTCGCCGGCCGGTGCCCCCGGCGCACGGCCCTGACGGCGATCCTTGGCGTACTGCAACGCTTGCTGGTACGCGCGGTCACCCAACGACAAACCCTGCAGACCCACGGACAAACGGGCCTGATTCATCATGGTGAACATGTACTGCATTCCTCGGTTCTCCTCGCCGATGAGGTAACCGGTGGCTCCGCCGTTGTCGCCGAAGGACAAGACGCAGGTGGGACTGGCGTGAATGCCCAACTTGTGCTCGACCGACACGCACGTGATGTCGTTCTTGCGGCCCAACGAACCATCGTTGTTCACGATGTACTTGGGCACGATGAAACACGAGATGCCCTTGGTGCCGGGAGGCGCATCGGGCGTGCGGGCCAGAACGAGGTGAACGATGTTGTCCGCCATGTCGTGCTCACCGAACGAGATGTAGATCTTGGTGCCCGAGATGCGGTACGAACCGTCGGCGTTCTTCACGGCCTTGGTGCGCACCGCACCCACGTCGCTACCCGCGTCGGGTTCGGTGAGGTTCATGGTGCCCGACCACTCGCCGGTGATCATCTTGGGCAGATACATCATCTTCTGCGCTTCGCTGCCGTGATGGAGGATCGCGTCGATCGCACCTTGAGTGAGCAACGGACACATGGAGAACGCCATGTTCGACGCGGTGAGAATCTCTTGCAGGGCGATGCCCACCACCCACGGGAAACCGCCGCCTCCGAAGCCGGTCTCGAAAGGAACCGCTCCCCAACCCGCCAGCACGTAATGCTGGTACGCGTCGGCGAAACCGGGCGCCGTGGTCACCGAGTGATCCGGGTTCAACCGCACTCCGAACTTGTCGCCCACCTTGTTCAAGGGAGCGATCTTCTCCTCCATGAAGCGAGCCGCTTCCTCCAGAAGGTCGCGCACGACGGACGAATCGACGTCGAGGTAACCGGGAAGTTCGAGGATTCGATCCAGGCCGCAGACGCGGTTGAGAACGAAATCGATGTCGGCGAGAGGGGCGCGGTAGTCGGTCACGCCGTCAGGTTACGACCCCCGACGAGACGATGAGATCTCCGGCGCCCGTGAGCGTGCGTCGAAACCTCAGGCGCCCGTGAGCGTGCGACGAAACCTCAGGCGCCCGTGAGCGTGCGCCATGCCACCGGACTCGCGGCGGCCACCGCGACCGGCGTCATACGCAAGGTGGCTTCGGGCACCAGATCGGCGATGGCGCGACCTTCCTTGTAATGATGCACGTTGCCCACACCACCGAACAGTTCGGCCCGACGCTTCACGAGATCGTGCGGAGGGTTCGCGTCGAAGAATCCCCACATGGTGAACGCGATGGTGAGATCGTGAACCACCGGGGCTCGACCGAACAGCGAGGCGCGTCGCAGAGCGATGTTCAGACAACCACGCACGGCGTCATCGGCCGACACTCCGCCGAGCAGATTCAGGCGACCACGCATGCGATTGGCCAACATCAACCCGTATCCCTGATCCGGACCCTGAAACCCGAGTCGCTCTCCGACGGGCTGAAAGCCTTCGATGTCGGTGGGGCGATCGTTCACCCATGCGGCCGGGGCCACCTCGGGTGACGAATAGGTACGGACCTCGTCGAGGACCGGGGTGGGGGCGAACTTGGGTGCGGACATCGTCTCTACCGTATTCGCTCAGGCGTCGGCGTGCAGGAGTCCGTAGATCAGCGACTCCTCGAGGGCCCGCCACGATGCCTCGATGATGTTGGGGCTGACCCCGATGGTGGTCCAGGACTTCTCGCCGTCGGTGGCATCGATCAACACGCGGGTGACGGCGCCGGTGGCCGAACCGCCGTCGAGGATGCGCACCTTGTAGTCGGTCAAGTGAATGCGATCGACGCCCGGATGAGCCTGCGACACCGCGGCCCGCAGAGCCGTGTCGATGGCGTTCACGGGACCGTTGCCCTCGGATGTGTGCACGTGCCGGTTGGCCGCGCCTTCGGGCCCGACCCACACCTTCACCGTGGCCTCGGTGGTGAACGAACCCGTGGCGGACTCGTCGGTGATCACCCGCATGCTCTCGACGCGGAAGTACGGCTGCTCCCAGCCGGTGGCGCGACGCATGAGCAACTCCAACGACGCGTCGGCGGCCTCGAAGTGGTAACCCTCGTGCTCCAGGCGCTTCAGATCGTCGATGACCTGGTTGACCGCCGGACCATCCATGTCGAGTCCGAGCTCCTCGGCCTTGATAGCGATGGTCGCCTTGCCGGCCATTTCGCTCACGACGAATCGCGTGCCGTTGCCCACCAGTTCGGGATCGACGTGTTCGTAGGCGTCCTTGGCGCGCGCGATGGCACTCACGTGCAAACCGGCCTTGTGCGCGAACGCACCCGAACCGACGTACGGCGCCTGTGGGTTCAGAGGACGGTTCAACACCTCGGCGACGTGGTTACTGACAGCCGTGATGCGTTCGAGGCGACCCTCGGGCAGGCACTCGTAACCCAACTTCAACTGCAGGTTCGGGATGACGGTGGTGAGGTTGGTGTTGCCCGTGCGCTCACCGAGTCCGTTCAACGTTCCCTGCACATGACGGGCACCGCTGAGCACGGCGGCCATGCTGTTGGCCACGGCACAACCGGTGTCGTCATGGCAATGGATGCCGATGGTGACGTCGTCACCCACGTGGCGCTTCACCGTGGCGACGATCTCTTGCACTTCGTGGGGCAGGCTTCCCCCGTTGGTGTCGCACAACACCAGATGACTGGCGCCCTTCACCACGGCCGCCTCCAACGCGCGCAGAGCGAACTCCTCGTTGCGCTTGAAGCCATCGAAGAAATGCTCCATGTCCACCAACACGCGTCGGCCATGACCATGCAGATACTCCACCGAGTCGGCGATCATCGCCACGCCCTCATCCAGCGTGGTCTGCAACGCGTTCAACACGTGATAATCCCAACTCTTGGCCACGATGCACACGGCACTGGTGCCGGCATCGACGAGATGGCGCAACGTGGCGTCGTCATCCACCTTGCCCTTGGGACGACGCGTGGAACCGAAAGCCACGAGCGTGCTGGTGGTGAGCTTCAGTTCCTTCGCGGCGCGCGCGAAGAACTCGATGTCCTTCGGATTGGCCCCCGGCCATCCGCCCTCGATGAAGTGCACGCCGAGAAAGTCCAACTGCTCGGCGATGCGCAGCTTGTCCTCCACCGATGCCGAGACACCCTCCACCTGGAGGCCGTCGCGCAATGTGGTGTCGAAGACTTCGATCATGTTGCTCATGTTGGTTCCGTCACTTCTTCGTCGTGTGGTGAATCGTCGTGCTGTGAGTCGTGCCGTGAGTCATTCCCGAGAAACAGAAAAGCCGCCCTGAGGCGGCTGACTGCGCACGAGAACGAGCCCGTGCGCTATCGAATAATGATGATCGACGCAACGGCGGTTGCGATGCGGGGTGCGGTCACGGCGTTCATCGGTTGTCAGTCAACCGGCTCACGACCCACGAGTCAACGTGGAGCGTCCACGAGGACCCGTTTTCTGTGGACATCCATGTGGACGACCGGTGCACAACGGGACGATTCTTGTGCACAAGTGCGAAAGTTCGTGGATAACCATGTGGGTAGAAAGATACCCATTGACCTGCGGAAACGCGCACGGCATAGTTCAATCACCACGGCGACGACCACGCGAGTCTCACCGGTGGCGCGACTGGGGAAACCCCGAAGCGACACCGCGATTCGATGAGTCGGTGCCGCGGGAGAGGGTCCACTCCGATCCGACGGGAAACCGACGGGGAGGTCCGGAACCGCCGACAGGGCAACCATGCGTCGGGGCCGGAAATGGCAATTCGCCCGCCGGGGGCAACTCCGACGGGCGAATCAAGTGAGCGAGCAAAGGGTAACAACCGACGATCGCACGCTGGTGGATTCTCGAACGGGAGACGCCCCGAGCGGAGCGCTGGGAAACCGGCAGCACCCTCGGGGCTCTCTTGCGTTTGGTCCCCGATCATCGATCGCGTGGGCGTCGGTAGGGTGCGCCCATGAGCGATCCCAAGCGCGACCTCTCCCCCGGCATGCGCGAACAATTGGAACTCGGTTACGTGTTCGGCGGTTTGTCCACGTTCGGTCAACGCCCGTTCCTTCCGGACCCCGAGATGCTCGACGAATGGAGGCCGCACGTGGCCATCGTCGGTGCCCCCTTCGACATCGCCACCACGAACCGACCGGGCGCGCGCTTCGGTCCGCGAGCCATTCGTTCCCAGGCCTACGAACCCGGCTCGTATCACATGGACTTGGGCATCGAAATCTTCGATTGGCTCGAAGTGGTCGACTTCGGAGACGCGTACTGCCCACACGCCGACACCGAAACGAGTCACGCCAACATCAAGACGCGAGTGAAGGAAATCGCCTCGCGCGGAATCGTGCCCATCATCCTCGGTGGCGACCACAGCATCACGTGGCCCGCCGCCACCGCCGTGGCCGAGGTGAAGGGATTCGGCAAGGTGGGCATGGTGCATTTCGATGCGCACGCCGACACCGCCAACATCATCGACGGCAACTTGGCCAGCCACGGAACGCCGATGCGGCGATTGATCGAATCCGGCGCGATTCCCGGACCCAACTTCGTGCAGGTGGGTCTGCGCGGATACTGGCCGCCCAAGGAAGTCTTCGACTGGATGGGCGAGCAGGGCATGCGCTGGCACACCATGGACGAGATCTGGAACCGCGGCTTCAAGGCGGTCATGGACGACGCGGTGAACGAGGCGTTGGCCTCGGCCGATCACTTGTACATCTCGATCGACGTCGACAGCCTGGACCCGGCCTTCGCTCCGGGCACCGGCACCCCCGAACCGGGCGGAATCTTGTCGTCCGATCTCTTGCGCATGGTGCGCACGCTGTGCGTGGAACACGACGTGGTGGGCGTCGACATCGTCGAAGTGGCTCCGGCCTACGACGTGAGTGAGCTCACCGTGAACGTGGCGCACCGGCTGGCCTTCGAGTGCCTGGCCGGCATGGCGGCTCGTCGCCGCAACGCCCGGAGTTGACCCGCGTTCTGGGTATCCGAAGTGCCCGTTTTCGGGCACTTCGGATACCCAGATCGGGGTGGGGTCGGGGGTTACTTGACCAGTTCGCACCAGTGCGAGTACTTGGCCTCTTGGCCTCGCACCACGCGGCCGTACATCTGACCGATCGCGGTGGTGGCCGGACCGGGTGCCGGCACCGAGCGATCGTCCACCGAATTCACGGCGCTCACTTCGGCCGCGGTTCCGCACACGAAGATCTCGTCGGCGATGTACAGGTCACTGCGCGCGATGTTGTCCACGCGAATGTCGATTCCCAGATCGCGACCGATCTCCATCACCGAGTTCTGGGTGATGCCCTCGAGCGCACCGGCCGACAGCGGCGGCGTGAGCACCACACCGTTGCGCGAGCAGAAGATGTTCTCTCCGGTGCATTCGGCGACCAGTCCGTTGGGGGCCAACATGATGGCCTCGTCGTAACCGGCCTTCAGGGCCTCCACCTTGGCCAGCGAGGAGTTCACGTAGTTGCCCACGGTCTTGGCCGCCGGCGGCATGGTGTTGTGATCGTGGCGAGTCCAGGACGAAATCTTCATGCGCACGCCCTTGGTGAGTGCGTCGTCACCCAGATACGCACCCCACGGCCAGCACGCGATGGCCACGTCGACCTTGCAGGGCAGGGTGTTCAGACCCATCTCGCCGTATCCGTAGTACGCCAGCGGACGCACGTAGCACGACGCCAAGCCCGTGGAGGCCACGGTGTCCTTGGTGGCCTGAACGAGCTCGTCCACCGTGTACGGGATCTCCATGCCCAAGATGTGGGCACTGCGGAACAGGCGCTCGATGTGCTCGGTGAGGCGGAACACCGCCGTCCCCTTCGACGTCTCGTAGGCGCGAATGCCCTCGAACACGCCGGTGCCGTAATGAAGCGTGTGCGTGAGCACGTGCACCTGGGCCTGATCCCAGTCGACCAGCTGGCCGTTCATCCAGATTTTCGGGGTGGGGATCAAGGTGGGCATGGCTCTCCGTTCGAATTCGTGTCGTCAGATTAGTTGGTGGACTCGCCGGGCGGACCCGACGTTTTCAGGCCAGTCGCGCCGCGATGGCGTCGGCGATCTGCGTGGTGGATCCCGACACGGGCTCGGCGCAGGCCGCGCGAACACGATCGGCGGCGGCGGACTCTCCGAGGAAATCCAACATCAACGCGGCCGACAAGATGGCTGCGGTGGGATTCGCCTTGCCCGTTCCCACGATGTCGGGGGCCGATCCGTGCACGGGCTCGAACATGCTGGGGCCCGTGCGAGCCGGGTTGAGGTTCGCCGACGATGCCAACCCGATGCCTCCCGACACCGCGCCACCGAGATCGGTGAGGATGTCGCCGAACAGGTTGTCGGTGACGATGACGTCGTAACGATGCGGGTCCTGCACGAAGTAGATGCACGCCGCATCCACGTGGTTGTAGGCGGTGGACACCTGCGGGAACTCGGCGGCCACTTCGTTGAAGGCGCGCTCCCACAGATTGCCGGCGAACGTGAGCACGTTGGTCTTGTGCACCAAGGTGACGTGCTTGCGCTCGCGCTTCATGGCCAATTCGAAGGCGTAGCGAACGCAACGCTCGACACCCATGCGCGTGTTGACGCTTCCTTGGGTCGCGACCTCGTGCTTGGTGCCACGACGCAACACTCCACCCTCGCCCACGTACGGGCCCTCGGTGTTCTCGCGAATGACGATGAAGTCGTGCGGCTTGGTGTGACCGGGCGCGGTGCCCACGAACGGACGCTGATTGACGTACAGGTCCAACTCGAATCGCATCTTCAACAACAGACCGCGTTCGATGACTCCGGGAGGAACATCGGGGGTGCCGACCGCGCCCAGCAAAATGGCGTCGAATCCACGAAGTTGGTTCAGCACCTCGTCGCTGAGAATCTCGCCGTCGCGCAGGTAGCGCGCGCCACCAAGATCGAAGTCGGTGGTGTCCAGACGAACACCAGCTGCGCGAACGACCTTGAGCGCCTCGACGGTGACTTCGGGGCCGATGCCGTCGCCACCGATGACGGCGATGCGATGCGTGGAGGAAGAGTTGCCTGACATGGGGGCACATCGTACGGGGACGGGCCACGGAGTCCCATTTCCGACGTTCCGACGAGCCTGACTCCACCGCCGGATTTCCCGTTCATTTGGGCACTTTCCGCCATCTCAAGGTCGTCGATGCGCCGTTACCCTGTGCCCCATGGCCAAGGTCCATCACCTCACCGCAACCGCACTCGAACGACTGAAGCAGGAACACCACGACCTCACCACGCGGGGTCGCATCGAGGTGGCCGACAAGATCGAGCGCGCTCGCGAACTGGGCGACCTGTCCGAGAACGGCGACTATCACGCGGCCAAGGACGAGCAGGGTCACATGGAGGGGCGCATCCGCCACCTGGAATCCATCCTCGAGAACTACGAACTGGTCGAGACCGACGACGGTGACGTGGTTGGCCCCGGCAAGTTGGTGACCGTCTCCATCGATGGCGACGAGCCCGAGACCTATTACCTCGGTTCGCACGAGGAGAAGTACGAGGGTGCCGCCACCATGACCCCGGAATCCGCGCTCGGTCAGGCTCTCAATGGTCGGCGCATCGACGAGACGGTTTCCTACACCACACCGAACGGGCATCAACTTTCGGTCGTGATCATCAGCGTGGAGCTTCCCTGAGCACGACCGTCTCCCCCTTGTCGAGCGATGCCGGTCTCGACACACCCGGCATTCCGCCACTGCCCCCGGGCCGAGAGATCGAACTGCCCGGCCGAGGCACCACGTTCGTGCGCGAGATCCCCGCGCCGCACCCCGGTGCCTCCACCGTGTTGTTGTTGCACGGATGGACCGCCACCGCCGACCTGAACTGGTTCGCGGTCTACGAAACCCTCGGACGCCACCATCGCGTGATCGCGCTCGATCATCGCGGTCACGGCCGTGGCATCCGCACCCGCAAGCCGTTCCGTCTGGCCGATTGCGCCGATGACGCCGCCGCGTTGATGAACGAACTCGGAATCGAGAGCGTCATCCCCGTTGGCTACTCGATGGGTGGCCCGGTGGCGTTGTTGATGTGGAAACGCCACCGCGAATTGGTGGACGGACTCGTGTTGTGCGCGACCGCGGCCAGCTTCGCGCACAGTCGCGCCGAGCGCATGGCGTTCCTCGGTCTCACCGGGATGAGCGCACTCGCGCGTCTCACCCCCGAGGCCACGCGCGCCAACATCACCGAGAAGGTGTATCTGCGTCGCAAGGCCGCCAAGTGGGGGCCGTGGGCCATCAGTCAGATCGAACTGCACGACTGGCGAATGGTTCTGGAGGCCGGTCACGCCATCGGTTCGTTCTCGGCCCTCGATTGGGTCGGACAGATCGATGTTCCGACCTCGCACGTGGTCACGTTGCGGGACCCGGTGATTCCGGTTCATCGACAACTCGACCTGTTCGCCGCCATCCCCGACGCGCGGGCCTCTCGCATCGACGGAGAACACGACGCCATCGTGGCGCACGCTCCGCGCATGGCCGACCTCATCATCGACGGCGTTCGTTCGGTGACCGAGCGACGCTCCTGACATGAGCCTGACATGAGAATCCGACGCCTGCTGCCCTTCGTCGTCCTCGGACTCGGAACCGCGTCGGTCGTTCGATTCGTCCGCTCGCGAAAGTCCGGCGACTCTGGTCGCATCATCTCGGCGATCGAACGCGGAACCATGGCGGCCCGCAACACCGAGTTGGTGCGCCTCGGCGGTCGCGTGGGCCTCACCTACGCCAGCGCCACGGCACGCAAGGCCTTCGCCAATGCCGAGCGGCGCATCGAGATCGACCACGAGACCGAACTGAAGACCGCGGCCCAGGTATCCGAACGGCTCGGCCAAATGAAAGGCGCCCTCATGAAGCTCGGCCAGATGGCCAGCTACCTGGACGAGGGATTGCCCGCTCCGTTGCGCGCCGCGCTGTCGCAACTGCAGTCGAGCGCTCCACCAATGTCGGCCGAACTCGCCGCCGAAGTCATCCAGCGCGAACTCGGAAAAGCGCCGAACGAACTCTTCGTCGAATGGGACCCCACCCCCATCGCGGCGGCGTCCATCGGACAGGTGCATCGGGCGGTCATCCTCGATCCGGAATCGGGCGAAGAGCGCGCCGTCGCGGTGAAAGTGCAGTATCCCGGAGTGGACGAGGCGATCGACTCGGACTTGCGCAACGCCGACCTGTTGGGATTCCTGCTGCAACAGGGCTTCAGCGGTCTCGACCCCAGCGACATGGTGAACGAGGTGAAGGAGCGCATTCGCGAGGAACTCGATTACTCGCGCGAGGCGACCAACCAACAGATGTTCGCCGACTACTACCGCGGTCACCCTTTCATTCACATCCCGCGGGTCTTCCCCACGTTCAGCACCGGTCGGGTTCTCACCACCGAACTGGTGAACGGCATGTCGTGGAGTCAATTGCTCCAGCAGAGCCAGGAACAAAAAGACATGGCCGGGGAGACTCTCTTCCGCTTCGTGTTCCGAAGTCTGTACGGGATGCACAAGTTCAACGGTGATCCGCATCCGGGCAACTACATCTTCCATGAGAACGGCCGCATCACGTTCCTCGACTTCGGACTGGTGAAGCACTTCACCGACGATGAAATGGCGACGTTCATCGCCATGGTGAAGTCGGCCGCGTACGAGAGCGACGTTCCCGCCTTTCGACAGGTGTTGGAGAACTCCGGAATGCTGCAACGCGACGCACCGGTCGACACCTCAGATGTGGGCAACTACTTCGGTCGCTTCTACGAACCGGTGCGTGCCGACGAACGCATCACCTGGACGGCGCAATACGCCAGTGGCATCGTGCGCCACACCTTCGATCGATCGAGCCCCATCGCGCAATACGCCACGGTTCCCAAGACGTTCGTGTTCATTCAACGCATCAATCTGGGTTTGTACGCCATCCTCGGCGAGTTGGGCGCGTCGGGCAACTATCGACGCATCGCCCGCGAATTGTGGCCCTTCGTCAACGATCCGCCCAGCACGGCAATGGGCGAGTCCGAGCGCGAATGGCTGGCCACCCGTGCCGGCTCGCACTGAACCGCTAGCGTTCGCGGAATGTCGCAACGCTCCGCCCGTCGTATCTCCGCACTGATCGCCGTCGCCGGCCTCGCTCTCACCGCGTGTGGCGGTGATGCTTCGTCCGTCGACGATTCGACGGTCGACATTTCGGTCGTGCCCACCGATCCCGCCGATGAGAGCACCGAACCCGATGTTGTTCTTCCCACCGAGATTCCCACCGAACTGGTCATCACCGACATCACCGACGGTGAGGGTGACGGGGCGGTCGAAGGCGACACCGTGTTCGTGCATTACGTCGGCGTCTTGTCGGCCGATGGTTCGCGCTTCGACGGCAACTTCGACGGCGAACCTTTCGCCGTCACCCTCGGGCAGGGTGCCGTCATCAAGGGTTGGGACGACGGCTTGGTGGGCATGAAGGTCGGCGGTCGTCGCCAACTGGATATTCCCTCCGAACTCGCCTACGGCGAAGCCGGTTCGGGCGACGCCATTCCGCCCAACTCGGCGATTTCGTTCGTGGTCGACATGCTGGCCATCGTCCCGGCCATCGATCCCGACGACGAGCCCACCATCACCGTCGAAGGCGCCGATGCGGTCACCCAACTCGGCATCGAGGACCTGCAGGTGGGTGCGGGCGACGAGGCCGTGGCCGGGTCCACCGTGGTGCTGCAGCTCATCGGCTACCGCGGCGACACCGGCGAGAAGTTGATCAGCACCTGGGGCGACCCCAGCCCGGTCACCCTCACGCTGGTCAGCGATGGAACGTTGCCCGGAATTCTGGAGGGCGTACAAGGCATGAAGGTCGGCGGTCGTCGCCTGTTGACGATTCCGTTCAAGGATGCCTTCGGAGACGCCGGCAACTCGGAACTCGGTTTGCCCGAAAAGACCGACCTCGTACTGGTGGTCGATCTCTTCGCGGCGTTCTGACCCGCATCACCCGTTCGGCGGCGGTCCACCGTTCGGCGGCGGTCCACCCATTGGAGGCATCGGTGCGGCGGCGTTGCCGGTTTGTGCGGTGGCGGTTCCTCGCAGACATCCGATGATGTAGGGGAACGCCGTGGTGGCGTGATACCGATACGTGCCGTCGGGTCCGATGCGTCCGTTGCATTCGTCGAGAACGTTGCTCTTGCCGTTGGGAACGTACGTGTACGCCTTCCATGAATACGACGTCGGATCGCCGGTCATGTCGTAGCCCGACACGAACACCGCGGTCTCGGTGCACTCCTCGTCCAGACATCCGACCGAGTTGTAGATCGGGAATCCGTCGAGGGCGTATCCGATGATGAACGACGAATCCAGATTGCACGCGGCGACGGCGTTCAGCGCGTGATTGTGGTAGTCGGCGTCGAAACCGGTGTGACCCCCGCAGTCATCGAGCAAGCCGTTGTACACCGGATCCCCGAAGGCCTCCCGCTCGGGCATCGGCCCTTCGGTGGGCCCGTAAATGGGCAGTCCCGTGGTGGTGAAGCCGAGTGCTCCGAGCACGTCGACGATGCTCGTGGGTTCATCGGCGACTTCGGGTCGCAGAGCCACGCGCCATTCCCAGTTCTGTTCGCGCAGTCCGTTCGGCGTCATCTCGACGAACTCGTAGCCGGGCATTCCATTCGACGTGACCACCACTTCGTCGTCCGTGCACTCCACGGTCACAATGGGCATGGCGTAGTCGCCGCCCGGGCCAGCCACCGCGCTCAGGTCGGGGAACACCGCCGTGGGGCACTCACCGAGCGCGGGAACGTTGGTGTTCATCGGAACGGTGACCGGCGCCTCCGTTGTCGTGGCTTCGGTGGTCGTGTCCCCTGTGGTCGTGGATGACTCCACCGTCGAATCGACCGTGGCGACCTCGTTCTCACCACCACAGGCGGCGATGAAGGACAGTGCCGACAACGTGGCGATCGTTCTCAAGGGAATTCGCATTCGACCATCGTGCCGTGCGCGAGCCTGGAAAGTGGTGACTGTCCGGTGAGAACTGCATGACGATTCGGCAGAGCCGTCACACGAGTTCGCCGCACCACCAACGTTCGAGCGCGTCGGGCAACTCCCCCTCGCCTCGATCATCCATGACCTCGGGATCGTTCGGAGCACCGTCGCGGCGCATGACCGTGGCGATTCCGTGTGCGTCGATGGCCACGGTGATGCGCACTCGCTGACGCATCGGATGCTCGCTGGGGCGCCGTCCGATGGAGTCCGACGGATCGGTGGGTGCACACCATCCGGTGACCACCAGAGCGGCCGCCTTCACCGGAATGTGTTGGTTCGTACGCTCGAGGAGGCGATAGGGGTTCTCGTCGCTGTCGAGGAGGAATGCCGCCTGGCTCTGGCCGACCGACTTCACGTACAACCGAGCCTCGGACAAGGCGAAGGGTTCGCTCAGTTCCTCATGGACCAAGTCGTCCACCCAGCGGGCCATGGCAACGGCGCCATGGGTGGGGTCGGACATGGGTGGAATGTGGGCGTCGGAAACGTAGATGGGATCGGTCATGGCCGGCGGGTGTGCCGCAAAGTGGCCCGTGGCGCACCGGCACGTTGTAGTCGGCGGTCTTCGGGGAGAGACTGAGAGCCGCTATGGCCAACCCCACCACACTCCCCCAGAAGGTCTGGGACATGCACGTCGTCCACTCCGCCCCCGGCGAGCCCGACCTGCTGTACATCGATCTGCATCTCGTCCACGAAGTCACCAGCCCGCAGGCCTTCGACGGCTTGCGCATGAGCGGTCGTCAGATCCGACGTCCGGACCTGACCGTGGCCACCGAGGACCACAACGTCCCCACGGCCGACATTCATCTGCCGATCGCCGACCCGATCTCGGCGCGCCAAGTCGAAGTGATGCGCGACAACGCCAAGGAGTTCGGCGTGAAGCTGTTCTCCATGGGCGATCCGTTGCAGGGAATCGTTCACGTCATCGGACCGGAGCAGGGACGCACCCTTCCCGGTATGACCATCGTGTGCGGCGACAGCCACACCGCCACCCATGGCGCGTTCGGAGCACTGGCCTTCGGAATCGGCACCAGCGAGGTGGAGCACGTGATGGCCACCCAGACGTTGCCGCAGAGTCGCCCGAAGTGGATGAGCGTCGAAGTGAACGGCACTCTGCCCGCCGGCGTCACCGCCAAGGACATCGTGCTGGCCATCATCGGTCGCATCGGCACCGGTGGCGGAATCGGACACGTCATCGAGTACCGCGGCTCGGCCATTCGCGCGCTCTCCATGGAGGGGCGCATGACCGTGTGCAACATGAGCATCGAAGCCGGCGCCAAAGCCGGACTCATCGCTCCCGACGAGACCACCTTCGAGTACCTCAAGGGCCGACCCAACGCACCCCAAGGCGCGGCATGGGACGAGGCCGTCGCGGCGTGGAAGGAACTGCGCACCGACGACGGCGCCGTGTGGGACAAGGAGGTCGTCATCGACGCCTCCACATTGGTGCCACAGGTGACGTGGGGAACCAACCCGGGTCAGGTGGCCGGAATCGACACACCCGTGCCGTCGCCCGATGATTTCGCCGACGCCACCACGCGCGAGACCGTCGCGCGCGCGTTGGAATACATGGGCCTCACGCCCGGCACCAAGATGCGCGACGTCGCGGTGGACACCGTGTTCATCGGTTCGTGTACCAACAGCCGCATCGAAGATTTGCGCGCCGCCGCGTCGGTGTTGCGCGGTCGCACCGTCACCGTTCCGCGCGTGATGGTGGTGCCCGGAAGCCACGCCGTGAAGAAGCAAGCCGAGTCCGAAGGACTGCACGAGATCTTCCGCGCGGCCGGCGCCGACTGGCGCGAGCCCGGATGTTCCATGTGCCTGGCCATGAACCCCGACAAGCTGGCCCCCGGTGAACGAGCGGCCAGCACCAGCAACCGCAACTTCGAAGGACGCCAGGGACGCGGAGGCCGCACCCACTTGGTGTCACCCGAAGTCGCCGCCGCCACCGCCGTGGTGGGCCGATTCGCCACGCCGTCCGATCTGAACTGACACGAGAAGAGAACGAAGATGAAGAGCGTACGAGTCCTCTCCGGAACCGGAATCCCGTTGCGTCGCAGCGACGTCGACACCGACCAGATCATTCCCGCCGACTGGCTGAAGCGCGTGGAGCGCACCGGCTTCGAGGTCGGCTTGTTCAGCGCGTGGCGCGACGATCGCGATTTCGTGCTGAACGATCAGCGTTACGCGGGCGCCAGCATTCTGGTGGCCGGTCCGTCGTTCGGCGTGGGTTCCAGTCGCGAACACGCGGTGTGGGCCATCCAGCAGTACGGCTTCGATGCCGTGATCGCCCCCAGCTTCAGCGACATCTTCCGCAACAACTGCACCAAGAACGGACTGGTGCCGGTGGTGGCATCGCTCGAGACGGTCGAGAAGATTTGGGCCGCCATCGAGGCCGACCCATCGACGCAGATCGTGGTCGACATGGAACGCCTGCGGGTGGAGGTTCCCTCGGCCGGCATCGAGGAGTCATTCCCCATGGAGCCGCAGAATCAGCATCGCTTCCTGAACGGACTCGACGACATCGGTATCACGCTGACGCACGCCGACGCCATCAGCGCTTTCGAATCACGTCGCCCCGCCTGGCTCTCGGCCCGCAAGTAACACCCCGACTCCAGCCCTACTGACGTAGTGCTTCTGGTGGCATGAAACGACCTGTACAGGTCGTTTCATGCCACCAGAAGCACCAAGAAAAGGGGCAGGGAAAAGGGACCGGGCCTCAGTCGAGAAAATCGGCGAGGTGCGACAACTTGGGGTTGTTGCTGAAGACCTCGATGGCCTTCGTGATGGGCATGCGCATGGTGCGCTGCAGGATGGTGACCTGCGTGTGCTGGTTGTACTCCACCAACGTGACCGCCCACCCGTCGCGACCGGCGCGCGCGGTGCGTCCCGAACGATGCAGATAGTCCTTGTTGTCCTTGGCCGGCTCGTAATGAATCACGGCGGCGATGTCGTCGATGTCGATTCCGCGGGCCGCCACGTCGGTGGCCACCAACACGCTCAGTGAACCCTCGGCGAAACGTCGCAGAGCTTTCTCGCGAGAGGGCTGAGGCAAGTCGCCATGGATGGCCGACGCGTTGATTCCCAACGCGATGAGATTGTCGGTGACGCGATCGCACACGCGCTTGGTCTGACAGAACACCACGGTCTTGCCGGCACCACGGGTGATGGCGGCGACCACCTTGTCCTTGTCCATGTGGTGAACGGCCAACCACAGGTGATGCATGGTGCCCACCGTGTCGGTGGCGGCGTCGATTGCCACTTCCACCGGGTTCTTCATGAACTGACGAATGAGATGGCCGACATCACCGTCGAGAGTGGCCGAGAACAGCATCGTCTGGTTGCGGCCGGTGCAACGGCGCAACACCCATTCCACCTGCGGGGTGAAACCGTCGTCGGCCATGCGGTCGGCCTCGTCGAGCACCACCACTTCCACGGCCGACAGGTCGATCTCGTCTGACTTCAAGAGATCGATCAAACGCAATGGCGTGGCCACCACGATCTCGATGCCCTTGGCCATGGTCTCGACCTGTTGGTGTCGACTGGATCCGCCATAAACGGCGAGCACCCGGCGATCGGAGTGACGAGCCAGCGGTTCGAGAACCTCGGCCACCTGAACGGCGAGTTCACGGGTGGGAACGAGCACCAAACCGAGCGGACGCATGGGTTCGGCCTTGGCCGAGATGCGCGACAGCATCGGAACACCGAAGGCCAGCGTCTTACCGGATCCGGTCTTGGCACGGCCGCACACGTCGTGACCTTGCAGCGCCACCGGAATGGCCTCGATCTGAATGGCGAACGGATTGGCGAAGCCGCACGCGGCCAAGCCGGCGTCCACTTCGGGTGGCACACCGAGGCGAGCGAATCCGGTGGGAGTCTCGACGGGCGGAAGGGCGTTGATGGAGGTGAGTGGTTGCGCGGGGCCGGAAACTTCTTCTTGTCCGGCTGGGCGAGGAGGACGGCGTCGACCCCGAGGCGCACCCTTTCTGGGGGTGGGTTCAGTCATGTCGAGAGTCAGGGTACCCCGTGCGATCGGCATCGGTGCGTCCGTTGGCGACCGATGTGTCCCCACGTCCTACTGTTTCGTCCATGCGCGTGCCCTTGACGATCATCGATCACATCCGCCGAGCCGAACTTCTCTACCCCGATCGCACCGCGGTGGTCGACGAACCCGATCAGCCCGCTCAATCCTGGGGAACCCTCACGTATCGACAGATGGCCGAGCGCGCCCGAGCCCAGGCCGCCGGGCTCGACGAACTGGGCATCGGTGTGGGCGAACGCGTGGCCATGGTGTCGCACAACTCGGCCCGTCTGCTCACCAGCTTCTTCGGCGTGTCGGGATCGGGCCGCATCCTCGTCCCCGTGAACTTCCGATTGGTGGCCGAAGAGGTGAAGTACATCGTGCAGCACAGCGGGGCTCGCGTGCTGTTGGTGGATCCCGAGCTCGAAGAGGCGATGAGTTCCGTGGAATGCGAGCACAAGTTCGTCATCGGAAACACGGCCGACGACGCACTGATGCGATTCGGAGTGGAGCCGAGAGCCTGGACTCCCGACGAGGACGCCACCGCCACCATCAACTACACCAGCGGCACCACGGCGCGACCCAAGGGCGTGCAGTTGACGCATCGGAACCTGTGGCTGAACTCGGCCACGTTCGGCTGGCAGATGGGTGTGAACGATCGTGACGTGTACCTGCACACGCTCCCCCAGTTCCACTGCAACGGTTGGGGCATGGTCTACGCCGTCACCGGAATGGGCGGCACGCACGTCGTGTTGCGCAAAGTGGACGGGGCCGAGATCCTTCGTCGCATCGATCGACACGGGGTCACCATGCTGTGTGGTGCGCCGGCCGTGGTGAACGCCATCCTCGACGCCGCCGCCACGTGGGACGGCCCCATCCCGGGCCGAGATCGCGTTCGCATGGTGGTGGCCGGTGCTCCCCCACCCACGCGAACCATCGAACGCATGGAAACCGAACTCGGTTGGGAATTCGTGCAGTTGTACGGGCTCACCGAAACTTCTCCGTTCCTCACCATGAACCGCACTCGACAGGAGTTCGACGCGCTCACACCCGCCGAGCGCGCCCAGAAATTGTCGCGCGCCGGATCTCCCGCGCTCGGAGTCGAGTTGCGCATCTCGCCGCAGGGAGAAGTGCTCGCTCGCGGCAACGTGATCATGCAGGGTTATTGGGAACAGCCCGAAGCCACCGCCGATGCCATTCACGCCGCCAGCGACGACCCCAACGGTGTCGAATGGTTCCACACCGGTGACGGCGGCATTCTCGACGACGACCACTACATCACCATCAGCGACCGCAAGAAGGACGTGATCATCTCGGGCGGAGAGAACGTCTCCTCCATCGAGGTGGAGGACGCCATCTTCAGTCATCCCGACGTCAACGAGGTCGCGGTCATCGGCGTGCCAGACGAGAAGTGGGGCGAGTTGGTGATGGCCTTGGTCGTGAAATCGGCCGACTCCACGCTCACCGAAGAGGAACTCATCGCGTATTCGAAAACCAAGTTGGCCGGGTACAAGTGCCCGAAGAAGGTGGAGTTCCGCGACGCGTTGGCCCGCACCGCCACCGGAAAGCTGCAGAAGTTCAAACTGCGCGAGCCGTATTGGGCCGGTCACACGCGACAGGTCAACTAACCACCGACGGCATCGCTCGGGATCGTAAGGTTCGAGGATGCTCGCCGAGATCGTCGTCCCGGACCTGGCCACCAACACCCCGCTGTGGTTGGGTCTGCTGGCTGTTTACGTGAACGCCGTGGTCGGTGCGTTGCGCGGCTACACCGATCGCAGTCGACACTGGGACATCGTCGGCGTCAGCGTTTTCGCGCTGCTGATGGGTTTGGGTGGTGGATTCATCCGCGATCTGCTCATCGGCAACCTGCCGGCCGAGTCGTTGCGCGAGCCGTGGTACGTCACCACCGTGATCGGAGGCATCGTCACGGTGGTACTGGTGCGCAAGGCCGTCACCCGAATCACCCCGGTCATCGACTTCATGGAAGCCCTCGCGCTCGGGCTGTTCGCCACCATCGGTGTCGCGTACGCCCAGGAGTCCGGACTGCCCTTCATCAACACCGTTCTCATCGGCACGCTCTCGGCCGTCGGCGGCGGAATGCTGGTGTCGGTGCTTCAAGGCCAGACCTCCCAAGTGTTGGTGTCCAGCACGCCGTTCGCTCTGCTCGCGGTTCTGGGTTCGCTGGTTTATGCCTCGGTCGCCGAATGGCGGTCCGACATCGCTTCATTCGCCGGCGTGGCCGTGGTGGTGATCGCCCAGTACGTGGTCGATCATTTCGACGTCAAGACCAGACCAGCGGGTGGTCGCTCCGGGTCCAGTTGACCTCAGACGAAGGTGGCCCATTGCTGGAGCGGCATCCGCTCCGAGCGCAATGAGTTGATCGGAGCCGACTCATCGGCGTATCCGATGGCCATTCCGCAGAACAGCATCTCGTTGTCGGGGGCACCGACGAAAGCGGAGACCGCCTTGTGTCGCACGGACCAATACTCCTGCGCGCACGTGGAGAGGCCGCGTTCCACCGCCAACAACATGAAGGTCTGCAGGAACATGCCCAGATCCGACCATTGGGGCGGACCCATCTGACGGTCCACGAAGCAGAAGAGCGCGGCCGGAGCGTCGAAGAAGTCGTTGTTGGCGGCGAATTGACGACGCCGACCTTCCTTGTCCTCGCGCTCGATGCCCATGGTGGCGTACATCTGCTCGCCGATGGTGAATCGGTTGGTGCGATACGGCTCGGTGAGACCTTGTGGATAGATCTCGTATTCCGGCGCGTCCAAGGGGGGTTGCGTGGCGAGGAAGTCCTTCATCCGCGGAATCGACTCTCCGTTGACCACGTAGATCCGCCACGGTTGCACGTTTCCGCCACTCGGTGCGCGAGAGGCATCCTCGAGGAGCGACCTCATGGTTTCGTCACTCACCGGATCGGGACGGAACTTGCGGACCGACTTGCGCTTGTCGACGGCTTCGGAAACGTTCATATCGGCGAGCCTAGTGAACGCCTCAGGGGACGGCCGTGGGTCGCGCGATGAGAAGCCCATCGGCACCTCGCGCCACGAGCTCGGAATAGAACTCGGTGGTCTCCTGCGATGTCTCGTTCATCCAGACCCACACCTCGTAACCCTCGGCGTGAGCACGTGCGAACGTTTCGGCGGTCATCACTTCGATGCCTTCGTAGATCGGCGGAGCTTGCAGCACCACGTCACGCGGATCCAACGGAGCGCCGGCGAGATACCAATTCACGAGGCTGGTTTGACCGGGGCTGGTGGCCACGTCGGCGATCAACGAACGGAACTCGGTGAGCACGCTGTCATCGAAAGACACCACGATCACGGAGTCGGCGCGATCCAAAACCTCGATCAGGCGGACAAGTTCGGCCGCCGCGGCGTAGGCCCGATCCAACTGGGGTTCACCGGTTTCCGTTTCGGGAATCTTGATCTCGACGTCGAGAACGTGATCGGGAAATGCGCGAGCCACCTGTTCGAAGGTGGGCATGGCGAAGTCATCGGCGGTGTAGCCCTCGGGGGCCGGTCGATCGCCGGTACGAACTCCGCGGAACGTGTACGCATCCTCCGGGAGGGACTTGTCGCTCCACACGCCACCGGAGAACCAGTAGGCGTTGTCCATCGCCTGCAACTCGGCGGCGGTGTACGAACTCACGAGGCCGGTGTCGTTCGTCAATCGATCGACCGTGTTGTCGTGCTGCACCATCAACACACCATCGGCGCTGAGCATGACGTCCATCTCGAGCACGTCCGCACCACCAAGGGCCGATTCGGTGTACGCGTACATCGTGGAATGGGGATAATCGAAGTCGCCGCCGGCGTGAACGATCACGACCGGTCGGTCGAGCGCCAACAGGTCCGTCACCGTGCTCGCTTCCGGTGCCACCACTCGATCGATCGCCAAACCGGGTGCCTCCGTCGCCGGCACCTCCGTGGACACCACATCGGTGGTCTCGGGGTCGGTGGTCTCGGTTTCGGTGGCCGAAGAATCGGACGATGGCTCGGCGGAGTCACCTCCGCCGCAGGCCACGGTCGCGGACATGGCCACGCCGATCACGAGAATGCTGGTCAGGGAACGAATTCGGTTGCGCTTCACGGAGCCATCCTGCCAGCACCGCGGGTCCCGCTGGGTGATGGAAGGATCAGGAAAGTTGTCATCCAATACCTGTATCTGATTACATGGTTTCTATGGCACACAAACATTCCGAAGCCGACGGAGCCGGTTGGACCTTCCTGACCAACCATTCGCACGTCCTGATCTGCATCGCCAAGCAGCCCGACATCCGATTGAGCGAAGTCGCGAGCCTGGTGGGAATCGGCGAACGTTCGGTGCATCGCATCGTGCACGACCTCGAATCCGCCGGTTACCTGCAGGTCATCAAAGAAGGTCGGCGAAACGTGTATCGCATCGATCTCGACCAGCCGCTGCGCCATCCCCTGGAGGCCGACCATCACGTTCGCGCCGTCATCACCCCCTTGGTGAGAAAGTCGAAGGTGACCAAATGATCGCCGTATCGGTGGCCGACACCTTGTTGACCGCACCCTTGGTCGCGTTCGTCGTTGCCCTCATCGCCACACTGTTGAAGTTCGAGGTTCGATTGCCCGAGGCGCTCTATCCGATTCTGTCGACCTTCCTTCTGTTGGCCATCGGAATCAAGGGAGGCAAGGCCCTCGCCGACGCCTCGCTCCGCGATCTATGGGGGCCACTCCTCGCCGCGCTCGCGCTCGGAATCATCACCCCGTTGATCGCGTTCGCCGCGATGAGGACATTGGGACGATTCCAAGTGGTCGATGCGGCCGCACTGGCCGCCCACTACGGATCGGTTTCGGCCGTGACCTTCACCGTGGTGTTGACCACGCTCGATGCCCGCGAGATCCAGTTCGAGGGCTACATGGCCGGATTGCTGGCGGTGCTGGAAATCATCGGCATCGTGGTGGCTCTGTTTCTGGCCCGCAAGTCCAGCGATGGAAGTGGCTGGAAGTCGGCGTTGGGCGAAGTGGTGCGGGGTCGAAGCATCGCGTTGTTGGTGGCCGGTCTGTTGATCGGCGCGATCGTCGGCGCCGAACGACTGGAACCCACCGACCCGCTCTTCAGCGGACTCTTCCCGGGCGTGCTGGCTCTCTTCCTCATCGAGATGGGCGTCACCGCGGCGGAGCGCCTGCGCGACATTCGTAGCACCGGTGTGCGACTCGTTCTGTTGGGCATCGCCATCCCCTTGGTGAACGGCGCGTTGGGTGCGCTCGCCGGAAAAGCCGCCGGTCTTTCCACCGGTGGAATCGCGGTGCTGGCCACGTTGGCGGCCAGCGCGTCGTACATCGCGGCTCCGGCGGCGGTGCGCATTGCCCTACCGAAGGCCAACCCCAGCCTCTACATCACGGCATCGTTGGGTGTTACGTTCCCCTTCAACCTGACCATCGGTATTCCGCTCTACATCGCCATGGCTCAGGCAATCAGCTGAATGGACCACGCATGAACACCGTGAATCGCCAACTCGTGACGATCATCGCCGAATCGGTGATCGAGCAGAAGCTCATCGACGACGTGAAGGAGTGTGGCGCGAAGGGTTACTCCGTCGGCCACGTTCGTGGAGAGGGCCAAACCGGAGGTAGGGCACTCGACATCACGGGATCGAGCATTCGCCTGGAGACCGTGGTGACCGAAGCCGTTGCCGATCGGATTCTGGCAACCCTCGGGGAGAAGTACTTCGATCGCTACGCGGTGGTGGCCTGGGTGACACCGGTCGTGGTGGCGCGACCCAATCGCTTCTAGGCGGCGGCGTCTCCGAGGAGAACAACGTAGGACTGCCACGGAGCGAGTGACTCCGAACGGTTGCCAAGCAGAACCTCGGCATCGGCGAAGTCGGGCGGGGCATCGAATCGGCATTCGGAACCCGACAAGTTCGCCACCACCAACAACGACACGCTTCCCAACGAACGCACGTAGGCGAACAGTTGTGGGTGATCGGGTACGAGCAAGGTGAAATCTCCGTGCACCACGACCTCCATTTCGTGTCGCAGGGCGATGAGGCGTCGATAGTGATGGAACACCGAGTTCGAATCGGCCACCGCATCGGTCGCATTCACCGTCACGTGATTCGGGTTGACCGCGATCCACGGTTCTCCGGTGGTGAATCCGGCGTGACGTGATCCGTCCCATTGCATCGGCGTGCGCGAGTTGTCCCGGCCACGCGCTCGCAACGAGTTCATGATCGTCGAGTCATCGATTCCCTTACCCCGAGCCTCGGCGATCCAGTTCAACGACTCCACGTCTCGGAACTGTTCGAACGACGTGAAGGGGAAGTCGGTCATCCCGATTTCCTCGCCCTGGTAGATGTACGGAGTCCCGCGCATGAGATGCAGAACCGTGGCCCACGCTTTGGCGCTGTCCACGCGGAATGCGCCATCGTCGCCCCAGCGCGAGACCGATCGTGGTTGGTCATGGTTGTTCCAATACAGAGAGTTCCACCCGTTCACGAAGCCGGTCTGCCACTTGGCGAGATTCGCCTTCAACTCCACCAGCAGAAGCGGACGGGGGCTCCACTTGGGCTCACCGGGCACCGCGTCGAGGTGCATGTGCTCGAAGGTGAACACCATGTTCAGTTCTTCCCGGGCCGGATCGGTGTAGAGCTCCGCTTGTTCGACGTTCACTCCGGGCATTTCCCCGACCGTGATGAGACCCTTGCCGGCCAAGACCTCCCGGTTCATCTCGCGGAGGAATTCGTGAATACGCGGTCCGTTCGCCATTGCGAAGTACATGTGGCCATCGACGAAAGGTTCGGTCTTGGAGATGAGGTTGATGACGTCCATGCGAAAGCCGTCGACGCCCCGCTCGATCCAACGGTTCATCATGTCGTACACCGCGCGCCGAACGTCGGGGTTCTCCCAATTCAAGTCCGGTTGACGACGCGTGAATTGGTGAAGGAAATACTCCCCCGTCGTCGCATCGAACTCCCAGGCCGAGCCCGAGAAGTAGGCCCTCCAGTTGGTCGGTTCCGCTCCCGACGAACCCGGTTCGTACCCGTCGCGCGCCGAGCGCCACCAATACCAATCGCGCTTGGGATTGGTCCGACTGCTGCGACTCTCCAGGAACCACGGGTGCTCGTCACTGGTGTGATTCACCACCAGATCCATCACCAGCTTCATTCCGCGGGCATGAACCTCGGCGATCAATTGCTCGATGTCCGACATCGTTCCGAATACGGGATCGATGTCCTCGTAGTCGCTGATGTCGTAGCCGTTGTCGTCCTGGGGCGACTTGTAGACCGGCGACAGCCAGAGAACGTCCACTCCGAGTGTCTGCAGATAGTCCAGCTTCGAGATGATCCCCCGCAGGTCACCGACGCCGTCGCCGTTCGAGTCGGCGAACGAACGTGGGTAGATCTGGTACACGACCGCGGACTTCCACCAACCATCAACGCTCATCGTTCATCATTCCAAACCCTCGACATCTCCACCACCTCGAACTTCAGACCACGGTAGGCGAAACCCATGGTTGCGAGAAACGTCTCGGCTTCACGGAGTCCACGTTGACCCGCAACCACATCGTCACCCTCGACTCTGACCTCGTATCGAAGATTGAAGAAGTCGATACGGGCGTCGTAAGTGAGGCTTCCTTCGGGCGTGTACGCAGACTTGAAGATCTCGTGATCGTCGACATGTCGATGGAGATAGGTGCGCGCAGCGTCGGACAAATCACCGAAGCGACCACGGACGGTGACTCGATACGTGCGAGATTCGGTCATTCCGAATCCGTCACCACGCAACGGGAGCGGTCGCGGCCCGAGCCCGGCCCTCCACTCGCACACCTTTCGTCACCAGATCGTCGGCCATCTCCTGCCACATCGCCTTCAAGCGGTAGTGCGGAACGCGGGGGTAGAGATGATGCAGCGCATGATGATCGTGTCCGCGAATGATGAACGTCGATCCGGAGAAAACCGCCACACGGGTGTCCACGTAACGGCCGACCTGATCGGCCGGATGATGGGGGAACCAAGCGAAAATGAACAACAGCCAAGCCGCCTGCAAACGAGAGGGCAGGTACCAGCACAGCAGAGCCGGCCATCCAAGTCCGGTGAGGAACGCCACCAACAAGATTCCGTGACTGATCAACCAGAAACGCAACTGTGCCAAACCTTCGCTGCGACTACCGCCCGCACCCAAGGATCGTCTTATCGCGGGATGCACCAACTTGCGCGATGCCGGAACCAACGCGATGACCGGCAGAAACGCGTTCACGAAGATCGCCGAGAGGCACTTCAATGGCAATTCACCCAGGGTGCCGTGCGTGAAGTGATCGGGGTCTCGGTCCGGGTCGTTGGTGAACGCGTGATGCTTCATGTGCGACGCACGATGAGCGGTGAACGAAAAACCAAGCGGCGCCGAGCACAACATGCCGATGAGGTCCTCGATCTTTCGAGCCCGCATGGATCGACCCCAGATGTTCTTGTGAGTCGCCTCGTGCATCGGCATGTAGAAAGTCGTCGCGATCACCGTGTTCGACACCAGTCCCAGCCACAACGGGATTGAGCCGTTCAAACCGAGTGTGAGCACGGCCACCCACGCGCACGAGAAGATCAGAAACGTCAGGATCATGCGCCACTGAACGCCACCCCAATACTTCGAGGCGATGGCGTTCTCCGCCTTCACGGAGGCCCGCCGGTCGACTGCCAGAGTGTCGCCGGCCTGAGTGACGACCATGTTTTCCAACAGATAGTCGTCGAGTTGCTCCGGTTTTGGATGTTCCACGGACATCAGCGGATACTGACATTCGAACCGTCAGTTGTCAACGAGACCTACGCATTGGCCATTGCTGCCTTCTCGCTCGCAACCGAGAAGAACCTGCTCAGAGTCTTTTGCTGGCAAAACCCTCTCTGGTGGCCAGGTCCTCGGTACTGTGACCGTGGGCACAGATCCCCCGCCCGCCCCAACCCCCGAAAGGACCAGCAATGCTCGAAAACGCAGATTTGGACCTCCTCGTATACAACGCGCTGTCCTTCGGCACCGCGGTCATGCTCGGAGCGTTCGTTTACTTCTTGACTCAGATCTCCTCGGTCGCCAAGAAATACCGCTCTTCGGTGGCGGCCTCGGCCGTTGTGGTCGGAGTCGCCGGTTACCACTACTTCAGGATCTGGAGTGGCTGGTCGAATGGCGAACTCAACGAGGGATACCGCTACGCGGACTGGTTGATCACCGTGCCGCTCCTCATCGTCGAGTTGTTGATCGTTCTCGGCACTTCCGCCGAGCGTCGCAAGTCGTTGATGCTCACGCTGGTCCCCGCGACGGTGTTGATGGTCGGACTCGGCTACCCCGGCGAGGTGTCCACCGACGATGGCACGAAGTGGTTGTTCTGGGTCCTCGCAATGATCCCGTTCGCCTACATCTTGTGGGCTCTCGTGAAGGAACTGAAGGAAGTCAAGTCTCGTGAGAACGCGGTGATCGCCGGACTCATCACGAATGCGACGCGAATCCTTCTCGTGACCTGGCTCGTGTATCCGATCACCTATCTGTTCCCGGTCTTCTTCGAGTACCCACACGACGGCGCGGAAACCGCACGTCAGTTGGGCTACACGATCGCCGACATCACGGCCAAGGCCGGGTACGGATTGGCGATTCTGGCCATTGCCAAGGCGCGTTCGGCGAACGAGCCGTCCTGAAATAGTTGCGCGACCTCATCCGGGGTCACAAATTGCAGTCAGACTTCGAGGAGCGGGGCCCAAGTGGCCCCGCTCTTTCGTTGTGGCACTCACCTCGTTGTCATCCCACGAAAGATTCGTCCCATGCACTTCGGGGACATTGGTCCCTTCGTGCCGTTACGTGTTGATCGACCCTTCTAGAGTCGCGACACTTGGGCGCATGAACCAACGGCCCATGGGAATGTCCAGAGATATTCGCACCTCCGAGGCAACCGAGCGCGACGTGAAATTGGCGTGGTTGTTCTTCGCGGGAACCTTCGTGGTCCTCATCCTCAATGGCGTATGGTCGTTGTTCGTTGGCACCGCATCGATGGGTGGCGACGAGAGCGACCTCGTGCAGGGTTGGGCGGGAGTGTTACGCAACTCCCCCGCATATCTGTTGCTCGTCATCGTCGCTTTGCTGGGTGTTTGGTTCGCGACCAGCGCGGGTGCTCGAGGTTCGGCGCGCGCCAATGCGGCGTTGATCGCCACTTCGCTCGCACTGTTGCTGGCCCTCGCGTCGGTCACGCGCGACGTGGCGGAAGTCGTCATGACCACTCGAGCGGCGACCGTCGCGTGGATCGCCTTCGTGGCCGACGTGGTGCTCGTCGGTCTCGTGCATGTTGCCGCACGTCGACGAATCAAGCAGGGTCATCTCGACGGAGCCTGAGCGTCCGCTG
This sequence comes from Actinomycetes bacterium, assembly GCA_027491335.1. GTDB lineage: Bacteria > Actinomycetota > Acidimicrobiia > Acidimicrobiales > Ilumatobacteraceae > Casp-actino8. The sequence goes on along the minus strand of JAIXWJ010000044.1, from coordinate 1,965 downwards.
AACCGTCGCGCCTCTCGTGCGGGATTCCGTTTGTGATCGTCATCGACGGACGCAAGAATCGGAAACATGCGACGCCATTTCGTCCAAGTCGATGTCTTCGGGGATGGTCCGTTCTTCGGAAACCCACTCGCGGTGGTGGTCGATTCCGAGGGTCTGAGCACGGCGGAGATGCAGACATTCGCGGCATGGACGAATTTGTCGGAAACGACCTTCCTGTTGCCACCCACGAACCCGGAAGGTGATTACCGCGTTCGAATCTTCACGCCGACGGAAGAGCTTCCCTTCGCGGGTCATCCAACCTTGGGGTCGGCCCACGCTTGGCTGGCCCATGGCGGTAAACCTCGTGACACCGCAACGATCGTTCAAGAGTGCGGTGTCGGACTCGTCCGAGTTCGCCACGACGATCTTGGCCTCGCCTTCGCGGCCCCACCGCTTCTTCGGGGTGGACCCGCCGACGAGCCCGTCATTGCCGATGCGGCCGACTCTCTCGGAATCTCTCGTTCGTCGATCGTGGGCGCCGCATGGATCGACAACGGTCCGGGCTGGCTCGGTCTTCTCCTCGGCTCCGCCGAAGAGGTGCGCGCCGTGCGTCAGCGACGACCGGGGCCGACCGTCGGGCTCGTGGGCCCGTGCCCCGAGGGATCGCGGTTCGCTTTCGAGGTGCGAGCCTTTTACTCCTCGGGCGGAGTCACGTTGGAGGACCCGGTGACCGGGAGCCTCAACGCCTCCGTCGCGCAGTGGATGATCGAAACCGGACGCGCGAACGCGCCGTACTTGGTGTCGCAGGGATCCCAAGTGGGGCGCAAGGGAGTGGTTCGGATCACCACCGACACCGCAGGCGGCGTGTGGATCGGCGGCGACGTGGTGACCTGCGTCGAGGGTTTCGTCGAACTCTGACCAAACTCCGAACCCGAGTCACCGCGTTCGAGTTTGCCCGACGATCAGTGTTTCGACGCTGCTTCGGTTGGACGTTGGACGTCCACGAAGTGTTCGACCGTGGGAAACGGGTCGTAGAAGTGATGCAACAACTCCTTCCACTCCCCGTAGCGAGCGGATTCTCGGAAGCCGACGGTGTGGTCCTCCAGAGATTCCCACTCGACGAGCAAGAGATAGGTGCTCGGGCGCTCCATGCCCCGCACCAGCCTCAAGCTGATGAATCCGGGGGACTTCGAAATGATCGTTTGGGCAACCGAGAACGCATTCTCGAAATCCGCTTCGAATCCGGGCTTGACATCCAAGAGTGCGTGCTCGAGAACCATGACACGACTCTACGTTGACATGCGTTCGGGGGCGCGACCTCGGGTGCGCGCCATCATGAATTCATCGAAGCGAACGAACTGCCGTGAATTCAGCTGGCGATGCGTCGCGGACGCATGACGAGTTCACCACCGCAGTTCGGACAGCGATTGTCCATTCCTCGACCACAATCCACGCAAAAGGTGCACTCGAAACTGCAAATCACGGCCTCACCGGATTCCGCTAGTTGAATCGAGCACTTCTCGCACACACCACGCATCTCGAGCATTTGGTCATCCTTCCTTGGACCACATGGAGTCGATGAAGCGTTGGTCTTCGTCGAAGAGCCAGCATTCACGAAGCTTCTCATCCTGCACTCGATAGAGAAGCACGCGCTTCACACGTCGAGGCGGATCGCCAAGATCTTCGACGGCAATCAATGCACCCAGGGATTCGCCCACGAGAACGTCTTCGACATCGATCAACTTGCGATTGGTTCTCGTCGACGCCTGGCCAAGAACGGCGAACGCAGCGTCACGCCCTCGGTGCGTTCCGGCGAGTGCGCTCGTCCCCATGTAGTGCAGTTCGATGTCGTCGTGATACGACGCCAACACCTTCTCGAGGTCCGAAGCCAGCCACGCTTTGGCATAGGCATGTAGGACGCGACTTGTTTCGTCACTGTTCGCCATGACTCGACTCTATGTCACCGAAGAAAGCTGCCTTCAGCAT
>JAIXWJ010000071.1 GCA_027491335.1 Actinomycetes bacterium | reverse complement strand
GAAGCACCACGGGGTGGTCCGATGAGTGCGGACTAGCCGTTGCTGGCGAGGTAGTCGGCCAGCAACGAGTTGGCGGCGTTGGCGGCCGCCTTCAGCGTGCCCTCGACCGGTCCGCCCTGCAGGATGGTGGCGATGGCCTGCGCGGTGATGTTGCGGATTTCGCGCTGCGGTCCGAGGATCGCACCCACCGATGCCGGCGTGTCCGCGGCCTCACCCAACTGGTCGTACGCCACGCGGAAGCGCGGGTCCTCGGTGTAGGTCGTCTTCACCGGGTCCAGATCGAGGGCCGAACTGCGCACGGGCACGTAGCCGGTGGCCGACGCCCACGTCGACTGGGTCTGCGCGCTCACGAGGAACTTGATGAAGTCCCACGAGGCGGCCGTCTTGACGGCATCGCCGTTGTCCACGATCCAGAGTGATGCTCCGCCCACGATGGCGCCGGGCGCCCCTCCGGGACCGGGCATGGGGCCGACGCCGATGTCGTTCACACCCACACCGGCGATGGTGCCCGCGGCCACCACCGACAACACGGTTCCGAGCGCGGCCGAGGTCGCGATGGTCATCGCCGCCGGCTTGTCGGGGTCGGCCAACTTGAGCAACGCATCCTGGCCGCTCGCGTTGTCGCCCACGTTGTAGGCGAGTCCGTCGTTCACCAACGATTGCAGTTCGGTGAGCAGATCGATGCCGGTCTGGTTGTCGAACAACACCTTGGTGGACGGAGCGGTACGACCGTTGTCGTTGTCACTGAAGGGCTCACCGAGCTTGGCGAACCACTGCTCGAGGAACCAGCCGCCACCGCTGTCGGCACCGGTGTCGAGCGCCAGGCCGAACGCGGCCGCGCCACTGTCGACGATCGTTTGCGACATGGTGCGCAGTTCTTCGAGCGATGTCGGCGGAACCTCGGGATCGAGGCCGGCAGCCTCGAACGCTTTCTTGTTGTAATACAGAACCGGATCGCTCACGTTGAACGGCATGGCCCACTGCACGCCCTCGGTGAAGTACTGGTCGAGAGCCTTGGCCTGGAAGTCGGAGGTGTCGTAGGCCTCCGCTTCGATGCAGGCACCGACGGGAACGTTGGAGTCGGTGTCGTTCAACACCTGCACCGCGTACTCGGGTGCCTGCACCATGTCGGGAAGGCTTCCGTCGCCGGACTGCAGATACTTGTCGAGGGTCTGTTCGTAGCCGCCCTGATTCTCCAGGCTCACCTTCACCTTGCTCTGGGAGGCGTTGTACTCGTCGGTGAGGGCCACCAGAGACTTCTCCAGCTCGCCGTTCATGCCGTGCCAGAACGTCAGCTCGACCGTTCCTTCGGCGCCATCGAGAGCGGTGGGGTCGCACGGAGGCAGTTCCGACAAAGGCGCGGCACTCGTGGACGGCGCCTCGGTCGACGCTCCACCATCGCTGGTGGCCGGAGCCTCGGTGGATCCGCTGTCGACGATGGATCCTCCGCCACCGCCGCACGCGCTCACGGCGATGGCGATGAGAGCCACCAATGCCGACGACTTCCGCATCCTGTTCGTTCGCATGTTCATGTCAACCTTTCACTGCTCCGGCGGTGAGACCGCGCACCAATTGTCGTTGGAAAACCACGAGGACCACAAGTATGGGGATGGCGGCGATGATCGTGCCCGCCATGATGAGGTTCGGCTTGTCCAGATCGGACGATCGCAACAGCCGAAGTCCGGACTGGATGGTGTTCATGTCGTCCTCGGTGGTGATCATCGTGGGCCACAGATACTGATTCCAGCTGGCCAAGAACGAGAAGAGCCCGAGCGCTCCGAGGGTGGGTCTCACCAGCGGCACCGCCACCTCGCGCATGAACCCCCAGTGACCCAAACCATCCATCGATGCCGCTTCGTTCAGATCCTTGGGAATCTGCATGAACACTTGGCGCAACAAGAACGTTCCGAAAGCGGTGGCCAAAAAGGGAACGGCGAGACCTTGATACGTGTTCAGCCAACCGAGCGAGTCCACCGTTCGGCGGTTGATGAGCAGGGTCACCTCGAAGGGAACGAGCAGAGTGGCCATGAAGATGGCGAAGAAGAAGCGCTTCAGCGGGAACCGCAGGAACGAGAAGGCGTACGCCGACATGATCGACGTGAGCAACTGGAACATGGTCACGATGATCGCGACCACGGCCGAGTTCCACAGATACTTGCCCAGTCGACCTTGAGTCCAAGCGTCGCCGAGAACGTCGAGAGTGAAGGAGTCCGGCACCAACGGATTGCGCAACACGCGATTGCCCGGCTTCAACGACGCGACGATGGTCGTGTAGATGGGGAACAGAATGATGATCGCCATCACGATGAGCAGGGCGTAGCGCACCCACGAGCGCCAGCCCTTGGGGGTGGTGTCAAGAGCCATAATGCACCCGCTTGCCGAGACCGCGGAACTGCAGCGCCGAGAGTCCGAGAAGAATCACGAAGAGCAACACGGCCACCGCCGCCTTCAATCCCTCGTTGTTCTTGATGATCGAGCTGCTGCCGTAGATGAGATACGTGACGGTGGTGGTGGACTGCTGGGGGACCGGTCCGCCGTTGGTGAGCAGGTCGATCTCGCCGTAGGCCTGGAACGCGCGGGAAGTGAGCACCACCGTGGTGAACAACAAGGTCGGCCCGAGCAGCGGAAGGGTGACGTTGGTGAATCGTCGCCAACCGCCGGCACCGTCGACGAACGCGCTCTCCTGCAGTTCGCGCGGAATGCTCTGGAGTCCGGCGGTGATGACGATGAACGTGAATCCGAGATTGGCCCAGATCGACGAGATGGCCACCGACGACAGAGCCGTTCCCTTGTCGTTCAGTAGTCCGGGTTCCTTGATGACCGGAAAGATGTCGTTGAGCCATCCGATGTTGGCGAGCACGCCCACCGACGGCTGCAAGAGGAAGAGCCACATCAACGACGCCACGGCCACCGACGTGGCGACCGTGCTGCTGAACACGGTGCGGAAGAAGCCGATGTGTCGCATGTGCTTGTCGGCGAGCACCGCCAAGCCGATGCCCAGAGCCAATCCGACCGGAACGGTGATCAGGGCGAACTTGAGAGTCACCCACACCGCCGACTGGAACTCGTTGCTTCGCAGGACGTCGGTGTACTGACCCCAGCCAACCGAACGGCACTTGGTGGCTTGCACGTTGCATCGTTGTTGTCCAAGCCACACGGCTCGGCCGAGTGGGTACAACACGAACGCGATCAGCACCACCAGCGACGGACCGAGCATGGCGGCCGCCAGAGGCACGTCGCGCCAACGACGTTTGGTGGCGCCGCTCATCAGTCGATCCTCGCCCCACTCACCGCATCGAAACGATGTCGCGCTTCCTCGGGGACATTCAGTCGCACCGTGTCACCGTTGCGGGGTAGATCGTCGGACGGGTTCATGCGCACGATGGCCCGAGTGTGGTCGTCGACGGCGCACACCACCTGCGCTTCGTGGCCGAGGTGTTCGACCAGCACCACGGTGGCCGCGACGCCCCGATCGTGGGAGGTGGCGTGATCGTCGGAGATGACGGTGTCCTCGGGACGACCGCCAACGAGATGATCGCCGGGCTCGATGGCGCCGGCGGGGAAGATGTTCATGGGCGGCGTGCCGATGAACTGAGCCACGAACACCGATGCCGGGCGGTCGTAGACCTCTTGCGGACTGCCCACTTGTTCGATGACACCGTCGCGCATCACCGCGATGCGCGTGCCCATGGTCATGGCTTCCACCTGATCGTGGGTGACGTACACGAAGGTGGCTTCGAGGCGATGATGCAGAGCCACGATCTCGGCGCGCGTCTCGGCTCGCAGTTTTGCGTCGAGGTTCGAGAGGGGCTCGTCCATGCAGAACACGGCCGGGCGACGCACGATGGCACGCGCCAGAGCGACTCGTTGACGCTGACCACCCGACAATGCGCCGGGCTTTCGGTCCAGATACGGAGTGAGGCCCAACACCTCGGCGGCCTGGCTGGCGGCGTCGGCTCGCTCGGCCTTGTCGACGCCGCGCACCTTCAGCGGGAATTCGATGTTGGCCCGCACCGACTTGTGCGGGTACAGCGCGTAACTCTGGAACACCATGGCCACGTCGCGGTCCTTGGGCAACACCTCGTTCACCATGCGATCGCCGATGAACACTTCGCCACCGGTGGGGTCCTCGAGGCCGGCGATGGTGCGCAACAGGGTGGACTTACCGCACCCCGACGGACCGAGAAGGATCATGAACTCGCGATCGGCGATGTCGAGTGAGACATTGTCGACCGCCTTGACGTCTCCGAAGTGTTTCGAGACGCCGACCAGACGGATGGAAGCCACGAACGAACCGTACTTCCCCCGATTGAACGCGAGGCAAACTCCGTGGTGATTCTGGTGGCACGAACCGACGTATAGGTGTCGTTTTGTGCCACCAGAATCACCACGAAGTGGTGGTCAGACCTCGGTGGAGGTGAGGTCGGGGCCGAGAATGATGTTCCCCGCGAAGTGCTCGCGGGCGGCACCGATCCATTCGTCCTCTTGTCCGGGCTGAACCGCGGGAACACAGTGCGTCAGCATCAACGTCTTCACGTTGTTGCGCGCCGCGGTCTGGCCGGCTTGAGCCACGGTGCTGTGGTAGTCGAGGATGTCGAGGAATCGCTGGCTGTTCGGCAACAGGGATGCCAGTTGTTTGACCTGATCGTCGCGAATGACGGTCTGCACGTAGACGTCGGCGTCGCGGCAGAGGTCATCGAGACCGGGGCAGGGGATGGTGTCGCCGGCGAGAGCGGCCACTTTGCCGTCGTGCTCGATTCGAAATCCGATGCTGGGATCGACCGGCCGGTGATCGGTGGCGTGAGTGGACACCGTCACCTCCCCGATCGAGAAGGTTTCTCCCGGTCCCACCTCGACCACGTCGACCGTCAATGGACCGTTGGCGCGCAGGTCCTCGTGGTGAGCGTGTCGATATCCCTGATCGAGCGTGAGCATGTGGAGCATCGCGTCGACGACCTGGCGCGTTCCCACTGGTCCGACGACCTTGAGCGGAACATTGACGGGCATCATGATCCAGCGAGTGGTGACCAAGTCGTTGAGGTCGGTGATGTGATCGCTGTGAAGGTGAGTGATCAAGATGGTGCTCACCATGCCGGGCAGGACGCCGGCTCCGAGCAATCGCATGATGGCCGCACGACCGCAGTCGATCATGACGTTCTGCTGTCCGGCTTGCACCAAGGTGCATGGTCCCGCGCGATTCGGGTCGGGGATGGGGCTGCCGGTGCCGAGCAGGGTGATCTTCATACCGACATCATGCCACAACTGGCAGTTGTTCTGTCACAAAAAGTGACGGTCAGTTCTCGAGCGCCTCGACCAAGGTGTTCCACGCCAACGTGGCGCACTTGATGCGCACGGGGAACTTCACGACGCCCTGCAAGGCCTCGAGGTCACCCAACTTCACCGTCGGAGCGGCCGCATCGTCGGCGTCCTCCTCGATGGACATCATCACCTTGAACCGATGCACGAGCGCGCGCACCTCGTCCAGCGACTTGCCCTTGATGGCTTGGGACATCATCGATGCGGAACTCTGCGAGATGCTGCAGCCCTGACCCGACACCTTCACGTCGGACACCACGTCGCCGTCCAACTGCACGAACACCGTGATCTCGTCGCCGCACAGAGGATTGTGTCCCTCGGCCTTGTGCGCGGGCGGCGGGAGTTCGCCACGGTTGCGGGGCGAGCGATAGTGGTCGAGGATGATCTCGCGGTACAGGTCTTCGAGGCCGGGCATGGTGTTCCTCTCGTGTTTCAGAAACCGAAGATATCGCTTGCGCCGTCGAGGGCATCAGCGAGCGCATCGGCGTCGGACTCGTCGTTGTAGATGTAGAAGCTGGCGCGGGCGGTGGCGTTGGCGCCCAACAGGCGCATCAGGGGCTTGGCGCAGTGGTGACCGGCGCGCACGCACACGTTCTTTTCGTCCAGCACCTGACTGATGTCGTGGGGGTGGATTCCTCGGAAGGCGAAACTCAGCACGGCCCCACGGACCTCGGGGTTGCGCGGTCCATGAATGGTGATGTCGTCGCCGTAGCGCTCGGTGAGAGTGTCCAGGGCGTAGGACGTGAGGTGCATCTCGTGGCGTCGCACGTTGGCCATTCCGATGTTCGTCAGGTAGTCGACCGCGGCACCGAGGCCCACCGCCTCCACGATCGGGGGAGTGCCGGCTTCGAACTTCGCCGGCAGTTCGGCGCAGGTGAAGCCGTCCAGCTTCACGTCGGCGATCATGTTTCCTCCACCGAGGAAGGGGGGCATCGCGTCGAGCAACGCCTCGCGACCCCACATCACGCCGATACCCGAGGGACCGACCATCTTGTGGCTGCTGAAGGTGACGAAGTCCGCGTCCCACGCCTGCACGTCGGTGACGTTGTGGGGAACGAATTGGCACGCGTCGACGATGGCCACCGCTCCGGCGTCGTGGGCGGCCCGACACAACGCGGTCACCGGGGTGATGGTGCCCAGAACGTTGCTCATGGCCGTGAACGAGAGCGCCTTGGCGCCGTCGAGAATGCTCCCGAGATTCGACAGATCGAGTTCCCCGTCGTCCGTCAGCGGGATCCAACGCAATTCGATTCCGCGCTCGGCCGCCAACATGTGCCACGGGACGATGTTGGCGTGATGTTCCATGTGGGTGAGAACCACCACGTCGCCCCGATTCAGATTGGCGCGACCCCAAGAGGCGGCGATCAGGTTCGAGGACTCGGTGGCGTTCTTGGTGAACACGACCTCGTGGGCGTGCGGCGCGTTGATGAACGTGCGCACCTTCGCGCGCGCCCCCTCGAAAGCATCGGTGGCCTCACCGGCCAAGCGATACGCACTGCGATTGATCGGGCCGTAGCCGTGACGCATGAAGTCCGCCATCGCGTCGATGACCGCGTTCGGTTTCTGCGACGTGTTCGCCGAGTCGAGATACACCAGTCGTTCGCCGTCGATGCGGCGTTGCAGCACCGGGAAATCGGCCTTGACGGCGGACCAGTCGACGGAATTGTTCACGGACGGAACGACTCGTATCCGGAGACTTCCAACTTCTCGGCGATCTCCATTCCACCGCTGGCGACGATGCGCCCGTCGACCATCACGTGAACGTGGTCGGGGGCGAGTTCGTCGAGGAGTCGCTGATAGTGGGTGATGAGCACCACGCCCATGGAGGGTCGATCGGCGCGCACCTCGCGAATGCCCTTGGCGACGATGCGCAACGCATCGATGTCGAGTCCGCTGTCGGTTTCATCGAGGACCGCCAGGTCGGGCTCGAGGATGGCCATCTGCATGATCTCGTTGCGCTTCTTCTCGCCACCCGAGAAACCCTCGTTGAGGTAGCGGTCGACGAAGGATGAATCCATCCCCAAACGCTTCATCCAATCCATGGTGGCCAAACGGAGTTCCAACACCGACAGGTCGATTCCCTTGCGGGCGCTCAGCGCCTGACGGAGGAACTGGATCACCGACACTCCGGCGATCTCTTGGGGGTACTGGAAACCGAGGAACAGTCCGGCCTTGGCGCGCACGTCGGTGGGCCAATCGGTGATGTCGTCGCCCTTGAACTCGATGCGCCCGCTGGTGACCTCGTATTCGGGAGAAGCCAGCAGACAACTGGCCAAGGTGCTCTTGCCGCAACCGTTGGGGCCCATGATCGCGTGCACCTCACCGGCGTTCACCGTGAGGTTCAATCCCTTCAGGATGTCGGCGGGGGCGGGGCCATCGTCCTCGGTGGTGGGACGGGCATGCAGGTCGTGCACGGCGAACAGGGTGGGGGAGTCGCTCACGGGTCGAAGTCTAGAGGCGACCCCCAATTTCCCCTATGACCGTAGTGCAAATTTCGGACCGCAAAATCCGCGGATCGGCCCACGTCAGAGCGTGATTTCGGTCATCGACCCGCGCGCAAAGCTCTCCACAGATCGCGGTAACGGGGGTACTCGAATTCGGGGGTCGCGTATCCCGAATCGCACAGCATGCGGTGGTAGCGGGGGAGGTTTCGGAACGGCACTCCGGCGTCCACGTGATGGGCCAGGTGGAATCCGATGTTGAACGGGACCATCGCGAAACGGGGCCACCACCCCTGCCTGACCGAATGTGTGGCGACCCGGCGATCGTCGGACGCCTCGAGCCCACCGTGTTCGGCGACCGAGCGGAGGCGATTGATCACTCGCCACACCGTGAGAAACGGGAGCAACCAGAACAACGGATAGATCCACCACGCACCCAGGAGAACGCAGGCCGTCAACAGAACGAGCTGCACGAACCAAATTCGTCGTTGCGACCGACGAACCACTTCGACGTTGCTGCGCAGACCGCGCAATTGATCGACCAGCAATCGGAGTCCCGTGCGACCGGTCGCGTCGCGCCACATCTTGCGTCGCCACGAAGCCGTCGCAACGGGATAGTTCGCGTACAACGCGATGTCGGGTTCGTTCGGACCGAACTCCTCGCGGTGGTGCGCCATGTGCACCCTTCGATACGCGTCGGTGTTGGTGAAAGACGGGTATCCGATCAGCCAACGACCCACCACGTCGTTGGCTCGACGATTTCGAAACAGCAGCCGATGCGCCGACTCGTGCATCAACGAAGCGAATTGGGCGTGGGCCCGACCCATGAGCAAGAACACGGGGATCCAGGTGATCGGGCCCAACCGAACCGCGATCACCATCAACGCGATCGTTTGGGCGTGAACGCTGGCCACCGACAGCGCGTTGCGCAGCGAGGGGATTCGGCGCAGGTCGTCGCGCGTTCGCGGAGTCGCCCGACCGTCCGACAACACATCGGAGGTTTCGCGACCCAATGGCGGATGGCGATCGATCACCATTCCGCCGAGTCGCGGGGACTCACCAGCCACGAGCGACCCATTCCTTCAGATGGGGGCGTTCGGCGCCAATGGTGGTGTCGGAGCCGTGCCCCGGAAGAACGATGGTGTCGGCGGGATGCACGAAGAGAAGGTTGTCGATGGAATCGATGATGGTGTCGAAGTCGCCGCCGGGAAACTTGGTGGCTCCCGGGCCACCGGGGAAGAGAGTGTCGCCCGTGAACAACAACGGAGTGTCCAGCACACGGAACGAGATGGACCCCGGGGTGTGTCCCGGATTGAGTATGGATTGCAACCGCAGACGCCCCACCTCGATCACATCGTCGTGATCGAGGAAGACGTCGTACCCGAGATCACCCAACATCGGCGCGTCGAGGGCGGTGACCGCCACCTCGTATCCGGCCTCGCGCATCGCGGGGATCGCCTGAATGTGATCGTGGTGCCCGTGGGTCTCCAGCACTCGACGAACACCCAATCGCGAACTGATGTCGAGCAACTTCTCGTGTTCGTTGGCCGCGTCGATGAGCACAGCATCGCCCGTGGATCGACAACGCACCACGAACACGTTGTTGTCGTACGGACCGACGACGAGCTTGTGCACCTCGACACTCGAGTCGGACCAATGCAGCGTGGGAACGGATGTACCGCCGGATGTCACACCTCGATTCTCGCACGAGGTGGGAAATTCCCACGATTTGGCTGGGCGTTTCACGATCAATGCGCGAGGTGACGGGATGACCGAGTGCGAGGGCCGTAGGGTTTCCCCGTGCCGAAGAAGTCCGATCCGAAGGCGCTGCGTCGTTTGGCCGAGTTGTCGGTTGGCGCGGATGCGACGTCGACCGACTCGAGTTCCGCTTCGTCGACGACGAACGAGGCGACGAACGGCCCGACGCGCGGACCCTCGTGGTCGGTCGTCGGGGCACTCGTGCTTCCCGGGTCACCGTCCTACTTTCGGCGTCGGGTGTTGTCACTCGTGCTCCTGATGTGCGGGGTCGTTCTGCCGGTCGCCGTTCTGGCCGTTCTGATCATTCGTCGCGACGAGATCACCAGCCTCGTGCTGGATCGCAACGTCCTACGGACGCTCGAAGTGGTGGGAGTCCTCTTCGTTCTCACTCGACTGGTGGCCGTCGTGGAGGCGGTTCGGGCCCGAACCCCCGAGTCTCCGAAGCGTCTGGCCACCACCCTGGCGGTGGCCGGCGTGATGGTGCTGTTGGCTCCCACCGCATACGCGGTCACGCGCGTTCATGATTTGTCCGGTGTGATCGCCGATGTGTTCGTGTCGTCGGGCAACTCGGACCCCTTGGCCGGGGGATCGGGCGATGGGTCCGAAGACGAGTTCACCACGGTCTTGTTGCTCGGCGGGGACGAAGGTCCGGGACGGTGGGCGATGCGCACCGATTCGATGATCCTCGTCATGATTCACCGTGACTCGGGGCGCATCGGCATGGTGTCCGTCCCGCGAAACCTCAACCGCGTGCAATTCCCCCCGGGGTCGGCCATGGCCGACAAGTTCCCCAAGGGATTCGACGGTTTGGCCAACGCGATCTACCCGTACGTCTTCACGCGCGAGGAGATCGCCGCCACGTACGCGCGAGGCGAACTGCAACCCGAGGCGGTCGCATTGGCCAGTGGGCTCAGCCATTCGTTCCAACTCACGATCGACGACTACGTGTTGGTGAACATGCAGGGCTTCCTCGAACTGGTGGACGTGATGGGCGGCGTGACGCTCACGCTCGATGAACGGATCCCGATGCCGGGCAACGTGCCGGGAGCCAAGACCGACTATCCGCCCTACATCGGGCCCGGAGAAGTCGAAATGGATGGCACCACCGCGCTGGGTTTCGCGCGTTCACGCAGTGGAGACAGTGACTACGGACGCATGGGTCGGCAACGTCAACTGCTGTCGGCACTGGCGGCGCAGGCCTCCGGGGCCGACGTCTTGCGCAAGTTCCCCGACCTCGCCGAGGTCATGCGCTGGACGGTTCGTACCTCGTTGAACACCGACGAGTTCTCGTCTCTGCTCGAGCGACTGCAAGACGGCGCCGCGGTGAAGGAATCGATCGGGCTCGCGCCGCCCTTGATCAATCCCGGACGCCCCAACTTCGAGGACATCGCCGCGTTGATCGACGCCGTTCAATACGCCTTGGCCGAGAACGTCGACTTCCCGTACGCCTGATCGGCTCAGCCGCGAATGCGATTCCATTCGTCGGGGTCGCGCCCCAACTTGATCAGTCGCTTGGTGACCGACAGCGGCGCACCAATGTCGCCACCGGCTCGGATGGTGCGCACGTGTTCGCCATCCTCGTCCCAGATGTGGCACGTGTTCAGGTTGGACTTGAAGGCCATCTCGCGGGACTCCGGTGTGAACTCCGGCTTGGGCGCACCCGATGCCGCGAGTTCGGTCATTTTCAACACCCGCATGCTCCATCCGCATTGAATGGCCACCGGGCCCATCGCTTGCAACAGGGCGGTGGTGTGGGTGCAACCTCTCGGGCCCCCGAACAACTCGCGCACCTTGTGCGTGAATCCGCGCGCGATCGACAATCCCACGAGTTGCTTGTACTTGATGCCGATACCCGGGCACTCGTGATGCGGGAACTCCTTCAACTCGGCCGATGCCTCGATGATTTCCATCATCGGGAAAGAGACCCGCAACTGCACCACCATGTGGTGAATGGTGAGCGGCTCGGGGTCGTCCATCACGTACATGCCGGCCGGCTTGTCGTCGCGGACGGCTCCCCACAACAGAATCTCGGTGTCGCTCACCTTGAACGCGCGAACCTCGTAGTTGCGCGTGTGGATGGGCAGATACTCCGGATTGTCGGGGAGAATCGGATGCGGGTTCGGAGTCGGTTGGGACATGTTCGGTGGAACTCAGCCCACGAGCAGTCGGCCCAAACGGGCCAAGCTCGGCTGGGTGGAGCCCAGTTGCAGTTCGAGCTGCTTGTGAAGCAGGAAGAAGCGGTGCAACGGATAGTCACGATCCACGCCAACGCCACCGTGAACGTGGTGGGAGCCGTGCATGACGCGCCAACCGCCCTCGGCGGCCCAGAACTTGGCCGACAGCAACGCCTCGTCGGCGGGAAGTCCTTCGCTCAACCGCCACGCGGCCTGCCATGCCGTGAGGCGCACGCCCTCGGTGTCGATGTAGGCGTCACCGGCGCGCTGCGAGACCGCTTGGAACGAGGCGATGACCTTGTCGAACTGCTGGCGTCCCTTGGTGTACTCGGCCATCAACAGCAGAGCGGCCTGACACGCTCCAGACGTCATGATGGTGGCCGCCGAGATGCCGCGGTTCAACATGGTGTGCGTCGCCCCGGGATTGCCGAGGCACTTCGCCGTCGCGCCGTTGAATTCCACCATCGCGTCGGGAACGCCCGAGGTGGTTTCCTGACGAGTGATCGTCACCTTCGGGTCGTCGGCCTCGACGCAATAGAGACCATCGGCCGCGGTGACCACGAAACGCTTCGCCAGCAGACCGTGCGGCACGCACACCTTGGTGCCCGTGATCTTTCCGTTCTCCACCACGGTGGCGGGCGTGAACGCGTCGCCCACCGGTTCGTGGATGGCGGCCGTCACGATGACCTCACCGCTGGCGACACCGGCGAGCAATTCGGGATACTCCACCAAGGCGGGAGCGGCCAAGGCCATCACCGCGAGGGCGGGAACCGGGGCGGCGACGCGCCCGATTTCCTCCAGCACCACCGAGGCTTCGATGATGCCCATGCCACCACCACCGACGGACTCGGGCAATGCGATACCCACCAATCCGGCGTCGGCCAGGGTGCGCCACAACGCCAAGTCGGTTCCGCTCTCGGTGGCGGCGACCGACTTCAGGTGTTCGGTGGTGCAGGTGTCGTTCAGGATCTGACGCGCGAGCGCGCGCAGTTCGTTCTGGTCGGAGTTCAGCGAAAAGTCCATCAGCGGGCCGCCCTCGGGAATCCGAGCGAGAACATGGTGATGAGGTCGCGCTGCATCTCGTTCGTGCCACCGCCGAACGTGAGGATCAACATGCCGCGGTAGAGGCTCTCCAAACGGGCTCGGAGCACCGACCCCGGCGTTCCTTGCTTCAGATACCCCGGAGGACCGAGGATCTCGAACAACAGACGGAAGGCCTCGAGGTAGAACTCGGTGCCGTACACCTTGATGGACGAGCAATGTCCGACGTCCAGCTTGCCCTGCGTGGCCTCCCAGGCGGACTGCCAGTTCATGAGACGCAACACGTCGAGCTTGGAGTGAACGCGGGCGAAGTTCAACTGCACCCATTCCTGATCGGCGACGCGACGGCCGTCGGGAAGGTTGGTCTTCTTGGCCCATTCCAACGTGTCGGCCAACGCTCGCTCGACGACACCGGTGGAACACAAGGTGACTCGCTCGTGGTTGAGCTGATTGGTGATGAGGGTCCAACCCTTGTTCTCGCCACCGACGCAGTTCTCGACCGGGATACGAACATCGTCGAGGAACATCGCGTTGATGTCGTGCTCACCGATGAGGTTCAACTTCTGCAACGTGATGCCCGGCGTGTTCATGGGCATGATCAGGATGCTGATGCCCTTGTGCTTGGCGGCGTCGGCATCGGTTCGCACGGCGAGCCAGCAGTAATCGGCGTCGCTCGAGAGCGAGGTCCACATCTTCTGACCGTTGACGACGTACACGTCGCCGTCGCGCACGGCGCGGGTCTGGAGCGAGGCCAGGTCGGTGCCGGCGTTGGGCTCGCTGTAACCGATGCAGAAGTGGATGTCGCCGGCCAGGATCTTGGGAAGGAAGAACTCCTTCTGCTGGTCGGTGCCGAAGTTCATGATGGTCGGGCCGACGGTGTTGATGCTGAGCATGGGCACGGGAGCACCGGCGCGCATGGACTCGTCGAAGAAGATGAACTGCTCGATGGCGCTACGCCCCTGGCCGCCGAACTCCTTGGGCCAGCCGATTCCCGCCCAACCGTCGGCGCACATTTGCTTCCACACGCGACGCGGTCCCTTGCCGATGCCGTGGCTGTTGTTGAGTTCGGCCACGGTGGCCTCGTCCAGCAGTTTCTCGTAGTAGCCACGCAGCTCCGAGCGCATGGCGTCCTGCTCTTCGGTGTATCCGATTTCCATCCTGACCCCCGGGTTTGGTTCCTTTCGGTTCTAGCAGAAGACCACCCGAATTGCCCTTGCCAACTAGGGTCAAATTTTCATGACGAAGGATCTGAAACTCGGCTGGCACATCGGTTACTGGGGACGTTCGATGCCGGTCGGGATTCCCGAGACCCTCACCATGATCGAGGCCCTCGGGTACGACTCGGTCTTCACCGCCGAATCGTGGGGAAGCGATGCCATCTCGCCCTTGGCATGGTGGGGTGCCGGCACCACCAAGCTTCGGTTGGCCACCAACATCGTGCAGATCTCGGCGCGCACGCCGACGGCCACCGCGATGGCGGCCATCACCATGGACCATCTCTCCGGAGGTCGGTTCTGCCTGGGGCTCGGGGTGAGCGGTCCGCAAGTGGTCGAGGGTTGGTACGGGCAGCGTTTCAACAAGCCGCTGGCGCGCACCCGCGAGTACGTCGACATCATTCGCAAGATCCTGAAGCGCGAGGAGCGCCTCACCAACGCCGGGCCGGAGTATCCGATTCCTGCCCGTGACGGCATGGGTCTGGGCAAGGCGCTCAACGTGATGACGCATCCCGTGCGCGCGGACTTGCCCATCTTCTTGGGGGCCGAAGGTCCGAAGAACGTGGCCATGGCGGCCGAGATCGCCGATGGTTGGTACCCGATCTTCTACGCGCCGCGTCACGAGGGCATGTACGCCCAGCATTTGGCCGAGGGCTTCGCTCGCCCCGGCGCGCGTCGCACCCCGGAAGACTTCGAGATTCTTGCCATGGCCACCACCTTCATCGACGACGACATCGAGGCCGCCTACAACCGGGCCCGACCGACGATCGCGTTGTACGTCGGAGGCATGGGTGCCCAGGAGATGAACTTCCATGCCGACGTGTTCCGCCGTCTCGGTTACGAGGAAGCCGTCGACAAGATTCAGAACCTGTTCCTGAACGGCAAGCAGGAAGAAGCCATCGCCGCGGTGCCCAAGGAAATGGTGGACGAGATCTGCCTGGTGGGGCCGGCGGCCAAGATTCGTGACGATCTCGCCGCGTGGAAGGAGAGCAAGGTGACCACGTTGATCATCGGTGGTTCGCCCGACACTCTTCGCACGATGGCCGAGTTGGTGTACGGCTGACGAGGAGGACACGACATGACGATGCCCGACTACTTGCGCGAGATGGCGGCCCGCGTGTCCAACTGGGGACGCTGGGGCACCGACGATCGACGCGGAACGTTGAACCTGATCGACGCCGCGGCGGTGGCGCGCGGAATGGCCGCCGCCCGTCAGGGCAAGGTGTTCTCGCTCACGTATCCCTTCGACGAGGACGGTCCGCAGTTGGGATTCATCCCGGGTCGGGTGAATCCCGAACGCAAGATGATCTCCCTGAATCATTCGATGTCCGGAGACCCGGGTGACTTCACGTCCAGCGACGATGCGGTGACCATGGGCGTGCAGGCCTCGACGCATCTGGACTCATTGGCGCACGTCGGTTACGACGGACTGTTGTACAACGGTCTCTCCGACACCACCACCGACGAAACCGGCAGCACCGAGTTGGGAATCGAGAAGGTGGGGCCGGTCGTGTCGCGTGGAATCCTGCTCGACATCGCACGTTTGCACGGCGTCGACTTCTTCGACGACGCTTACGCCATCGGCGGCGACGATCTGGACAAGGCCGCGGCACTCGGTGGAATCACGGTGATGCCCGGCGACATCGTGTGCGTGCGCACCGGCCATCAGCACTGGCTGCGCGTGGGCGACAAGGTGCATTATTCGTACCCGACACCGGGTCTCGGTCAGAAGAGCATCGAGTGGGTTCGCGATCACGATGTCGCCATCGTGGCCACGGACACCATCGTGTTCGAGTGCTATCCGCCCGAGGATCCGGCGGCCATGTTGCCCGTGCACATGATCAACATCCGCGACATCGGCCTGACCCAGGGTCAGAACTGGGCTCTCGACGAATTGGCCGCCGATTGCGCGGCCGATGGTCAGTACGACTTCTTGCTCACCGCCACGCCATTGCCGTTCACTCGCGCGGTGGGTGGCCCCGTGGCCCCCACCGCCATCAAGTGATCGTCAGAGGCTGAGCAGTCGGCGAATTCGCTCGTCGGTGCTGGGGTGCGTCGAGAACAGACGCGACATGTTCACGCCGCCCTGACGACGACCGCGGAACTCGGCCAGCGGATTGTGGATGTACGCCTGCGCCTGGGCCGGTGCCACGTTCATTGGAATGCGCTGGGCCATGGTCTCGATGCGCTCGAGGGCTCGCGCCAGAGGCACGCCCGTTCCCAGAAGTTCGGCCGCCGATCGATCGGCCTCGAACTCGCGACTACGACTGATGGCCATCTGAATGAGCGACGCCGAGATGGGGGCGAGCATGGAGATGAGCAGCAATGCGATGGGGTTCGGACGATCCTCGTCGTCACGGCCTCCGCCGAACAGCGCGGCGAAGTAGGCCATCTGCGCGATCGCCGAGATCGCGGTGGCCACGGCGGCCGCCACCGAGCCGATGAGGATGTCGCGGTTGCGCACGTGCATCAACTCGTGCGCCATCACGCCCTCGAGTTCGTCGTGGGGCATCGAACGCAACAGGCCCTGGGTGGCACACACCACCGCGTTGCGCGGACCACGTCCGGTGGCGAAGGCGTTGGGTTGTTCGCTCGGTGAAATGGCCACGCGAGGCATGGGCATGTTGGCCCGTGTCGCGAGCGACTGAACCATTCGGTAGAACTCGGGCGCGTCGGCCTCGGTGATGACGACCGCTTGGGCCGAACGAAGCGCCAGTCGATCACTGAACCAGTAGCTGCCACCCACCATCACGAGAGCGATGACCAGTCCGATCATCACCGCCCCGCTGCTTCCTCCGCCGAGCATCGCCGCGACCGCGACGATCAAGCCGCCGAGGCCGGCGAGCAGAACTGTTGTCTTCAGGGTGTTCTTGAACATGGCTCCTCTTGATGAAACGGTGACGTGGGTCGTGGTCCGGGGGTGCGGCGGAATCAGAAGTCGAATATCTCGCCGAAGATGCTCTTGGTCTTGCTCTTCTTCTTGCCGTACTGGTACTTGTACTTGTCGTCGTCATCCCAGTCGTCGTCGTCACGACGCGACGTTGGTGCCGGCTGCGAGGAGCGCTCGATGATCTTGTCCAGTTCTCCTCGATCGAGCCACACGCCACGGCACTTGGGGCAGTAGTCGATCTCCACGCCTTGCCGATCGGTCATGACGAGGTCGGTTTCGGTGCAGGTGGGGCACTTCATGATGCTTTCCTCTTTCTGATGATGAGCTTGTGGATTTCCTCGACCCAGAGAACCGACGAGGCGATGGCGATCGCGATCAGCCACTGCACGCCGGAGATCGACGTGGTGTCGAACAGTCGCTGCATCGGGCCGACGTGGGTCACGCCCACCTGAAGCGCGATCACCGCGGCCAGTGCCATCCACAGACGACTGTTGTGGAGGGTCGCGGCTCGGAACACCGAGAGGGTGTCGCTACGACTGTTCAGGATGTTGAAGAACTGGAACAGCACGAAGGTGTTGAACGCCATCGTGCCGGCCACGGTGGCCACACCGGCATAGGGCTCCTCGCCGGGCGCCCACTGCAACACGGCCAGTGTGCCGATCGCCATGAGGACACTGGAGATGAGAATGGCCCGCCAACGATGGACCGTCAGGATCTTCTCCTCCATGGGGCGGGGCTGTCGTCGCATGACGTCGGCCTCGGGCTCGTCCAACCCGAGTGCCATGGCCGGAGGGCCGTCCATGATGATGTTCACCCACAAGATGGCGATGGCGGCGAAGGGTTTGCCCTTGGCGATGTCGAGCAACGACGCCGCCAGGAACAACAGGGCGAAGCCGATGGTGGTGCTCAACTGGAAGCGCACGAACTTCACGATGTTGTCGTAGATCGTGCGTCCGCGCTTCACGGCTCCGACGATGGTGGCGAAGTTGTCGTCGGTGAGCACCATGGTGGCGGCTTCCTTCGTCACCTCCGTACCGGTGATGCCCATGGCGATGCCCATGTCGGCCTTCTTCAGCGCCGGTGCGTCGTTCACGCCGTCGCCGGTCATGGCCACCACGTTGCCCCGCTTCTGCAAAGCCGCGACCAAACGCATCTTGTGCTCGGGTGCCACACGAGCGAACACCGCGATGTCGTCGATGCGACGATCCAGTTCTTCCTCGCTCATCTGGTCGAGCTGTTGACCCGTGACCGCGTGAATCTGACCCTCGGCCAGGTTCAGTTGTTCACCGATGGCGGCGGCGGTGAGGCCGTGGTCACCGGTGATCATCTTCACCTTGATGCCGGCCTCGCGGGCCTCGGCGATGGCCTGACGGGCCTCGGGTCGCGGGGGATCGACGATTCCGACCATGGCGAGCAAGGTGAGGCCGTCGATGAGGCTGACCGGATCGGCGCCGGACGAGGTGAACTCGTCCCACGCCTCGACGGTGAACTCGCGTTGGGCCACGGCGAGCACGCGCATGCCGGAAGTGGCCAGTTCGTCGTTGTGAGCCAGAATCGCCGAGCGAACCCGGTCGATGGGCGCCGCTCCGCCGGTTTCGTCGAGAGCCGAGACGCTACGTGCCAGCACCACGTCCGGGGCGCCCTTCACGAACATCTGAATGTGGGTGGCGCCGTTTCCATCGGGGATCTCGTGGACGGTGGCCATCATCTTCAACGCGGAATCGAAGGGCACCTCGGCCAAACGGGGATGTTGACGACGCTCGTCCTCGACGTCGATGCCGCCCTTGGCGGCGAGCACGTTGAGGGCGCCTTCGGTGGGGTCACCGACCAGAGTCCACTGGCCATCG
>JAIXWJ010000011.1 GCA_027491335.1 Actinomycetes bacterium | reverse complement strand
GCGTTCAGGCGCGGGTCACAGACCGTCTGGTAGCGGTGGTCCAGATCGGCGTCGGTGAGATCGTCGGCGCCACCGAGACATTCGGTGACGTTGTCGCCGGTGAGCTCGACATGAATTCCGCCGGGCCACGTGCCCTCCAGACGGTGGGCGTTCACGAAGCCGGCGATCTCGCGGATGATGTCGTCGAAGTGACGGGTCTTGCGGCCACCAACGGACGTGAAGGTGTTTCCGTGCATCGGATCACAGGCCCACACCACCGGATGACCGGCGTCGCGGACCGCGCGCAGCAACGGACGCAGCGCATCCTCGACCTTGTCGGCACCCATGCGACTGATCAACGTGAGTCGACCGGGCACGCGCGCCGGGTTGAGGGCCTGGCACAACTCGAGGACGAAGTCGACGGTGGTGGACGGACCGATCTTGCACCCGAGGGGGTTGCCCACACCGCGGAGGAACTCGATGTGCGCGCCGTCGAGCTGACGGGTGCGCTCGCCGATCCAGAGCATGTGCGCCGAGCAGTCGTACCACTGGCCCGTCAGCGAGTCCTGGCGCGTGAGCGCCTCCTCGTAGCCCAACAACAAGGCTTCGTGGCTGGTGTACACGTCGGCTTCGTGCAACGTGGCGGTGTTCTCGGTGTCGACTCCGCACGCGCGCATGAAACGCAATGCGCGCTCGATCTCGGTGGCCAATTGTTCGTAACGCTGACCTTCGGGGCTGGATCCCACGAACTCTTGGGTCCAGGCATGCACTCGCGACAAGTCGGCGAAGCCGCCCTTCACGAACGCGCGCACGAGGTTCAAGGTGGAGGCCGACTGGTGGTACGCCTGCACCAGACGATCCGGGTCGGGGATTCGGGCGCCCTCGGTGGGGGCGGGGTCGTTCACGATGTGGCCGCGGAACGACGGAATCTCGAGATCGCCAATCTTCTCGGTGTCGCTGCTGCGCGGCTTGGCGAACTGGCCGGCCATGCGTCCGACCTTGATGGTGGGAACGCCGAGGCTGTAGGTGAGCACCACGGCCATCTGCAGGATCACGCGCAGCTTCTCGCGGATGTTGTTGGCGGAGAAGTCGTCGAAGCTTTCGGCGCAGTCGCCGGCCTGCAACAAGAAGGCGTTGCCGGCGCACACTTGGGCCAGGCCGGCCTGCAACGAACGAGCCTCGCCGGCGAACACCAACGGGGGATAAGAGGCGATCTGCTTCAGAGCGCGATCGAGCTCACCTTGATCGGGCCACTTGGGCTGCTGCACGGCGGGAAACGATTGCCACGATGTTGGGGTCCAGGCGGAGGCCATGAAAAAAGCCTAACGACCCGAGGCGAAAAGCCATCGGGTCGTTTTTGGCGGGTGACTCTGAAACGGGCGACGAATCAGGCGACGAAGATGTCTTCGGCTTCTTCCTTCAAACCAGCGACGGCGCGCGACACCAGGCGGCGGGCGGCTTCGGCGGTGACGCCCAACTTCTCGCCCACTTCACGGAAGCTCTTGCGCTCTCCGTCGATGAGACCGAAGCGGGCCTCCACGGCGTAACGGGCGCGAGCGTCGAGGGTGTCGAGCAACTGGTTCAGCTGATCGGTTTCGCCCTGAGCGATGATGTGGTCCTCGGGGGTGGGGTCACCGTTGGCCATGAGGTCGCCGAGGGTGGCATCGCCGTCGTCACCGATGGTCTTGTCGAGCGACACCGGGGTGGTGAGACGGTGCAGTTCGGCGTTGGTCATGTCGAGGGTCTCGCCGTCGCCGCTGGCCTGACGCAGAGCCGCACGAAGGCTGGCCGAGCGGTCTCCGGGGATGCGGATGAGGCTGGCCTTCTGGTCGAGCGCACGACCGATGGCCTGACGGATCCAGAACGTGGCGTATGTCGAGAACTTGAACCCACGACGCCAGTCGAACTTGTCGACCGCGTGCTCGAGGCCGAGGTTGCCCTCTTGGATGAGGTCGAGCAGATCCATGCCCTGGGGGAGCGGGTAGCGACGCGCGATGGAGACCACCAAGCGAAGGTTCGCACGGATGAAGCGATCCTTGGCCTTGGCGGCTTCGCGGATGTCGCGCTTCACGGCGGCGGTCTTCTCGCCGGCGGCCAACTTGGCGGCAGCCTCGCGTCCCTTTTCGATGGCGCGCGACAGAACCCGCTCGTCTTCGGCGGTGAGCAAGGGAACCTTGCCGATGTCGTTCAGGTAGATACCGATGGAATCATTCATTGTTCTTCTTCTCAACTGTTCTGCGGCTCGAAATCTTCCCGCCTGACGTCACACGTCTGTTCTCGAAAGAGGACGCGAGGGCGCAGGAAAGAAGTGGGTTGTGGGGGTTATCGGCTTGGCTCCGTGATGATCGGGCCGGGGGACCGATGTTTCGGGCCTGGGGGGTCCGAAAGGGAGACCAATAAGTTATCAACTTGTCTGGGGGTATGCATCACCGAATTCCTTCGCTGATGTGGGAACGACGGGGTTGTCGGTCCGTGTGTGATGTTTCGGGAGGATTTGGGGCCAACTTGAGGAAATCTTGAGAATTCTGGGGAGGCCCGTTGGGTGGTCGTCGCGGACCGGTTCGTGGCGGGTAGGTCGGCCACAGCCCCCCATAGACTGCCCGCAGTGTCCGTGTCCCACGCCCCTCAGTCGACTGGAAAAGCCCTGCGTATCGGGCTGTTCGGGGGCACCTTCGACCCGCCCCATGTGGGTCATCTGGTCACTGCGGTCAATGTGATGCATGCCCTCGACCTCGATCGGGTCATCTTGATGGTCGCCAACGTCCCATGGCAGAAGTTGGGTCAGCGGCAGATCACGCCTTCCGAGGACCGTCTGGCCATGGTCGACGCCGCGGTTCGCGGTGTGCCCGGCCTGATGGCGGGACGCATCGAAATCGATCGCGGGGGACCGAGCTACACCGCCGACACCCTGACAGCCCTGAGCGAGGAGTTTCCCGGAGCTGAACTCTTCACGATCGTGGGCGACGATGCCGCGGCCGGATTGCCCACCTGGGAACGGTTCGAAGATGTGTTGAGTCGGTCGCGAATCGTGGTGGTGGATCGGCCCGGTGCGCCGGTCGTTCTTCCCGACGGCATCGAATGGGTCCGCGTCGAGGTTCCGCGCCTCGAGGTGTCGAGCACCGATCTTCGCTCGCGATTCGTCGACGGGCGTCCGTTGGATTACCTCGTCACGCCACCGGTGCTCGAGGTCATTCGTGAGCGAGCGCTCTACGGTTCGCTGGCGGGTTCGCCGTCATGACGTCGCTGGCCGAGATTCGTCGCAAGCGCACCATCGTGGTGTTGGCATCGTCGTTGGTGGTGTTGTTGCTGTTGCCGGTGTCGGTGATCGTCGCGTGGCGCGCGGTGCGCGACTCCAAAGCCGCCCAAGAGGTCGTCAC
Source organism: Actinomycetes bacterium (assembly GCA_027491335.1). GTDB lineage: Bacteria > Actinomycetota > Acidimicrobiia > Acidimicrobiales > Ilumatobacteraceae > Casp-actino8. The sequence goes on along the minus strand of JAIXWJ010000011.1, from coordinate 12,900 downwards.
ACTTCCGTCGCGCACGTTGCCCACCACTCCGACCGCGGTCATCGGTGTCACCGACGAGCAGAACTTCCTGGCCTCGCTGGCGGTCGTGGCGCTGGCGCCGAACGGGGCCGGTGGCACGGTGATGTTGCTGCCGGTCGGAGCATCCGTGGGCGGTCAACCCGACGGTGAACCCAAGCGTTTGGCCGATGTGTACGGAAGCGATGGTGCCGATGCGCTGAAAAAGGCCGTCGAGGACATGACGAACAGTCAGATCGATCTGGTCGCGGTGAACGGTGTGGATGGAACCGCCGAACTGATCGCTCGCGCCGGCACGGTCACGCCCACCTACGCGTCCGACGTGACCGACACAGACGGCGACTCCACTCGTGTGGTGGGGGTGGCCGGGCCGAACACGTTCACGCCGATCGACGCCACCGCGGTGTTGGCGGCTCGTGATGCCGACAAGTTCGAGGACACTCGGTTCGCATCCGTGAAGGCCACGTGGGATGCCATCGCCACGGCGGTCGGTGCTGGCGCGCTCGGAGCCGTGCCCGCGGCGGTCGTTCCCGACGTCGGCGCCCAGACTCCGGCCGACGTGCCCACGTTCATGTCGGCATTGTTGGCGGGTCCCATTCGCGTGTGGCAGGTCGGTGGGCAACGAATCTCCGATGCCGAGAAGAATCCCCTCGACATCGACGTGTACGGCTACAACCTCGGCGAAGTGGTGATGGTCATGGCCAGCGCCGCACCGAGCGCGATGGTGCCGGTGTACCCCACGCTCAGCGTGCAGATCGATAGTCCCTTCCCGGACTCCACGGTCATTCAAGAAGCCACGTTCCGACTTCTGTACATGGGAACGAACGTGATCTTGGTGCGATCGGTGGACGCCGAGGTGCCCGAAACGACGACCATCTACTACAGCGACGAAATGGAGCGGGCCATGTCCGAGCCCCTCACGACGCTGTTCGGCGACATCGTTTTCGAGCCGGCGAGCGAGCGCGTCGAGGGGATCGACGTGCAGATCGTGCTCGGACGCAACTTCATCGACTTCTTGCAGAACGGCTCGCGACCCGATCCGAGCATCGACCCCGAGGATCTGGCGGTCGACACCGTTGCGCCCTCCCCGACAGAGACGAATCCCTCATGACTTCGAACACATCCTCCGGCCGTGACGCCAGCATCGAATTGGCTCTGGTGGCGGCTCGAGCGGCCGACGACAAACAAGGCACGGAGACCATCGTGTTGGAGGTCGGTCAGGTTCTGACCATCACCGAGCTGTTCGTGGTCACGGGGGCCTCGAACCGGCGGCTCGTACGGGCCATCGCCGACGAGATCGAAGAGCAGGTGAAGGCCGTCTGCGGGCGTTCGCCCGGCCGAACCGAGGGCCATCGTGAGCAGCAATGGGTTCTTTTGGATTACGGCGACGTGGTCGTGCACGTGTTCCTGGAGGAGATGCGCCAGTTCTACGAGATCGAGCGCCTGTACAAGGACGCGCCACGCGTGGATTGGAAAGCGCTCACGAACGACTGACGCGCGTTTGGGGAGTGGGCGCGGGGGCGGTATCGTTCTGTCATCCCATTTCGGGGCTATAGCTCAGTTGGCAGAGCGCTTCCATGGCATGGAAGAGGTCAAGGGTTCAATTCCCTTTAGCTCCACACAGTGTTGTCGGTTACGGAACGACGACCGTGACGTTCACGATGTCCGGTGACGTCGGGGCATTGGATTCGACGCGGAGACGGGCCGAGATGGTCCCCGAGGGAACGCCCGCGGAGTTGAAGCGCACCACGCACACATTGCCCGACGGCATGGTCGCGCCGCAGTCGGAGGTGTCGACGGTCAGACCGCTTCCGCTGATCTCGGTGATCGCTCCCAGGAGCAAGCGTCCGGGTCCGGTACTCAGGATCAGAACCTGATTCATGGTGGGGGAAACCTCAATTCCGCTCGGCAATTCGGCCACGGTGGTGGTGGTCGTGGTGGTGGTGCGGGGTGAATTCGACGCGCTTTGATTCTTGATGGTCGTCGTCGGCAAGTTCGTCGTGGTCGTCGTGGTTGTAACTGTCGTGGCGGGTGCGGTGCTCGTGCTCGTGGGGGTGTGAGTTGTATCCGGGGTCGTCGACGACGTCGGCGATGACGTTGCGGGCCGGTCGCCGGGAGAATCGCCACCACACGCCGATGAGATGACGAGAGAAGCGACGAGTGCGGTGCGAACAACGTGGCGAATCATGCGCGACAAGTTACCTACACGACAACGGTCACTCGTGGAGAAATTGGGGTCAACGGGTGCTGGTCACCGCGAAGGAATCCACGAATAGCTGTTCATGAACTCGTCCTGAAGCACGCGAGCCGGGGTGACCATGGTCTCGATGACGAGATCCTCGTCGATGGTCTCGACGGAATAGGTCCAACCCTCGGGCAACGTGAGTCGATCGCCCAATCCGGTCAATGATTCTTCGCTCATCGAGGGATCGACTTGTTGGCTGAACGCTTGCATCACGTAGCGGTTGCCGTCGGCGTCGGTGAGAAAGAACTCGGTCGATCCGGCGTCGAACGTGAAGACCGTGCGACGGTCGACTTCCTGCCAGGTGTACGGACGGCCCACGTTGCTGGGGTCGGTGATGTCGACGGTGGCGAGACGGTTCATCTCCAGTTCTCCGAAGATGCGACGCTCGGACGCCTCGACATCGTTCTTCTGGACCGCGTCGACCAACCACACGCGAGGACCGTTGCGTATCACGAACAAAGCCCCCATCTCGCCGGCCAGCGGCGCGGTGTCGATGGCGTCCCAGTCCGCTTGGGGGCAGTAGCTCAATCCTTGGGTGCCGTAGACGGTCGCCTGAATTCCGGCCTCGGTGGCGCGAAGGAACAACAACTCGCAGTACCGGCTACCGCGCACCATCGGGAACTCGACGGGAGCGACGGTGTCGGGAGTGGCGGAGTCGGGCGAGACCGTCGTGTCGCTCGTGGCATCGGCGGGTACGGTCGTGGCGGGGTCCTCGACGTTGATCGTCGTCGTTGTCTTCGATTCCGACGAACAGGACATCAGGAGCGAGCCGATCGAAGCCAGGACGACGAAGCCGGAGATTCTGCGAGGTGCCATAATCGTCCACTATAACTGTCAGTAGTAGTGTCAGAAGAAGATGAATGAGGAGGGGTCGGCGTGACGAACTGGACGGAACTGACGGCGCGAGCGTCCTTCGCGTCGCATCGCTTGGTCGGCTGGATCTATTGGGATCCGCGAGCCATCGAGTTGTACACCGAGCTCGGAGTGCCCAACGGACTGGGTTACTACGCGGCCAGTCGTGCGGCTCCGTTGCTGCCGGCCGGACCGCAGCCGGTGGCCGCAGCCTTCTATTCCATTCACCCCGGATTCTTGAAATTCGCCATCGAGACCGCGCTAGCTCACACCACGTGGGAACGCATCTTCGACGCCCGTAACGCGGCGGTGGGCGAGGGTCTTCGTCGTTATGTTCCGGAGATCGTCGACGAGTTGGCCGACATGGGCTCGGCATTGTGGGCCGTGGTCGACGAACTTCCCGAGGCTGGTCGGGTGTGCTTCGCCGCGCATCGACAGGCTCCACGTGCCGATGACGCATTGGTGTCGGCGTGGCTCGCCGTCAATTGCATTCGTGAGTGGCGCGGGGACACGCACTTCGCCATCCTGGCCAGTGAGGACATCTCGCGAGTGCAGGCGGGGATTCTGCACGATGCCCACCTCAACTACGGCGGATGGATCGCGCAAAGCCGAGGCGCCGACGAGGCCGCATTGACCGAGGCGTTCACGGACCTCGAGAGCAGAGGTCTCGCCGAGGGTGGAACGGTGAACGCCGCCGGGTTGGCCGTTCGTGACTTGATCGAGGAACGCACGAACGAGTTGAGCGCGCGAGCGTGGAAAGCTCTGGGCGAATCGGAGACCATGCGGTTCTTGAACCTGGTCGAGCCGATCGGGGAGAGATTGTTGAAGAGAATCGACGAAACCGCGGGTCCGAATTGGATGCCCGCGGCTCGCGAGCGTCGGGCCTGACGCAGGGTTCCGAACATCGGCGGAGAATTCGAACAAGGGAGAAACATGGAAACCGTCATCGAAGTGGTTCGCAATGACGTGGCGACCAGCCGCGTGGCCGTGAGGCCCGAGGTTTCGTTGGCTCTGGGTCAGGTGCGCTTCGCGGTGGAGAACTTCGCGCTGACATCCAACAACATCACCTATGCGGTTTTCGGGGAGGCCATGCGCTACTGGGATTTCTTCCCCGTGCCGTTGGGAGATGAATTCGATGATGGACGAGCGTGGGGACGGGTGCCCGTGTGGGGGTTCGCGCTCGCCACCGAGAGTCACTGTGATGAGGTTCCGGTGGGCACTCGGGTGTACGGCTATCTGCCGATGGCGAACACCTTGGTGATGACGCCGGGGAAGGTCGATAACACTGGTTTCATCGACATCGCGGCACACCGTGCGCCCATGGCCACGGCGTACAACCGTTACGTGATGGTGGACAGGGATGAGGCGTTCCTCGGCGAGTTGGAGAACCATCAGATGGTGCTGTGGCCCTTGTTCATGACGTCGTTCATGATCGACGACTTCATCGCCAGCGAGGGAACCGATCGCCCCGAGTTCTTCGGAGCCTCGGTGGCGGTCATCTCGAGTGCATCGAGCAAGACGTCGATCGGCGCCGCGTTTCTGATGAAGCGACGCACCGGAGTGACCGTGGTCGGACTGACATCGCCGTCGAATCGTGCGTTCGTGGAGGGTCTGGGTTGCTACGACCGGGTCGTCACGTACGGCCAGGAAGCGACGTTGCCCGATGGCCCGGCGGTGTACGTCGACATCGCCGGCGATCGCGCGGTGAATCGTGGGGTGCATGGGCGCTACGACAACGAGCTTCTGTACAGCATGGTCGTGGGGGGCACTCACTGGAACGTGGAGTCCGATGAGGATCGGTCGCCGTTGGCGGGACCGAAGCCCGAGTTCTTCTTCGCTCCGTCGCAGATCGCTCTACGCAGCAAGCAATGGGGCAAGGCGGGATTGGACGCTCGAGTGGGAGAAGCGTGGCGGGAGTTCGCGCGGTGGAGCGACGAGTGGTTGGAATTCGCGTCGACCGCGGGATCGGGTGACGTGAAGGGTCTGTTCGACCAGATGTCGTCGGGCTCGGTGGACCCCCGCAGGGGCCAAATCTGTCGCGTCGTCTGAACGCTCGACGACACGACTCTCGACAAAGCGACTCTCGACAACACATGCCCCAAAACGCGAAACGGGGGCCGGCCCGTTGGGCCGACCCCCGTTCGTCGAGGTGTTGAAACTTTTGGGCTGTTGGCCGTTAGGCCCGCAGACCCTTCTGAATGGCACCGAACACGGCGTCCTTGAGCGGGATCATGCCGGCGATGATGGCGCCATTGGCGATCACGTTCACCCAGTCGTCCTCATGCTCCCAGCCCCAGCCGCTGAGGACATGACCCCAGTCGCCGAGCAGCCAGACCATGAGGATGGAGATGATGAGGGTCAGGTTGGCTCCAATGATCGGGAGCTTGCCCACGGTGTCGCCGAGGCCGATTGTCTTGAGGATCGAGTGCAGGACGGTCATGACCGCCTCCAGCAGGATCGCCATCGTGATGAACAGCGCAACTATGTACATGGTTCTTTCCCCTTCGGGTCTCGCGGCCTCTCGACCGCGAGCGCAACGTATGAAGACTGATCGCGCAATGTGGTGGATGTCACACAAATACGCTTGTGAACAGGTGAAATATCACTCGAGGTGAACTTCTCGATGGTCGACCGGCGAATCACCACGCTTCGTGGGGACGATCCCGCGGAGTTCCCTCGGACGTGGCCCTGGTGTGAAGATGTCGGGGTCGACGTCGAGCAATGGAGGACTCCCGATGACCATGGTGATCATGCGATACGACCTGCGGATCCCGCCGGTGGGAAGCCCCGCCCACGGGGTGACGGCATCGGGCCAGTACGCGGCGTGTCTGGAACAGGTTCGCTGGGCCGACCGCATCGGCCTCGACATGGTGGTTTTGTCCGAGCATCACGGCACCGACGACGGCTTCATGCCCGCCCCGGTCACGTTGGCGGCGGCCGTCGCGGCCTCCACCGAACGAATCGGGATCAACATCTCGGCCGCGTTGGTGATCATGCACGACCCGATCCGTTTGGCCGAGCAGTTGGCCACCGTGGATCTCGTCGCCAAGGGACGCATGAGCGTCATCTGCGGCACCGGCTATCGCCAGGAAGAGTTCGAGATGGCCGGTCTCGAGTTCAAGAACCGGTTCAGTGATCTGGAGCGTTGCGTTGCGGCCATGCGTCAGGCGTGGACCGGTGAGTACTTCGATCTCGATGGACGACGCATCAAGGTACGTCCTCTTCCGCACACGCCCGGCGGACCGATGTTGTTGATGGGTGGATCCACCCCCGTGGCGGCGCGTCGCGCGGCGCGCCTGCATTGTTTCTTTTCCGCGGCCAACAACGATCCGGCGGTGGCCGATGCTTACCGCGAGGAATGCGAGAAGGTCGGTTTCAAGGGCTTCGTGATGCTGCCGGCGAACGCTCCCGGCTTCATTCACGTCACCGAGGACCCCGAGCGCGACTGGAATCGCCTGGCTCCGTACATCATGCACGAGGCTCGCAGTTACGGCGAGTGGCAGCGTCCGGGACAGTCGTCGGTGGTGCACGTTCACAACACCGAGACCCTCGACGATGTGAAAGCCAGTGGTGTCTACGCGGTGGTGACTCCGGACGAGTGCGTGGACTTGGCGAAGAAGTTCGGCTCGCTCACCATGCATCCGTTGATGGGGGGAATCCCGCCCGAGTTGGCCCAGGAGAGCCTGGATCAACTCGAGCGGGCGGTCCTACCGCGGATCAAGCCGCCCGTCGCCGCCTGACGCAGACGAGACCCGCTCCGACCAGCAGCAACACGACGCCCATGAGGCTCGTGGAACCATTGGCACCGGTGGCCGGCAACGTGTTCGGGTTCACCGTCGGGGTCGTCGGGGTGGTGTTCGAACTCGGCGGTGCGGCGACCGTCACCGCCATGCGCACGCCGGTACCACTGACCGGTGCGTACAACGACACGCGGTGGTTGCCGATCGTGGCGTCACCGGGCACGTTGGCGCTGAGCGTGATCGAGCCGGTGGCGCTGGCGGTTCCGGTGGCCAACACGGTGGGATCGGACTCCATCACCAGGTGCACCGTTTCGTACGGAGTGAAGCCGGTGTAGGCGGCCTCCACCGTGCCGCCCTGTGTCAACGACGAGGTCGAAACGATGGAGCGCTCCGGGAAGGCGCCGATGGTGGCAGCCGACGGAGCGTCGGTCGAGGGGGACAGCGGCGAAGGTACGCGCACCTCGTAGACGGTGGTGGTGCCGGACAGCTCGTTGGCCACCAACAGCAACGGGACCCCGTTGGGGCTTTGGGCGCCGGGGACGAAGATCATGCCCTCGGGCGACACGTCGGTTGCGCCGGCACCAGTCGAGCCGTCGAGGACTGGATTCTTGTACGTGACGAACTGCGGGAGTGTGGGGTTGCTGAGGTCGTACACCATCACGCCACCCACCCGCTCGAGGCCGATGAAGGCGAACGTCTGTGCCCCGATGACTCCGGTGGCGATGGCTTCGGGCTCCACGCCCTTGTCATCGGAACGGCCGTCCATGCGTGACGAGCAAATGGATGCCGCCATTTGGGTGGCCGTGTTGGAGTTGTTCGATCCCGTGTCCGCGTCGGAGTTGAAGCAGGTGGGGAAGTCGCGCTGAATGATCTCCTCGAACTGCGAGCCGCTGTCCCACACCCTCTGACCACTCGAGTTCCAGATGGTGAACGAGCGCGCACCGAATGCGTAGAGGCTGGACGGCGCCGTCGAGCTGGACGGGAATGCGGTCGTGGTCTTCAGGCGCGACAAACGAAGGTTCGTCTTGTACGCGGTGGCATCCGCACCGGTCGCGGTCCAGAAGGCGTTGAAACCGCTGTCGCCCATGCGGGCTTCTTCTTTGTAACACGTCCAGTCGCGCGAGTCTCCCTCGTTGGCGGTGACGGTGTAGGTCTGACCGTTGCGAGCGAACGAGGCGATCGAGTCGGGCATGTACATGCCCTTCAACGGAACTCCGGCGTACGAGACCATGTTGCGGGCTGCTGCATTCGATCCGTTGTCTCGATCGCTGGCGTCGATGAGGAGGTTGCCGGTGTTCGCTCCCCAGTCCTTGTAACCCAGGCTGACGACATCGGTGATGGCGGGAGTCGCGAGGTTCACGATGGCGATCGCGTTCGCTTCCTGAAGAGTCACCCATGCGGTGGAGTTGTCGGGGCTCACCGCGATGTACTCGGGCTCGAGGTCCTGAGCCGCGCTGGAGTTGGGGAAGAAGACTCGAACACCCTCGGCGAGAAGAGCGGTTTTGTCGAAAGCGGAGAAGTCGAGGGTCGTGGCGGTGGCGTTCGCGGCACCACCGGCAACGTCGATGATCGAGATGGTTCCATTGGGGTCGACCGCCAACGCGGGGTCGGCCGACTCATCGGTGCCGACCGTCGAGGCGTCGTCGTTGGCGCACAGCGGTTCACCTTCGCCCGCCACCAAGATCTTCGTCTTGTCGGGGGAGAAGCCGAGATGGTCGGGCTGGACACCCACGGTCAGGGTGTTGAGCACCGTGCCATCGGTGTCGAGCAGAAGAATCTTCCCGGGATTGGCGGTCTTACGGCCGTTCGACGCGACGGTCGCGGTCACGTCGATGGCCACTGCGACGATTCCGTTCGCCGCCGCGACGCTGTTGGTGTAGCCGTTGTAACTCGACACGTCGACGCTGTTGACCAGCGTCGGGGTGGTCGGATCGGCGATCGACACGATGTCGATGCGGTTCTGCGTGCCGTTGTTGATGAACATGCGCTCCGAGGCGGCGTCGAAGGCGACGATCTCGGCTCGTCCGTACCCACCGCCGTCGTAGGTCCCGACGGGTACCAGTTGCAGTCCGCCCGCGGCGAGCGGGGGCGCCGCGTTGGCGATCGTGCCGGTCGTGATGAGCATGGATCCCATACCGAGGGCGATCAAGCCCCCGAATATGCGTGCTCGATGACGTCGTGTGCTCATGTTCCACCTCGTGAGTTCGTCCAGCGAGTATTTCGCCACGCCGACCATGATTCATGCGAGTGAACTCGAAGTGATGTTGGGTGAACGCACAGGAGATGTTTCGATGAACTCGGTGCGTTCAACGGTGGCCGTTGAGCGCACCGAGGAGAGGTGACAATCCCGAGACGTTTCGTGCGAACGCGCTCACGTGGCTTTCGAGTTGTTCGTAGTTCTCCTGGGTGAGATCGGACATCGCCACCACGCGATTGCCCTCGACCACCAGTCGACACCCCGCCGTGCCCTCGTTCAGGGAGTTCAGTTCGTTGTACAGATCGATGGTGGGAACGACGTCGTCCATCACCTCGTAACTGACGCGGTACTTGAAGGGCCCCGTGCGATCGCCGCTGGGGAGTGCCCGCAGTTCGATCACCCCGTGAATCAACTCCGGGCTGAGCACGTGCACCAGAGTGCTGTTGGCCCACTCGTAGTCGATGCCACCGATGACAGTGTCGAGGTCGTGGCCCCAGTGATCGATGTTCGCGAGGGCCGGAACGTGCAATTTCCAGTTTTCGCCCTCGAGCAGGATGAAACCTTCGCCGGAAGTGGTGGCGTGAATGGTGACCGAGCTCATGCGGTGCGCCGAAACCGGGTCGCGGAGAACTTCCAGAACCGCCGAGTGAGGAAAGTTGAATCGCGGTAGTGCCGCGCCGGGCGTGAGGTCACCGAAATGGGCGACCGTCGAAAACTGGTGCACTCCGAGCCCGATGACCGACCAGTCCGCGCTGAACCGCACGACCTTGTTCTCGAGATCGAAGTCGCACACCATGGGCGGATTCATGCCGTTGCCGTCGCCACCGGCCGGCCACATGCGCGCCGCCGAGAGAAGAATCCACAGATTCGAGGAGTCCACGGTGGCCACACACACGGACTCGCTGGCCGGAGGGATCGCCGGAACCTTGGCGTGGGGGTTCTGGTCGACGGTGATGGAGATCTCGTCGGTGGCGATGGTGGCGGTGTCATCCGAGAGGGTGACGATGACTTCGTCGAACGACAAGAAGATCTTGCCGATGGTGACGAGAAGGTTCTCGGGAATGGGATACGACCAGAGCCCGTCATCGCCCTCGGTGATGGCCGGGTCGGGCCCGATTTCCACCACCGATGTGGTGCCATTGGCGTGGGCCGTCCAGGTGCGACCACCGTCCATGCGACTACCCACCCAGACGGACTGACCGAGACTCTCCTCGAATCGCAGAGGTGCCATGAAGGTGGCCAGGAGTTGGAACTCGGGTTGGGTCATGGCGAACGTGACGGACGGGGTCTCGGTGTGGTGGCTCATGTAGGGGATAACGCTCCAAGCTGTCGGATGTGTGCGGGACGGTGTGTCGGGGTGATGGATGGCGAGTCAGGGTGACGGGCGGTGTGCGGATCAGGGCACGCGGGACCGCCAGGCGTCGGAGGTGGCGATGGGTCCGATGGCGGCGGCTCGCAGGGATTCGCCACGACCGGCCCGGCTCAAAGCCGCGATGGCGTGATCGACGTCGGGGACTTGGTGAATGCCGTTGGTGGCCACGAGAGTCGCGCATTCGTCGGTGAGATTCTCGCGGAATTGATCGAACTCGTCGGTGACGCAACCGTCGCACACCCAGATGAGGGGCTCGCCGGTGCGCCTCTTCCGGAGAGCAAAGCGCAGAGCTGGTGCGTCGACTCCGTTGCCGAGATTCCCACTGGGAACTCGTTCGGCCACGTGGCCCCGCTCGGCGATCACCCAAATGTTGGGCTTGTCGTCGGTGCCGGGTGCATGGCTGTAGCCGATGACCACGCAGCCGGGGGCGGCTTCGATGATCTTCCAGAGGTCGACATCGGTGAGTCGCATGGATCCCGACTGGTCGATCAAAACGACGCCCCCGTTGCCACGATCACGACGCTCGAAGATGCGTCGCTCGGGGTCGGTGAGAAGACGCTCGATGTGGCGCGGATTGCGGCCCATGATGCTGGGGCGCTTGCGGCGGCCGATACGACCATCCACCCGACGCGTTCGTTGGATCGGCAATTCGATGAGTCGACCCCAACGCGCGTCGCCGACCGGGCTCGAGTCGTCGAGGTTCGCCAGATCGGGGGCGTTGGACTCGTCGAATTCGGTCGACGAACGCAACGCACGATGAAGGATGCGGGCCACCTCGAGGGTGAAGTACCAGCCCTCGGGCACACCATCGACGATGATCGTGGACGTCACGAAGTCCATGTTCGTCTCGTTGTCGGTGGCGCCACGCCAGTGACGCTTGATGGCCAAGCTCAACTTGCGCAACGGACGCACCCACTCGGGTCGCACCTTGCGCACTCCCGCCAACAGGTCGTTGTACGACTTGGTGCCGGACGTGGCGCCCACCATGTGGACGAGGCCGTTCCAGTCGAGGGACTCGGCCATGCGTTCACCGGTTCGACGCTCACTGCCATCGGCAAGATGGGTCATCACGGGGAACCCGGCCAAACCGGTCAGCATGTTGACCCGGAACTCCTCGGCCACCACCACGGTCTCGTGTGCGATGTGGGCGTGAGAGTCGGGAATCACCACCTCGACCGGGCTCACCTTGGCGTGCATCAATTCGTGGGCTCGAATGCAACGTGACGTCTCGTCGGAACCCAATGGCACGCGCATGCGGTGGGTGATGAGGTTGGTGAAGGCCTCGCCGCGACGAGCCTCACCTTCCTCGACGGTCCACGGACGAGCGGGCAGATCGTCGCGCTCGAGCCACTCGGGCATCGCCATGTGGCGACCGGTCATGACGCCTTCTTCGCGGGTCGCTTGCTGACGGCATCCACGCGGATGGCGTCGAGCACGTCCTTGGAGTGGTTGCCAAAGATCAGGAATGCGGCGCGTTCGAGGTCCATGCCACTCTCGCGCAGACGATCGAAGGCCATGAACGATCGAACGCTGAATCGCCGGGCCTTGTCGGCGGCCGCCGCGGCCGCGGCGGGGGCACGCAAGTACGGGGATAGTCGGGCCAGGGCGCCGGGGTGCGGCTGATCAATGCGAATCGCCACGGGGAATCGGTCCTTCAACGCCACCGGCAGATCGCGCATGTCCTCGACGTTGGTGGTCATGATGACGCTGAAGCCCGGACGGGGTCGGTGCACGACGCCGCTGTCGGGGTGTTGCCATGATGCGCTCTCCACGTTGTCGAACATGTTGAGCAACAACGACAGCACGTCGCCGGACGCGCGATCGATCTCGTCGGCCACGATGCGACCGCCGACGGCTCCGTTTCCTTCCCACGCCTTGAGGACGCTGCCATCGAGCCACTTCCACGTGCCGTCGGCGGTGGGCATGAAGTGTCCGGTCACGTCGGCCGCGGTCATGTCCTCGTTGCAGATGAGTCGATGCGCGCCCCCGCCGATGTTGCCGAGGGTGAGGCCGGCGTAGGTCTTGCCGGTTCCGGGAGGTCCGAAGAGAACGAGTCGGTCGATGCCGGCGGCCAGGGCGTCGACGACGTCGCGCCAACACGGGGGCAACTGGATGGTGTCCTCGACGCTCGATGACGTCGGTGACGTCGGCGGTGTGGGTGCGGGCCGCTTGGTGCGACTGGGCGTTGTGCTGGTCATGGTTGTCTCCTTCGCTGGTTCGGTCGCGGGGGTGGGATCAGCGGTGGTTCCGATGCCGTCGCCCCCGAGTCTGATGACACGGTGGCGACCGGTTCCGGCGCTCATCGGTTTTCCCGCTGGGGGGAACGATCCGTGGGGGCCGCGTTGTGCGATGAAATTCGGCCGGTGGAGAAGAATTCCTCGCGCGCCTTGGCGGGATAGAACCTGATGTGACGGCACAGGCGACGCCACTCGAGGTATTGCCCTTGGGTGAGACGCGCGCGCATCTCCGCGCGCTGGCT
>JAIXWJ010000063.1 GCA_027491335.1 Actinomycetes bacterium | reverse complement strand
GCGGATGGCCGAACCATTGGGGCGGGCCGAGACTAGATCGGGAACGGACGCACCACCGTGCGTGAGCGCGTTCAATCCGGCCGCCACCACCTGCGGGGTGCATCGATAGTTCGTGCCGAGGCGCACGACCTCGATGCCGGGGAAGCGCGACTCCAGGTTCGTGAGGATGGTGGGGTCGCTTCCGTTGAAGCCGTAAATCGATTGGGACGGGTCGCCGACCAGGGTGAGTTGGTCGCGGTCACCGCGCCACAGTTCCAACACTTCCAACTGGAGTGGGTTGAGATCTTGGGCCTCGTCGACGAACAAGTGTCGAATACGCCAACGGGCGATGGAAGCGAACTTCTCGTCGTTGCGCATGAGATGAATGGTGGTCGACAGCAAATCGTCGAGATCGATGACGCCACGCTTGGCCTTGAGCTTCTCGAGGTCGGCCATCACGCGGGCCACGTCGGCGGCCGGCGACAGGCTGCGACGACCGGCGTTCACGACGGCGGTGGAGTACCGCGCGGCTTCCACATTGCGGGCCCGGGCCCAGTCGATGTCGGACGAGAGGGCGGCGATGCTGGTGCCGTGTTTGGGGCCGATGACTTCACCGATGAGACGTCGACGATCGGACACCACCGTGGGGTGCGACCGACCTTGCTGGTCCCAGTACTGGCGCAACATGGAGAGCGCCACGGAGTGGAAGGTGCCCGCAATGAGTCCGTCGCCGGTGCCGAGGGCGCGCAAACGACGATGAAGTTCCGATGCCGCCTGGCGGGTGAAGGTGAGCACGGCGACATGGGATGGTTCGGCGGATCCCGTCAGGCACTGGTGCGCCACTCGACGCGTGAGCACGCGAGTCTTGCCCGATCCGGCACCGGCGATGATGGCCAACAACGGCGCGTCGGAGGTGACGGCCCGACGTTGGTGTCGGTCGAGGTCGTCGAGGAGATCGGCCACCGTTGTTTCGCGCTCGACGACGTTCGACTCGTCGAAAGGCTGAACATCGGGTCGGTCGGGCACCTCGCCATCGTAGGCGCAGGATGTGGCACTACTCTCGGGTCATGGAACACGGGCCAGAACATCACCGTAAACCGTCGATCCTGAACCCCGCGTTCCCGGAGAAGTTGTTGTTCGAGGGCGAGATCGTCAGCGTCGACCTGAAGCCCCACTGGTGGCATTTCGCTCAGCCCGGGGGTGCCACCGTGTTGACCGTGGCCCTGTGGCTTTTGTCGTTGGCGCGAGTGTCCGGCGATTTGGGCACCATCTTGCACTGGGTCACCGGCATCGGGGCTCTGTACGCCACGTTGTGGCTCGGCGTCCGTTGGTTGCAGTGGCGCAGTACGCACTTCGTGGTCACCACGGATCGACTCATCTATCGGAGTGGGGTGTTCGCCAAACAGGGCATCGCCATTCCGTTGGAGCGGGTGAACAACATCAACTTCCAGCAGAGCATCTTCGAGAAGTTGATTCGTGCCGGAGACCTGTTGATCGAGTCCGGTGGCGAGGACGGCCAACAGCGGTTCTCCGACGTGCGCAAGCCCGACGAAGTGCAACGTCTCATTCACGCCCAGATCGAGGAGAACGGTCATCGCGCCGGCGGAGCGCGCGCGGTCAACGACGTCGCGACCCAACTGGAGAAGCTCGAGGGGCTGCGAGATCGCGGAACGATCAGTCAGGAAGAGTTCGAACGCGAGAAGCGTCGACTGTTGGACTGAGCCTCACGCTCGCCGACGAATCGCCACCACGCAGCCGCCGAATCCGCCTCCCGTCATGCGGGCCCCGAGGACACCGGGCTCCGTGAGCAGACGATCGACGGCATCGTCCATGGCGGGGGTGGACGTCTCGTAGTCGGTGGCCAACGAGCGGTGGGACGCGGTCATCAGCCGGCCGAACTCGACCATGTCTCGGGCTTCGATGGCGGCCACGGAATCCCGCACTCGTTGGTTCTCCGAGACGACGTGTCGTGCTCGTCGACGCAGGCGATCGTCTTCGAGCGTGTTCGCATCGGCCATCGTGGCCAGACGAAGCGGGCCGATGAGCCGTTCGACTTCGCCGCAATCCGTCACGCGGTCCGCGTACTCGCTTCCGGCCAACGTGCGATGCGCCACGAATCTGACGTCCACCTCGATGGTGTCGGGCAGAGCGACATGGCTCGTCGACAGATCGGCGCAGTCGATGAACGTGGCGGTCCCGTGACGACCCACCGCGATGCAGAGTTGATCCATGATTCCGCACGGCACGCCGGACGCTCGATGTTCGGCTCTCTGTGCGGCCAGTGCCATGGTCACGTCGTCGATCGAGTCCGTGCCGACGAGCGCGCGAACGAAACGTCCGGTGACGATCTCGAGAGCGGCACTTGACGACAGACCGGCCCCGATGGGCAGATCGGTGGTGATGGCCGCCGCGAAACCGGACGTCGGCACTCCGAGGTGTCGAAGTTCTCGAACCATCCCGGCGACGTAACGAGCCCAACGGGGCTCGATCGTTTCGAGATCCTCGACATCCACGGGGAAGGTGGCGGTGCCCGCCTCGTCGGCCGAGGACACGCGGACGATGCCATCGTTGGTGGGGCTTCCTTCCATCATGGTGCGCTTCTCGAGCACCATCGGCAACACGAGGCCGCCCGTGTAGTCGGTGTGGTCTCCGATGAGGTTGACGCGCCCGGGTGCGGTGACCCGCACGACGGTCATTTCAGTGCGAGGGTGGCGCCGAACCGTTCGAGGGCGTCGCGATCGAACGGAGCGCGAAGGGCGAGGTTGATCTGCTCCGCACCGGCCTCGACGTATTGGCCGATGCGGTCGATTACTTCCTCGTCCGATCCGGTGAGAACTCCGGGGCGCACACCGTCGGCCAACATGCCGAACTGGGCACGCAAGCTCTCCTCGGTCCAGGCGATGCCGACGTTCACGGTGCGCTTCACCGACTTGGGGTCCCGGCCGACGCGAACACAGTGCTCGGTGAGTACGGCGCTCTTGTGCGCGAAGGCCTCGGGCGAGATGAATGGAACGTTCCAGCCGTCCGCGAAACGCGCGGCGATGTTGAGGGTGCGCTTCTCTCCACCGCCACCGACCCAGATGGGAAGTCGCTGTTGGATGGGCCGCGGTTCGTTGCGCGCGCCTTTCATGCTGAACCATTCGCCGTCGAAATCGGTGACGTCGTCGTGCAGAAGCCCCCGCACGCATTGGATGGCTTCCTCCAACTGGTCCATGCGAGTCTTGACGCCGGGGAAGGGGATTCCGTACGCGTCGTATTCGACGACGGCCCAACCGGCACCGAGGCCGAGGTCGGCGCGACCACCGCTGATGTGATCGATCGCCGTGATCATCTTGGCGAGCACCGCCGGATGGCGGTAGCCGACGGAATACACGAGGGACCCGACACGAATCTTCTTGGTGGCGGTGGCCAGCGCGGTGTGCATGGCCACTGCCTCGTAGCAGGCCGCGTCGTCGGGCTTGCCGGTGGCTCCGTAGAAGTGATCCCAGATCGAGATCCAGTCGAACCCGAGCTCCTCGATGCGCTGCCACAGCGGTTGCAGAACGTCGTATGTGGTGTGCTGGAGTCCGGTGTGGACGCCGAAGCGGACGTTGGGGAACATTCCGGAAGTCATGGCTCAAAGGTAGTACGGAGCCACGGGATAGTGTCGCTCCATGCCCAGAGCGACCGTGCCGGCAAACGTCGGAAGCATCGAGATCGAGTACGAAACCTTCGGATCGCCATCGGATCCGACGTTGTTGTTGGTGATGGGTTTCACGGCCCAGATGATCGGCTGGTCCGACGACTTCTGTCGCGCTTTGGCCGGGCTCGGGTTGCACGTGGTGCGCTTCGACAACCGTGACTGCGGCCTGTCATCGAAGCTCGACGGCGTCATGGTGGATCCCGGTCCGGTGATGGCCGCGGTGTTCGCCAACGAGCCGGCTCCGCCGGTGCCGTACACGTTGTCCGACATGGCGCTCGATGCGGTCGGACTGTTGGACCATCTGGGCGTCGAGTCCGCGCACATCGTCGGCGCTTCCATGGGAGGCATGATCGTGCAGCACATGGCGATCGAGCACCCGTCTCGCGTGCGCTCACTGACCTCGATCATGTCCATGACCGGAGAGCCGGAGTACGGATCGCCCACTCCCGAGGCGGCCGAGGCGTTGTTGTCTCCTCCCGAGACCGAACGTCAGGCCTACATCGATGCCAGCCCGAAGTACGGTGTGTGGCAATCGAAGCGGTACTTCGACGAGGCGAAGGTGAAGGCCGACGCGGCTCGCTCCTACGATCGCAGCTTCTATCCCGAGGGTTCGGCCCGTCAACTGGCCGCCATCTACGCGAGTGGTCGTCGGCACGAGTCTTTGTCGAAGTTGAGCGTGCCGACATTGATCATCCACGGAACGGACGACACGCTCATCCCTCCCAGTGGTGGACGACGCACCCACGAATTGGTCCCCGGTTCGACCATGCTCATGATCGCCGACATGGGCCACGACATCCCCGAGCCGATCCAGCCGATGGTGGTCTCGGCGATCCACTCTCACGTGCGTCTTGCCGAGTGGCGTCGCACCACTGGTCGCTGAATACGATCGACACGTCGACGAGTTCGACCATTCACGGAGGAGAACACACATGCCCGGACCTCTAGCTGGTTACCGAGTCATCGAGATCGCCGGAATCGGACCCGGCCCGTTCGCGGCCATGATGCTGTCCGACATGGGCGCCGAGGTCATTCGCGTCGAACGTAGTCAGGCGGTGCGCGGTCCGGCTCCCGACACGCCCGGATTCGACATCTTGCAACGCGGACGTCGCAACATCGCCATCGATCTGAAGAACCCCGAGGGCGTGGAGACGTTGTTGAAGTTGGTTGAGTCCGCCGACGCGCTGATCGAAGGTTTTCGTCCCGGCGTGATGGAGCGCCTCGGAGTCGGTCCCGACGTGTGTCTGGCGCGCAACCCCCGATTGGTGTTCGGTCGCATGACCGGTTGGGGTCAGACCGGTATGTACGCCAACGCGGCGGGTCACGACATCAACTACATCTCGTTGGCCGGCGCTTTGGCGCACTTCGGTCGCGCGGGCGAGGGGCCGGTTCCGCCGATGAACATGGTCGGCGACTTCGGCGGTGGTGGAATGTTCCTGGCCTTCGGCGTGGTGTGCGGACTGCTGGAGGCGGTCAAGAGTGGCAAGGGCCAAGTGGTGGACGCGGCCATGGTCGACGGCACCGCGGTGCTGATGACCATGTTCTGGGCTTTCTCGCAGATGGGCGTGCACGACGAGAACGCTCGCGGAACCAACCTTCTCGACACCGGCGCGCATTTCTACGACGCCTACGAGTGCAAGGACGGCAAGTACATCTCCATCGGTTCCATCGAGACCCAGTTCTACGCCGAGTTGTTGAAGCTCACGGGCCTCGAGGGCGACCCCGAGTTCGCCAAGCAGATGGACAAGTCCCAGTGGCCTCATTTGAAGAAGCGCATCGCCGAGGTCTTCAAGTCGAAGACGCGCGACGAATGGTGTTCGATCATGGAGGCCACCGATGTGTGCTTCGCGCCGGTGCTCACCATGAGCGAGGCCGCCGCTCACCCGCACAACGTCGAGCGCAACATGATCATCGATGTGGCCGGAATCAAGCAGCCCGGACCGGCCCCACGCTTCTCGCGCACCGTGCCCGAGGTGGCGTCCGCGCCGGCGCATCCCGGCCAGCATTCGCGTGAGATCCTGGAGTCGTGGGGCTTTCCCGTCGCCGAGGTGGAGCGCTTGCTCTCCTCGGGCGCGGTGGTCGACGCGTGAGCACACTGCTCTGCTTCCACGCGCACCCCGACGACGAGTCGATCGCCACCGGAGGCACCATCGCTCGCGCGGTGAGTGAGGGACATCGCGTGGTGTTGGTGATCGCCACGGACGGACGCCATGGAGAGACCCCGCCCGACTTGGCGGCGGGGGAGACCCTGGCCGATCGTCGACGCCGCGAGAGCGAGCGTTCGGCCGAAGCGTTGGGTGCTCACGCGCTGCATTGGTTGGGATACAACGACAGCGGCATGACCGGATGGCCACAAAACGACGAACCCGGGGCGTTCATTGGCGCCGACGTGGATGAAGCGGCCGAGAGGTTGGTGCGAATCCTGCGCGACGAGAGCGTCGACGTGATGACGTGTTACGACTGGCACGGCGGCTACGGACATCCCGATCACATTCAGGTGCATCGCGTGGGACATCGCGCGGCCGAACTGCACGGAAACGTCCGGTTGTTCGAGAGCACCATGAACCGCACGCGAATGGTCGCCATGATGAAGGAGAACCCCGATCGTCCCGACGATTGGGATCCCGAGGGTCCGGCCGACGATGGCAATCCGTTCGGATCCACCGAGGACGAGATCACGATGGCCGTCGACGTGTCGGCCTTCATCGATCAGAAACGACGTTCGATCATGTGCCACGCGAGCCAGATGACCGACAGTGGATTCTTCACTCAGATGCCGCCGGAGATCTTCGCCGTCGCTTTCGGCACGGAGTGGTTCATCGAGCCCGGTGCGCCGGGCGGAGCAAAGACGGGGTGGTTGTTGTGACACGCGTTTACTTGGTTCGTCATGGTCGAGCAGCGGCTGGATGGGACACGGATCCGGATCCGGGGTTGGACGACGAGGGTCGCCGACAGGCCGCGGCCACGGCCGAGGCGTTGTCGATCCTGCCCGACATGCCGTTGGTGTCCAGCCCGTTGCGACGTTGTCGGGAGACCGCCGCGTTCTTGTCGGCGAAATGGAAGTACGACCCGGTGTCGATCCAACCGCTGGTGGCCGAGATCCCGTCGCCCGAGGGCATTCCGTTGGGCGAACGAGTGGACTGGTTGCGCACGGCGATGGCCGGCACCTGGACCGACCTCGGGCCGCGCTACACCGACTTTCGCGACGACGTGGTGCGCTACGTGACCGGACTGACCCGTGACACCGTGATCTTCAGCCACTTCATCGCCATCAACGCGATGATCGGTGCGTGTCGCGGAGACGATCGTCTGGTGATCGCGAGCCTCGACAACGCGTCGGTGACCATCGTCGACGTCGATGAGGACGGGCGTCCGTCACTGGCGCGCACCGGGCGAGTGGCCGACACGCTGATTCGTTGAGCGGCATGCCGACACGCTGATCGGCCGATCGGGCAGACTGAAGCCATGTCGTCAATGTCTGGTCGGTTCGTTCGTGGGTTGACTCGTCGTTTCGCGCCCTTGGTCGCCATTGTCTTGTTGGTCGTCGTCTCGGTTGTCGCCGCGTGTGGCGGCGATGGCGGGGGATCGGACACCTTGGCTCCGTTGCCCACGAACGTGTCCACCACGGCGGCGTCCACGTTGGCCCCCATGGTGACCACCACCGGGGTTCCCGAGTCGACCACCACGCTCGCGGTCGACATCACCACCACCGTGCCGGCCGCGGCCAAGTTGGTCTTGCGAGGTGATTCGCTGGGCGACGTGCGATTCGGAGTGGATGCCGAGGGCGCCATCTCGTATGTCGAAACCTTGTTGGGTCAACCCGACAGCGACAGCGGGTACGTGGACGCCGCGTCGGAGTTCGGACTCTGTCCGGGTGATCAGGTGCGTGGCGTCCGGTGGGGAGATTTGTTGTTGCTCTTTGGAGACGAGAGCGAGGTGGCCTCTGGCCGGTTGCACTTCTACGGCTGGCGCTTCGGGCCGGTGGGAACGAGCATGCCCGAGCCCGTCGGGCCGGCGACCGAGGGCGGAGTTTCGCTCGGGGCGACGGTCAACGAGGTGTTGAAGGCGCATCCCAACGCCGACGTGTACAGCGATGACGTGTTCGGGGCGGGTTTCGACATCGATGCGGGCGATCGTGGGCTGGTGTCGGGGTCGTTGTCCAACGACTCGCCGAGCGGGGTCACCCTGGCCTTGTTCGGTGGCGTGACGTGTGGCGAGTGGGCCAGCGGCATCTAGGCCGTTCTCGCGCGAGTCATCTAAGGTCACAGGAATCATGAACGCACTGATGTTGGTGGACCTGCACGAGTCGTGGGCCTGGTACGTGATCATCGCGAACGGCCTCGCCGGCTTTTGGTCTCTCGGGGCCCACAAGTTCGAGTCGCTACGCACACGAGCTCTGTGGTGGTTCACCCTGCTGGCACAACTGACGATGTTCGTGCAGGTGACGCTGGGCGTGATCGTGGTGAACAAGTACAAGATCGAATTCCCGCAGTTCCACGCGTTCTACGGTTTCGTGGGGATCATCGCCGTGGCGATCATTTACTCGTACCGGAATCAGATGAAGCACCGGCTGTACTTGTTGTACGGGTTCGGCGGCTTGTTCATCATGGGACTGGGCATCCGAGCCCTCCTCGTCGGCCAAGTCTCCTAACCAAAATGCGACAATTTGTCGCTTTGTGTACACGAGTCATGTACACAAAGCGACAAATTGTCGCATATTGGTAATCAGAGGGCGGCGGCGAGGGAGTCCAGCTGCGTGCTCAGTTTCGCGGGCAACTTCGGCCCGAACTGCGCGTAGTGGTCCTTGATTTGCGGCAGCGCAGCCTTCCAGCCGTCCGCGTCCACCTTCAACAATTCCTCGAGGTCGGCGTTGCTCACCTCGAGGCCGCTCAGATCGAGCGCACCTTGGGCGGGCAGGAATCCGATCGCCGTCTTCACCGCATCAGCCGAGCCGTTCACGCGCTCGAACACCCACTTCAGTACGCGGCTGTTCTCCCCGTATCCCGGCCACAGGAAGCGACCGTCCTCGTCACGACGGAACCAGTTCACGAAGAAGATCTGGGGCAACTTCGTCGCATCGGCCTTGGCCCCAACGGCCAACCAGTGGGCGAAGTAGTCGGCCATGTTGTAGCCGCAGAAGGGCAGCATCGCCATGGGGTCGAAGCGCAGGTTGCCGACGGCACCCTGCTGGGCCGCGGTGGTCTCCGAAGCCATGATCGAGCCCAGGAACACACCGTGCTCCCAGTCGAAGGCCTGGGTCACCAACGGCACCGTGGTGCGTCGACGTCCGCCGAACAGGATCGCCGAGATCGGAACGCCGGCCGGGTCCTGCCACTCGGGCGCGGCCGACGGGCACTGCGACGCCGGAGCGGTGAAGCGCGCGTTCGGATGAGCGGCCGGCGTGTCGGTCTCGGGCGTCCAGGCGTTGCCCTTCCAGTCGGTGGCGCGAGCGGGCTTGTCCTCGCTCATGCCCTCCCACCACACGTCGCCGTCGGACGTGAGTGCGGTGTTCGTGAAGATGCTGTTGCCCCACAGCGTGTGCATGGCGTTGGCATTGGTGTCGTAGCCGGTGCCGGGAGCGACGCCGAAGAATCCGGCCTCGGGGTTGATCGCGTACAGACGACCGTCCTGGCCGAACTTCATCCAGCAGATGTCGTCGCCGATGGTCTCGGCCTTCCAACCCGGGATCGTGGGCACCAACATCGCGAGGTTGGTCTTGCCGCAGGCCGACGGGAAAGCGGCCGCGATGTACTTGGCCTCGCCGGCGGGGTTGGTGAGTTTCAAGATGAGCATGTGCTCGGCCAACCAGCCGTCGTCGCGAGCCATCACCGAGGCGATGCGCAACGCGAAGCACTTCTTGCCCAACAACGCGTTGCCGCCGTAGCCGGAACCGTACGACCAGATCTCGCGAGTCTCGGGGAAGTGCACGATGTACTTGTTGTCGGGATTGCACGGCCACGATGAATCCTTCTGGCCCGGAGCCAGGGGAGCACCCACCGAGTGCAAGCACGGCACCCAATCGTTGTTGCCCAACACGTCGAGGGCCCCTTGCCCCATGCGGGTCATGATGCGCATGCTGACCGCAACGTAGGCCGAGTCGGTCAACTGCACGCCGATGTGGGCGATGGGCGAACCGAGCGGCCCCAT
The DNA here is from genome assembly GCA_027491335.1 of Actinomycetes bacterium. Taxonomy (GTDB): domain Bacteria; phylum Actinomycetota; class Acidimicrobiia; order Acidimicrobiales; family Ilumatobacteraceae; genus Casp-actino8. The sequence continues at coordinate 32,945 of JAIXWJ010000063.1, read as the reverse complement.
GCTGAAGGGCACCACGTACATGGTGCGGCCCTTCATGCAGCCGGCGTAGAGGCGCTTCATCTCGTCGCGCATTTCGGCGGGCTCGCGCCAGTTGTTGTTGGGGCCGGCGTCGTCTTTGTCGGTCGAACAAATGAAGGTGCGATCTTCGACGCGGGCCACGTCGCCCGGATCGGAGTGCGCCCAGTAACTGTTGGGGCGCTTGGCTTCGTCGAGCTTGGTGAACGTTCCACTGTCGACCAGCAACGTGCACAGGCGGTCGTACTCTTCGGCGGTGCCGTCACACCAATAGATGTCGTCGGGCTGCATCACCGCGGCCCACTCGGCCACCCACTGCTTGAGACGTTCGTTGTTGCTGGTGCCGGCCATGGTGTGCTCCTTCGGCGTGGGGTCGCCGTGGATGGTGATGATGTGTGGTTGGTGGGCCGGGTCAGAAACCCGGGGTGCCCATGTCAGACTCCGAACCTAGGCGCAGGCGGGTAGCGAGACCCTCATCGTTCACGTCAAATACGACACGCTGGCCGGGACGCAACATGCGAAAGATGCTTCCCTCCAAGGCATCGGCGGCCAGCTCGAGTTCGCCGAGGTCGGTGTCACGCAGGATCAGGCCCGTGCCCGTCCCCGGGTCGAAGGCTTTGACCACTCCTTGCATTGCTCAGGCGGTCACTTGTCCGAGGCGGCGGTGCCGCGGCTGACCTTGGTCACCTTGCCGGCGCGGATGCAACCGGTGCACACGTTGAGGCGGGTGGGGGTGCCCTTCACCAAGGCGCGGATGCGCTGGATGTTCGGGTTCCAACGGCGCTTGGTGCGCACGTGCGAGTGCGACACCGACATGCCCCACGAAGGACGCTTTCCGCAGACTTCACACACTGATGCCATGGCAGGTTCTTTCTCCGACTCTCCGTCGTGCCGGCCTCGCCGGGGTCACGATCTCGATCCCGAGACGCTACCAGCGGATTTCCCCGGCTCCCAATGTCATCCGAGCCGGTTTTCGGGCCATTGACGACCGTTGAGGACGATCGGGGGTCTCGATTGGCTTGGGGTCACGTTCGGCTCGCCCCCGACTACTACCATCGGGCGGGTGAACCCACCAGTTCTGGCGCCCGACGGGGCCGGGGAGCGTTTCGACGCCGATCGCCTGCGTCGCACCGTGGTCGCATTCCGAGACGCCGTCCGTGAGCACGCTCCGCGGATCAATCGTCTCAACGTGTATCCGGTTCCCGACGGGGACACCGGAACGAACATGGCTCGGACCCTGGATGCCGTGGTCGCCGAGCTGGATCAGGCCGGTCCCGACATCGAGCCCACCTGTCAGGCGATTTCGCACGGCTCGCTCATGGGGGCCCGCGGCAACTCCGGTGTCATCTTGTCCCAGATCCTTCGGGGGCTGGCCGGACGTCTGTCATCCACGGCCAGCAGCACCGCCACCGAAGTGGCCGAGGCACTCAGCGAGGCGTCCACGGCGGCGTACAAGGCGGTCCTCAAGCCCATCGAAGGAACGATCCTGACGGTGGTGCGCGAGGCCAGTGAAGCGGCCAAGGCGTCGGCGGCCACGGGTGCGACATTGGGTGCGACGTTGCGCGCGGCGCGCGACGCCGGGCGTCGGGCCCTCGACGCCACTCCCGACATGTTGCCGGTCCTGAAGGACGCGGGCGTGGTCGACGCCGGTGGCGCCGGATTCCTGTTGTTGCTCGATGCGGCTCTCAATGTGGTCGACGGTGAACCCATCCCCACGCCCGCGGACTCCATCGGTGGCGACGCACTCGACGAACCATTGCCGGCGTCGGTCACCTCGCTGTCGGCTCCCGATCAACACGGAGAGTTGTCGGTCGCCGATCTGCGGTACGAGGTGATGTACTTCCTTCATCTCGACGACGACAAGATCGAAGCCTTCAAGTCCGATTGGGGCGAGATCGGCGATTCGATCGTGGTGGTTGGTGGCGATGGTCTCTGGAACTGTCACGTTCACACCAACGACATCGGCGCGGCCATCGAGGCGGCCATCGATTTGGGCGGTCGTCCCAAGCAGATTCGCGTCACCGATCTCTTCGAGGAGGTCGCCGAACGTCACGCCGCGCACGACGCTGCTCGCTCCGCCGCCGGTCTCCCGGCGGTCACCACCGCGGTGGTGGCGGTGTGCAGCGGCAACGGCCTCGAGGAATTGTTCGGGCAGTTGGGCGTGCAAGGAATCGTCACGGGCGGGCAAACGCTCAATCCGTCCACCGCCGAGTTGTTGGCCGCGGTCGAAGCGGTGAACGCTCAGCAGGTCATCGTGTTGCCGAACAACAAGAACATCATCCCGGTGGCCGAGCAACTGGACGCGCTCACGGCAAAGCAGGTGCGCGTGGTGCCCACTCGTTCCATGCCCGAAGCTCTGGCGGCGTTGGTCGTCTACGACCCCGAAGCCGATGTCGACGAGAACTCGTCGTCGATGGAGTCCTCCATCGAGGCCATGGTCACCGGCGAAGTCACCCAAGCGGTGAGGGACTCGTCCAGCGACGTGGGTCCGGTCACGACGGGAGACTGGATCGGTCTCGTGCGCGGCGACGGGATCGTGGCCGTCAGTGGCACGCTCGACGGAGCGGTCGTGGCATTGCTCGCCCAATTGGTCGACGAGTCGCGCGAGATCGTGTCGGTGATCGAGGGAACCGACGCCACGGCCTCGGCGACCGCGGCCATCGAAGCATGGCTGTCCACCGAGCGCCCGGGCGTGCAGGTCGAACGTCATCGTGGGGGACAGCCGCTGTACCCCTACCTTTTCGGCGTCGAATGAATCGGTGACCCGTGGCCGACGCGGACGCGAAGTCCCCGATCACGTTGGCCGAATTGGCCACTATCCCCGTCTCTCGACTCAAGGCGGTGGGGGCGGCCAAGCGAGCGGAGAATTTCGCCAAGTTCGGAATCTCGAATCTGCTCGAATTGCTCACGCACTATCCGCGTCGCTGGATCGATCGCACCCGTGAAGCACCCATCGCCGATGCCGGCGAAGGGGTCGACGTTCTCGTCATCGGCGAACTGCGTTCGGTGAACGGGCCACCCCCCGGACCTCGACGTGGTCCGTCGCGCGTCACCGCCACGGTGGCCGATGACAGCGGTCGACTCTCGTTGGTCTTCTTCAATCAGCCCTACCGCGCCAAACAACTGAAGGTGGGATCGTTGGTGGCGGTTTTCGGACGCATCGGCAGATTCAACGGCGTCAAGCAGATGACGAACCCCACCGTCGACGTTCTGGGCGATCCCGACGAGCGGCCGCGTCCCATCGTGGCCGTGTACCCCCAAAGCGAGAAGGTGGACTTGCCGTCGTGGACCGTGCTGCGCGCGGTCGAGGAGACGCTGGCGCGTTGCAAGGCCCGCGGCATCAGTGATCCGTTGCCCAAGAGCGTTCGCGAGCGCTGTTCGTTGATGGAACGTGACGACGCGCTCGTGGGAATTCACTCGCCGGAGACCTTCGCGCACAAGGAAGCCGCTCGCCGCCGACTTGCTTTCGACGAGTTGTTGCGCGTGCAGTTGGTGCTGGTCATGCGCAAGCGGGCCTTCGAACGAGGTTCGGTTGGCATCACGCACGTGATCGACGGCGAGTTGGTGCGTCGCTTTCACGCGCACCTGCCGTACGAGCTCACCGGAGCGCAACGTCGCGTCATCGCCGAGATCGAGTCCGACCTGGCGTCGTCGACGCCCATGCATCGGCTGTTGCAGGGCGACGTGGGTGCGGGCAAAACGTTGGTGGCGGTGTCGGCCATGTTGGTGGCGGTTCAAGGCGGACACCAGGGGGCCTTGATGGCTCCCACCGAGGTCCTTGCCGAGCAGCACGCCGTCGGTATTCGTCGACTTCTCGAGGGTTTGCGCGTTCCCGCGGACGACACCCTGGATGGGGAGCGCGACGTTCGTGTCGAGTTGCTCACGAGCAGCGTGACCGCCGAGAAGCGACGCGACATCCTGGCCGGGTTGGCCGATGGCAAGGTCGACATCGCCATCGGAACCCACGCTCTCATCCAAGAGACGGTGAGTTTTCACAGCCTCGGAGTGGTGGTGGTCGACGAGCAGCACCGCTTCGGAGTCGAGCAACGCGCCGCATTGCGGGCCAAAGGCGAGGACGGCGGCGCGGTGCCGGACGTTCTGGTCATGACCGCCACTCCGATCCCGCGCACCGCGGCCATGACCGTGTACGGCGACCTGGATGTCAGCGTTCTGGACGAGAAGCCACCGGGACGAACACCGATCGTCACGCGCTCGGCCGACGGACCCGAAGCCGAGGAAGAGGTGTGGTCCGACGTGCGCGCGCAGGTGGCCGCCGGTCGTCAGGCCTACGTCGTGTGTCCGCTCATCGAGGAGAGCGAGAAGCTCGAGGTGGCCAGCGCCGAGGAGACGGTCGAAAGATTGATGTCCACCGAGCTGGAGGGTTTGCGCATCGGGTTGTTGCACGGTCGCATGTCCTCGGCCGACAAAGAGGCGGTGATGGATCGCTTCCGTAACGGTGACACCGACGTGTTGGTGGCCACCACGGTGATCGAGGTCGGTGTCGACGTCCCGAACGCCACCGTGATGGTGATTCTCGATGCCGATCGTTTCGGTATCGCTCAATTGCATCAGTTGCGGGGACGAGTCGGGCGAGGACGCCACGCGTCGAACTGTTGGCTGGTCACCACACCGTCGGAAAAGGCCGACGAGATGATTCCGGACTCGAATCCGCGCATCGATGCCCTGGTCGAATCGGACGACGGCTTCTATCTGGCCGAGGTCGATCTCGAACTGCGCGGTGAGGGGACCCTGATGAACAAGGACCAAAAGGGCCGCAGCGATCTGAAGTTGGCGTCGCTACGTCGCGATCGTGAACTGGTTCAGTTGGCCCGAGAGACGGCGTACGACATCGTGGACTCAGATCCCGAGTTGGCCGATCACCCGGAATTACGCCAGGAACTGGGGTTGTTCCTGCGTCCCGAGGACGAGGAATTCCTCTTCAAGAGTTGACGCACCCGGGGAGGTCGGTCAAGGTGGATCGAGTTCCGTTGGTGACATCCACGTTTTCGGGTGCGAACACCGACGTGCGAACCGTTCCGTCCAGTCTCACCGCGGCCAGAACGTTTCCGTTCTCGATCAATAGCGCCGACCTCGGGCCCACCAGAAGCGTGAGCGACGCGTCGGCGGAGGCTCGGGGACTGGACGCGAACTCCACGTTGTCGCTGGACGACCAGCCGCGCGCGTCATCGATCGACAGATGCACGGTCTCGGCGGATCCATCGAGGTCCTCGAACGTGAATCCGAACGGCTCCTTGGCATCGAGGCCCCGTACGGTGCCTTGCCACCGGAAACACCCGGTCTCGTCGACGAAGGGCATGGCGGCGGACGCATCGGAGTCGTTCGGGGTGGTCAATCGAGTCCAAGTCGTCTTTCGAACGCGCAGTTCGATGGTGCTTCCGTCGTACGCGGGCACGAACTCGTCCTTCACGTAGTCGGCGAACGGGGTGGACTCGTTCAGGGTCGTCTCTTTCGGCCGCAAGTACGCGGCGGGGTTCGATTCCTTCATGTCCTCCGCGAACCACTCCCACGTGCGAGGCAACACGTAATCCGTCGAGGTGCGTCCGAGGTAGATCTCGCCCAACATGAACGACTTCCAACTCAATCGGGTGGCGGGCACTCGTTCGTTGTTCAGGTACGTCCACGGATACATCGTCCATGCCAGAACGGCGTCGCCGTCCTCGGAAACGAGATCGAGAATCGCCCGGATGGTTCGCCCCTGGCCGTCGAGCGAGGACTCTCGGCGTTCGGTCTCCGCGGCGAAGGACCGAAAACGTCCGGCGCGCGCGGCTCCGTCCCAGAAGAGCGACGAACCCTGCGTCACCAGAACGATGGCGGCGACCAACATGACGGGGGCATGGGCCACGCGACGATCGCGGTTCGATCGGGGTTCGGCGAACCAGCGACCGGCCATCATCAGCACCGGCGAGAGCGCGGCGATCAGCGAGGCCAGCATCAGCGCGGTGGGCACCGCGATCACCGAGAAGTAATGGCTCGAATAGCGTTGTCCGAGCACGAGTTCGATCCAGCCCCCGGCGAACCATGCGACGAGAGCGATCGACACGAACCGTTGCGTGGGCGACGACGTCGATCGGCGGACGACACCGTTGATGACGAAGGCGAGAACGATCAGAAGCGATTCGGGGCGATCCTGGTAGTAGTCGACCATGGTGTTCCAGCCGAGGCCCAACTGCTCCATGTAGCCGCGTCCGGTTCCGTCGCTCATGAACGAGGCGTAGGTCCACCAACCGGACCAGAACTCGTCGAAGCGACCGCGAAGCACGTACCAGAGCGGGGCGGAAAGAAGCGACACTCCGAAGGCGATGCCGGCGGTGAGCAACGGACGCGCGTGGTGTGCTGACTTCCGACGCAGGGCGACCATCAAACCGGCCACGGCCACCGTGGCGAACAGGGTCGTGAGGAGTGTTTGCACCGCAAGGCCCAGGATCACGAACGCGGCGATCCACGCCCGCCGCGCTCGTCTCTCATCGATCCAGACCCGATCCCACAAGGCGAGGACGTACACGATGGCCAACATCGAGGTGGTGATGTTTCGGCTGTAGACGACCCCCGCGTAATCGCTGGACGACATGAAGAAATGAATGGTGGTGATGGTGGCCGCCACAGCCATGGCCGTCGGTGTTCCCCCGAAGGTTCGCGACGTCGTCCGGGCGGCGACTCCGAGCACCAACGAGATGACGAGGGCGAAGAAGGCGATGGCGAACCAATACGTCTCGTACGACGTGAGCAGTCGGGCCGCGTCGTACACCAAGGTTTCGATGGGCCCCTTGTTGTGGATGCCGTTCTCGTAGTAGGTGCCCCCGAATCTCGCGGCTCGTTCGATGATGGTGCGCGCGTACTGGGGGTCGTAATCCTGGCTGCGATTCTCGATGGCGAACCAGCCGATCGTTCCCAGAACCACGGCCGCCATGGACGACACGGGCAACCAGGAGTCTCGCGAACCCGCTCTCTCGCTCGAGACGCGACGCACCAGCCCGTCGACGGCCAGAAGGACGGCGATGATGCACAAGAGGTTGATGCGCAACATCGGTCCGATGGTGTGGCGTTGAACCTCCACCGCATCGGTGGCGATGGACGCGTACAACTCGACCAGCGATGCGACGAGGCCGGTCCCCAGAATCAATGCCAGAAGGCGCGAGCGTTTGGAGATCACGACCACACCGGCGATCGCCAGAGCGACGAACCACCAAAGCGATGTCGGCGAATCGATGCCCGAGAACCACGCGAATCGCTCGGGAAGTCGCTCACCGACGTCGAATCGGTCGTAGTCGTCGAAGTGGTAACCGAGGGCGGTGGGCAACTCGCGATTCATGACCTCCAGCCAAAAGCCGGCGTCGGTGACGAGCGATGTCAACTGATCGAACTGACCCGATCCGCGCACCCAGCTTCGGAACTCGGCGAGCTCCGGCGCTCGCAGAAAGATCTCGCCGTCGTCCCACGTGTTGCGGCCGGTGCGGTCGAGGAGCGTGGGCGTCACCGGCATGCCCTTGTCGGCGAAGGATGTGGTCATGGACTCATCGGGAAGAATTCTGAGTCCGACGTTGTTCATCAATGGGTATTGATTGCGCTCGCTGGTTCCTTGCGAGATGGCCACGTAGGCGAAGGTGGCCACGAGGGCCACGGCGCAGCGCAAGGTTGCTCGGCGCATGGACGAATCGGTGCAACGCCACCCGACGATGGCCATCACCGAGGCGATGACGAGCACGGGTAGTCCGTGCGAGTCCCGCACGAGGAGCCACGCGATCGTGGCGATCGTCGCGACCCACGTTCGGCGAGGCGTGGGGAGTTGGGCCACCCGCAACCACGTCGCCAGCGCCACCATGGACGCGGTCATCCCCAGCGATTCGCTGAGGGCTTCGATGCACCAGAGTGCGAATCGTGGTTGCACCACGATGGCGCCGACCAACATCGAGGCGATCCATCCGACCGGTCTCGACCGCGTGATGCGCAGCAACGTGGCGCACACGAACGCGGCGGCGGTCGCGTACGCCAAACTCTGACCCACCACCAACCATCGAACGTCGAAGCCGGCGAGCCAGAAGGCGAGCGGCATTCCCACCGGACGTTCGGTGAACCAGAACTCCGGCGAGAACGGGCCGATGCGCGCGACTTTCAGGAACGAGGCCGAGTCGGGGAAGAAGGACGGCATTCCTCCGCGCCAGTTCGGCCCGACGATGCGCAGAACGAACAGCAGAATCGCCAAGGAGAACACGAAGTGCGAGCGGTCGAAGCGTCGAGGGCCGACTTCGCCTCGAGGGGCGTCTTCCGCGATCGGTTGCGCCACGTCAGACGCCACGTCAGACGTCGTCACCGGGGAACTCCTCGATGTCGGGCATCACGAGGTCCCATCGATCGAGGCAATCGCGGCACTTGTACGTCACGATGTCGCCGGGATACCAGCGACCATCCTCGCGAGCGTGGGTCGTGAGATAACAGCGCCCTCCACAATCGATGCACTCGATCTCGGGTTCGGGCGTCATGGGAACAGTCTGCCGGTTCCAACGGCCCTAGCATGACCGCATGCGCGTCGTCGCCGGAGCATTGCGAGGACGAAACATCAAGGCTCCCGATGGTGACGCCACGCGTCCCACCACCGATCGCACGCGCGAAGCGGTGTTCAACGCTCTTGCGAGTATGGACGTCATCGACGACGCCGTGGTCCTCGATCTCTACGCCGGTAGCGGTGCGATGGGTATCGAGGCCCTTTCGCGTGGAGCGCGACGGTGCACGTTCATCGAGCGGGATCGTCGGGCCCTCGACGCCGTTCGCGCCAACGTGACGCACTTGGGGTTGGGCGACCGGTCCTCGGTGTTGGCCGGTGACGTGATGGTGAGCGTGGTCGCGCAACGCGGGGTCGACCTTGCCCTCGTCGACCCTCCCTACGAGTTTTCGGATTGGCCGGCGTTGCTGGCCGCCATTGCCGTGGCCCTCACCCCGGACGCGGTGGTGGTGGCCGAGAGTGGTCGGGATCTCGGGGCCCCCGCGGGATGGACGGTCCTGCGCTCCAAGCGTTACGGGCGCACATGGGTTTCGTTCCTGCAGCGGGACGACGCCAGCGATGAGCCACGCACACAGACACCCCGTGCACGCGAACCCCGTGCGACGGGTACCGTTGGGGACTGATGGCCACGACGTCTTCGCTCACGGTCCTGTATCCGGGAAGTTTCGACCCGTTCCACAACGGGCATCTCGACGTTGTCACCCAAGCCGCCGAGTTGTTCGGCAGCGTGGTGGTGGCGGTGATGCACAACCCCGACAAGCCCAGCGGGTTGATCGCTCTGGCCGATCGAGTTCAACTGGCTCGGCGTTGCACCGAGCACTTGGTGGGCGTGCGCGTGGAGGCGTTCCCGGGACTGGCCGTTCAGGCGGCATCGGCGACCGGAGTGGACTTCATCGTGAAGGGTTTGCGCACTCCCGGGGATTTCGAGGTGGAGCAGCAGATGGCTCACACGAATCACTCGGTGACCGGCATTCGCACCGTTTACCTGCCGTGTCGGGCCGACCAGGCCTTCATCAGCAGTCGTTTCATCCGAGAAATCGCCCAATACGGTGGGAAAATCGACCATATGGTTCCCGCACCGGTCGTCACCACCTTGGCGGGTATCTTTGGGAAGCCCTCGGGCGGCAATCAAGGACCAGCATGAATTCCACATTCGACGACTTCGACGACGACACCGGTTCATACGACCGCGGACCCGACGACCAGATCGGTTCGTCGGGCGTGTTGTTGCGTCGCGCCATCGACATCATCGCGACCGCTCCGAACATGCCACTGTCGTCCACCCCTCGCATCGACCGTGACGTCATCATCGAGATACTCGAGGAAGCACTGCATCGCCTCCCCAACGAGTTGCGCGACGCGCGTTGGATGATGAAGCAGCGCGAGGAGTTCGTGGCCCGCACCCGCCGGGAGGGCGAAGAACTGATCGATGCCGCCAAGGTGCAGGCCGAGCGATTCGTGCAGCGTTCCGAGGTGGTTCGCGCCGCCGAACAGCGCGCTCGTCAGATCGTGGAGGCCGCCGAGGACGAGTCCCGTCGCCTCAAGAACGAGACCGAGGACTTCCTGGATCAGCGTTTGGCCAGTTTCGAGATCCTGCTCGACAAGTTGTCGAAGACGGTGGCCACCGGTCGCCGTCGCTTGGCCATCGGGGAGGCCCCGAACGAAACCCAAGCCACCACGCGGGCCGAGGGCGACGACGACTGGGTGGATGCCGGTTCCGAGGAGTCCGGGGCGATCTTCTTCGACCAGGACAGCACCCGCAACCTGTGAAGAACCCGCTCCTCGTCAACGCCCTCGAGATTTTGCGGCGTCCGGGGACGCAAAAGGACGTGGTCATGTCCGTCCCTGCGTCCGCTCTCGACATCGAGGACCCTCGTCTGCTGTCGGGCCATGAAATCGACGTCGACCTGCGTTGCGAGAGCCTCTCGGATGGGATCGTGGTCGACGGGGGAGTGCGGGTGGATTTTCGGGGCGACTGCCGTCGTTGTCTGACCCCGCTCACCGGAACTCTCACCATCGAGGTTCACGAGCTGTATCAGGTGAATCTCACGGACCCCGATGCGTTTCCCATCGAGAACGATCAGATCGATCTGGGGGCCATGGTGCGCGAATCGGTGCTACTGGATTTGCCGGATGCCCCGGTGTGTCGGCCCGACTGCGCCGGCTTGTGTCCGGTCTGTGGAATCGATCGAAACACCGCCGAATGTGGTTGCACGGTGGCCACTCCCGACCCCCGATGGGCCGGCCTCGAGGCCATTCGGGATCAGTTGCCCGAATAGCCGGACCCGGGGGCCGTGGGGAACGCCCCAATCACCGCTATCCTCACGAGGCTGTTACGAGGAGAAGATCGACGTGGCTGTTCCGAAGAAGAAAAAGTCGAAAATGAAGTCGCGGAGCCACCGGGCCGGTGCCTGGAAGCTCGGCGCCCCGTCGCGCAGCCTGTGCCCGCGTTGTGGCTCGGCCAAGTTGCCCCACACGGTGTGCAATGCCTGCGGTTGGTACAAGAACCGCGTCGCCGTCGAAGTCTGATCCCGCTCGACGCTGATGCTTCCCATCGCCGTCGACGCCATGGGCGGCGACCGCGCACCCGATGAGATCATCGCCGGAGCGCTCGAGGCCGCCCGGTCGGGCCTGCCCGTGCTTCTCGTCGGCCCCGAGGGTTTGACCGGTATCGGTGACCTTCCTCTGCTCGTCGCCTCCGAAGTGATCGAGATGGACGAGGACCCCGCGGGCGGTGTGCGTCGCAAGAAGGACTCCACCCTCGTTCGAGCCGCCGAGGCGGTGCGCGACGGCAAGGCGTCGGCCATGATCTCGGCGGGAAACACCGGAGCCACCATGGCCTCGGCGCTGTTGAAAATGGGCCGCATCACCGGCGTCAAGCGCCCAGCCATCGCGACCCCCATTCCGGTTCCCGGCGGTCGGCCCACGGTCCTGCTCGACGCGGGCGCCAACGCCGAGGTTCACGCCGAATGGCTCGTGCAATTCGCCGTGATGGGATCGGTGTATTCGCACCATCGCTATGGAGTGAACGAACCGCGCGTTGGTCTGCTCTCGATCGGTGAAGAGCCCGGCAAGGGTGACTCGCTGCGCAAGGAGGCCTACGAGTTGCTCGCGCGGACGTCCGGAATCAACTTCATCGGCAACGTCGAGGGGCGCGACGTGATGTCCGACGACGTCGACGTGGTGGTCACCGACGGATTCACGGGCAACGTGGTGTTGAAAACGCTCGAAGGTGGCATGAAGACGTTGGTGAGGGCCCTCATCGCGGCCTTCGGATCCAAGGACGAGTACAAGCCCCACGCCGAGGTTCTCCTCCCGGCGTTGTTGCCGCTGTACGACAGCGTGGACCCGGACTCCACGGGCGGAGCGGTTCTTCTCGGCGTCGATGGCGTGTGCATCATCTCGCACGGATCGTCCTCGGCGCGGGCCATGGTGAACGGCATCAAGGTGGCCGCCGACATGGTCGAGTGCGACATGGTCGGTCACATTCGCCGTGCCATCAACCCCTGACGGATCGCCCCGACTCGGACCCTGCTCTTCGTTAGGATCGTGACGTCCCGAGCAACGGAGGAAGTCGTGCCCGCTGAAACCCATGTCGTCAAAAGCCCGCTCGACCGTGACGCGATCTTCGCGATCGTGCGCGACCAATTGGTCGACATCCTCGAGATCGACCCGGAGAGCATTTCCGAAGGGCAGTCGTTCAAGGACGATCTGAACGCCGACTCGCTCGCATTGGTCGAGCTGGTCGACGCGCTGGAGGAAGAGCTCAGCGAGCGCACCGTGGGTTTCCGTATCGAGGACGAGGACCTGGCCGACCTCAAGACCGTTCGCGACGCCGTCGATTTCGTGCTGGCGCACGTGCAAAAGCACTCGGCCTGAGTCGGGGCCCACATGGCGGGGATGTTGTCACGGATCAAGAACCGTGCGCGTCTCGCCTCTCGTCGTCGCCGGCATGGTCGTCACCGTCCGGTGCTCGGTTTCGACGAGTGGACCATGAAGGTGGCGTCCCACCGTTTCACGAATCGTGAATTGGGCGAGCAGTCCATGAGTCACCGCTCATGGTGCGGCGAGAACGGTGGCCGTCCCTCGAACGAGCGACTCGAATTCCTGGGCGACGCGATCCTGCAATGGGTCGTGACCGACATGATCTACGCCGAGTTCCCCGATCGTGACGAAGGATCGCTCACCGACGTTCGCAAGAGCCTGGTGAACGCCGAAATGCTGGCCGAGATCGCTCGCGAGATCGACCTCGGTTCGCAACTTTTGCTGGGTGCGGGCGAGGACGATGCCGGGGGCCGATCCAAGACGTCGATCCTGGCCGACGCATTGGAAGCGTTCATCGGAGCTCTGTATCTGGATGGCGGACCTCAGAAGGCGCAACCCTTCGTGCAGTCCATCATGTCGGGCAGATTGGGCGGTTCGTTCGAGCGTCTCGAGGACTTCGACGCCCGAAGCCACCTCATTCGGGTGTGCGTTCGCGAATGGGGTCGCCCGCCGCTGGTCGAGATCACATCGCAAGGAGCGGCCCACGAGCCCACTTTCACCGCCGTCGTGATCATCAACGGCGAGGAGATGGGCCGCGCGAACGGTCGGTCGAAGAAGATCGCCGCGCAGGTCGCCTCGGTGGGTGCTCTCGCGGCTCTCGGTGATCGCGGCATCGACACCAGCCGTGCCTGAGCTTCCCGAAGTGGAGACCGTCCGTCGAGGACTCGAGGAGCGGTTCATCGGGCGTCGCATCGAACGCGTCGAAGTGGGTCGGGAGCGTTCCGTTCGTCGCACCAGTCGTGACGAAGTGATCGCGCGACTCACGGGAACCACGCCGACGGCGGCTCGCCGACGCGGGAAGTATCTGATCATCGATCTGGATTCGGGCGACGAGATGATGATCCATCTGCGCATGAGCGGTCAGGTGTTGATCGATTCCGCGATGACGGATCGCCCGGCGCACACGCACGTGATTCTGACCTTGAGGGGTCGCCCCGCCGAGGAGCTGCGCTTTGTCGATCCGCGCACGTTCGGCGAAGTGGTGGTGTACGACCCCGACACGGCGACTTCGATCGTTCCGGAGTTGGCTCGATTGGGTCCCGACCCGATCGCCGAGGGCCTCGAACTGGCCCAACTTCGTCGTTCGCTGTCGTCCACGGCTCGCGCGGTGAAGGCGGCCCTGCTCGATCAATCGCTCGTGGCGGGCATCGGGAACATTTACGGAGACGAGATCCTTCATCGCGCGCGTGTTCATCCCAAGCGACCCGCGCGAAACGTGTCGTCGAGCCAAATGCGCCGACTGCACGCATGCATTCACGAGGTGTTGAACGAGGCGATCGCCGCCGGCGGATCGACGCTCGACGACGCCCAATACGTGGACCTCATGGGGGAGGCCGGCTCGTTTCAGGAGCGACACCGGGTGTACGGGCGGGCGGGTGAGAGGTGTCTGTCCTGCGGTCGGGGACGCGTGGTGTCCGCCGTCGTCGGGGGTCGAACGACCAGTTGGTGCGGGGTGTGTCAACGCTGAGCGATCGCCCGTGGCCGCTCCGGGCGAGGAGGGACCGAGTGACCCCCGTGAACTAGGGTCAAGACGTCGTGTTTCTCAAGTCTCTCACCCTCAAAGGCTTCAAGTCCTTCGCCGACAACACCGTGATGCACCTCGAACCCGGGGTGACCGTGGTGGTCGGTCCGAACGGCTCGGGCAAGTCCAACGTCGTCGACGCCATCGCCTGGGTTCTCGGAGCGCAGGCTCCCAGTGCCGTGCGCTCGCAGAAGATGGACGACGTGATCTTCGCCGGCACCGCCAAGCGGCCGGCGCTCGGTCGGGCCGAGGTGACGCTCACCTTGGACAACGCAATGGGTCTGTTGCCCGTCGACGTCGCCGAGGTCAGCGTGAGTCGCGTGCTGTACCGAACCGGTGAGAGCGAATACAGCATCAACGGTGTCCCGTGTCGATTGCTCGACGTGCAGGAACTTCTGTCCGACGCGGGTGTGGGTCGTCAGCAGCACGTCATCGTCAGCCAGGGTCAGATCGACGCGGTTCTGAACGCCCGTCCCGAGGATCGTCGATCGATCATCGAGGAGGCCGCCGGAGTCCTGAAGTTCCGCAAGCGCAAGGAGAAGTCCGAACGGCGTCTGGAAGCCACCGAGGGATCGCTTCTGCGCGTGCAGGACCTGTTGCGCGAGGTGCGTCGGCAACTTCGTCCGCTCGAGCGTCAGGCCGAGGCCGCTCGCCGTCACGGCGATCTGGTGGCCGAACTCAACGCGTTGCGTCTGTTCCTGAGCGGTCGCGAGATCGCCGGTTTCCGCCGTCGACTGGAGACGCTGGCGGGCGACCGAACCGAGGCCGGGCGCAAGGAAGAAGAACTCCGCCGTCTGCTGGCCGAACTGGACACCAATGTCATGGCGGCCGAAGCCGAACTGTCGGCGCGAGGCGAGAGTGGGCTGAGCGACGAGCTGGTTCGTGTCGAACAGTTGCGTGAACGAGCCCGCGGAATCTCGATGTTGCTGGTGGAGCGCCGTCGTTCCTACGAGCGTGACCGGGGTCAGATGATGGACTCCGGAGTGATCGCCAACCTCGAGGCGGACGCGTCGGCGTTGCGGGGCGAACTCGAGGAAGTGGCCACGGCCATCGGCCGACTGGAACCCGAGAATCAGGAACTGGCCCACGACGAAGCCGCCTTCGAAGGCGAGCGTTCGGCCGCGGCCACGTTGTTCGATCACATCGCGTCCACGTCGTCGGCCGCCACCGCGGCCGCCGAGGTTCGCGGAGAACTGCGCACCTTGCGCGCTTCCGTCGAAGCGGCCGACTCCGAGCACCGTCGATTGGTGACGCGCATCGCCAACCTCGACGAGCGTCAGGCGCGTTTGGTCTCCGAGATCGATCGTCTGCGCGGCGAGTGCGAAAAATCCCAAGCGATCGAGCTCCCTCTCGTCAACGAGGTCACCGAGGCCGAGTCACGCCGACTTGCCGCCGAAGCGGCGCTCGAAGCGGCCGTTGCCTCGCGCAATGCGGTGGCCGCCGAGTTGGCCCGTTGGCAGGCTCGTTCGGAAGCGTTGCAGTTGGCGCTCGACAGCGCGCGCGCTCGCGCCGGTGCCGAGAAGTTGAAGGACGTGTCCGGCGTGGTGGGCACCCTGCTCGACCTCGTCGTGATCGAGGATGGTTGGGAGGCCTCGGTCGAAGCGGCTCTCGGCGAAGCGTTGTTGTCGGTCGTCGTCGAGAACACCGAATCGGCTCGTCGCGCTTTGGCCCATCTGCGCACGTCGTCGGCCTCCGGCGCGGTTCTGGCGCTCGGATCTCGCACCGGAGTCACCGTGGCCAGCGTGGTGCCCGCCGGTGCCCAACGCGTGCGCGACCACGTGCGTTCGTCGCGATCCGACGTCGAGGCATTGCTCGATCTGTTGCTCGCCAACTCCATTCGGGTGAACGACTGGACGTCGGCGGTCGATGCCGTGATGGCCGACCCGCGTTTGGTCGCCGTCACCACCGAAGGCGATCGATTCACCACCACCGGATGGCGCATAGGCGTCGCCGGTGGAGGTGCCACGGCGGCCGCGCTCGAGGACGCTCTGCGCAATGCCGAGCAGTCCAAGGTCGATCTGACGTCCCGCGAGGATTCCGTGCGCATCGCCACCTCCGAGAGTCAGACCGCCCGTCAACGCGAACAGGACGTGCAGAAGCGCCTCGACGCGAACGACGCCGCCTTCACGGCCGCATCGGAGGCTCTCGCGCGCACCCAGAGCGAGCGTCGTGAATGCGCCACGGAGTCGGAGAGCCTGCAGCCGACCCTCGGCGAGATCGACGAGCGTCTCGTGCGACTGCGATCCCGTGTCGCCGAACTCGAACACCTCGTTCCGTCGTTGGAACAAGAAGAACAAGCCGAGGCCGAGGCGGCCAAGGCCCGGGGCGAGGCTCGCGCCACCATGGAAGCCAAGGCCGCGTTGCTGGCCGGGCGTCGTCGCGATCTCGAGGTTCGCTCGGCGGGATTGCTGGAGCGCAAGCAGTTCATCGAATCCCGTCTGGCCGAGGCCGAACGTCGACTGGAAGCCGACGCTGTCGCGCGCGCCGAGGCCGCCGGTCGTCGCGAGAAGATCGAACGAATTCTGAGCGCCTCCGAGCGTCTCGCCGTCATCGTCGATGCGCACCGCGTGGCGATCGAAGCGCGCCTTGCCGAACTTCACGAGATGCGTCGTCGCCAAAGCGACGAGGTGCGAGCGCTGGCCGGTCGCCTCGACGAGATGCGTCGCTCGCGAAGCGGAGCCGAGCGCGAGTTGGAAGAGATCCGCGAACGCTCGCGTCGCACGGAGGTGGAAGAGGCCGAGGTCAAGATGCGCCTCGAGGCCACCGTCGAAACGCTGCGTCGCGATCTCGATGTCGAGCCGGAGGTGGCCGAGGCCGCCGAGTTGCCCGAGTTGCCCGAAGGTGTGAGCGCGCCCGCGCGCGCCCGCGACCTCGAGCGCGAGTTGCGCTTGATGGGCCCCATCAACCCGTTGGCCCTCGAAGAGTTCAACGAACTGCAGGAGCGTCACCGCTTCCTCGAGGAGCAGCTGGAGGACGTGCGCAAGACGCGTCGCGAGTTGATGCAAGTGATCACCGCGATCGACACCGAGATCCAGACCGTGTTCGCCTCGGCCTTCGCCGATGTGAGCCGCAACTTCAACGAGTTGTTCGGAGGTCTGTTCCCCGGCGGAACCGGACGGTTGGTACTCACCAACCCCGACGATCTGTTGAACACCGGCATCGAGGTCGAGGCCAAGCCGGGTGGCAAGAACGTGAAGAAATTGAGCTTGCTGTCGGGTGGTGAGCGAAGCCTCACGGCGCTGGCTTTCCTCTTCGCGGTGTTCCGCAGTCGCCCGTCGCCGTTCTACGTGATGGACGAAGTCGAGGCGGCCCTGGACGACGTCAACCTGCATCGCTTCTTGAATCTCATCAACGAGTTCCGGCGCGAAGCCCAACTGCTGATCGTCAGCCACCAGAAGCGCACGATGGAGGCCGGTGACAGTTTGCTCGGGGTGAGCATGCAGCCGGGCGGTTCGTCGAAAGTCGTCACCGAGAAGTCGGCCGACTCCACGGCATCCTGAGGACGTCATGAACGCGCAGAACATCCTGCTGATCCTGTTGGGAGTCACCCTGGTCTTCGGGCTGGGCGTGGTGGTTCTCAATCGTCGTTCGGGGTCGAATGAGCCGACGTCGCGCACCGCGCCGCGTCCCAGCGCCGAACCGCGGACCACGCCACCTCCTTCGGTGCCGCCCACGCGCGAGGAAACCAGCGCGGCGACCGTCACGATCGAGCCGGAACCAGAGTCCGAGCCTGGGTCTAAGTCCGAGCCCGAGCCCGAACTTGAGCCCGAGATCGAGCCCGAGCCGGAGCCCGTCGCACGACCGTCCATTCGCGAACGCATGGCACGCACCGCCACGGCCATGGCCGGGGTGTTCGGGGGAGTGCGGGCTCGCGGTGGCATCACCTCCGACACGTGGGACGATCTCGAGGAAGCCTTGTTGAAGGCCGATGTGGGTGTGGGAGTCACCGATGCCTTGCTCGACGGACTGCGTGCTCGTGTGAAGGCCAAGGAGATCGACACCGCCGATGGGCTGTTGGCGGCGCTGCAATCCGACATGTCGGCTCGACTCGCGGGCGCCGATCGCGCGCTCCACATGGAGGCCGTGCCCGAAGGTCACGTGAACGTGTGGCTGTTCGTCGGCGTGAACGGAGTGGGAAAAACCACCACCATCGGCAAGGTGGCCGCGCAGCAAGCGGCACTCGGACGATCCGTGGTGTTGGCCGCGGGAGACACGTTCCGCGCCGCGGCGGCCGAGCAACTGGGAACCTGGGCCGAGCGCTCGGGGGCCGAATTGGTGCGGGGCAACGAGGGTGGCGACCCGAGCGCGGTCATCTTCGACGGTGTGCAACGCGCGGCGGCCAAAGGCTCGGATTTGGTGCTCGGCGACACCGCCGGACGACTGCAAAACAAATCGAACCTCATGGACGAACTCCGCAAGGTGCGTCGAGTCGCCGGGCGCGAACCCGGGGTGGTCACCGAAGTGCTGTTGGTGATCGATGCCACCACCGGCCAGAACGGTCTTGCCCAGGCCCGCGAATTCGCCGAGGCCGCCGGGGTCACCGGAGTGGTGTTGAGCAAGCTCGACGGTTCGGCCAAGGGAGGCATCGTCTTCGCGATCGAGACCGAACTCGGAATTCCGGTCAAATTGGTCGGCCTGGGGGAGACCATCGCGGACCTGACCGAGTTCGAGCCCGGCGAATTCGTGGCGGCTCTGTTCGGGAACTGAAGGTCCGGAGCCCGATCGCGGGTGACGTTGGTCCCGATTGTGGGCCAGTCGACGAGAATTTTTTCCCGAAGACGCGGGAACCGAATCACGACGTGGCATCGTCTGATGTGTATGAAGCGACGTCATGTTCCCGCCATCACCCTTCCCCTCCTGGCCGCCTTCGGGCTGATCGCCACCGCGTGCGGTGACGACCCGGACGCGTCGGGTCCTCCCGTTCTGGTGGTCACCGGCACGGGCACCAATTCGCCGTCGGCCGCGTCCGACATGGCGATGGGTTCGACCGAAAGCAAGATGATGGCCCCGTGGCGAATGAAGTTCGTGGCCGGTGCCGATCTTCCCGCGTTGGACTCCGACGCCAAGTCGTACTCGCTCTCGGCGGGTTCATACTCGGTCGATGACATCGAGTCCATCGCCGCGGTGTTCGACGTGTCGGGCGACGTGGTGGAAGTGGACGCCAACATCGGTGGCGGCTACCGCATCGGTAGCGAGGACGGCAGCACTGACTCGTTCTGGGTGTCCGATGACGCCATGGGCTATTGGTACTTCTCGCCGAAGTACGACGAGACCATGATGAATCGCGGCTGCGCGATCTCGGCGTCCCCCGACGGAACCGTCTCCTCCGAGCCCGTCGAGTGCGTGAACCCCGAGCCTCCGGCCAACGTGCCGTCCGAAGACGAGGCGCGGGCACTGTTCGCGACCATGGTGTCGGAGATGAACATGAACGCCGACGACATGGTGCTCGAGTCCTACGCGGACGAGTGGAGTTCCTCGGTGTACGGCTACCTGAAGGTCGACGGAGTTCGTAGTCCCTTGACGGTGACCATCGGCTTCGGTGGGGAGGGTGCGGTCACGTGGGCCAGCGGATTCCTCGGTGAGGTCGTCGAGGGCGCGACCTATCCGCGCATCGGCACCGCCGCCGCCCTCGAGCGCTTGAACACCGAGTTCGCCAATCCGATGATGCGGGGTGGCGTCGGCCTGGCCATCGATGACGTGGCCGTGACCGAGATCGCCACATCCGACATGGCCGTGACCGACATGGCCGTCTCCGAGGTCGTTCCGGTGACCGAAGTCCCCGTTGAGGGAACGCCCACCAACGACGTCGTGGTGGAGGGGATTCCCGCCACCGACGCACCGGTCGAGGTGCAAGAGGTGAGCATCATCGCCGTCGAGGAAGAGCTCGTGACGCTCTACGGCCAGGACGGTTCGATCTACTTGGTGCCCGGTTACGCGTTCATCGCGGCCGAGGACGAATACGGATACACGCCGCGCTACACCGTGTCGGCGTTGCCGGACGAGTACGTGCAGCAGGCCGATCCGATCGACGTGACGATCGAGCCCGCGGTGGATGAGCCCGTACCGAGCGATCCGATCGCCTCCGAGATCGGTGCCGCCGAGGCCGAGTCCCTGGTGGGTTTGAGCGAGACCGATGCTCTCGAGCGCGCCAAGGCCAACGGCTGGGAAGTGCGCGTGGTGTCGCGCGACGGTGTCGACGAAGCGGTCACCATGGATTACCGCATGGATCGTGTGAACCTGACCATCGTCGACGACACGGTCACCATCTCCACCGTCGGCTGATCACCGCACCGTCACCCGTTCTGGGGTGCGTGAAGTGACCGAAATCGGTCACTTCACGCACCCAGAACGCCCGCGAGGGGCCAATGAGCGGGCGGTAACCTGATCCCGTCATGTTCGACAATCTCTCCAACCGTTTCGACGGCATCTTCAAGCGCATCCGCGGCAAGGGTCGCCTCACCGAGGCCGACGTCGACGAGGTGCTCAAGGAGATTCGCACGGCGCTCTTGGAAGCCGACGTCAACGTGTCGGTGGTGCGCAACGTCGTGGCCCGCATTCGAGAGGGTGCGGTCGGTATCGAGTCGTCGAAAGCGCTCGATCCCAGCCAGCAAGTCATCAAGCTCGTCAACCAGGAACTCACCAACATCCTCGGTGGCGAGACGCTCAAGATCACCTACGCCAGCCGTCCGCCCACCGTGGTGCTCATGGCCGGTCTGCAGGGTTCGGGCAAGACCACCAACTCGGCCAAGTTGGCGCGTTGGTTCAAGTCCCAGGGACGTCACCCCCTCCTCGTGGGTGCCGACTTGCAACGACCGGCCGCGGTCGAGCAGTTGCGAACACTGGGCCGACAGATCGACGTTCCGGTGTTCAGCGAACCCGGCGATCCGGTGAGCACGGCCACGCGTGGACTGGCCGAAGCGCGTCGACTGGGCAAGGACGTCCTCATTGTCGACACCGCCGGACGATTGGCCATCGACGACGAGATGATGGCCCAGATCCGCCAGATCTCGGATCAGATCACGCCGAACTACACGTTCCTGGTGATCGACGCCATGACCGGTCAGGACGCGGTGACGGTGGCCGAGGCGTTCCACGCCACGCTGCAGATCGATGGCGTGATCCTGTCCAAACTCGACGGAGACGCCCGCGGTGGCGCGGCGCTCAGCGTCAAGGAGGTCATCGGACGTCCGATCGCTTTCGCCAGCACCGGCGAGAAACTCGACGCGTTCGATCAGTTCCATCCCGACCGCATGGCCAGTCGCATCCTCGGGATGGGTGACGTTCTCACGCTCATCGAACAGGCCGAGAAGGCCTTCGAGAAAGATCAAGCCGAGGAAGCCGCCGCCAAGTTGTTGGAGGGCGAGTTCACCCTCGACGACTTCCTCGAGCAGATGCAGTCGCTCAAGAAGATGGGCCCGCTCGGTGGACTGCTCGGGATGATGCCCGGCATGCCCAAAGAGTTGAAGGACGCCAAGATCGGCGACGACGACCTGAAGCCCGTGGAGGCCATCATCCGCTCCATGACCCGCGAAGAGCGACGAAAGCCCGAGATCATCAACGGCAGTCGGCGCCAGCGCATCGCGGCGGGCAGTGGCCGCTCCATCGCCGAGGTCAACCGTCTGGTGAAGCAGTTCTCCGAGATGCAAAAAATGATGAAGCGCATGGGTGCCATGGCCCCCGGCAAGAAGGGAAAAAAGGGCAAGATGGCCGGCTTGGCCGGTCTGGGGGCCCTCGGAGGCGGCGGTCTGCCGGGTCTGGGCGGCCCGGGCGGAGGGTCGGCCGGGGGTTCCGGCGGCGGCTTTCCGGGCTTTCCTCCTTCCCGTTAGGGCGTTGGGGAAGGCGGGGTCGGCGGTTAGCCTTCCTCGTCTGCCTGTGGCTGGTCCCGGGCGCCCCAGTCAGGAGTCATCACCGCATGTCAGTCAAGTTGCGTCTCACCCGCGTCGGAAAGACCAAGCAGCCTCATTACCGCGTCATCGCCAGCGACAGTCGTTCGGCCCGTGACGGAGCGTTCCTCGAAATCATCGGTCAGTACAACCCGCGCCAGGAGCCGTCGGTGTTGAACATCGACAACGACAAGGCCGTGCAGTGGCTCATGAAGGGTGCTCAGCCCACCGAGCGCGTGAAGAAGCTCCTCGAGATCTCGGGTGCGTGGGCGCAGTTCACCACCGCTCGCGGCAAGTGATCTCGTCGCGATGACCGACGCCAATCAGATCTCCACTCCCACGGCCGTGGCCGTGCTCACGCACGTGGTGCGTTCCATCGTCGACGATCCTGACGCCGTCAACGTGGAAGAAACCGAAGGACGTCATCGTCTTCGTCTCGAAGTGAAGGTCGGTCCCGGCGATCTCGGTCGCGTCATCGGCCGTCGTGGTCGCACCGCGCAGAGCATCCGCACCCTCGTGCGAGCCGCCGCCGCCAAGGACGGCCACGAAGTCGACGTCGACTTCGTCGACTGATCCGCGTTCACGGGACCTTCCGTGACCACCGAATCCGACGTTTCCTCGCGACCCGAAGGGTTGTTGGAGGTCGGTCGTTTCGGACGTCCGCATGGTGTGCGGGGTCAGATCTACGTGAAGCTCACCACCGACCGCGACGAGCGTGTCGCTCGAGGCGCGCGTTTGTGGGCCGGATCCTGGTTCGAGGTGGCCTCCAGCGCTCCGATGTTCTCCACCGGCCCGGATCGTTGGGTCGTGTCGTTGGTGGGTGTCGATGACCGCAACGTCTGCGAGCGTTTGGTGAACCGAGTCATCTGGGCCGAACCCATCGACGATCCCGATGCGGTGTGGGTGCACGAAGCCATCGGAGCCGAGGTCGTCGGTGTCGACGGCGAGCATCACGGACGTTGCGTGGCCGTGGTGGCGAATCCGGCCAACGATCTCCTGGAGTTGGAGAGCGGCGCCCTGGTGCCGG
Source organism: Actinomycetes bacterium (assembly GCA_027491335.1). Lineage (GTDB taxonomy): Bacteria > Actinomycetota > Acidimicrobiia > Acidimicrobiales > Ilumatobacteraceae > Casp-actino8. The sequence goes on along the minus strand of JAIXWJ010000063.1, from coordinate 9,936 downwards.
TGATCTTCGTGGTGTCGGTTCGACCGAACGACGCGGGCGGGTACACGGCCCTCATCGATCCGCCCGCCGGTTTGTTCGACGTCTTCGTCGACGGAGAATGACGATGCGCGTCGACGTGTTCACGATCTTTCCGTCGTTGGTCGATTCATTCTGCTCCGAGAGTCTTTTGGGCAAGTGCCGAGACAACGGTCTGCTCGACCTGCGCTGTCACGATGTGCGTGAACACACCACCGACGTGCATCGCACCGTCGATGACGCGCCGTTCGGTGGTGGGGCCGGCATGGTGATGCGCGCCGAGCCGATCTTCGCCTCGGTCGAGGCGGCGAATCCGCCCCATCCCTTGTTCCTTCTCAGCCCCGGTGGGCGCCGTTTCGATCAGCGTCTGGCCGAGGAGTTGGCGGCCACGCACGTGGACGGAGGCGGCTTCAGCCTGCTGTGCGGTCGTTACGAGGGCGTGGACCATCGGGTTCGCGAGCATCTGTGCGACGGTGAGATCAGCGTGGGCGACGTGGTGTTGAACGGGGGAGAGGTGGCCGCCTGCATGGTGATCGAGGCCGTCACGCGCTTGCTGCCGGGGGCCATGGGCAACGCCGATAGCCCGGTGACCGAGAGCTTCGGGCGCTCCGGCTTGCTGGAGGAGCCCCATTTCACCCGTCCGGCCGACTTTCGGGGCTGGACCGTTCCCGAGGTGCTTCGGGGCGGAAATCATGCCCAGATCGAGCGCTGGCGACTGGCTCAGGCCCTCCACCGCACCTTGACGGCGCGTCCGGACCTCATCGACGCCCGTGGGGGACTGTCGGATCGAGAGAAAGCCCTGTTGGAAGAGTTCCCTGCCTGCCCGTATCCTTGACAAGCCGTGACCGGCGCCCTTTGGGCCGCCCGGTCTCTCAACCGAGGACGAACCCCATGAAGACCACCGACATCGTTGACCTGCAGAACATCCGCACCGACATCCCCGAGTTCGGACCCGGAGACGAGTTGAAGGTTCACGTGCGCGTCGTCGAAAGCGGCAAGGAGCGCATCCAGGTGTTCCAGGGCAACGTCATCGGTCGTCATGGCTCGGGCGTGCAGGAGACCTACACCGTTCGCAAGGTCAGCTACGGCGTGGGCGTCGAGCGCACCTTCCCGTTGCACACCCCGTCGGTCGCCAAGATCGAGGTCGTGAGGAAGGGCGACGTGCGTCGCGCCAAGCTGTACTACCTGCGCGATCGCACCGGCAAGGCCGCCAAGGTTCGCGAGAAGCGCGACTTCTGATTCCGCTTCGCGGGCGTCAGACGGCATCGGGTCGAGGACCCCTCCATTGAGCACCGACGATCTCGAAGACTTCGAGGCCGATCGCGAGCTTCATCTCGCGCAGGAGTATCAAGACGTTGCGGGCATGTTCCGCTTCGCGATCGAGACCGAGCGCCGTTTCTATTTGGCGAACAAGGTCGACGTGAACGTCACCGGTGACGGTGCTCGACCGCTCATCGAAGTGGAGCTCACCGACGCATGGGTCTGGGACATGTACCGAAAGAGCCGATTCGTCCCCAAGGTGCGGATCCTCAGTTTCAAGGACGTCAACGTGGAGGAGCTTCCGCGCGAGGACGTGGCGGACCTCGATCAGGCCTGAATCACAACCGAGATCTCGGATCTCACGGCGAGAACCTGGTGGTCGATTGGTATCGACGTCAGGGGTACGAGGTGGTGGCACGAAACTGGCGTTGTCGAAGCGGTGAGATCGACATCGTCGCGGAACGTTCCGGAGTGCTGGTGATCTGCGAGGTCAAAACCCGAGCCAGCGATCGATTCGGTTCTCCGGCCCACGCGGTGACCATCGACAAGCAACGACGTTTGCGCCGACTGGCCGTGGCGTGGATGAGTGAACACGCGGTGCGTGATGTGGCCCTTCGATTCGACGTGGCGTGCGTGGTGGGAGTGGACGGTTCGTGCGTGGTCGAGGTGATCGAGGCGGCCTTTTGAATCAGGACGACGAACGACGATCCCAGCAGGCGTAGTGCCAATGGCGGCGAAGGTCCGGGGCGTCGCGCGGAACGGCCACGTAATGTCCCATGCCCGTGGGGATGCGCTGGTGGCAGCCGGGGCAGACGTATTCCTTCACCGCCTGGTACGGCTGCACCCGTCGAACCTCGACGGGACCGTAGAGGCCGTCCCAGATGCCGGGACGCCGGCGCGACGATGCCATCGACTCAGCCGGTGAAGGCCCACGCCACGAGAGCCACGGCCGCCGCGAGGGCGGCCACGACGAAGACGTAGTCGGCGCGACGGGCTCGGAATTTCCGATACGGGTTGAATCCCACGTCCTCATTATCGTCGGTGTCGTGAGTGCTTCCATCGATCCCGCCAAGAATTACGAGACCCTCATCGTCGAACGCGCCGGTGGGGTGGTCACGATCACCTTCAACCGACCCACGAGCAAGAACTCGGTGAACGGTGTGATGTGGGTGGAACTCATCGAGGTGCTCAACGAGATCCAGCACAACGGCGACGACCGAGTTGTGGTGTTCACCGGTGCGGGCAACGAGTTCTGCAGTGGAGCCGACTTGTCGAGCATCGGATCGCGCGAGGGTCAGACCAAGGCCCGCCAACACGGGCACTACTACTACTCGATGCGCGAAGTCTCCACGGCGATTCTGGCCATCCACCGCCTGCCGCAGCCGACCATCGCCAAGGTTCGCGGAGTGGCCGTCGGAGTGGGCTGCAACATCGCCTTCGGTTGCGACCTGGTGGCGGCATCCGACAACGCGCGCTTCTCCGAGATCTTCTCCAAGCGCGGACTCTCGTTGGATGGTGGTGGATCGTGGATCCTTCCGCGTCGCATCGGAATGCACAAGGCCAAGGAGTTGGCCTTCTTCGCCGACATTCTCACCGCGGAGGAAGCCGATCGCTTCGGTCTCTTGAACAAGGTGCTTCCCGATGCCGAACTCGATGCTTTCGTTGCCGAGTGGTGCGAGCGATTGCTGGCGTTGCCCCCCATCGCGTTGGCTCAGTCGAAGCGCATGCTCAACAACGCGATGCAAGTGACCATGGAAGAGGCGCTCGACGACGAGGGCATCGCGCAGTCGGTGAACTTCAGCACCAAGGACACCGCCGAAGCGATCACGGCCTGGATCCAAAAGCGCGTTCCCATCTTCAAGGGTCGTTGATCGACCGACCCCTTCCTGCGGGGTCGATTCACTAGCGTGTCGTCGATGGGATCGATGAGACGGGCGACCAAGGGAACGTTCTTCCCGGCGCTGGTCGGGGCGTCGATCCTCGCCTTGTCGTGGGGGGCTCCGAACGCGTCGGCGGTCGTTCCGCCCGTGACGGATCCGCCGATCACCGAGGTTCCGGTGGAGGATGGCTCCGCCGGAGGTGACACCGGAACCACCAACACCACCGTCGTGGCGACGCCCACCAACACCATTCCGGCCAGTTGCGTCGTGCCCACACCGGTTCGAGCCACGTTCGTGGGCACGATCGTGGCGGCCGATCGTCGTACGGCCCGCTATCGCATCGACCAGATGCGCGGTGGCACCCTCGAGGGTTACGAAGCCACGGGCCTCGTCGACGTTCTCTACGAGGAGGACGTTCGATTTCTCTCCCTCGGCGTCGACTACATCGTCGCGGTTGGCGTGGACGCGGAATCCGGAGCGTTGTACTCCAAGGTGCGCGACCCCGAACCGCTCTTCGGTGGCAGTCAGATCATCGGCATGGACAATTCCGATGTCGACTGTCCCGAGATCGAGGATGCCGTTCGCACGCTCACCATCGACGGGGGCCCCGTGGAGAGCGGGGTCTTGGCGCCGTTGTCCGATGCCAAAGGACGACTGGCACGAGCGATTTTGTTGCCGTTCCTGTGGGTCTTCGGAGGCTTGCTCGGATTGGCCGCGTTACGGGCTCTGGTGTTGACCGTCTGGCGCTCGGGTCGTCGAGTGTGGGATGGCGAACCTCGACGTTGACGAGCGTGGGATGAGCGTCAGCCGCGCGCGGCGAGGGCCTTGGCACGCAGGTCGCTGACCGCGAATTCGAGCCCCTCGCTGTAACGGAACAGCGCGGTGCCGGCGATCAACACGTTCGCTCCGGCGGCCACGGCACCTTCGATGGTGCTCGGTCCGATGCCTCCGTCCACCTCGATGTTCACGCGATCACTCAACCCACGTCGTTCGATCAGCGCCCGAAGCTCGGCGATCTTGGGTTCCATGCTGGCGATGTACGACTGGCCGCCGAAGCCCGGATTCACCGTCATGATGAGCACCATGTCGACGAGGTCGAGAACATGCTCCACCTCGCTGATGGGCGTGTGCGGGTTGAGCGCCACCGCCGCGTTCGCGCCCATCGAAGCGATGTTGCCAAGGGTGCGGTGGAGATGCGGGCAGGCTTCGGCGTGAACGATGAGTCGCGAGCATCCGGCTTCCACGTAGCGGGCCGCCAGCACGTCGGGGGTGAGCACCATCAGGTGAGCCTCGAACGGCTTCGTCGTGTGTTTGCGGGCCGCGGCGATGACATCGGGCCCGAAGGTGAGATTCGGGACGAATTGGCCGTCCATCACATCCCACTGGAAGTGGTCGACGCCGGCCGCGTCGAGTGCCTCGATTTCGGCACCCAAGCGGGCGAAATCGCACGGAAGAACGGACGGAACGATCTGGATCGGCAGGGCCACGCCGTCACGATAGCCCCAATAGCCTCGGGGCGATGGCGACGGAGCGAGCGCGAAAGACGGCCAAGACGCACGTCGAGGCTGGGAACGTCGCATCAGGGCGCAACGTGACGGTGCGCATCGAGAAGGTGGTGGCCGAAGGTGATGGCCTCGGTCGTCTGGACGACGGTCGCGTGGTGTTCGTCGAGGGCGCACTACCCGGTGAACTCGTGGAGGCCCGCATCGTCAAGCAGTCGCGGGACTATGCCCGAGCAACGACGACCAAGGTGCTCGAGGCCAACCCGGAACGCGTCGATCCTCCGTGTGGTTTCGTGCGACAGGGTTGTGGCGGGTGCGATTTGCAGCACGCATCGGTGTCGCTACAACGCGAGATCAAGCGTGACATCGTTCGCGAATCGTTGGTTCGACTGGGGCGCATTGCGGATCCTGACGTGCGAATCCCCGACGTTTCCGTGCCCGTGGAGGGCGCCCGCACGACCATTCGTGTCGCTCGAGCGAGCAACGGCCACGTCGGATTTCGTCGGCGACGCAGTCACGACGTCGTGCCCGTCGATCGGTGTCTGATCGCTCATCCCGGTTTGGGGTCGGTGTTCGCCGACATGCGACTGGAGTCGGCCGAGGAGGCCGTCGTTCGCGTGAGCGATCACGACGGTGCCGTGGTGGTGTGGGCGGAGCCCGCGGGACTCTCCGGTCTCGAGTCGGGCTCCGTGGTCGCCGAGGGTCCGAAAGCGACGATCGTCGAGGTGGTGAAGGGCGTCGCTCTTCGTGTTCGGGCGGCGTCGTTCTTCCAGTCCTCGCCCCGAGCGGCCGAGGTCTTGGTGGAGCGCGTGACGTCGGCGCTCGGCTCGCCCGCGTCGTGGGGGTCGGGCCCGTTGCTGGATGCGTACGGGGGCATCGGATTGTTCGCCGCCACCATCGACGTCGGTGATCGCGAGGTGCTGGTCGTCGAGGCGAATCCGTCGGCGTGCGCTGATGCTCGTCACAACCTTCGTGAACGTCGGGCCCGCGTGGTCGAATCCGCGATGGAGCAGTGGGTGCCCGAGCCCTGTGGTGCGGTGGTGGCGGATCCGGCCCGCGACGGACTCCGCGCCGCCGGAGTCACCGCACTGGTCGCTACCGGTGCTCCGATCATCGTGCTGGTGTCGTGCGATCCGGCTTCGCTCGGACGCGACGCGCGACTGCTGGTGGATGCGGGCTACCGGTTCGAGTATTGCGAGGCGCTCGATCTTTTTCCGCACACGCACCACGTCGAAGCGGTCAGTCGCTTCGTGCGGGATGAAAGACTGGTTCCTCTATGAGCCTTCATGTCGTTCACTCCGACGAGGTCGCATCCGCGTTGGCGTCCGGGCGCCCCGTGGTGGCCCTCGAATCGACGATCTTCTCGCACCTCGGATTGCCCTCGCCGGCCAACGCCGATGCGTTGCGCCAATGTCTCGACGTGATTCGCGCGGCGAACTGTGTCCCGGCGGTGACCGCGGTCCTCGACGGTGAGGTGCGTCTCGGTATCGACGAGTCCGAGCACCCGCGAATCCTCGCGGCGGCTCGCAAGGTGGCCGAACGCGATGTTCCCGTCGCCGTGGCTCAGCGATGGGACTTCGGTGCGACCACGGTGTCGGCGGCCGTGGCCATCGCCGCGGCCGGGGGAGTGAGCGTGTTCGCCACCGGTGGTATCGGGGGAGTTCATCGCGGAGTCGAGGTGTCCGGCGACGTGTCGGCCGATCTCGACGCCATCGCGTCCCATCCGGTGATCACCGTTTCGGCCGGGGCCAAGGCGTTCCTCGATCTGCCACGAACGCTGGAGTACTTCGAGACCGCGGGTGTTCCGGTTCTCGGTTGGCGGCACGATTGGTTTCCGGCCTTCTACACGCGTTCGTCGGGTCTGCCGATTCCGCACCGCGTGGAATCGGCCGCCGAGGTGGCCGCGGTCCATCGGAATCGTTCGCGGGACGCGTCGGGTTTGCTGTTGACCGTGCCCATCCCACAGGAATCCGAGCTCGACGCGGCCCAACTCGACGCGGTCCTCGAGAACGCCTTGCGTGACTGCGAAGCCGCGGGTATTCGAGGCGCCGCGGTGACGCCGTTCGTGTTGGGTCGCATCGGCGAAGTCACCGAGGGTCGTAGTGTGCCGGCCAATTTGGCACTGGCCGAGAACAACGCGCGCGTCGCCGCCGAGGTGGCCGTGGCACTGTCCAGCCTTCGTTAGAGGCGCGAAGCCACGCGCTCGGCGTGTCGAAGGAATCGCTCGCGCCGTTCCGGATCGCTGGAGTCCAGCCGGTAGAGCGCTACCCACCGGGTGCGACACATCGGATGACAGATGAGGCGCAAGGATCGATTGACGATCCGCTTGCCGGGCACGCCCTGCAACGCGTTGATGCGCCATGGTGAACCGTGCGTCGTGAAGGTGGCGATGCGTCGCACGTTGTGCAACGTGGGCTTCAATCGCTTGGCGCCTTCGGGGAGCTCCCAGGCCACACCGCAGGCCCACACACGGTCGATCCAGCCTTTGAGAACGGCCGGTTGTGCACCCCACCACGTGGGGTGCACGAACACCAAGGTGTCGCACCAACGAAGTTCGTCGAAGTGTTCGGCGAGATGCGGCTTGGTGCTCGGGGGAGAGAGGTGGTCGCGTTTCTCGTCGCGCGTCAATCGTGAATCGAAGCTTTCGGCGTAGAGATCGCGCACCCGTACCTCGTGGTCGGCCGATCGCAATCCTCGAACGACTCTTTCCAACAGTGCGTGACTGAAGGAGTCGGGATCCGGATGAGCGTGCACCACGAGAACTCTCACGACAGCCTCTCCATCGAGCGTCGCACGCGGTCGAGGAACGCGCGGCGACTGTCGGGTGTTCGGCCGTCGAGCGTGTAGAGCGGCAACCACGTGTTGCGGGCCTTGCCACCAGTGGACAGTCGAAGAGTGCGGGTGATCGTTCGTCGACCGTTGTCGTTGATCAACTTCACGTACCAACGAGGTGATCCGTACGTGCTGATTCCGACGAGATGTCGAAGATGTCCGAGCCCCGGTTGGATACGGCGAGTGCGTTCGTCGAGAGTGAAGGCGAGCCCCATCACCATCGTGCGCTCCAACCAACTCTTCAAGATGGCGGGCACCGAACTCCACCACGTGGGGTACACGAACACCAATGCGTCGGCGGCGCGAACCAAAGCCACGTGCTCGGCAACCAGGGGGTCGAGCACCGGAGAGTTGGTTTCGTAGGCGCGCCATTCGTCGCGCGAGAGGCCTCCCGGGTAGTCGAGGGCGTACAGATCGATGACGGTGGCGTCATGGCCGGCGCGCGCAAGTCCGTCGAGTGTGGCGGCCAAGATGGCATGGCTGAACGACTCGGAATCGGGGTGGGCGTGGATCACGAGCACTCGCATGTTGCTCCGTTCCGTCGACGACGAGAATTGGTGCACCCCCTGGGATTCGAACCCAGAACCAATGGATTAAGAGTCCACTGCTCTGCCGTTGAGCTAGAGGTGCCTAGCGCGAAGGGCAAGTGTAGATGCCCGAAGTGTTCCGCCCAAGGATTCCCGGGGCCGGATCCGGCTCCGACGTGCGACTTCGTATGTCTTGACTGTCTTGACTTGGATGACTTGGGGTGAACGAGGGGATTCGAACCCCCGGCCTTCAGGGCCACAACCTGACGCTCTAACCGACTGAGCTACGCCCACCATGTGCCCTGCCATTCTGCCAGATCAGGCGGTGATTCGCACCGTTCATGACGTTCGACGGCATGTTTGATCGCCATGATTTGACGGCTCCCGCTCAGCGCCGTGTCGGACCCCTGCTAGGGTGGCGTCAACCTTGAAGGGGTGTTTAACCGTGTCGACCACGGAATCTTCAGTCAGCGCAACCCGACGCCTCGGCGAACGGGCCAAGCAAATCACAGCCCGTGAGATCGCTCTCTACTCCGAGCGAACCGCCGGCTCCCGTCGCGCGAACGAACGCGCCCGCAAAGTCCTGCCACTCGGGGTTCCCTCGAGTTTCCAGGCTTACGACCCGCACCCGATCGTGGTGAAGCGGGCCGACGCGGCCTACATGTGGGACGTTGATGACAACGAGTACATCGACTACGACATGGGTTTCGGCGCACTGTTCAGCGGGCACATCAACCCGACCGTTCGCCGCGCGGTGGACGAACAACTGGCCAACGGCACGCTGTTCGTGACGCCCTGCGAGCTGAACGCCGACGTGGCCGAGTTGTTGGGCGAGCGCTACGGGTTGCCCATGTGGCGATTCACCAACTCGGGCACCGAGGCCACCATGGATGCCATTCGTGTGGCGCGTGGTGCGACCGGTCGCGACAAGATCGTGAAGGTCGAAGGCGGCTATCACGGGCATCACGACGAAGTGATGATCTCGATGAAGCCGAAGTTGGAAGATGCCGGCCCGGCCGACAATCCGACGCCGGTACCGGCCACCGCGGGCGTCACCAAGGCGGTCCTCGGTGACACCATCGTGATCCCGTACAACGACCCCGAAGCCCTCGAGCGGGCCTTGAGCAACGACGACGTGGCCTGCTTCATCGTCGAGCCGGTCATGGAGAACATCGGCATTTGCTTGCCCGATCCCGGTTATCTGCAGGCCGTGCGCGACATCACCGAACGGCACGGCACGCTCTTGATTTTCGACGAAGTGAAGACCGGCATCACCGCCGGTTGGGCGGGCGCCACCGGAGCTCTTGGAGTCACCCCCGACCTGGTCGCGTTGGCGAAGTCCATCGGTGGCGGACTGCCGCTCGGAGCGTTCGGCGGCAAGCGCGAATACATGGATCAGATCACCATGGGTCGGGTCATCCACCTCGGCACGTACAACGGCAATCCGTTGTGCATGGCGGCGGCCAAGGCCGTTCTGGCCGAGGTGTGCACACCGCAAGCCACGGCGGCCACCATCGGTCGCAACAAGATGCTCGTGGATGCTTGCAACGACATCATCGACGACGCCGGTCTACCCGCGCACACGATCCAATTCGGAGCCAAGGGTTGCGTCACGTGGGCGCCCGAACCCATTCGCAACTACCGCGATTACAAAGCGACCGACATGGATCTGGCGTTCGCACAATGGATCCACGGAATCAATCGCGGAATTCTGTTGCCTCCGGGTCTCGACGAACAGTGGTTGATCTCCATCATGCACACCGAGTCCGACGCACTTCGCTACGCCGACGTGTTCGCGGACTTCGTGAACGAACTGACGAAGTGACCCCCGAAGCGCCGTCGTTGGCGCGCATGATGTTTCGCGCGGCGTTGCGCCGTTGTCCGCGTTGCGGTGATCGTCGAGCGTGGTTCACGAACTTC
>JAIXWJ010000008.1 GCA_027491335.1 Actinomycetes bacterium | reverse complement strand
ATGCAACGAGCGCTCTCGATTGCTTCGATGGCGACGACCCAACGACGGCTCGACGTCAGTCGGCGAACCCGCGGACGGTCGGCGAACGGGCTCGTGAGACGAAGCACCAACCACGCACCACCCGCCACGAACACGACTTCGGTGGAACGTTGTCGGCGTGCCGACGGACACATTGTGGCAAAGGGGACGGCACCGTTGGTGGATCCCTCGAACCGTGACACGCGGTGAGGACGCCCGAAAGTTCAGGAAGAATTCGCCCCGAAAATCCACCACCTGGAATCGATCGTGAACAAGGATTCTCTCAGAGCGATCCTGCCCCTCGGATTCGTTCGACCGACCACGTCGGGTCTCGGCTCGGCGTTCGACATATGAGGAGTACGAGTGACTGAAGTGCTGCGGTACACGGATCACCACCCGGCCGACGATCGTCGAACGGTCGACGACGTCGAACGCGGCAGTACTCACCAGCACGGCACCCGAGTCGTCCTGGACACCTCGGTTCTCATCGCCGACCCGAACTGTCTGGCTGCCTATCCCGAATGCGCGATCGTGATCCCCTTGACGGTGATCGAGGAACTCGACGGGCTCAAGAGCCGCCCCGACGACGTCGGTCGAGCCGCACGGGCCGCCCTTCGTTCATTGGAAGATCTGCGCACGCGCGCCGGGGGTTCACTCGCCCGCCCGGTGCCCCTCACCGACGATCCGTCGTCGTCGACGGTCCACATCGAGATCAACGGCATCCAAAAGCACCTGTTGAACGAGCACGGTCTGGACGCCGCCAAACCCGACAATCGGATCATCGGCGCGGCTCTCGGGCAGGCGACTCACGCCCCGACGCGCATGGTCTCCAACGACGCGGCGTTGAGACTGAAGGCCGCGCACCTCGGCCTGACGGCGCACGAGCATCAACTCGTCGGGCGACACGCGTCGACGCGGCCGTTGGGTTGGACCACCATCGATTGCGACCCGTCGCTGGTCGACTCGGTCTACGCCGGTGTCTCCGTCGACCCCGACGACGTGACGGCCCCGGGCACCCTCGCCGAGAACTCGTTCGCGGTTCTGCGAGCCGGCTCCCAGTCCGCTCTCGTGCGCTGTGTCGACGACGCGTTGCACCTGATCCCTCAGACGTCGCCGGAAGCGTGGGGTCTGCGCGCTCGCTCGAAGGAGCAACGATTCGCACTGGAGTTGTTGCTCGACCCGGACGTCAGCGTGATCGCTCTCGACGGACGAGCCGGAACCGGAAAGACCGTGATGGCGATCGCCGCGGGCCTCGAGCAGGTCGTGGAGCAACGGCGCTACGAGAAACTCGCGGTGTACCGCCCACTCGTCCCCGTTGGTCGCGCCGATGTGGGTTTTCTCCCCGGTGGCCTCGACGAGAAACTGGACCCCTGGATGTCGGCCATCCACGACGCCATCGTTGCTCTGACCGATCAGCGGTCCAACCGTGAGGCGCGCACGATGATCGACGAGCTGATCGCCCGCAATCAACTGTCGCTGGAGTCCGTCACCTTCTTGCGCGGTCGCTCGTTGCATCGCCAGATCGTGGTCGTCGACGAGGCCCAGAACCTCGAACCAACCACCCTCAAGACGATCCTCACCCGCATTGGCGAGGGCACCAAGGTGATCTTCACCGGTGACACCAGTCAGATCGACGCGCCGTACCTCGGCGAGTCGAACAACGCTCTGGCCGTGCTCATCGGTGCCTTTCGTGGTCAGCACTGCTTCGGCCACATCACGTTGACCGCCTGCGAGCGCAGCGAAGTCGCCTCGTTGGCCGCCGAGCTTCTCTGAACCGCCGAACCCCTGCTCCGGGGTCCCTCCGCCCCGTGTGACACGGGCAACATCCGAAGTCGAGAATTCTCTTGACGACGGCCCTTCTCGTGTTTAGTGTTAAATGCGTGCGGCAGGGCCAATCCCCCCTCCTGGCCCTGCCGCCCAAGTTCTTCCCCCACAACCGAGCACCTCGCAGATAGGCGGTCACCGTGTCAGCCATCGAGTCGTCCGAACTGAAGTTGTCCACTTCCCTCAACTGGATGGACCACGCGGTGTGCAAAGGGAAGACGAACCTCTTCTTCCCTCCCAAGGCCGAACGCCCGCAGGCCCGAGTTCGGCGCGAAGCTCAAGCCCGCCTGTTGTGCCGCACCTGCCCGGTGAACGACAAGTGCCAGGTGTTCGCTCGCGACAACCGTGAGTACGGCTTCTGGGGTGGCGAGTCCGAGGAAGAGCGGCATTTGGCCGGATACACCGTGGCCGCACCGATCGGTGTGCGCGCTCGCGGCCTGCGTTCCGCAAGCTGACTTTCCACACCCCCGACCTAAGGTGAGGGCGATGCCTTCACCCGAGTTCCTCTCCGATCATCCCGGCTACGCCGTGGTCGATTTGGAGACCACGGGCCTTCGACCGACCGACACCATCTTGCAGATGGCGGTGGTCCTCACCGACGACACCGGCCGCATCACGCGCCAGTGGAGCACTCACGTGCGTCCACCCCGCTTCATGTCGGCCGATCTCGGACCCCGACACATCCACGGCATCGGACGTCGACACCTGTTGTTGGCACCGCGCTTGAACCGGGCCATGACCACGTTGGCGGATCTCACCGCCGGCCGAATCGTGGTGGCCCACAACGCACCATTCGACACCCGATTTCTGCGTTCGGCCGCCGACACCGTGGGCATGTCACTCGACTGGGCCGGCGTGCTGTGCACCCTCGACTTGTCACGACGACTCGATCCCAACCGTCACAAGAATCACCGCCTCGGATCGTTGTGCGAGGACTACGGAATCCGGCTGGACCAGGCCCACGATGCCCTGCACGACGCTCGGGCCACCGCGGAACTTCTCCCCCATCTGCTGCGTGAACACGCGATCGTGTCCATCGATCAGACGCGCGACTACTTCGTTTCGTAACGCGCCCGCACCAGTCGTGCGGTGTCGGTGGCCAGCCCGACCCATGCGGCGGGAGACACCACCCGCGCGTTGCCCCCCAGTCGCAGAAGAACTCGTTGCAACCATCGCTCACTGGTGACGGGCATCGATACCCGCACCCAGTTCTTGCGCTTGGCCTTGGCGTCGCCATCGATCATGACGCCCGGGTACTGCTCGAGCACCCACATCCACGCCGGATCCATCTCGATGGTCACCTTCGTCGTCTCCGACGAGTCGTCGAACCACGGACGACGAGGACCCAGATCGACGCGTTCGCGAGCCTCACCCACCGAGTGACTCTCGATGCGATCGAGTCGGAAGATGCGTTCGGCATTCACCCCGAGATCGAGGGCCCGCACGTACCAATGATCGGACTCCGTGAAGACTTCGACCGGAGCGATACGACGCTCGACCGACTCACCCGAGGCCGGGGACCAATGAACGATGACGACCTCCCGGCTTTCCTCGGCCGCCCGGACGAAGTCGTTCACCTGGTCGGGAGTTTCCAATTCGACGACCAGTCCGTCGACGTCGTCGATTCCCATGGCCGCGGCGACCTTGGCGACCGCACGATTCAAAGCTCCACCCACCTCGGAACCCGTGAGATTGCCCGCGGCGCGCGCCGAGGCGACCAAGCTGAAGGCCTCCGGCGCCGTGAGACGCAACGGCCGATTGAAGTACTTCGGAATGCCGAAATGCACGGCTTCCTCGTCGACCCACAGGTCGATCAGATCGCGCGGGTCTTGGGACACTCCGCACAACGAAGCCAACGTGAGGTCGGCCATCAGGTCGTCGACGCTCATGCCGAAGTGCTCGGCCATCTCGGCGGTGGACACGGTTCCCCGCTCCTGAAGCCACGGCAACATGACCAACAGACGACGGAGTCGCAGATTGACCGGACGCGGGCCACGGCGGGTCATGCGCGGGCCTCCATCGAATCGAGCCAGTCGATGACGTGTTCACGAAGCAGCGGAGGCGCCAACACTTCGGCGCGTTCGACGAAGCCCAACAACCATTGATCGAAGGCGCGCACGTTGGAACAAGGAATCGCGAAGACCATGGAACCGTCGCCGCGCTCCGACAGCACGGCTTCCGGGCCGTACAGGTTCAACACCACACCAACGTCGGACGCGTCGACCAGGACCTCGGCCACGTCGGCACCCACGTCGACGTTGTCGGGTAGAAGCTTCGGATCGGCGGGGAAAACCGCGGTCACGTCGAAATCCGCCGGAATGTCGTACGCCCCACCCGCGCCCACCTCGACCTCTCCCGAGATGCGATCGACACGAAACGTGCGCAGATCATCGATGTTTCGTTCGTGCCCCACGAGGTACCACCAACCGTCGCGAGCCAACAATCCGTAGGGCTGGACCTCGCGCGATTTGCCGTTGTACTCGAACGAGACAACGCAGCGCGTGGCCAGTGAACGGTGCAAGAACGGAAGCCGCGGGTCCACGGGAAGATTCGCCGCGATGACCGGCGAGACCCCCTCGCCTCGATCGGACATCGACTCCAGGTCCACCTTCCAGAGAGCCTCGACGCCCCACGACTGGCCCATGCGAATGGTGGACACCGCCACTCGAAGCGCGGCGGCCTCGTCGGGATCGAGATCGATGTCGCCGAGTTCGTATTCGGAACGCAGAATTCGGTAGCCGGTCATTCCGGCCTGATCGCCCCCGAGCACCACCGAGTCGATGGGAATGCCCTCATCGCGCAGAAGCGACTTGTCGCGTTCGAACGCGGCCCTGGCCGCGACCAAGTTGTCGGGGTATTGGCCACGAAGTTCGTTGCGAATCTCGTCGAACGTGACGTGCCGCCGAGCGGACAACAACAGGGTCAAGAGATTCGTGACCCGCTCCAACTGATGCATCGCGACCCTCAACCTCCGTCGGACCCGAGCGCGGATCCGTGAAACCAACGAAGTAGAGAGTGGGTGGACGGATCGCTTCCGCGGTGGGCATCGTCTGACGAGGCCAACTGGACGGCCATCTCCTTGCCCAGTTCCACGCCGAATTGATCGAAGCTGTTGATGCCCCAGATGACGCCTTGCACGTGCACGACATGCTCGTACAACGCCACCAACTGACCCAACACCGACGGCGTGAGACGACGCGCCACGATCACGGTGGAGGGTCGAGCACCATCGAACACGCGATGTTCGGCGAAGGGACCGTCCGAAATCTCGTTGAGCGATCGACCGAACGCCAAGGCCCGCGATTGGGCCAACATGTTGAGGAACAGCGTGCGATGCCGCGAGTCATCGGGATCACCCGTGTTCTCCGCCGCGGAACTCGGTTCGGCGAATCCGATGAAATCGACGGGGACGACCGTCGTTCCCTGATGGACCAATTGCATGAAGGCGTGTTGCGAGTTGGTCCCCGGCTCGCCCCACACGATCGGGCCGGTCTCGTACGGCGCCCGCGTGCCGTCGACACGAACCGTCTTGCCGTTCGACTCCATGTCGAGCTGTTGAAGGTAGGCCGGGAACCGTCGTAGGTCGTGCGAGTACGGCAGCACCGCTTTGGTGGGCAACCCGAGAACGTTGCGGTTCCAGATTCCGATCAGTGCCATCATCACGGCGGCGTTCGCCGATGCCGGGGTGGACCTCACCGCCTCGTCGATCGCGTGCATACCGGCTCGCATCTGGTCGAACGCATCGGCTCCGATGCCCAGCATGAGCGACAGGCCGATGGCCGACGACAACGAATACCGTCCACCCACCCAGTCCCAGAACGGGAACATCTCGTCGTCGGCGATGCCGAAGGCTCGCACGGCCTCGAGGTTCGTGCTGACCGCCACGAAGTGCGCCGCGGTGGCTCTCTCACCCAATGCGGCGATCACCCACTCCCGTGCGGCGCGAGCATTGGCCAACGTTTCGGCGGTGGTGAACGTCTTGGAGGCCACAACGAAGAGGGTCTCGGCGGGGTCCAAGTCGACCAGATTCGACGCCAGATCCGCGGGGTCCACGTTCGAGACGAACCGACACTCGACGCCCGCGACTCGACACGACCTGAGGGCCTCGTAGGCCATGGCGGGCCCCAGATCGCTTCCTCCGATTCCGAGGTTCACCACGGTCGTCAATCGGCGACCCGTCGAGCCGACTCGACGCCCGGAATGAACGTCGGCCACGAAGCTTCGCATTCGTTCCAACACCTCGTTGACGTCGGCGGTCACATCGACCCCGTTCACCGAGGACCGCAGATGTTCCGGACGACGCAACGACGCGTGCCCCGCCGCTCGTTGCTCGGTGAGATTCACGATGGACCCATCGAGCAAACGCTCGATGGCCGCTTCCACCCGAGCCTCGGATGCCACCCGCAACAAAGCCGCGATCGCGCGATCGTCGACGAGGTTCTTGGACAAGTCGACGACCAGATCACCCATGCGAAGCGTGAGGTTGTCGACACGATCCGAATCGGATGCGAAGAGTTCGGCGATCGAACGCGACCGTTCGACGGCGAACATCTCGTTCCACGCTCTGGACGCCTCGATTCCCGTCACCCTCCCGACGCTAGTGGAGAACCGGAGTTTGGATCGGCCGAGTGCTAGGAAGAAGGCGTGACCACCGACGCCGATCTCGCCTCGAACGACCGCGTCCGGACCCGACCCATCGCGGATGGAGCCGATCGAAGTGGCGTTCTCTCGGGCATCAGCGCGTACCTTCTTTGGGGTTTCATCACCATCTACTGGAAGGCCCTGAAGGAGTTCGCGCCACTCGAATTGATCGGGTTCCGCATCGTGATGTCGGTGGTGCTGCTCGTCGCGCTACTCGCCCTGAAGTCGCGTCTTCGAACGTTGTTCCGACGCCTTCGCGACGAATCACTGTGGGGACGGGTCACGTTGGCCTCGGCGCTGCTCGCCGTGAACTGGACCACCTACGTGATCGTGGTCCACGAGGGAAAGGTCATCGAAGCCGCGCTCGGGTACTTCATCGCGCCGCTCGGCACCATGCTTCTCGGGGTGAAGGTTCTCCACGAGCGATTGCGCCCGGTGCAGATCGCCAGCGCCTCGTTGGCAACGGTTGCCGTCGTGGTGCTCACCGTCAGTTACGGACGCCTTCCCGTGTACGCATTGGCGATGGCCGCCACGTGGTCGGTGTACGGACTGTTGAAGCGCCAGGTGCCGCTGTCGCCCCTCGAAAGCCTCGCATCGGAGACGATCGTGCTCATCGTCCCCGCATCGGCACTCGTGGCCTGGCATTTCCAGTACGAGAACTCGGTGTTCCGCTCGGCCTCCGTGACCGAACTCGTCCTGGTCGCCCTGACGGGCGTCATCACGGCGATACCGCTGTTGCTCTTCGCGCACGCGTCGCAAAGACTTCCCCTCACCGTCCTCGGACCGATGCAGTACTCGGTACCCATCATCAACTTCCTGTTGGGTTGGCTGGTGTACCACGAAGAGCTGAACACCAGCCGAATCGTCGGATTCGCGCTGGTCTGGATCGCGCTGGTGATCGTGACGTTCGACTCGGTGAACAGGGCTCGCCTCTCGTCTAGCGTGACGGCGTGATGACTCGCACAACTCGAATCCTGTTGCCCGTGGGCGTGGTGACCGCGATGGTTCTCACCGGTTGCTCCACCACGACCGGCGATTTCGAACGCGAGGCGGAGAAGTTCCTCGAGAGCAAGGACCTCGCCCGGGAAGCCGGATACACCTATCGCGACGCCGAATGCGAGACGCCCACGTCGACCTCCGTCGGAACGCAGTTCGCCTGTGGCGCCACCGACAACGACGGCGACGACTGGACCTTCATCGCCGAAATCACCGGCGCCCGGGAGATCGTGATCGTGTCGGGAGAAGTGAACGGATAAATCGAACGGCCCGCCCCGAAGGGCGGGCCGTCCTGATCGGTTTTCGAAGCGAATCAGCTCTCGAATTCGGTGATCAACTCTCCGATGTCGGTGAACAGCTTCGTGTCCGCGTCGTACTGCACGACCTGCAACGACTCGGCGATGAACTGGTCGGCGACACCGGCCATCTTCATGCGCACACCTTCACGGGTGAGCGAGCCCACCTGATCGAAGTTGCGGGCCGCGTTGATGATCGACGCACGGGTCAGACCAGCCTCGGAGGCTTGAGCCTGAATGAGGATGGCCACCGTCATTTCGGCGGCGTGCCAACCGGCGGTCGCCGTGGTGACGATGTCGCTCTTGCCGAGACCCTCCATGTAGGAGAGGTACGCGGCCACGGCGGGCAGCGCGGCGGTCTCGGGATCGAGCACGTCGACCAGGTTGTTCGAGGTGTACAGACCGTCAGCAGCCGCACCGGCCAATGCCAGAATCAGCGACGACGAGCACGTGTTGGTGAGGTACATCTCGGGAGCCCAACCGGCGTTGGCGGCCTTGGCGGCGGCCACTTCGGTCAGGAACGAGGCGCAACCCGCACCCAGCGGAACGGCCAGCACGGCATCGGGCGCCTTGGCGGCGATGGCGTTCACCTGAGCCACCGGCGGGGCACTATCGGTGGCCTCGATGGTCTGCTCGTCGACGATGGTGATGCCGTACTCCGGCGCGATCTCCTTGAACGCCTCGGCGTAGACCTGGCCGAACTCGTTGTTCACCACGAACACCGCGACCTCGGCTCCGTCAGGGAAACGCTCGGCGATGAGAGCGGCATAGGCCTTGGCCTCGACCGTGTACGGAATGAGAAGACCGGTGGTCCAGGGGTACTCCTCGGCGTTGCCCCACGACGGCGAACCGGTGAGGGCCAGCAACTGCGGGTAGCACTCCTCGTTCAGGAGATCACGAACCGCCGCGTTGTTCGGCGTTCCGATGATTCCGGAGAAGACGTTCGCACCGGAGTCGAGGAGCTTCTCGACGGCGGCAGGCGTGAGGTCCTTGTTGTACTGATCGTCCTCGATCTGCACTTCGATGGTGACGTCACCGAGCAACTTCTGCTCGTTCGCCCACGCGATGTAGGCCTCAAAGCCATCCTTCACCGGAGCGAAGGCGGTGGCGGCCACGCCACCCGACAAGGGCATGGCGCTTCCGATCTTGATGGTGCCCTCGATGGGAGCATCGGCTCCTTCGGGATCGACACAATCCGCGGTGTCGACGGCCCAGGCATCGGCGGCCGGAGCGTCGGTGCTCGGGGCATCGGACGTCGGGGCCTCCGAGGTGGGTGCCTCGGTGCTGGGGGCTTCGGATGTGGTCGAGCCGTCGTCTCCGCCACAGGCCGCGATGGTCAACGCGCCCGCCATGGCCAAGGCGAAGACGCGAGTAGTCGTGCGCTTCACAGGGTTTCCTCCCACTATCGGCACCGGGTGGTGCCGTGTCGTTCGGCACCGGGTGGTGCCATGTCCGGGACAGAGGATTCTGCCCCGCGGGGAGTCTACGAGAATGCGTATTCCGATGGGGTTCGGGGGAATCTCAAGAGGGCTTCGCGGTGCCCGCAGGACGCGGGATGACCACGACGACCTTGCGACTCAGGCGCTTGGCCAAACCCACCAGACCGTATGGGGCCGCGAACATGATGATCACCAGGACCAAGCCGAGAATCAACGTGGCCGGCGACTGGTCGGCCCATCCGAACAGAGTACCCAGAATTCCCGAGTCGTTCGTGCCGATGTCGCGGGTGGTGTTGTCGAGCAGGACATACACCAGACCGCCCACGATGGGTCCCCACAAGGTTCCCGCCCCACCGACGATCATCACAAGCAAGAAGACGATCGAGCCGAGAAGCGTGACGTATTGACCGTCGGGGGTGATCACGCCCGACTTGAGCGTCGACAACACTCCGGCCAGTGCGCACAACGCCGCGGAGACTCCGAACACCAACACCTTGGTGGTGGTGAGGTTCACTCCCATCACCGCGGCGGCGGTCTCGTTATCGCGAATGGCCACCAATGCTCGACCGAATCGACTCTTCACGATTCCGCGGCACACGAGGTACGTGACGATCACGATGATGAGGCCCAGCCAGAACATGAACACCGCTCGACCCTCGCGGCCCTTCAACTCGCCAAGAATCGGCCACACCGGAACGTCCTCGTACCGGACCGAGTCGATGCCCATCGACCCCTCGGTGAGCCACGCCAACTTCTTCCAACGCACCAAGGTGGGAAAGAGAACCGCCACCGCCAGCGTCACGAGAGCGAGATAGATGCCCCGGATGCGCAACGCCGGCAAGGCGACCACGCAACCGACGACGAAAGCCACCACGGCGGCCACGTAGAAGGTGTAGCCGGGGCTCCAACCGTGGTCCTTGATGAGGATCGCCGCCGTGTATCCACCCACGCCGAAGAAGGCCGAGTGCCCGATGGAGATCTGACCCGTGAAACCGAGCACGAGGTTCAGCGACATCGCCGCGATCATGAGGATGAAGGCATCGGTGACCTGACCGATGCGCGACGAACTCATCTGCGTCGGGATCCAGACAACCACGAACGCCAGCACGGCCACGCCCAGCAAACGGATCATCCAGTGCCGCGCGGACCCTTCATGGATCTTCCACATGACTTACACCCGCTCCACTTTCGTCGACCCGAAGAGTCCGGACGGCTTGATGAGGAGCACCACGAAGATGGTCAACAAGGCCGCCGACAACTTCATCTCCTGGCCGATCCAACCCGGGAAGTATCCGGCGAGGAACTGCTCACCGACACCGATGGCCAACCCGGCCACCACGGCGCCGCCCGGGGAATCGAAGCCACCCAACGTGGCCGCCGCCGAGGCGTAGATGAAGACCGTGAACATCAGCCCGGCGTTCAACTCGCCCACGATGCCGCCCCACAGGGTGCCCGACAGTGCGCCCATCGCGCCCGCGATACCCCACGAACTGGCCAACACGATGCCGGTGGGAATTCCCGCCAACCGCGCGGACTCGGGATTGCTCGCCACCGCGCGCATCGCCAGACCGAATTTGGTCTTGGCGAACAGGAGGAACAGCAGCCCCATCAAGAGAAGCGCGACGGCCAGAACCCCGATGTACTCGTAACGCCACACCGCACCGAAGATTCGTTGAAAGTCATCCGGCTCGTCGGGGAAGAGCCCCGGCAACTGCTCGGGCGGCAAGTTGCCCCACACCATGGCGGCCAACGAGTTCAGCCCGAGGAACAGAGCGATCGAGACGACGAACACACCGGCCTGTGATTTCTTGGCGACACCTCGAATGATGGTGGCCTCCACGCCGGCACCAAGAGCGAAGCCGACGATCATGCCCAGGATGATGGACACCACGAGCGGAATGCCCCAATCGTTGAACTGCCACACCACGAACGTGCAGATCATGGCCATCTCGCCCTGCGCGAAGTTCAGGTGACCCGTTCCTCGGAACACCACGACCAAGCCGAGTGCGAGCAGCGCGTAAATGGAGCCGAGAGACAAACCGTCGAAGAGGTACTGAAAGAAACGTTCCATGTCAGGCCCCCAAGTACGCCTTACGAATGGCGTCATCGGACGCGATTTCGGCGGCGGGGCCCGAGGCCACGACGCTGCCCGTCTCCAACAAGTACACGCGCTTGGCCACCTTCAGCGCCAGATTGGCGTTCTGCTCGACGAGCAGAACGGACAGTCCCTCGTCGTTGTTCAGCTTCTTCAGAACCTCGAACACTTCCTGAGTGATGAGCGGCGCCAACCCGAGGCTGGGTTCGTCGCACAACAGGAGTTTGGGATGGCTCATGAGAGCGCGCGCGATGGCCAACATTTGCTGTTCACCACCGGACAGGCTTCCGGCACGTTGATCGCGTCGTTCCGCCAAACGCGGGAAAACCTCGAACCAGCGTTCGATGTCGCCCGAGATGTCGGCCGATCTCGAATAGGCACCCACGCGAAGGTTGTCGAGCACCGTGAGATCGGGGAAGGTGCCACGACCCTGCGGCACGTGAGCGATACCCATGCCCACCAACTTTTCGGCGTTGGTCTTCGTGATGTCGACCCCGTCGAACATCACCGATCCGGAGCGCGGGATCATGCCCGACACCGCGCGCATCGTGGTGGTCTTGCCCGCGCCGTTCGCTCCGAGAATCACGACCATCTCGCCCTGTTCGACGTCGAGATCGATGCCGTGCAACACCTCGACGGGGCCGTAGCCCGCGGTCAGTTGACGAACCTCGAGCAGGCTCATGCGTCCGCTCCGAGATACGCCGCCACGACCTTGGGATCGTTGCGAACCTGATCCGGG
The DNA here is from genome assembly GCA_027491335.1 of Actinomycetes bacterium. GTDB lineage: Bacteria > Actinomycetota > Acidimicrobiia > Acidimicrobiales > Ilumatobacteraceae > Casp-actino8. The sequence goes on along the minus strand of JAIXWJ010000008.1, from coordinate 107,926 downwards.
GTTCCTTCGGAGATCTTGCGACCGAACTCCATCGCCACCACCTTGTCGGAGATGCGCATCACCATCGACATGTGATGCTCGACGAGCAACACCGTCAGATCGAAGTCCCGGCGAATCTGCAACACGGTGTCACCGAGTTCGTCGACTTCGGAATGAGTGAGACCGGCGGCGGGTTCGTCCATCAACAGGAACCGGGGGCGCGCCGCCAAGGCACGGGCGATCTCGAGTCGCTTCAATGTGCCGAACGGCAAACCGGCCGCGGGCACGTGGGCGAACCGTGCCAGACCGAGCTGGGCCAAAAGATCACCCGACCAATCACGAATACGTCGGTTCTCCCGAGCCGCACCGATTCGGGCGATGGCTCGCCACACGCCGACGGAGCCCTGGGAGTGAGCGCCCACCATGACGTTCTCCAACAACGTCATCGTGGGGAACAAGGCCAGGTTCTGGAAGGTGCGAGCGATTCCGAGATGCGCGATGCCATGGGCGGGAACCGCCAACAAATCACGACCTTCGTACTTCACCGTCCCGGACGTGGGCTCATAAATGCGACTGACGACATTGAACATCGTCGTTTTCCCCGCGCCATTGGGCCCGATGAGACCGCAGATCGTTCCGCGATCGATGGAGAACGAGAGTCCGTCGAGGGCGACGATGCCTCCGAACTTCACGGTGACATCGCTGACATCGAGAAGCGGAACATTCGCCGAATCGGTGGTGTTCACGAACTCAACTGTACCCGTGGCACCCCGGGGGTTCGCCATTCGTGGACCGGAACCGACGAGACGACCGAGGTGCCACGAGCGCGCAATCGTGCGAGACTGCGATCATGACGGTCGGCGGCGAGGACAACGAGATCGAGATTCGTCCGTGGTGGCAGAACCCGGTGAACTTCGTGGCCATCGCGATCGCGGGCCTCATTCTCGGCGCGGGCATCGGATATTTCGCGGGCGACTCCTTGGCCACGCCGGACTTCAACGAGGTGGACGAGGGATTCCTGCAGGACATGCGCTACCACCACGATCAGGCGGTGCAGATGGCCTACTTCTATCTCACCGACGTCGATGATCCGCACCCGCGGCTTTCGATGTTCGCCGAAGAAATCCTGCTGTCCCAGCAGATGGAAGTCGGGCGAATGATTCAGATGTTGCGAAACTTCGGCGTCTCCGAAGTGAACGACACCGGGGTCGCCATGGGCTGGATGGGTCACGAGATGCCCATCGACCAAATGGACGGATTGGCCAGCCAGGAGCAACTGGACGAATTCGCCGCGGCCACCGGCGATGATGCCTCGCGAATCTTCGCCGAGCTGATGATCGCGCACCATCGCGGAGGTGTCGACATGGCGCAATACGCGCTGGAGAATGCCGAGAACGACGCGGTCCGGTCGTTCGCCCAGTCCATGATTCGTGGCCAGTCGGCCGAGATCGCCGAACTGCAAGCCGTCGCGGACGAACTCGCCGTCGATTGAGAACGCCCGGCCCAACGACCATGAACGGCCCAACGACCATGAACGGCCAACGATGTCCCTCTGGCCCGCGCCGGGTCGCGCGACTGATCGGCGTCACGGCGATTGCCGCGCTGTTGTGGACATCATGTTCCGACTCCGGAGCACTGGTGGTGGAGGTTGGTAGTCGCAACCTCGACGAGGTCGACTCAGCGAACGGGGGCCCCGACGACGCGGGCGCGGACGCGGACAACGAGCTGATCGATGACTCCGACAGCCGGATTCCCGTCGGCGATTTCGACGACGGCTTTCCCCTCGACTCGTCCAAGCCCGGACGGTCGTACGACCGGTTTCTGATCGATGCCATCGACGACATCGAGCGTTTCTGGGCCGACAACTATTCGAAGGCCTACGGCGGTGAGTACGTCGAACTGCGCGGCGGAGTGCACCCGGCATACCCCGGACGCGACAGTGACCTCCCCACCGGCTGCCAATTCGTGGGCAACTACGAGGATGTCCGGGACAACGCCTTTTATTGCGACGAGGGCGACTTCATCGTCTACGACGACGACGGTTTGTTCCCGCAATTCGCCGACGAGTTCGGAGCGGCGACCGTGGCGGTGATCATGGCGCACGAATGGGGCCACGCGATTCAGTCCTCCACGCGTCGCGACATCCTGTATTCGTTCGTCACCACCACCCTCGAGTTGCAGGCCGACTGTTTCGCCGGAGCGTGGGCGGGACACGTTCAGGAAAACGGACTCAATGGCTATCGATTCAGCCAATCCGACATCACGGGGGCGCTACTTGGCCTCATTCAAATCGGCGACGCACCGGGGAGCACGGCGTACGACCCCTCCGCCCACGGATCGGCGTTCGATCGAGTGAGCGCCTTCCAGGACGGATTCACCGGTGGTGTCGTGTCGTGCGTCGACTACGAGTCGAACGAGCCGGTCCCACTGCAGTTCGGTTTCACCGTGGAGGAACTCTCACGCCCCAACCCGGGGGACTTCCCGTTCGGTGACGAGATGTTCACGGCGATGCGCGACGACCTGGTGGTCTTTTGGGAAGCGTTGGTCGACATCGGAGAACCGTGGAACGCACCCGATCTGCTGCTCGCCGACTCGCGCGATGTCGAATGCGCCACCGGACCCACAATCTCCGTGGCGGTGGGTGTCGCTTGGTGCACCGCCGACAACATCGTGGTGGTCTCCTCCCCCATCACGAAGCAGTACTACGACCTGATTCCTGGCGATTTCGCCGTCGCCTATCTGATCGGCATCGGTTACGCCGAAGCGGTGCAGACGGCGATCGGCTCGAACCTCGACGCATCCGATCGAGCATTGCTGAACGACTGTCTGGTGGGCATGTGGTCCGGCGACATCCTGCCGTTCAACACCGACCCGGTCGTTCCCGATTCCGAAACCACACCTCGAATCGTGTTGTCACCCGGCGACCTCGACGAGGCGATTCGCACCGCATTGACGTTGGGTGACAACGACGGCGAGCGATCGATGGGCACACCGTTCGACAAGGTCGACGCGTTTCGGCAGGGAGTGCTGTTCGGATTCGACGGCTGTTTCGCCGCCTGATCATCAGGGCGGGGGCGGCGGAAGCGTCGAGGTGGTCGTCGTGACCGGCGGCGGAGCCGGAGTGGTGGGCGGTGGCGCCGGGGTCGTCGTCGGTTTGGGTGCCATGGTGGTGGTCGTCGACGTCGTGGTGGTGTAGGTCGGGTCCGGCCAATTGAAGCGGGGAACCTGAGCACCGTATTCCTCGGGTTCCTTCACACCGTCGAACACGAAGACTTGATCGCCCTTGGCGACCAACGACTGGTAGTAGTCCGAGATGTGCATCGGAATGCGAATGCAGCCGTGCGACGCCGGATAGTTCGGGACCTCGTGGGCGCCATGAACCGCGATGCCGTAGTTGAAGTACACCGGGTTGTACATGCCACCCAACTGGCTCTCGCGTCGACCGAGCACCATGCGGTAGTACTTGAACACTCCACCGGGCGTCCACGACAATCCGCACACGCCCTTCTCGATCGGCTCGGTGCCTTCTTCGTTGCCCCGCTCGCCTGGCGAGATCTTCACCACCTCGCACCATTCCTGGTCGTCACCCGACGAGATGTGCGTGATCAACACCGGAACGTCGGCCTGAAAGACGATGAGTACTTGCTGTGGTAGGTAGATCTCGGTGTGATTGGGTGTCGAGTTCGGGCGACGAGGCGCGATGGTGATGGGGTCCTGCATCCGACTCCACATCGCGGCATCGACCTTGCCCGTGAGCTGATCCCTGGGGACGCCCATCACGAGCGCTTCGAAGGCCCACACTGCTTGTTGGGTTCTCTCTCCGAATGCACCGTCGGGAACACCCGGATCGAACTTCAACTCGATGAGGCGATCCTGAATGAGTTTGATCTCCGGTCCGGCGGCCCCACGACCGTAGGTCTGGGTGAGGGGCAACTTGGCGACCGGAACGTACGTGCTGTCGGTGACGACCTGATTGATGGTCGTGGTCGGAGGCGTCGAGGACCCTCCACCTCCGGATGTCACCGCACCGACGACGACCACGGCGAGCAACACAGCGGCGGCCGCGATCGCCGGGATCCAACGGTGAAGGGGCGAGTTCGGATCGATCAGCGGGCGACGCTCACGGGGGAATTCGGGGTCGATCGCCACGGCGCAAGGCTACCGCCGGTGATACGGCGCGGTCAGGTCAGCGTTGGACGACAGGCTTGATCGCGCGGAGTTCGTGACGCAGGTGGCGCATTTCACGAAGGATCTTGATGATCACGCTCGGCGACGACAGAGTGGACACCCCTCTGGTGCGGGGGAAGTAGTCCACTCCGAACTGAACGATGTGGTAGCCGAGCTTGTTGGCCCGAATGACCAATTCGGCGTCGATGAACGAACCTTCGCTCTCGAGCTGGATGTGCTCGAAAATGCGTCCACGACACAACTTGAACGCGAAGTTCACGTCGCGCATCTTGACGCCGAAGAACACCCGCACCAACGCGTTGTAGAAGAACGAGTAGATCGTGCGGACGTAGCCCTCTCCCGTGCGGTCCAGTCGATAGGCGCTGACGATGTCGGCTTCGTACAACCGCATGATGCGACAAGCCCGCTTGAGCTCGCCCATGTCGAAGGGCAGGTCGGCGTCGGTGTACAACACCAGATCCCCGGTCGCCGTGGCGAAGCCGGTCTTGATGGATCCACCGAGTTTGCGATTCTTGGGGTGGTGCACCACCTTCACTCGCGGATCGGCCGCCGCCGCTTCGTCGGCCAGTCGCGGGGTGTCGTCGGTGGACGCATCGTCGACCACGATGATCTCGTAGTCGGCGATCTCGCCCAGGTCGATCAGCATGGCGCAGGCCTCGTGGGCGGCGGCGAGAGTGCGTCCGATGTAGTCCTGCTCGTTCCACATGGGGAAGAAGAGCGAGAGCTTCCGGAAGTGCGCCGTCTGGGTCACGGTGTCAAGTTACCGGCGAGCGTCGCCGACGGCTCGGCGGCAGTAGTTTCGGTTCGATGAAGGGTCTGCTCGACGCGAACGTTCGTGTGCATCCGGTGTGGGCCCGCGTGCTGGCCGTCTTCTGGGTACTCGTGTCACTGGGCGTCGCGGCGGTGGCGATCTCCTCGGATCTGATCGGACGACCCGTGTGGTGGGCGGACGAACAGCGTTGGCCCTCCCTGGTGTTGTACGCGCTCGGTCTGCTCTTCTTGCTTCCGAGCGTTCTGATGACCGTGCTCTCGCTCCTCCGCGGGCCGTGGGTGCACCTGGGCGCCTGGATCGTGAGTGTCGAGCTGGCGGTGTTGGCCCTCGTGGATCGAAACGATTCGCCGGGCTCGGCGGTGGTGCTGGCCGCGCTGGCCGTGGCCTCTCTTCTGACCGGCGTTGCGGCGCTGAGCGCGCGAAGCCTCGACTGACCTCAGCGACCGAGTGAGCGCGCGAGTTCGTCGAGAACCTCGCGTTGTTCGCCCGCTTCCGGTCCGGCGCCGGGACGATGACGGCGCACGTGCGCGATCGCCACATCGAGATCCATACCGGACATCACGCAAAGTGCCGTGGCGAACGAACCCGCGCGTCCAATACCGGCGGCACAGTGCACGATGACCGACTCTCCACGACGCACTCGGCCGTACACCGACTGGAAAAGATCCATGATCTCCTCGAGTCGTGGAAGGCCCAAATCATTGATCGGGAACCAGGTGGCACTTCCCGAGGTGCGGAGCCACTCGGGGTACGACGGATAGCGGTCGGCCAACTCGTATTCGCGAACCAGACACACCACATGGCTCGCGCCGACGTTCAGCAAGGTGCCCTCGGGGTCGGGGGCGATCAAGTGTTTGCCGCACAACCACAACTTTCCCGGCAGACCGGGAATCGGCACATGATGAATGCCACCGTCCATGTTGAACGATCCGCTTGGTCGCTGCTCCATCGCCCGAACACTAGGTTCGCGCGCCGAATAACCACGAGAGCGGTCGCGCACGACCGGTAACGTCAGTCTTCATGTCCGCCAAGGTCCTCACCTCCCTACCCGCCGGCGAACGAGTCGGAATCGCCTTCTCCGGAGGTCTCGACACTTCGGCCGCCGTCGCGTGGATGCGCGAAAAGGGCGCCATCCCCTACTGCTACACCGCCGACCTCGGTCAACCCGACGAACCCGATCTGGACGGCATTCCGGATCGCGCCAAGCAGTACGGCGCCGAGGTGGCCCGCCTCGTGGACTGCCGCGCCGAGTTGGTGCGCGAGGGCCTGATGGCTCTGCAGTGCGGAGCCTTCCACATCACCACGGCGGGAAAGACCTACTTCAACACCACGCCGCTCGGGCGCGCGGTCACGGGAACTCTCCTCGTTCGCGCGATGCAAGAAGACGGCGTCGACATTTGGGGTGACGGCTCCACCTACAAAGGCAACGACATCGAGCGCTTCTACAGGTACGGACTCATGGTGAACCCGCGTCTGCGCGTGTACAAGCCGTGGCTCGACGAGACCTTCGTGAGCGAGCTCGGTGGGCGCACGGAGATGAGCGAGTTCCTGCAGCAGCGCAAGTTGCCGTATCGGGCGAGCAAGGAGAAGGCCTACAGCACCGACGCCAACATTTGGGGCGCGACGCACGAGGCCAAGTTGCTCGAGGAGCTCTCGACGTCCATGGACATCGTCGAGCCGATCATGGGCGTGGCGCATTATCGCGAGGATGTGGCGATCGCGGCCGAGACCGTCTCCGTTCGTTTCCACGAGGGATGGCCGGTGGCCATCAACGGTCGGGAGTTCCCCGATCAGGTGGAGTTGGTGAACGAGGCGAACCGTATCGGCGGTCGTCACGGTCTCGGAATGAGCGATCAGATCGAGAACCGCATCATCGAGGCCAAGAGCCGGGGCATCTACGAGGCGCCGGGACTGGCGTTGCTGCACATCGCCTACGAGCGCCTGGTGTCGGCGATCCACAACGAGGACACCATCGAGAACTACCGGACGATGGGCCGACGCCTCGGTCGCAAGCTGTACGAGGGTCGGTGGTTCGACCCGCAAAGTCTGATGCTGCGCGAGCCGATCATGCGCTGGGTCGGATCTGCGGTGACCGGCGAAGTGACGCTGCGACTGCGCCGCGGAGACGACTACACGATTCTGGACACCACGGGTCCGCACCTGACCTACGCGCCCGAGCGACTGAGCATGGAGCGGGTCGAGGATCAGGCGTTCGGGCCTCTGGATCGGATCGGCCAGTTGACGATGCGATACTTGGACATTGAGGACAGCCGAAGCAAGTTGGAGGTGTACCGGGCGGCGGGAACGCTGGGCGCGGGAACCACCGGCGAGAACCTCAACCTCCTCGGCCCCTAACTACCAAAATGCGACAATTTGTCGCTTTGTGTACACGACTCATGTACATAAAGCGACAATTTGTCGCGTAATGGACGCGAGGAGGAGGGCGCGGGTGGGCATCGTTGCCACGTCCACCCATTCGTGATCGGCGTGTGCTCCACCCCCCACCGCTCCCAGTCCATCCAGCGTCGGCACTCCCGCCGCCGCCGTGAAGTTTCCGTCCGACCCGCCGCCAACCGCGATGCCTCTCAACCCGTCGAGACCGATCTCGGCCGCGGCGTCGATCGCCACCGGGAACAACTTCTCCGACGCTGACGTCGGCATCGGCGGTCGATTGAAACCACCCAGGATCTCGATGCGCGCCTCAGGGTGAGCCGCCGCCAACTCGGCCATCGACCGATCGACCCGCTCGCGCTCATCCGCGTGTTCCACGCGCACGTCGACGTACACGGTGGTCAACGCCGGCACCACGTTGTCGGCCGTGCCGGCCGAAGCCACCGTCGGGGTCACCGTGGTTCCGCGACTCGGATCGCCGAAAGTCGCGATGCGCAACACTTGCGTCGCCGCCTCCACGAGCGAGTTCACGCCCTTTTCCGGTTCGAGTCCGGCGTGTGAAGCGCGACCGTGAACTCGCACCTCGAACGTTCCGGTTCCCTTGCGCCCCGTCTTGAGCGCACCACCATCGGCGCTCGGCTCGAGCACCAACACCGCGCCACAATGTCGAGCGCGCTCGACGATGAGATCGCGCGAATGCACCGAGCCGACCTCTTCGTCCGCCGTGATCAGGATCTCGACCACGGATCGATCATCGAGCGATGCGATCGCGTGCAACGCCTGCACGATGCCGGCCTTCATGTCGAACACTCCCGGCCCGGTCGCTCGCCCATCGGACACCGTGAACGGCCTCGCGGCCAATGCTCCCTTCGGGAACACCGTGTCATGGTGCCCCACGATCAACACCTTCGCGTTCGGGCCACCCGTCCAGTGCACGTGCGGACCCGCGGGACTCTCGACGATCTTCGGGGCGGACCCGAGCAACCTGTGCATCATCGATGACAACGTCTCGGCGCTCGTTCGCAATGCGTCGAGATCCCGCGACGGCGATTCGACCTCGACGAGGGTTCGAAGGTCGTCGAGCATCGGCTCGATCGCCGGAGCGGTGAGGGCTGATTGAGTCACGACCCCATTGTGCCTCACCGTCACCCCCTACAGTCGGACGAGTATCCGGGGAGGACACATGAAATCGACCACCAACCGCTTCGCCATCGCCTTTGTCGCGATCCTCATCGGGACCACCGCGTGTTCGGGCGGAGGCGACACCGCATCCACCGAACCGTCGGACACGTCCACGCCAACGACAGCGGCCCCGCTCGCACCCGTCGACTTCACGGTGTCCCCCGGAACTCATCAGATCACCGTGACCGACGCCGAGCCCGGAACGGAATTGGCGATCGAGGCGACCGATGGTTCCATCGTCGCCGAGGGCACGGTCGACGAGCTGGGTTCGTTCCTTCAGCGCGACGTCGAACCCGGTGACTATCGCGTCGTGTTGGCCGATCGCTCGGCCGGCAGCGACTTCGTCACCGTGTACGACGCCAGCTACGTTCCCGACCAGTCCTTCTACGACGAGCAACAACTCGAGCCGGGATTGGGCTACATCACCGTTCGTGACGGAACCACGCTGTCGGCCACCGTGTGGCTGCCGGGAGAGCCCGACGCTGGTCCGTACCCCACCGTCGTGGAGTACTCCGGCTACGCGCCGAGCAACCCCGGTGACACCACCTTCGCCCAACTCTTCAACACGCTCGGATACGCCTACGTCGGCGTGAACATGCGCGGCACGGGTTGTTCGGGTGGTTCGTATCGCTTCTTCGAAGAAACCCAACTCCTCGACGGCTACGACGTCATCGAGGCCGTGGCCGCGCAGTCGTGGGTGGCCAACAACAAGGTCGGCATGGTCGGCATCAGCTTCCCGGGCATCAGCCAACTTTTCGTCGCTTCCACCCAGCCGCCGAGCTTGGCCGCCATCACACCGTTGTCGGTGATCGATGACAGCTACCGCAGCACTCTGTATCCCGGTGGAATCCTGAACACCGGTTTCGCCGTGGAATGGACCAAGGCGCGCATGGACGAAGCCCGACCCTTCGGTCAGACCTGGGCCAAGGAACGCTCCGACGAGGGAGACGAAGTCTGCGCGAAGAATCAGAACGTCCGCCTGCAGAACCCCGACCTCGTCGCCGAGATCGATGCGAATCCCTTCTATTCGCCCGAGGTGGGTGACGGCATCAATCCGTCCCTTCTGGTCGACAAGATCAACGTTCCGGTCTTCCTGTCCGGCGCGTGGCAGGACGAGCAGACCGGTGGCCGATTCCCCGCGTTCCTCGACAAGTTCGATTCCGCTCCCCACGTGTACGTGACTCTTCTCAACGGATTGCACACCGAGTCGCTCGGCACGGCGGTGTTCCCCCGTTACGCCGAATTCCTCAGCCTCTACGTGGCCCGAGCCACTCCGGATCTGACCGCCGCCGGAGTGATCGCTCCGATTCTCTCGAGCAGCATCACCGGAGCGACGGTCGCACTTCCGCAGCAGAACCGATTCACCGGGATGACCTACGAAGACGCGCTGGCGGCCTTCGAGTCCGAACCCAAGGTTCGCGTCCTGTTCGAAGAGGGCGCGGCCGACGGACAGCCGGCGGGCTCGCCCTTGGCGCGTTGGCAGGCCGAGTTCAGCGCGTGGCCCATCCCCGAGACCGAATTGGTCCGTATGAATTTCGCTGCGAACGGAACACTTTCGACGACGCCGGGCACCGGCAGCACCAGTTACTCGGCGGATCCCGCGGCGACTCCGCGGACGTTCTTCGAGGGATCGGGAAGTTCGATCTGGCGTTCCGACGTCACGTGGAATTGGGTGCGCAACCCCGCGGGAACCGCGGCGGAGTTCACCAGCGAGCCGCTCACCGAGAACCTGGTGATCGTCGGGCCGGGTTCGGCCGATCTCTGGATCTCGTCGGACGCGATCGACACCGACATCGAAGTGACGATCTCCGAGATCCGTCCCGACGGCACGGAGACGTACGTGCAGAGTGGTTGGCTACGCGCGAGTCATCGCGCACTCGACGACGCGAGCAGCACCGAGAATCGTCCCTCGCACACGCACCGTGAAGCCGATTCGGCTCCGTTGGTGCCCGGCGAGATCACCCCGGTGCGCGTGGAGATTTTCCCGGTCGCACATCCGTTCCGAGCCGGATCGCGCATTCGCGTGACCATCGATGCTCCCGGCGGAAACCGTGGTGAATGGGAGTTCCGCACCATCAGCAACGGCGAGAAGGTGACGATTCATCACGATGCCGAGCATCCGTCGTCGATCGTCTTCAGCACCATCACGGGACTCGACGTTCCGCGTGGAGTCGCGCCCTGTGGTGCGTTGCGCGGACAGCCCTGCCGTCCGATCTGACGATCCCGAATCAGTCGGCGAGAACTTCGAACGTCAAAATGAGATCACCAGTGTCGTGATCTTCCAACTCGAACACGCCCAGCTTGTCGGCCACGAACTCGAAGACAACGTCATCGCCTGTCAACTCGATGTCGTAACCATGAAGATGGAATTCGCGTTCCTCTTCGCTCACGATGCGAATGCGAGTGGGTGATCCGACCACGGCCGACGCTTCCACGGGCGCATCGGCTTCCACGTCGATCTCGATGTTGGTGGACAGCGTGGGCGGCGTTCCCGTCTCGGGCTCATCCTTGGACGCCGTGCTGGTGGGCGGCATGGTGTTCACCGGATCAGTGGGCGTGGCCGCCACCTGTTCGGTCGACGGCGGCAGTGTCGGTGACTCCGACGAGTCGGTCGACGAGCAACCAACGAGGACCACCGACGCAATGACGAAAACCCGAACCGAACGCTTCATGGGTCCATATTGACACAACCCCGCTCCTGAGGGTCGCGATCTAGCATGACCGCATGACAGAACGCGTTTCCGCCACTCCCCACACGGTGGCGGCCAACAATCGCATGTCCGATCGCCTTCCGTGGGCCGACGAATCCGATTTCGGGAGGGCTCGCAAGGGATTGATCGCTCAGCACGAGGGACCGATTCTGAACGAACGTCCCGGTGGTTTGGTGGGCGTCAGTTGGGACACCGCGAACTTCGCGTTCATTCACGGCGACGCACCCGCGAGCGTCAATCCGTCGTTGTGGCGTCAGGCGAAACTGAACGCCGAACACGGTCTGTACGAAGTGCGCGAGGGCGTCTACCAAGTGCGCGGCTATGACACCGCCGTCGTCAGTTTCATCGCCACCAAAACGGGGTGGCTGGTCATCGACCCGCTCACTACCACCGAGACCGCTCGTGCCGCCAAAGCCCTCGTCGACGCGCATCTCGGCGTCCGCGATGTGGTGGCCGTCGCCTACACCCACTCGCACATCGATCACTACGGGGGCATCCTCGGCATCGTCGATCAGCAACGAATCGACGACGGATCATGCATCGTGATCGCACCCGACGGATTCCTGCACGCGGCGGTTTCCGAGAACGTGGTGGCTCAAGCCGCCATGGGTCGACGCGCCACGTGGCAGTACGGAATGACACTTCCCTGGGACGAACACGGCCATGTCGACCAAGGCCTCTCGAAAGGTGTTCCGTTCGGCAGCTCGGTGTTGATCGCGCCCACGCACGTCATCACCGCCAACTTCGAGCGCATGGTCATCGACGGCCTCGTCACCGAGTTCCAACTGGCGCCCGACACCGAGGCTCCGGCCGAGATGCACCTTTGGTTCCCCGAATTGAGGGCTCTCTGCATCGCGGAGAACTGCACGGCGACCATGCACAACGTGCTCACGTTGCGCGGCGCATTGGTGCGCGACGCACTCACCTGGACCCGCTCTCTCGACGACGCCTTGGTTCGTTACGGCGACGAGATGGAAGTCCTTTTCGCATCGCACGGTTGGCCCTATTGGGGACGCGCGGACGCCATGTCGCATCTTCGCAATCATCGCGACCTGTATCGCTGGATCCACGACGAGGCGATGCGATTGGCCAACCTCGGCCACACCCCCGACGAGATCGCCGATCTCATCGATCTACCGCCCGGCCTGTGGGCCGACTGGACGTGTCACGGGTACTACGGAACCGTCAGCCACAACGTGCGCGCCGTGTATCAGCGTTACTTCGGCTTCTACGACGGACACCCGTCGTCGCTGAATCCTCTTCCGCCGGTGCAGTCCGCCCGTCGCTACGTCGAATTCATGGGCGGCATCGACAATCTCGTCGCGAATGCTCGCACCGCGTACGACGAAGGCGACTATCGCTGGGTCGCCCAGGTCTTGCGGCACGCCGTGTTCGCCGATCCGCGCCACACCGCGGCGCGCGAATTGCAGGCGGATGCTTTCCAGCAGCTCGCGTACCAGGCCGAGTCGGGACCGTGGCGCGACATCTATCTCACCGGAGCGAAGGAACTCCGCGAGGGGACTCCCCCGATGGACTATCCGGTTCGTCCCAGTGCGGCTTCCATCGGAGGCATGACGCCACTCCAGGTTTTCGATTACCTCGCGGTGCGCCTCGACGGGTCGGCGGCCGTGGCGTTCGGCAACCACCATCTCGTGTGGAGTCTCGACGACACCGGCGACGTGGTCGAACTCGAGTTGTCGAACGGAACGCTCCATTCGCGCGAGCCCGGGGTGCGGCGCACCGTCGATGTGTCCGCCCACGTTCGTTGCAACCGATCCGATCTCAATCGCCTCGTGGTGGCCGAGATCTCGTTCGCCGACTCGCTCGAAAACGGAGCGTTGCGCGTGGAGGGTTCGTTGGACCTCGTGTCGAACCTGTGGAACGCGCTCACGACCTTCAAGATGTTCTTCCCGATCATCGAACCCTGAGCACTTCTTCCCGGAAAGCCCGCTGATTCCGAGCAACTAGGGTTCGAGCGTGACCCGACGAAGATTGACGGTGAACGACCTGGCCGTGCTGAAGGGCCGTCGCCAACTCACGATGTTGCGCATCTTCACCATCGACGAGGCCGCCGCGGCCGAAGAGGCCGGTATCGACCTCGCGTCGGCCCCGCCCGAACTCGTGACCGATCCCCGCTACCGAGAAGTGGCCCCATCGCTCTTCACTCTCACCGGACGTTCGCACCTCGAAGCCGGTTCGGCCGACGACCATCTTCGATGGGCCGGCGACATGTTGCAGCGCGGAGCCGACTGCATCTATTGCTCGGGAAGCATGGATCGAGTCGAACATCTGGCCAAGGAGTACATCCCCGTGGTCGGACATGTGGGCTTGGTTCCCTCGCGTGCCGGATGGACCGGTGGCTTCAAGGCCGTGGGCAAAACCGCCGACGAAGCCTTGCGCGTGTACAACGAGTGCGTGGCCCTCGAGAACGCCGGGGCCATCGCGGCCGAGATCGAGGTCGTGCCGTCGGATGTCGCCTCGGAGATCAGCCGGCGAATGAAGCGCTTGTCTTTGTGGTCGATGGGCTCGGGCGCCGGATGCGACGCCCAGTATCTGTTCGCCATGGACATCTTGGGCGACCCGACGAATCAGTCGATGTCGGGCATCTCCCACGTGCCGCGACACTCCAAGGTGTATCGCGACTTCGCCGCCGAGCACGCGCGACTTCAACGCGAGCGTGTGGCGGCCTTCACCGAGTACCGACTCGACGTGGAGTCGGGGAACTTCCCCGCCGAGGAACACGTTCTGCGCATGAACTCGGACGAATGGCAGCGATTCCGAGAGTCACTCCCCGAGGATTGACGCGTTTCAGGACGAGTCGCGGGGTGCGGCGACGGCCACGACGAACAAAGGGTGAACCAATCGGCGCGCAATCAGAAAACGCTCGACCGCGACCACCCATCGAAGGCGGCGACGAACCCAGGACTTCGACTCATCGAGATTCTGGCCGATTCCCTCGAACATCGGATAGGTGAGAGCACCATGGAAGTGTTGCGAAATGGGCTCGAACCGGTCGGTGAAGGCTCGGTGCAACTGCAATGAATTGCACGCTTCCGAAGGGTCCACGTTCGGGTCGGCCGCATCCATGATCCAGCGGAAACCTTTGACCTTGTTCATGTGCGTGCGTCGTGTGCTCCGTCCGGGGAACAAGGCGAGGAGCAACATCGTGGCCACGATGCGATTCTTCCGAGGCACCCGCAAATACTCGGGTCCGATCCATTCGTAGATGTAGATCAGACCTCCGGATCTCAACGATGATCGGGCCTGCTCGAAGAATCGATCGATCTGCATCACATGATGCGCACCATGACTGACGACGACCAGATCGAATGAGTTCTCGGGCAACTCGAGAACGTTGCAATCCACCTTGTGCGGATGCCATGACACTCCCTCGGGGACATACTTGTTCAATGACTCCTGGCTGAGGTCATAGCCGTGCACCTGAGCGAACGACACCTGAGTCGGATGTTCGAAAAAGGGTCGCTCGCTTTGCATATCGCCACAAACCAGCGCGGCACCTACAAGAGAGTCGACTCGCCCACGCTCCCGCAACAGCCCTGCGACCCACGACACCGGATTCGAGCCCGGACAGAAACTCCCCCAAATGTCGTCGTTGACAGATCCCACGCTCAGCCACGACACCGCCCGTCCTGCCTCCACGTCGAAAAGATCCCAAACCTTTTAGGCCTTGGCGATGTCGTCCATGAAATCAGTATTCCACGGCAATTGAGGTCAACCTCGGTGCCCGGGGCGGGGTTCGAACCCGCACTCTCTTGCGAGAAGGGGGGTTTAAGCCCCCCGCGTCTGCCAATTCCGCCACCCGGGCCCGACGTCAGGCTACGACTCAGGCCACCTTGGAACGGCCGGAATCGGAATCCTGAGCCACGAAGCCCAACGCCACCCACATCTCGGCCCGCAATCTGTCAGCGACCGGCGGCACCAATTGATTGGCCACCACCATGCCTTCGATCATGTCGGCGACCACAGCCACCCACGGACGTCCCTTCACGCGCACCGCCACCGTGGCACCACCGTCCCATCGGCGCAGCGAGCGATCGACACCCAGAATGCGAGGCGGACAACGGAACCCGGGCACCAGCAAACCACGCACGCGGGCCTCGTGGGCCAGAGTGCGAGCGGCGTGCGCGAAGTTGACGGTGTTCGATTCCATGGGAAGAGCCACCTTGCCACCGGGGTGTGGCAAGGAACACCGAAACGTGCGTCTCCCCTGATCCACGGGCAAAACCCCCTACAGTCGGCGCCATGTCCGACGTCTACAACCCGGCCCAACAGCGGGTCATCGACCTGTTGGGCCGAACCGATGAACGGCCGCACATCCCCGACGGATTGGCCGACGAGTTGCGCGCCGAGATCGAAGAAGCCCTCAAGCCGTTCCACCCCGTGCTTCCCGACGGCAAGTCCTACGAAACCCGATTCACCCTCAGCAAGCGCGGGCTGAGCGACGTTCACTCCTGCGAGAAGTACTTCGTCGATGGCATCGGTCCCTTCGAATGGTCGACGGCCAATGCAAAGGGCACCATCGTGCACAAAGCCGTCGAAGTGTCCATCAACCTGCGTCATCCGATGCCTCCCGCCGACCTCGTGGAGGAAGCGGTGTCGCGACTCGCCAACGACACGTCCAAGGGCATCAGCGACTTTCTCACCACCCTCGACGAATTCGGTCGCGCCGAACTCATCGGAATCTGCACCGCCACCTTCACGCGCTTCACCGAGAACTTCCCGCCCATCAAACGCACCTGGATCCCGCAGGTGGAAAGCCCCATCGCCTTGTCGTTGGCCGGAGGTCGCGTGCGCATCAGCGGCAAGCTCGACATCGCGCTGGGCAAGCCTCCCGACAAGGTCATCCTCGACATCAAGACCGGCGGTCGCGACCACTCTCACACCGAGGACCTGCGGCTGTACGCGCTCATCGATCTGCTGTCCATCGGTCACGCACCCCGCAAGGTGGCCAGCTACTACATAGAGGACTCGGTCATCGATCAGGAAGACATCAACGAGGCCTCATTGCGCTCCACCACCAGGCGCTTGCGCGACGGACTGGTGCGCGCCATCGAACTCAAGATCGGCAAGGTCGAGCCGGTGTTGCGTCCCGGAAACAAGTGTCGGTGGTGTCTGCACAACAACGACTGTCAGGCCGGGCTCGATTTCATGGCCGAATTGGCCGAGCGCGACGGTTGGTGATTAACGCACGTGTGGCGTCATCAACGCCACCGGCAAACCCAGACCCACCTCGCGTCGGATCGACGCGATGCGACGACCGGGTTGCACCGCGTCACGAGGCGCCGACACCGCGTCCGGACCCAGCCACGCCACCGTCGAATCCAGATCGTCGACGACGAACACCACGCCCCACAGTGATGCCGGAGTGTTCGAGTCGAGATCGGGTCGCTCCACCACTTCGAGGATGATGTCGCCCGCGCGGTGGAAACCCTGACGAACTCCGCCGCCGGCGTCTCGCACTCGCTTGCGTGGTGCGCGAAGAACGCGATCGATGGACTCGCTCGTTCGGTCCAATGACCCGGTCATGATCACGATGTGATCGATCGACGACACGTGAATGCGATTTTCGGATTTCGGGGGCCGGGGTGACGAGTCGACCCACAGTGTCGCGATGCCATCGACGTCGTCGGCACCGTGCGACGTTCCGGCCAGAGTCCAGCCGGTCACCGCGGACTCGGTACCACTCGTCGCGTCGTTCACGAATCGGAATCCGAGACCGGCGACGTGAATGGAAGGGCCCGACGAAGACTCGGAGACGGCGAAGCCCAGTCGACTCCACGGTTCGACGGGACAGCCCAATCGCAATTCGGCGACTCGGGCGGATTCAGAAAGGTCGGACATGTTCGCGTCCGGCCGGGAATTCAGACCTCAGCCGCGACCCATGTTGGGGCGCTTGCCGTGGTTCGCCTTGGAACGGCGGAGACGGGCCTTGCGCTTCTTGGTCTTCTTCGACATAGGCGTGGAAGCCTACAGGGGGATCCGCGCGAAACGACATGCCCGCGGGCGACTTCGACCAGGGTCCGAACCCCGCAGACGACGGGCGA
Source organism: Actinomycetes bacterium (assembly GCA_027491335.1). Lineage (GTDB taxonomy): Bacteria > Actinomycetota > Acidimicrobiia > Acidimicrobiales > Ilumatobacteraceae > Casp-actino8. The sequence goes on along the minus strand of JAIXWJ010000008.1, from coordinate 90,638 downwards.
ACCACCCCGCCGCCAGCACCAATGCCCCAGCGAACGGCAAGGCTGGGGAAATCGGCCCCGTGACGGCCAGTCGCCCCGCCCCCGAGGTGACGACCTCGGCGGCCGGACCCCGAGGGTCGTCGAAGGCGAGATCGAGCGCCGGTTCGGCCCCCGGTTGCCACACGGTGTCGGACACCACCACGACCGCCGGACCCGCGGACGAATCGGCGTCGGCACACGCGCCTCCGAGCGGACTCTCGGCCGAGAACGACACCGCGTTCGTTCCCGCGGGAAGTGCGACGGTCGCGGTGCCCGCAGGGTCCGTGATCAAGATGGACGGCGGCATTGCCGCCTCACCACCGGAGAACACGGCGAACACCTCGTGACCCACGAGAGGCACGTCGTCGAAGTGCAAGTAGGCGGTGGCCTCTCGCTCGTCGTTCAAGGATCCGACGATGGAATACGTGGTGCACGGCACCGGTTCGGCCGAAGCCTCGGGCACACGACCGAGCAACGAAAGAGGCACGAGCAACAACAAGGGAGCGACGATCAATCGATGATTCATGCGATCGGGTGTGCGATGAAACGTCGTGGCCGGCACGGTTCGACTCGGGCCCGTCGCTAGCCTTCGTCGGGTCATGGAACGTTTCGGCCTGGTCGGCCTCCCGAACGCGGGCAAGAGCTCTTTGTACAACGCACTCACCGGAGGCGGAGCCCTGGCCGCCCCGTACGCCTTCGCCACCAAGGACCCCAACATCGGTGTGGCCAAGGTCCCCGACGATCGACTCGATCGATTGGCCGTCATGTCGAAGACCAAGAACACCATCCACGCCTCCGTTCAGGTGGTCGACATCGGTGGTCTCGTGGAGGGTGCGAGCAAGGGCGAGGGTCTGGGCAACAAGTTCCTGGCCAACATCCGCGAAGTGGACGCCATCGTGTTGGTGTTGCGCGCCTTCGTCGACGACGACGTGCCCGGACCGAGCGACCCGCTCGATCACCTGCGCGTGGTCGAGATCGAACTCGCCTTGGCCGACCTCGAAACCGTCGAGAAGCGCCTCACGCAGGCCACCCGCCAGGCCAAGCTCGACAAGGGCGCCGCGGCCGAGCTCGAGGCACTGCAAGCGGCCTACGACTCGCTCAGCGATGGTCGACCCTTGTACCGCGCCGGATTGAAGCCCGAGTGGCGCGAAACCCTTAAGCCGTACTTCCTTCTCACCAATCGTTCGGTGCTGGCGGTCGTGAACGTCGGCGAAAACGAACTCGACAAGATCCCCGAAGTCGAGCAACGCGTGCGCGACGAGTTCTCGTCGGCTGGCGACAACGTCGAGGTCATCGGCATGTGCGTTCAGCTGGAGGCCGAAGCAGCCACCATCGTGGACCCGGTCGAGCGAGCCGAGATGCTCGACGGTTTCGGACTCGGAGAGGGTGCGTTGTTCCGCATGGTGCGTAGCGCGTATCACCTGCTCGGATTGCGCACCTACTTCACCACCGGCGAGAAGGAATCCCGGGCCTGGACCTTCCACGCGGGATCGAACGCACCCGAATGCGCCGGTCGTATCCACGGCGACTTCCAGCGCGGCTTCATCAAGGCCGAAGTCATCCGTTGGGACGAATTGCTCGACATTGGTTCGTGGACCAAGGCCAAGGAACTCGGCAAGATACGTATCGAGGGCAAGGAATACCACCCGGTCGACGGCGACGTGATGGAGTTCCGCTTCAACGTCTGAGAGCAACGGAGGCAAGATCGTGACCGAACCGACCGCATGGCTCGTGAGCGATGGGCGAGTTCTGGCCAGTGCGATCGTCGCCGCATCCAACCGCGACCGTCGAATCGGTTTGCGCGGACGAAACGATTGCGAGGGGGCGTTCGTTTTGACGTCCTGTCGATGGATCCACACCATCGGAATGCGCTTCGATCTCGACGTGGCGTACCTCGATTCCGAGGGTCGCGTGGTGAAGGCCGTGCGCATGCGACGCCATCGACTCGGAGCTCCGGTTCCGAGCGCGCGCGTCGTCGTGGAAGCCGAGCGGGGAGCGTTCTCGCGTTGGGGCTTGCGCGTGGGGGACGTCGTCGAGATTCGCACGAACGTCGGGGAACCCCGATGAGTCGGCTCGTCCTCGTGGCCACGCCCATCGGCAACATGTCCGACGTCTCGCCGCGCGCGATCGCGGAACTCACCGCGGCCGGGTTGGTGTGCTGCGAGGACACTCGACGCACGGGGATGATGTTGAAGAACCTGGGCATCGACGCCAAGCTCATGCGCGTCGACGAGCACACGGAACACGCGTCGATCCCCCGCGTTCTGGACGCGTTGAACGAAGGCCGCGACGTTTGTCTGGTGACCGACGCCGGCACCCCCGGCATCAGCGATCCGGGCGAGCGAATCGTGCGCGCCGTCTCGGAAACCGCGCACGTCGTCACCGCCGTTCCCGGTCCGGCCGCTTTCGTGATGGCCCTCGTCATCAGCGGTCTCCCCACCGAACGTTTCGCCTTCGACGGCTTCCTTCCTCGTGGCGGCAAGGAACGAGCTCGATCCATCGCCGATCTGGTTCGCGAACGACGAACGACCGTTTTGTACGAGGCGCCCCATCGACTCCGGCGAACGCTCGAGGATCTCTTCGTCGCGCTCGGTGGTCAACGGCGCATCGTGGTCGCGCGCGAGTTGACCAAGATCCACGAGGAAGTGTGGCGAGGCTCGATGGCCGACGCCGTCACCCACTTCGCGGGAATCGAACCCAAGGGCGAGTTCGTGTTGGCCATTGATGGTGCGGCCGACGAGCCGGCGGCCACGGGCGAGGACATCGACCGCTTGTTGCTCGCCGAACTGGCCGCGGGGGTGAGCGTTCGCGATGCCGCCACGGTGGTGGCCAACCTCACCGAGACCCCCAAGAAGATCGTGTACAACCGCGCCCTCGAGTTGTCGAAAAGCGACGTCGACGAAGGAAACTGAACGTCGTCAGCCGCGCGGGGCCAAGGCCAGTTGTCGACTCTGGGCCACCAGCACACCATTCGAGTCCCACATCTCGCCGTCCTCCTCCAGAAGTCCGTTCTGAACGAAACGAGTGTCGAAGAAGCACGCCACCGGTCCCGGCGCCGGGACCGCACGAACGTGCACGGTCAACTCCACCGTGGGCACCCACGCCGCCGGTAGGCGGAGATTGAACACCGCGGGCGGAAACGCATCCGACGCCAACAACAAGGCCCGAGTGTCCACCGGACGATCATCGGCGAAAGCGAACCAGCCGCGCATCGTGGCGCGACCCGACGCGTCGCCCGATCGGAACGCGATGTCCTCGGGTTGCCCTCGCGTGGCGAGCCGACCGTGAATGTGCGCGAAATCGTTCACGGACGTGTCCGACATCAGAAGGCACTCGTCGAACGGCGCGATCTCGGGCATCGAGCGTTGCATGGCCGAGGGTCCACCGGGATCGGTGGACAAGTCGCCGACGGTGGCCAGCACCCTGATGATTTCCTTTTCGCCACCACTCGCGTCGCGGAGGAACAGACTCGCCATGGTCGTGGCGAAACGACGACCGGCCCGAACCGGAGTGACGGTGATGCGCGCGTCGCCGGCCGGACACGGAGCGAGGTAGTGGGCGGTGATGGTGACGCAATCCGGTCGCCCGGTGGCCAGCGCCACCGCCCGACCGACCAACGCCATCAGATAGCCACCGTTGGCATTGCCGACGATGTCCCAACCCGGATGCACGCGAGTGTCGAAGTGATGAACCCCGTCGACCACCCCGACCGGCTCGACGGCTGTGGCGATGTCGAATTCGAAACCGACGTCGTGCGCGGGGAATTCCGTGGCCATGCGACGAACTTAGGAACTGGTGGCATGAAACGCCAATTTGATGGCGTTTCATGCCACCAGATTCACCGAGAAGTCGTCGGTAGCCTGAGGACGTGGCCGACTCCCGCGCGTTCTACGCGACAACCCCCATCTACTACGTCAACGCCAAGCCGCACCTCGGTCACGCCTACACGACGATCATCGGAGACGCACTCTGCCGTTGGCACCGTCTCCTGGGCGACGACGTTCACTTCCTCACCGGCACCGACGAGCACGGACTCAAGATCCAGCAAGCCGCCGATGCCGCCGGCATGGCGCCGCAGGCCTTCGCCGACTCGATCGCGCCCCTGTTCGCCGATGCATGGAAGCGCCTGAACATTTCCAACGACGACTTCATCCGCACCACCGAGTCCCGTCACCGCCTCGGCGTTCAGAAGTTGCTCCAAGCCTGCTACGACAACGGCGACATCGAACTGGACACCTATCGCGGCCTCTACTGCGTCGCGTGCGAGGCCTACTTCACCGAGGACGATCTCGTCGAGGGCAACTGCCCGATCCACAAGAAGCCGGTGGAGCAGGTGCAAGAGGAGAACTACTTCTTCCGCCTCAGTCGTTACGGCGATCGCTTGCTTCAGTGGTACGCCGATCACCCCGGAGCGATCGTCCCCGATTACCGCATGAACGAAGTCATCGGCTTCATCAAGCAAGGTCTGCTCGACTTCAGCATCAGTCGCACCAGTTTCTCCTGGGGAATTCCATTGCCATGGGACGACAAGCACGTCACCTACGTGTGGTTCGACGCTCTCGCCAACTACATCACCGCCGTCGGCTACGGAACCGATGACGATCGGTTCAACCGCCACTGGCCGGTCGACTTCCACATGATCGGCAAGGACATCATCCGCTTCCATTGCGTGTACTGGCCCGCGATGCTGATGTCGGCCGGCCTCGAGCCGCCCAAGGGTTGGGCCGTCGGTGGCTGGCTGCTCGTCGGTGGCGAAAAGATGTCCAAGACCACCGGAAACGTCGTCAACCCGCTCGACCTCATCGACGACATCGGCGTCGACGGTTTCCGCTACTACGTGCTGGCCGAAACGCCCTACGGAGCCGATGGTGACTTCACCTACGAGGGCTTGATCGGTCGCTACAACAGCGATCTCGCCAACAACCTGGGCAACCTTCTCAGTCGCGTGGCCACCGTGGTGGGCAAGAAGTGCGACGGCATCGGACCGCGTCCGCGCCCCGATAGTCCCCTCGCCGTGGCCGCCGCCGAAGCGCTCGCCGAAACCACCGCGCGTTGGCACGAAGTGCAACCCAGTCGTGCGCTCGAAGCCACGTGGCAACTCATCCGTGCCACCAATGCCCACCTCGAGACCAACGAGCCATGGAAGGCCGAACCGGGCCCGGATCTCGATGCGGTGATGGGTGACGCGCTCGAGGCCTTGCGCATCGTGGCGATCCTGGCCTCCCCCGCCGTGCCCGACACCGCTCAGGCGGTGTGGGAGCGCATCGGCATGACCGGTGCCGTGGCCGATCAACGTCTCCCGCGGGATGCCCAATGGGGCGGTTACCCCGGCGGGGTCACCGTGGTGAAGGGCGACCCGCTCTTTCCTCGTCGTCAGCTCTGATCGCCTCATGTGGACCGACACCCACTGTCACCTCGACGACGACCGCTATCGCGGAGATGTCGATTCGCGGCGTGAACTCGGCGGCACGAACGGGGTTCTCGGTCGTGCGCGTGACGCCGGAGTGTCCCGCTTCATCAACGTGGGCTGCGACCGCGACTCCTCGTTGCGCGCCATCGACATTGCCGTCGCGAATGCCGACGTGTGGGCCAGCGTCGGCCTGCACCCTCACGAGGCCAGCAATCGTGTGGACTCCATTCGCGATCTGTTCGACTCCCCGCGTGTGATCGCCGTTGGCGAGGCCGGGCTCGACTACTACTACGACCATTCGCCACGCGACGCACAACACACCGCATTCGCCGAGCAGATCGAGCTCGCCAACGAACTCGACCTTCCTTTGATCATTCACACTCGCGACGCATGGGACGACACCTTCTCGGTGCTGTCCGAAGTGGGAACCCCCTCGACGGTCGTGTTCCACTGCTTCACCGGCGGACCCGACGAGGCTCGTCGTTGCCTCGACATCGGTGCGCATCTCAGTTTCTCCGGCATCGTCACGTTCAAGACCGCCGCCGATGTCGCCGAAGCGGCGCGCATCTGTCCTCTCGACCGCATCCTCGTCGAGACCGACAGCCCGTACCTCGCCCCGGTTCCGCATCGTGGCCGCGTCAATCAACCGTCGAACGTGGCCGTCGTCGGAACGTTCATCGCCGACATGCGGTCGATCGCGGTCGACGAATTCGCCCGCATCACCACGGAGAACGCCTGCATTGCGTTCCCATCCTTGGCTTCATAGCCTGATCCGGCCGACATGATGAACACCACCGAACGCCGACGCTTCTTCTTCGCCGCCGCGATCACGGTCGTCGCCATTCCGGCTCTCCTGGTTTCGGGAGGTTCCAACGGCGACGATGATGGTGTCGCGAACACCACCGCCGCACCCACGACGATCGACCCCGGTCCCGCTGATCCAGCGTTTCTTCCTCCCGAGGATTCCAGCCCCGCGCCCGAGATCATCACGGTCAACGTGCCCGCCCCGCCCAGCGGAACGGTCATCAAAGGCGTCGCGTCCTTCATTCGTTGGCCCGAGACGCTCGGCTTGCGCCCGTGCGCGACTCCGAACGCGCTGATCGGCTCCATCATCACGGTCACCAATCTGAACAATGGTCGCTCCATCGAGTGCAACAACGTCTCCATCGAGCGTCTTCCCGGCGAGGCCGTCATCATCGTGCACACCGACGTGTTCCTCGAACTCGCCGATCTCGTCGACGCGCCGATCCCCGTCCAGATCTCGTTCTGATTCGCCGATGACTCATTCGCGCGCCGAGATCACCCGACTGCTCGAGGAACACGGCCTGTCGCCACGCCGAGCCTTCGGACAGAACTTCGTCGCCGACCCCAACACCGTGCGACGCATCGCTCGCCTGGCCAACGTCGGACCCGACGACCACGTGATCGAAATCGGCGCCGGACTCGGTTCTCTCACCCTCGCCCTGGCCGAATCGGGCGCTCGCATCACCGCCATCGAAGTGGATCACGGCGTCGCACCGGTTCTTCGCGACGTGGTGCGCGACGTCGCCAACGTCTCGGTGATCGAAGCCGACGCTCGCGAGGTCGACTGGAACTCCGTTGTTCCACCTTCCACCCGCGCCGTCGTGGTGGCCAATCTTCCGTACAACGTGGCCACACCTTTGGTCGCCGATCTGCTCGACACCGTTCCGCAATTGGATCGATTCGTGGTGATGGTGCAGAAGGAAGTCGCGCTTCGTCTCGCCGCCACCGCGGGAAGTTCGGACTACGGCGCCGTCAGCGTGAAAGTGGCGTATTGGGCGACCGCGCGCATACTCGGTGACGTGCCGCCCACCGTCTTCGTTCCTCGGCCCAAAGTCGTCTCGTCGGTGATCGAGATTCGTCGACGTGATCGGCCCGCGATCGGTTCGCACGTCCGGCCCGAGGATCTGTTCCCCATCGTGCGCACCGCGTTCGGCCAGCGGCGAAAGATGTTGCGCCGGTCGCTGGCTTCCATGACCACGACGAGCATTTTCGACGAGGCCGGAGTTTCTCCCGAGGCGCGGCCCGAGGACCTCGACGTGGAGCAATGGGGACGATTGGCCGAAGCCATCATGGGAGCACGGCAATGAACGAGCCCATCACCATCGTGGCCCCGGCGAAACTCACACTGTCGTTGCGCGTGGTGGGCGTGCGCGATGACGGTTACCACCTCATCGACGCGGTGATGACGACCCTCGAACTTCACGACGAGATCTCGCTGACACCCACCACCTCGGACACCGAGCTGTCCTTCAGCGGTCCGTTCGCCGCCGGAATTCCCACGGACTCCACGAACCTCGTCGCGCGAGCACTGCGAATGGCCGGCCGAAGCGCGCGCGTGGAAGTCGTCAAGAACATCCCGCACGGGGGCGGACTCGGCGGCGGATCCGCCGATGCCGCCGCGGTGTTGCGTTGGGCCGGCTTCGACGACCTGGTGACGGCATCGCGACTGGGCGCCGACATTCCGTTTTGCATCGTCGGAGGACGGGCCCGCGTGGGCGGCATCGGCGAGTCGATCGAACCGATGCCGTCGGAACCCGCCACCTACACGTTGGTCATTCCGCCGCTGTCGGTGAGCACGCCCGCTGTGTACAAGAAATGGGACGAGTTGGGCGGACCACGATGCGAGCGCGAGACGAACCCCAACGATCTCGAGGACGCGGCATTGGCGGTCGAACCGGCTTTACGCCACTGGCGCGATCGCATTCGCGACGCGAGCGGAACGGATCCGGTGCTCGCCGGGAGCGGGGCCACGTGGTTCCTGAAGGGTCGCCACGAGGGGCTGGCCCTGCGCCTTCCCGAGGCCACGGTCGTCGAAACGACCGGCTACTGACGACTTACTTGCGACGCTGGTGACGCGTACGGCGAAGCATCTTCTTGTGCTTCTTCTTTCGCATGCGCTTACGACGCTTCTTGATCAACGAACCCATGGGACCTCTCCAATGACAGACTTCGTACGCTAGCGAGGTCGGGGCACCATCGCCAACGGCACAGGGATCGAAGGTCCTTTTCCGATACCGTTGAGGCGTCGTTCGACCCGAACGGGACGAGCGTCGGTCCGGGGTCGTCCAATGGTAGGACAGCTGATTTTGGTTCAGAGAATAGGGGTTCGAGCCCTCTCCCCGGAGCCACAGAACGACGGTCGTTGTCGGTCGTTGGCTCGTCGCCGTTCGTGGTATGACTGACTGATGCCCGTGTACGCGATCGTCTTGGCCGCCGGCGAGGGCACGCGGATGCGGTCCCAACGTCCCAAACCACTGCACCTCATCTGCGGTCGCCCGATGGTCATGCACGTGTTGCACGCCCTCGAGAACGTGCGCCCCGATCGAGCGGTGGTCGTGGTGGGGCATGGCGCCGACAAGGTCGTGGGTCGCGTGGGGACCGACGCCCCTTCGTGGCTGAAACCGTTGTTCGCCGAGCAGACGGTTCAGCGCGGCACCGGCGACGCGGTCATGGTGGGCCTGGCCGCTCTCGATCTCGAACTCGGTCGACAGTCCAACGCGGCCGACGAATTGGACGACACCTCGACCATCGTCGTCCTTCCCGGCGACACGCCGTTGCTACGACGCGAGACCATCGACGATCTGGTGAGCGCGCACGAGTCGCAGGGCCATGCCGCGACGGTGCTGGTTTCCCACGTGGACGATCCGAGCGGATACGGACGCGTGGTGCGAGGGCGCGACGGACGGGTGGAGCGAATCGTCGAACAGCGCGACGCCACCGACGACGAGCGTCGCATCACCGAGATCAACACATCCATTTACGCCTTTCGTCGCGATCTTCTCGCACCGGCCTTGCGTCACCTGTCCCCCAACAACGCTCAGGGTGAGCTGTATCTCACCGACGTCATCGCCGTCCTGGCCGGCATGGGTCACCGCGTGGGGGCCGTCGAGGCTCCGGCGCCCGAGACGCAAGGCGTCAACGATCGCTGGCAATTGGCCCTGGCCGAGCGGGAGCTTCGCGCGCGCACCAACCGTCACTGGTTGCTGAACGGTGTCACCATGATCGACCCGCGCCAAACCTTCATCGACATCGGCGTGCGCATCGGACGCGACGTCACGCTCTTTCCCGGCACCATGCTCCAGGGCGACACCAGCATCGGGGACGGATGCGAGATCGGACCGAACACCCGACTCGTCGATTGCGCGGTTGGCCGATCGTCGCGCGTGGAGAACACGGTCGGGCGTCTCGCGACCATCGGAGACGACTGTCAGGTCGGTCCGTTCGCGCATCTGACTCCCGGCGCGTGCGTGGCTGACGGCCGACGGACCGGTGCGTTCTATGATTCCCACGGTGAGCCGTCGTCGTGACGGTCGCATGAGCCAGATTCAGACGGGACGGGCAACGACGTGAGTCAAGTGGACAAGGTCACGACCAAGAAGATGGCCCTCTATTCGGGTCGAACCCATCTGGCTCTGGCCAACGAAGTCGCCGGATATCTGGGCATCGAACTTGGTGAACCGAACCTCGTCGAATTCGCCAACGGCGAGGTGCGTCCACGCTTCGGTGAGAGCGTTCGTGGCTCCGACGTGTTCATCATGCAGAGTCACTTCGGCTGTGACGGTCGTTCCATCAACGACTCCATCATGGAGCAACTGATCATGATCGACGCCGCCCAACGCGCGTCGGCCAAGCGCATCACCGCCGTGTGCCCGTTCTACGGATACGCCCGCCAGGACCGCAAAGCCGAGGGTCGCGAACCCATCACGGCCCGACTCATCGCCGATTTGTTCAAGGCCGCCGGCGCCAAGCGCATGGTGTCCATCGATCTCCACAGCGGACAGATCCAGGGCTTCTTCGATGGTCCCGTCGATCACCTCACCGCGATGCCCGTCATCGAGCAGTACATCCGCGACAACGCCAAGAACCCGGTGATCGTCTCCCCGGACGCCGGTCGCATCAAGGTGGCCGAGCGCATGCAGCAACACCTCGGCGAGGAACTGGGCGCCGACCTCGCCTTCGTCTACAAGCGTCGTCCCAAGGGCAGCACCAACGTGGCCCAGGCCCTCGACGTGATCGGTGACGTGGAAGGTCGTCTGTGCATCCTCACCGACGACATGATCGACACCGGCGGCACCATCGTCTCGGCCGCCCACCTGTTGCTGGACAAGGGCGCCACCGAGGTCTGGGCCATGGCCACCCACGGCGTGCTGTCGGGTCCGGCCATCGAGCGCCTCTCGAATTCTCGGATCGACCGGGTCGTCCTGACCAACACCTTGCCCCTGGCCCCCGAGGCGCGGATCGACAAGATCAAGGTGCTCTCGGTCGGTCGAATCATCGCCGACGCCCTGGCCGCCGTCTTCGACGACACCAGCGTGAGCGAGATCTTCGGCGGCGAGAACCAAGCCTGAGCTCGCCTGGGCAACCAGGCCCGCTCGGCGGTAGGAATCAGCCCCCGGCCACCTCTAGGCTGGGCATCCGTTTGTGACCCTCCGGGCGCCCGCCCGGCACGAAAGGCCGTGTCATGTCCACCACTCTTGTTGCCACCTCCGGTCGCGTTTCCGGTAGCGCCGAAGCTCGTCGTATCCGTCGCGAGGAGAAAATCCCCGCCGTGATCTACGGCCAGGGCATGGAGCCCGTGTCGGTGATCGTCGATCGCCGCGACCTGCGCATCGCACTGTCGGGTGCGGCCGGCTCGAACACCATCCTCGAGATCAAGGTCGACGGCAACGTCTACCCCGCCGTCGTCAAGGACATGCAGCGTCACCCGGTGCGTCGCACCGTCGCTCACGTCGACTTCCTGCGCATCAACATGAGCGAGGAACTCACCATCGCCGTTCCGGTGCGTCTCGTCGGCGAGGCCAAGGCCGTCGTGTCCGAGGGTGGACTCGTCGACCCGTCGCAGGACACCATCGACATCGTCACCACCCCGGCCAACATGCCGAGCGAGATCACCATCGACATCTCGGCCATGCAGCCCGGCGACGTCATCCGCCTCGGCGAGATCGTTCTGCCCACCGGCACCCGCGCACTCGGCGATGCGGATCTTCCGATCGTCACCGCCATCGCCGGCTCCAAGGCCGAGGCCGCCCCGGCGGCTCCCGCCGCGGACGCCCCGGCCGCTGGTGACGCCAAGCCCAAGTCCTGACCCGGCCCATGGGCCTGCTCGGCCGTTCGGGTGATGCCACCCGCGCCAAGTCTTCGGCCTTCGACGCTCTCGTCATCGGTCTCGGCAACCCCGGGAAGCAATACGCCCGTACGCGCCACAACGTGGGCGAGGAAGTCGTCGTCGAGTTGGCGCGTCGTGGTGGCGAATCGTTGAAGGCCGGTCGCGACAGCGCGTTGGTGGCCGAGGTGCGCCTCGGCTCCAAGCGAGCGGTGTTGGCGTTCCCCACCACCTTCATGAACGAGAGCGGACAAGCGGTTCGCAAACTGGTGAAGCGCTACGGGTTCGCCGGCCACGAGGGACTCATCGTGGTGCAGGACGAGCTGGATCTTCCGCCCGGCACCGTGCGTCTGAAAGTGGGTGGCGGACTCGGCGGCCACAACGGTCTGCGTTCCATCACCAGTCACATGGGCACCCAGGACTACGTCCGGGTGCGAATCGGCGTGGGCAAACCTCCGAACAAGGAACAAGGCGCGGACCACGTGCTGAAAAAGGTGCCCGCCGCCGAACGTCAACTGCTCGACGTCGCGGTGAACGTGGCCGCCGATGCCGTCGAATCCATCCTCGAGATCGGAATCGACGCCGCGATGAACAAGTTCAACTCGCTGTGAGTCGACCATGACCGTCGTCGATGCGAACCTCAACGCGGGAGTGCTGGCTTCACTGCCCGCCGCCCTGCGCAACGACACGGCGCTCACGTCATTGCTCGGCACCGTCGATGGCACCGTGGCCGTGCCCGAAGTGGCTCGCGCGGTGGCCATCGCCGCCCTCGCCGAACTCTCGGGCCGCCGTCCGATCGTCGTCGCCTGCCCCACCAGCACGCTCGCCTCGCAATTGGCCGACGACCTGACGGCTCTCGTGCCTCCCGACGAGGTCGCCTTGTTCCCCGCCTGGGAAACGTTGCCCTTCGAACGCGTCAGTCCCTCGGTGGAAACGATGGGACGCCGACTCGAGGTGTTGTGGCGTTTGCAGGACGAGTCCCGAACCCCGCGAATCGTGGTGGCCAGCATGCGGGCACTCCTGCAGCAACTCGGGCCCGACACGCCCGCGGTGGCTCCGGTGATCGTTCGCAAGGGCGACACTCTCGACCCCGACGAATTGCTGCGCGCGTTGGTGAATGGCGGATACCGGCGCGAGGAACTGGTGGAGCATCGAGGCGAAGTCGCCAAACGCGGTGCGATCATCGACGTCTTCCCGTCCACCGCCGACGCCCCCATCCGTATCGATCTATGGGGCGACGAGGTCGACCGCCTCACCACCTTTTCGGTGCACGATCAGCGAAGCGACGTGGATCTGGACGAAGCCGTCATCTTTCCGGCTCGCGAACTCGTGTTGTCCGACGAAGTGCGCGAACGCGCGCGAACCTTGGTGGCCGCCGAACCGTGGGGTCGCGAGCAATGGGAACGTCTCGCCGAGGGGGCGCTCTTCGACGGCATGGAGAGTTGGCTTCCATGGCTCACCGCGTCTCCTTTGTTGCTGAGCGACGTGTTGCCCCGCGGCTCCAAGATGATCCTGCTCGAACCGCGGCGCATGCGCGACCGCGCGGTGGATCTGCTGGCCGAGGAAGCCGATCTGGCGAGATCGTTGGCCTCGACTTGGGCCAGTGACGCCGACCGCGAGTTCCCGCGCCTGTATCAACAGCCCGATCGACTTCTGGGCGAGACCCGCGGTTCGTGGAATCTCATTCCCGTCGCCGACGGCCCCGACATCGCGCTTCTGGAGGCCTCGGGATGGGGCGCCATGGGCGCCGACGCCGACGGCCTCACCACCCGCATCAAGCAGTTGCTCGCGGACGACTACCGCGTGGTCATTGCCGCCGACAGCGACGTCTCGGCCGCTCGACTCTCGGACAGCTTCGCCAACGCCGGGTTGCAACTGGATCTGTGGCCCGCGGGCGCACGCCCCGCGTTGCGCGGTCGCGGCGGCTCGATCGTCGTGGCCCGACTTCACCGCGGAGTCACCATCCCCTCGGCCAAGTTCGCCATCATCACCGAGGCCGACATCACGGGACGTCGCACGTCCCATCGCCGACCTCGCGCCAAGCGGCGCGAAAGCACCACGATCTTCGAGGATCTGAAGCCCGGCAACTACGTGGTGCACTACATCCACGGTGTCGCCAAGTACGAGGGCATGACGAAGATGACCGTGGCCGGTGTCGAGCGCGACTATCTCGTCCTCGCGTACAAGGGCACCGACAAGCTGTACCTGCCCTCGGATCAGATCGACGCCGTGCGCCATTACGTGGGCGGCGAAACACCCACGCTGAATCGACTGGGCGGTGGAGATTTCGCCAAGGCCAAAGCCAAGGTGCGCAGTGCGGTGCGCGCCATCGCCCAGGAACTGGTGGTGCTCTACCAAAAACGCGTCAACGCGCGCGGGCACGCGTTCGGATCCGACACGCCGTGGCAATACGAGATGGAGCAGGCGTTCCCGTTCGTCGAAACACCGGATCAGAAGAAGGCCATCGAGGACACCAAGTCCGACATGGAACGACCGTTCCCCATGGATCGTTTGGTGTGCGGTGACGTCGGCTTCGGCAAAACCGAGGTGGCGGTGAGGGCGGCCTTCAAGGCCATCCAGGACGGCAAGCAAGTGGCGGTTCTCGTGCCCACCACTCTTCTCGCGTCGCAGCACGGCAACACCTTCTCGGACCGTTTCGCCGGGTACCCCATTCGCGTGGAAGTGCTGTCCCGATTCCTCACCAATGCCGAAGCCAACAAGGTGATCGCCGGACTGGCCAGCGGTGAGATCGACTGCGTGGTGGGCACCCATCGCCTGTTGTCCAAGGGCATCACCTTCAAGAACCTCGGCTTGTTGATCGTCGATGAGGAGCAACGCTTCGGCGTGCAACACAAGGAATCGATGAAGCATCTGAAGAACGACGTCGACGTTCTCACGCTCACCGCGACGCCGATCCCGCGAACACTGGAGATGAGCCTCGTCGGCATTCGCGACCTCAGCCTGTTGCAGACTCCCCCGGCCGACCGGCAGCCCATTCTCACTTTCGTCGGCCAGTACGACGAGCGAGTCGCGGTCGAGGCCATTCGACGCGAGTTGTTGCGCGAGGGGCAGGTCTTCTGGGTGCACAACCGGGTGCAATCCATCGAGGAGTGCGCGATGCGTTTGCGCGAACTGGTGCCCGAGGCGCGCATCGCGATCGCCCACGGCCAAATGGACGAGGGTGCTCTCGAACAAGTGGTGATGGATTTTTGGGAAGGAAACTTCGACGTCCTGGTGTGCACCACGATCATCGAGAGCGGCATCGACATGCCCACGGTGAACACCCTCGTGGTGGAGCGCGCGGACCTGCTCGGGCTCGGCCAAATGCACCAGTTGCGCGGACGGGTCGGACGCAGCGGGCAACGTGCCTACGCGTATTTGTTCCATCCCCGCGACAAGTCGTTGAGCGAGGAGGCCTACGAACGCCTGCGAACCATCGGCGAGTCCACCGAACTGGGAAGTGGATTCAAGATCGCCATGCGCGACCTCGAGATTCGCGGTGCCGGCAACCTTCTGGGTGAGGCGCAAAGCGGACACATCGCCGCCGTCGGCTACGACCTCTATTGCCAAATGGTCACCGAGGCCGTCGGCGAGATGAAGGGCGAGCCGGTGCGCGAACCGTCGGAGATTCGCCTCGACGTTCCCACCACCGCGAACCTCCCCAAGGACTACATCGCCAAGGAGGAGCTACGCCTCGAGGCCTACCGACGTCTGGCCCAGGTCACCACCCCGGCCGAGGTGGACGACATCCGCGACGAATGGCTCGATCGATACGGTCCGCTTCCCGCGCCGGCCGAGGCCCTCCTCGACGTCGCTCTATTGCGCGCCGAATGCCACCGACTCGGACTGAACGAACTCTCGATCTCCACGTCTCAGGCCCGCATCGGACCGATCGAATTGAAAACCAGTGAATCGATTCGTTTGAAGCGACTCAGTCGCGACGCCATTCACAAGGAAGCCACCCGCCAACTGGTGATTCCCATTCCCCGCGGGGAGCAGCCGGCCCGATTCCTGGTTCGATTCTTGCGCGAACTGGTGCCACCGCCGTCCGACGAGACGGATGCCAAGTAGCACGGCGCCAAGTAGTTTGTGCGGGTGATCACTCGACGCCTTCCCTTCTTCGTCGCCACGGCGACCATCGTCGTCGCTTCGCTCGTCGCCTCGTCGTGTTCGTCGGTCTCCGACGACGCCGCGCGCGTGGGCGACCGTTCGTTGTCCTCGGACGAGTTGAACGACCTCATCATCGGCTACGAGAAGTCCACCAAGGGACTCGAAGCCATCGTGGAAGGTCCGCAAGAAGCGGACACGGTGCGCAATCTTCTGTCCACGTGGGTGACTACGTCGGTCCTGCTCGACCTGATCGCCGAGGCCGACGGTGAGGTCACCGAGGAGGCGCTCGCCGACACCGAGTCGATGTTGAACGAACAACCCGGGTTCGCCGACGCCGACCAGAAGGTGCGCGAGCTGTTCATCCTCAACACCGCGGCGACCGCCACGCTGGCGCGTCTGCTCGCACCGGCGACGTCCGATCTCGCGGCCGCTTACGAGCAAGGTCCGACCGTGTCGGGTGTGGTGTGCGTGCGCGCCATCTTGTCCGGCACCAAGGAGAGCATCGACGTCGCCGCGTTCCGCGTTGCATCCGGCGAACCCTTCGCCGATGTGGCGGCGGAACTGTCGATCGACCCCTCCGGCGCCGACGGTGGTGTGCTCGGTGGTCCCGATGGCAGTCAGTGCATCGAGTTCGCCTCGGTCATGGAGACCGTGGCCGACGAGTTCGTGGTCGCTCTCGAGAACACGGCGATCGGACAGGTGTCGACGGCCTTCGAGATCCCCAACGTGGGTTGGGCCATCCTTCTGCAGCGAGACTTCGAGGAGGTCGGTGACGATGTCATCGCCCTGGCCGGTAGCCAACTGGCCGCATCGGCGACCATCGATGCCGTGCGCACCGCCAAGGTCTGGGTCGACGCCGAGTACGGCCGTTGGGATCCGAGCACCAGCGCCGTCATCGCTCTGGGTTGATGTCGTCGTCCGATCGGCCCGTCGTCGAGATCGTCGGACTGGGTCCGGCGGGTCCCGAGTACGTCTCTCGACACACGCTCGATCGCATCGAGGCGCACCGTCACCGTTGGCTGCGCACCTCGGTGCATCCGAGCGCCGTGGTCGTCGGTGATGCCGTCACCTTCGACGAACTGTACGAATCCGCCGACTCTTTCGACGACGTGTACTCGTCCATCGTGGAACGCTTGGTGGCGGCCGCGCGCGAGCATGGCGAGATCCTGTACGCGGTTCCGGGTTCGCCGCTGATTCTGGAGCGCACCGTTCGCGAGTTGCTCGATGACCAACGAATTCGGTGCGTGCTCAATCCGGCCATCGGATTCCTCGAGATGGCCTGGGCCCGCCTCGGAATCGATCCCATCGAGGAGTCGGTGACGCTCGTCGATGGGCACACGTTCGCGACCTCCGCCGCCGGCGTCGAGGGCCCGATGCTCGTCGCGCACTGTCACGCGAATTGGGTGTTGTCGGAGATCAAACTGAGCGCCGAGGACACCATCGACGCGTCCAACGACGACAGCAACGTCGTGATCCTCCATCACCTCGGCCTGCCCGACGAGCAGGTGATCTCCGTTCGTTGGAGCGAATTGGATCGAACGATCGAGGCCGATCACCTCACGTCGATCTACATCCCGGCCCTCGAGGTTCCGGTCGGGTCGGAACTGGTGTCGTTTCATCGCCTCGCCCGAACCCTGCGCGAGCGATGCCCGTGGGACCGCGAGCAAACACACCGCTCGCTCGTGACCTACCTGCTGGAGGAGACCCACGAAGTGGTGGACGCCATCTTGGGCCTCGACCCCGAGGACCCGACCACGGACGAACACCTCGCCGAGGAGCTGGGCGATCTGCTCTACCAGATCGAGTTCCACGCCGCGATCGCCGAGGAGCAAGGGCGATTCACCATGGGCGACGTCGCTCGGGGTATCAACGACAAGTTGGTCCGCCGCCATCCCCACGTGTTCGGTGGCGAGTCGGACGCCGACCTCGTGGCGTCGTGGGATTCCATCAAGAGAGCCGAGAAGCAAGCCAAGGGAATCAGCGACGGTCCCTTCGACGGGATCCCCTCCTCCTCCGGATCACTCGCCTACGCGGCGGCGGTGCTGAAAAAGGCGGCCAAGGCCGGAGTCCCCATCGAGGTCGCGCCCCTTCCCGCGGACATCGACCTCGAACTGGGCGAGCTCCTCTTGGCGGTGGTGGCCGAGTGTCGACGCCGCAACCTGGATCCCGAGGTCGTGTTGCGCGAAGTGACCAATGTCCGTCGACGGATCGCCGAGACACCCGACACCTGATGACCGCCACCAACGTGGGCGCTTGGGGCTCGGAGGCTCGGCGCTCACTAGTTTGTGGGCATGACCGAGATCATCAGCATCACCGGACGCGAAGTGCTCGATTCGCGTGGCAACCCCACCGTCGAAGTCGAGGTCGAACTGGAGTCCGGCGCCCGAGGTCGGGCGATGGTTCCGTCCGGTGCCAGCACCGGCGAGCACGAAGCCGTCGAGCTTCGTGACGGAGGTCGTCGCTACGGCGGCAAGGGAGTGCTCACCGCCGTCGGTTTCGTGAACGGCGAGATCGAGAGCGCCCTCATCGGATGCGACGCGTTGGAGCAGCGCATGGTGGACACCGTGTTGAAGGATCTCGACGACACCCCGAACAAGGCTCGCCTCGGAGCGAACGCGATTCTCGGAACGAGCCTCGCCGTGGCGCGCGCCGCCGCCGAGTCGCTCGATCTTCCGTTGTGGCGTTACGTCGGCGGGCCCAACGCTCACGTTCTTCCCGTTCCGATGATGAACGTCATCAACGGTGGCGCGCACGCCGACAACACCATCGACCTTCAAGAGTTCATGGTCATGCCCGTGGGAGCGCCGAGCTTCCGCGAGGCCCTGCGATGGGGCACCGAGACGTACCACCAGTTGAAGAAGATTCTCCACGGCAAGAGCCTCAGCACCGCCGTGGGTGACGAAGGAGGATTCGCTCCCAACCTCGCCACCAACGAGGACGCGATCCGCATTCTGGTGGAGGCCATCGGCGCCGCCGGGTTCACCCCCGGAACCGACATCGCCATCGCGCTCGACCCGGCCATGAGCGAGTTGTACAAGGACGGTCGCTATCACCTCGCCGGCGAGGGCAAGGTGCTCTCGAGCGACGACCTCGTCGAGTACTGGGCGCGTCTGGTGGCCACCTACCCCATCGTCTCCATCGAGGACGGCATGGCCGAGGACGACTGGGACGGATGGGCGGCCCTCACCGCGGAGCTCGGCTCCAAGGTTCAATTGGTCGGCGACGACCTGTTCGTGACCAACGCGGCCCGACTCGCCGTCGGCATCGAGCGCAAGGTGGGCAACAGCGTTCTCGTGAAGGTGAACCAAATCGGTTCGCTCACCGAGACCCTCGAGACCGTCGAGTTGGCCACCCGACATCGCTACACGAGCGTCATGAGCCACCGAAGCGGCGAGACCGAGGACTCCACCATCGCCGATCTCGCGGTGGCCACGAACTGTGGTCAGATCAAGACCGGTGCACCAGCACGCAGCGACCGGGTGGCGAAGTACAACCAGTTGCTCCGCATCGAAGAGCAATTGGGCGAGACCGCGGCGTTCCGCGGCCGTGCGGCTCTCGCACCCCTCGCCTGACGTCGACCCACCTCAACCCACGTCGCCCGATGTGGTGACACCAACGACCGGCGACGAACCGGCAGAATGTGGGGATGGCGCGCGGCAACAAGACCAGCAATATCCCGCGCGCGTCCACGCGAAAGACCCGCAAGCGCGGTCGTCTCACCAAGGCCGTCGCCGATCACACCCGCCCCACACCGCGGTCCGAGCGACTGCTGCCCAAGCTCGTCGGTCGCACCTTGATGTTCATCGGTGCGGTCGTGATCGTCATCTCCTTCGGAAACTCGTTCCTCGTGCTTCCCGCCACCTCGTGGCTGGGCCAACGCGAGGAAATCGGGGCTCGCACCGAGGAGCTCGAAACGATCAAGCGCGCCACCGACGAACTGCAGACCGAGGTGGACCGCTTGAACACCCCGGCCGGCATCGAAGATGCCGCCCGTGACGAATTGGGGTTCGTCATGGCGGGCGAGCGACGCCAGCAGATCGTGGGCGATGCCCAGGCCCCCATCGACCTACCCATCGGGTGGCCCTACGACCTGGTCACCCAGATCGTGACGGTACGGGCGAACGAGGCCGCGGCCAAGGCGACCAGCGAGGTGGAGTCGGACGGTCCGCCCGTGACCACCGTCGAGATCGAACCGCTGCCCTGACCCGTCCCGACCGTGAAGGCGCGCCGGATCGGGGGCTAGTGTCGGGACAGGATTCGACACGGAAATTCTCGACACGGAAATTCTCGACATAAGGGGGTCCACCATGACCGGTGGCAGCATTCTCGGTAACCGGGTTCTTCGCAAGGAAGATCCCAAGTTCCTCACCTCGGGCGGCAAGTACGTCGACGATCTGTACGACGAGCCGTTGTTGCAGGGCGCGCTGCACGTCACCTACGTGCGTTCGTCGGTTGCGCATGGTCGCATCCTGTCGATCGACACCGCCGATGCCGAGGGCATGCCCGGAGTCGTCGCGGTGTTCACCGCCGAATCCCTCGGACTGCAGCCGGTTCCGGCTCCGTTCAATCCGATGGTGGCGCGCACGTTGCTGGCCAGCGACAAGGTTCGTTACGTGGGCGAGCCCTTGGCCGCCATCGTCTCGGAGACTCGCGAAGAAGGCGTCGACGCGGCCGAGGCCGTGATCGTGGATTACGACGTGCTCGAGGCGTTCGTCGACGTCGAGGCGGCCATGGCGGCTTCGACGCTCGTCTACGAGAGCGCCGGCAGCAACGTGGTGTTCGACACCACCGCGCTCGGCATCCCCGAGAACACCGGCGACGCGTTCTTCGCCGGATGCGAAGTCAAGGTGTCGGGTCGCTTCATGAACCAGCGCGTGGCTCCGTGCCCGCTGGAGGTTCGCGGTGCGGCCGCCGCGTGGGGCGCCGATGGTCGTTTGAATCAGTGGTTGTCCACCCAGCACGCCCAGGGTGCCGTGGCCCCGTTGGCCGCGGCCAACGGCGTCGATGCGTCCATGATTCGCGTGCGCACCCCCGACGTGGGCGGCGGATTCGGCGCCAAGATCGGCGCGTACGGCGAGGAGTTGTTGCTCGGCGTCATCGCCAAGAAGGTCGGTCGCCCCATGAAGTGGCGCGAGACCCGCAGCGAGTCGATGGTCGCTCTCGGCCACGGTCGTGCGCAGTTGCAGTACGTCACCATTGGTGGCACCAAGGCCGGCAAGGTGACGCACTACCAGTTGCACGCCATTCAGGACTGCGGCGGTTTCGCCGACATGGGCACCATCCTCGCCCCGTTCATGACCCGTCCGATGTCGAGCGGCGTGTACGCCATTCCCAACATCGAGTGCCGCACCACGTCGGTGATCACCAACACGACGCCCACCGTGGCGTATCGCGGTGCCGGTCGCCCCGAGGCCACCGCGGCCATCGAGCGCGCCATGGACATCTTCGCCGCCGAGATCGGCATGGATGCCGCCGAGGTGCGTCGCATCAACCTCATCCCCAAGTTCTTGGAGCCGCACACCACCGTCGTTGGTCAGACCTACGACGTGGGCGACTACGAAACCGCTCTCGACAAGGCCCTCGTGGCCGCCGACTACACGGCCTTGCGCGCCGAGCAGGCCAAGCGTCGTGCCAGCGGTGACGTGAAGCAGATCGGCATCGGCGTGAGCGTGTACGTGGAGATCACCGGTGGCGTCGGCAACGGCGAGTCCGCCAAGGTGGAAGTCACCGAGGACGGTCGGGCCATCGTGTACACCGGCACCTCACCGCACGGCCAAGGTCACGACACCGCGTGGTCGATGCTCGTGCAGGAGCAGACCGGCATCCCCATGGACAAGGTCGAACTCGTCTGGGGCGACACCGATCTCGTTCCGATCGGAACCGGCACCATGGGTTCGCGCTCGTTGCAGCAGGGCGGAAACGCCGTGTTCCAAGTGGCGGGAATTCTCTCCGAGAAGGCCAAGGCCGTGGCCGCGCGTTTGCTCGAGGCCAACGAAGCCGACGTCGTGCTCGACAAGGGTCGCGGCGTGTTCCACGTCGCGGGCACCCCGGCGTTGTCCAAGTCGTGGGCCGATCTGGCCGCGGCCGAGAAGGGCAACGGCGGTCTGCTGCACGACGAGGTCATCGGCGTCCCTGGCGCCACGTTCCCCTTCGGAGCTCACGTGGCCGTGGTCGAAGTGGACACCGAGACCGGGCGCGTGAAGCACCTGCGTCAGGTGGCCTGCGACGACGCCGGCAAGGTGCTCAACCCGATGTTGCTCGACGGACAGATTCACGGTGGTGTGGCCCAGGGCGTGGCGCAGGCTCTTCTCGAAGAGGTGCTCTACGACGCCGACGGCAACCCCACCACGTCGAACCTGGCCGACTACGGCTTCATCTCGGCCGCCGAGCTGCCCAGCGTCGAGGTGGTGCACATGGAGACACCGACCCCGGTGAACGCCATCGGCGCCAAGGGAATCGGCGAGTCGGGAACCATCGGTTCCACCCCGGCCATTCAGTCGGCCGTGGTCGACGCGGTGGCGCACCTCGGAGTGCGTCACATCGAAATGCCCTGCACCGCCGAGCGCGTGTGGCAGGCCATCAACGCCGCCAAGTAGTCACGTCGCGTTCGCCGTGGGACGAAAGTCGTGTCCCGTCGTGCCGCAATAACTTGTAGAGTACAAACTCGTGACTTCCTCCCCCATCGTCGCCCGCGAACTGGTCCGCCACTTCGGCACGGGTGACAACATCGTCAAAGCCGTCGACGGCGTCGACCTCGAAGTGCGCACGGGCGAGATCTTCGGCCTGCTCGGCCCGAACGGCGCCGGCAAGAGCACGATCGTGCGCATGCTCACGACCCTCCTGAAGCCCACCTCGGGCTCGGCACTGGTGGCGGGTTTCGACGTGGTGAAAGAAGCCGACAAGGTTCGTCGTTCCATCGGTGTCGCCCTCCAGGACGCGGCCATCGATCCGCTCATGACCGGACGCGAACTGCTGAATCTGCAAGCCGTGCTCTACGGGCTGTCCAAGACCAACGGACGAGCGCGCGGTGACGAACTGCTCGAGCGCGTGGGCTTGACCGCGGCCGCCGAGCGTCGCGTCGGCACCTACTCGGGCGGCATGCGTCGCCGCCTCGACCTGGCGTTGTCGTTGGTGCACGAGCCGACGGTGTTGTTCCTCGACGAACCCACCACCGGTCTCGATCCGATGAGCCGTCTCACGTTGTGGGAGGAAGTGCGCCGCTTGAACCAAGCCGGCACCACCGTGTTGCTCACCACGCAGTATCTCGAGGAGGCCGACCAGCTGGCCGACCGCATCGCGATCGTCGACCATGGTCGCATCGTTCGTGCCGGAGTTCCCCGCGATCTGAAGGCCCAAGTCGGTTCACCCACGTTGTTCGTGAGCGTCGATCAAACCCACAACGATTCCGCGCGTTCGACCCTGGCTCGCTTCGGCGAACTGCGTCCCTCGGCCGAGGGCACGCTCGGTGTCGGGCTCGCGCGCGGAGCCGAGGACGTGGCCGCGGTCGTGCGAGCTCTCGACGAAGCGGGCATCAAGGTGCGTCACCTCGAACTGAACGAACCCAGCCTCGACGACGTGTTCGCCGAGGCCACCGGACACCGCCTCGAAGGTGCACAGTGAGCATCGCCACCGCGATCACTCACAGCACCCAACTGACCAAGCGCAGTGTGCGCGGTCGTTTGCGACAGCCGGCGGCACTCGCTCCGGCGTTCATCTTCCCGTTGTTCTTCGCCGCACTCGGCTCGGCCAGTTTCAATCGCTTGGCCCAGGATCCGTACTTCAGCGAGAACATCGCCTCGTCGTTCCTCAACTACGCCGTGGCCGGTGCGGTCGTGCAGGGCGTTCTCTTCGGCGCCACCTCGGCGGCCGGCGATCTGGCCACCGACATCGAGCAAGGTTTCTTCGAGCGCCTTCTCGCTTCGCCCATCTCGCGCGTGTCGATCGTGCTCGGTCGCCTCGCCGCCAGCATGGTGGTCGGCGTCACCCAGGTCGTGGTGTTCATGACGCTCTTCGTGTTGTTCGGAGCGCGCGTCGAGAGCGGACCGTTGGGAGTGATCGGGCTCATCGTGTCCGGCGCACTTCTCGGTCTCGCCATGGCGGGCCTCATGGCCGGCATCGCGATCAAATCCGGAAGTCCGGAAGTGGTACAGGGCTCCTTTCCCCTCGTGTTCGTGTTGTTGTTTCTCTCGTCGGCCTTCTTCCCTCGCCACTACATGACCGGCTGGTATCGCACCGTCGCCGACTGGAACCCGATGTCGCACATCGTGGAAGGCATGCAGGGATTCATGAACCACGATCTGGCCGCCGACCAGTTCGTGAAGGCGTGGCTGATTCCTCTCGCCATTGCGATCGTGGGCATCGCGTTCGCACTGCGTTCGCTCAACAAGAGATTGGCCGCGTCATGAGCACCGTCGTCGAACCCCGTCGCCACGACGCCAACGCCCGCTCCATCGAGGTGGTCGGCGCCTTGGTGAACCGCACCCTCCTGCGCGTTCGCCGCATGCCATCGGCGTTCATTCCGTCGCTCATCATGCCGGTCTTCCAATTGATCGCGTTCAGCGGAGCTTTCGGTGCCGCGGTGCGACTGCTCGACATCGATCCCATGAACTGGTACATGCCACTCAACGCGATTCAGGGCGCCAGCTTCGGTGCGTTGGGCGTCAGTTTCGGTTTGCTCAACGACATGGAGACCGGTTTCTTCGACCGCGTGTTGATGGCCCCCATGCGTCGATCGGTGATCGTGTTCGGGTCGTACGCCGCCGCCATCGCGCGCAGCGTCGTGCCCGTGACGTTCGTGATTCTCGTCAGTTTCCTCGGCGGCCTGCACACTCCCGGCGGACCGCTGGCCATCTTGATGGTCGTCGTGGCCTCGGTGATGGTGGCCCTGAGCGCGTGCGGACTCGCGCTCGGCCTCACCTTCCGCATGCGCAACATGGGGGCGGCCACCCTCACTCAGTTCGCCATCTTCTTCGGCATCTTCCTGTCGACGTCACAGGTTCCCCTGTCGGAAATGAGTGGTTGGTTGCGCGCCTGTGCTCGCATCAATCCGATGACCAACATCCTGCGCTTCGCCCGACAGGGATTCCTCGGCGACATCACCTGGGCTCAAACGTGGGGCGGCCTGGTGGCGATGGCGGCGATGTTCGTCGTCAGCACGATCTTCGCCCTCACGGGCCTGCGTCGCTACGACCGCTGATCGAGCGGGCGATCGTTCAATCGATCACGGTCGCGCCGGGCGGGAGCTCGCCCAGCAACGCCTCGCTCACCCAACACGACGTGAGGTGGAGCGTCGAACGAATACGCACCACCCGCTTGGGTTCGCCCACTCCCTTGCCGCACATGCTGAGCGCCGCCTTCACGCACGCGTGTTCATCGGGTAGCACCATCGGCATGCGCGCGCGACGCACCCCCGACGGGCCGGCCGTGAAACAGTTCAGGTAGGTCTTTTGCCAATCGATGCGGGTGGCAACGTCCACCGGGATGAAGTCCGCGAGACCGATACCCAACACGTTGCCGGCCGACACGTCGGTGATGCCGAGCAGCACGATGGTGGCCACCTTCGGCGACGCCAGATCGTCCAGGCCGTGCACCCAGTAGCGACCGGTCACGTTGGGGTCCATGGTGGTGCCCGAAATGTCCTTGCCTCCGCGCTCGATGATGAGCACGTCGATCTCATCGAAGGGCAAAGGCGGCACGAGTTCGCGCGCGCGTTCGGTGAGGCGACGCTCGGCCTCACCTCCCACGTCGTCGGCCGTGAGACCACCAACGTCGACCACGTTTCCGCCCGCGGACTCCAGCGACGAGATTCCGCCGAGCAAGCGTCCCGTGGCGCGCAACGCGACGATGCCGTCCATCAATCGCTCGCGCATCTCGGTGGGTCCGCACGAGTGAATCTGTGCGGCGCCCGGCTGCTTGCCGAAACCGACGACGGCCATCTTGGTGCAGCCACTCTCGATCGGCCCCTTGAAACACGTGTGCGGCTTGATGCGATTCACGGGCAGGATGCGATCGGCGGCGGCCGCGTGCTCATCCAAGTAAATGGGCATCCCCGACGCGGTGCGGGCCACCTCGACCGTGGCCATGGTGGCGCGAATCTCGGCACCCACGGACTCCTCGGTCATGCCCAGCGATTCCAACATCTTCAACTGTCCCTCGGCGGTGCCACCGCCGTGACTTCCCATCGCCGGCACCACGAAAGGTTCGGCCCCGAGTTCGCGCAATCCCCGAATGGTGCCGCGCAACAGATCGACGCGCTGCGTGAGACCACGACTGCCTCCACCGACCGCCACGGTCATGCCCGGGGTCACCGAGGACCGCAACGCGGAGGTCACGGCCGTTCGGGCGGCCTCGGCGACATCGGCCACCGGCTCGGGATTCGGGATGGCCAGCCGCACCTCGTGCAGAGTCGGCACGACGAGATCGGGATGGAACGGCAATTCGACACCGTCGACCAGTTGTTGCCAACCCGATGCGTTCGTCGACCCGCCCATGCCCCCATCGTGCCAGATCGCCTACTGTCCACTCGTGCGCATCGTGAGCCTGTTGCCCTCGACGACCGAGATCATCTTCGATCTGGGGCTCGCTGACGATCTGCTCGGAGTGACGTTCGAATGCAACTACCCGCCGTCGGCGCGCGTCGGTCGCGAGATCGTCGTCGGTGGCATGGACACCAAACACCTCACTCCTCTCGAGATCGACGAGTTGGTGCGTCGGCGACTGGCCGCCGGTGACGAGTTGTACCGACTCGACGACGAAGCGTTGTCCCGCTGCGACCCCGACTTGATCCTCAGTCAGGATCTTTGCCGCGTGTGCGCGGTGCCCAGCGGGGACGTGGACGAAGCGGTCGCACGTTTGAATTGTCGGGCCACGGTGCTGCAGATCGATCCCCAAACGCTCGACCAAGTGATCGATTCGGTGCAGACCGTCGCCGATGCCGCTGGCGTTCCCGAGCGCGGACGGGCGCTGGTGGCGTCGTTGCGCGAACGCCTCGCCGATCTGTCCGCCGCCACCGATGCGGCCCGCGGGGATCGTGCGCGACCGACGGTGTTCGTGCTCGAGTGGGTGGATCCGCCCTTCGTGGGTGGTCATTGGGTCCCCGACGTGGTGAGCGCCGCCGGAGCCGATCCGGTGTTGGCCATCCCCGGCGGGCGGTCGGTTCCCACCGATTGGGAGGCCATCGTGGCCGTCGACCCCGATCACGTGATCGTCTCCCCCTGCGGCTACGACCTGGCCGGTGCGGTCGAACAGGCCCGTGGAATCCTGGATCGGCTACCGACTCGGGCCACGGTGTGGGCGATCGACGCCGACGCGGTGGTGGTGCGACCCGGGCCCCGCCTGGTGGACGGTGCCGAGGCCATCGCCGCGGCGCTTTACGGACCCCAGGTCATCGGTCTGCCGGCACTTCCTGAGCAGGTCATCCAGCGTCTACGGTAGGAGCGTCCGGTGAGCGGGGAGGTTCCCCGATCGGGCAGAATGCAAGTCGGCGACATCGTCGACTTCGGCCGTCAAGGGGGTACACCGTGGAGATCCGCGTCACTGTCAACGGAAAGCAGCACGTGAGCGACGTCGAGCCGCGCACGTTGTTGGTCCACTACATCCGCGAGGTCCTCGGGCTCACCGGCACCAACGTTGGTTGCGACACGTCGTCGTGCGGCGCGTGCAGCGTTCACGTCGATGGCGAGGCCGTCAAGAGTTGCACCGTGTTGGCCGTGCAGGCCGACGGTTCCGCCGTCACCACCATCGAAGGCATGGCCGCCGCCGATGGAACCCTGCACCCGATGCAGAAGGCCTTCATGGAGAACCACGGCCTGCAGTGCGGTTACTGCACCCCCGGCATGGTCATGGCCGCCACCAGCCTTCTCAAGGAGAACCCCAACCCCACCGAGGAAGAGATCCGTATCGGACTCGAGGGCAACCTGTGCCGCTGCACCGGCTACCACAACATCGTCAAGTCCGTGCTCGCCGCGGCCGGTAAGTGAGGCACTGACATGATTCCCGCTTCCTTCGATTACGTTCGCGCCGGTTCGGCCGCCGAAGCCATTTCGCTCATCGGTCAGTACGGCGACGAGGCCAAGTTCCTCGCCGGCGGACACAGCTTGTTGCCCATGATGAAGTTGCGGCTCGCGCAACCGACCGTTCTGGTCGACATCGCGCGCGTCAAGGACCTGTCGTACATCCGCGACGCCGGCGACCACATCGCCATCGGTGCCCTCACGCGCCACATGGACGTCGAGACTTCACCGGTGTTGGCCCAACACGCTCCGTTGCTCGCGCACGCCGCCGGCCACGTCGGCGATCCCCAGGTGCGTCACCGCGGCACCATCGGTGGAACCATTGCTCACGCCGACCCGGCATCGGACCTGCCCGCCACCACCCTGGCCCTCGGCGCCACCTACGTGGTGCAGGGACCCAATGGCACCCGCGAGATCAAGGCCGCCGATTTCTACAAGGGATTCCTCGAGTCCGACCTGGCCGCCGACGAGATGATCACCGAAGTCCGCGTTCCCAAGATGAACGGCGCCGGCTGGAGCT
The DNA here is from genome assembly GCA_027491335.1 of Actinomycetes bacterium. GTDB lineage: Bacteria > Actinomycetota > Acidimicrobiia > Acidimicrobiales > Ilumatobacteraceae > Casp-actino8. The sequence goes on along the minus strand of JAIXWJ010000008.1, from coordinate 62,442 downwards.
TCCAGAAGTTCAACCGTCGCGCCCAGGACTGGGCCATCGTCGGTGTGGCCGCGTGGCGTGGCTCGAACGGTTCCGGCGTGGCACTCGTCAACATGGGTCAGACTCCGGTGTTGGCCACCAGCGTCAGCAAGGCCCTGGCCGATGGTGCGTCCATCGCCGACGCCGCCGCACTGGCCGCCGCCGAGGCATCGCCGTCGAAGGACAACAACGCCAGCGTGGAGTACCGCACGCACTTGGCCAAGGTCCTCGTTCGTCGCGCGCTCGAAGAATCCACCAAGTAGTTCCACGCGCGGTGCCTCGCGCACCACAACGCCGCCGAACACCACAACGTCACCCAAGACCTTGGCATTCATGACGCTGAAGAACGTTCGTATCGTCGCGCTCGTCGTGTACGGGACGATCTTCGTCTGGTCCTTCCAAGCCAACGGAATCCCCGTCGCGCGATTGGCCGTGCTGGGATGGGTCGGCGGCGCGTTCCTCGTCGGCAACATCGGCAAGCCGTTCGCCAAGCAACGCCAGATGGTGGTCGACCTCGTTTTCTACGCCACGATGTGGCTGTCCTACGACTACAGCCGTGGTATCGCCGACACCTTCGGATTCCCCTTGCAAGTGGAGGCTCCGCGCAACATCGATCGCGCGTTGTTCCTCGGCACCGATCCCAACGCATGGATGCAGGACCACTTCCTCGAGGCGTCGGTTCGTTGGTACGACGTGCTGGGTTCGCTGGTGTACTTCACCCACTTCTTCGTTCCCGTGGCCACGTCGGTGTATCTCTGGATTCGATTCCGCGACGAATGGTTGCGCTACATCCGACGTTTCGCGACGGTGTTGTTCGCCGGTGTACTCACCTACGTCGTGTTGCCCACCGCCCCACCGTGGATGGCGGCCAGCGAGAAGTACCCGTACCGAATCATGGAGCCTCTCTCGCGCCCCACCGGACGGGGCTGGAGCGAACTCGGACTCGAAACGGTCAACAGTGTTCTGCTGAAGGGTCAGCAGTGGGCCAACCCCACCGCGGCCATTCCCTCGCTGCACGCCGCGTTCGCGTTGTTCGTGGTGGTGTTCTTCTGGAACCGAATGCCCAATCGGTGGTGGCGCGGGGTCTCGTTGCTGTTTCCGTTCGCGATGGGACTCACCCTGGTGTATTTCGGCGAGCACTACGTCACCGACATCGTGGCCGGGTGGCTGTACGTCGGTGGATCGTTCTGGTTCTGGGGTCGCTGGGAGAAGCGTCGATCCGCCGCGATCTTGACACCGTCCCCTTCGGAGCCTGATGTAGCGTGATCATCCGAAAGGGTGATTTTTTGTGTCAATCCAGGGCGACTCCGAGTTCGACCCGTTGAGCCTCGAGGCGATCGCCGACGCTGACCCGTACCCCTACTGGTACGAGGACGCCGACGAACCTCTCGCGAACCCGACGCTTGTCCGCACCGAAACCTGCGATCTCTGCATCGTCGGCGGTGGATACACCGGTCTGTGGACCGCCATCATCGCCAAGGAGCGCGACCCGTCGCGCGACGTCGTGTTGATCGATGCCCACGAGGTCGGTTCGGCCGCGAGTGGTCGCAACGGCGGTTTCATGGAGGCGTCGCTCACGCACGGCGTGGCCAACGGTCAGGCTCGATTCGGTGACGAGCTCCCGCTTCTCGAGGAACTCGGCATCGACAATCTGAACGAGATCGAGAAGGCCATCAAGCGGTACAACATCGATTGCGACTACGAACGCACCGGGGTCATCGACGTGGCCTCCGACCTGCATCCCGCGGGCTACACCAACGAACTGCGCGAGGACTATCTGCAACTGCGCCAGCTCGGCCAGAAGGTCACGTGGCTCGACGCCGAACAGATGCGCGCACAGGTGAACTCGCCCACGTACACCGGTGGCTTGTGGCGCCACGACCTGGCCGCCATCGTCGACCCCGCTCGTTTGGTCTGGGGATTGAAGGCCGCCGCCGAGTTCCTGGGCGTCCGCATCTACGAGGACACCAAGGCCACCGCCATCGAACGCGATGGCGTGGGCGTTCTGGTGGAGACACCGCTGGGACGCGTGCGCGCCGGCAAGGTGGCCCTGGCCACCAACGCGTTCAAGCCACTGCTCAAGCGCCTGAACAATTACATCATCCCGGTCTACGACTATTGCATGGTCACCGAACCTCTCACCGACGAGCAGTTGGCGCGCATCGGCTGGAAGAACCGTCAGGGATTGAGCGACATTCCGAACCAGTTCCACTACTACCGACTCACCGAGGACAACCGCATCCTCTGGGGCGGCTACGACGCCATCTACTACTTCCGCGGTCGGATGAACTCCGAACTCGAGAGCCGACCCGAGAGTTGGGCCCGACTGAGCACCCACTTCTTCCGCACGTTCCCGCAACTGGACGACGTGAAGTTCTCCCACATGTGGGGTGGTGCCATCGACACCTGCTCGCGCTTCTGCGTGTTCTGGGGTCGAGCCATGAACGGTCGCGTGGGTTACGCCGTCGGCTACACGGGTCTCGGCGTGGCGTCGTCGCGTTTCGGTGCCGAGGTGATGCTGGACCTCATCGACGGTCGTCGATCACGAGCCACCGAGACGCGCTTCGTGAAGGAGAAGCCCCTTCCGTTCCCGCCCGAGCCGTTCAAGTTCTTCGGCGTTCAAGCCACCCGCTGGAGCCTCGATCGCGAGGACAAGACGGGCAAGCGCAACATGTGGTTGAAGACCATGGACCGACTGGGCCTCGGCTTCGACAGCTGACTCGTCGTGCCGGGATGGGCAATCAGAGGCGTTCGATGATGGTGACGTTGGCCTGGCCGCCACCCTCGCACATCGTCTGCAGACCGTAACGGCCGCCGGTGCGCTCGAGTTCGTGCAGCAAGGTCGTCATGAGTCGCGCGCCGGTGGCGCCGAGCGGGTGACCGAGCGCGATCGCTCCACCGTTCACGTTCACCTTGGCGCGATCGAATCCGGTCTCGCGCATCCACGCCATCACGACCGGAGCGAACGCCTCGTTGATCTCCACCAGATCGATGTCGTCGATGGACATACCGGTCTTGGCCAGTGCGCGCTTGGTCGCCGGGATCGGCGCCGACAACATCATGATCGGGTCGTCGGCCAACACGCTCATGTGATGGATGCGCGCGCGGGGCGTCAGCCCGTGAGCCTTCACGGCCGCTTCGTTGGCGATCAACAACGCCGCCGAGCCATCGGAGATCTGGCTGGCACAGGCCGCGGTGAGACGCCCATCGGGAGTGAGCGTGGACAACGAACGAATCTTGTCCCAGTTCGGTTCGCGCGGACCTTCGTCGTGCTGCACACCATTCAGGGGTTCGATCTCGGCCTCGAAGCGACCCTCGGCGCGAGCCTTGATGGCGCGCAGGTGCGACTCCACCGCGAACTCCTCCATCTCCTCGCGCGACAGGTTCCACTTCGCGACCATCATCTCGGCGCCGACGAACTGGCTGACCTCGCCGTTGCCGTAGCGCGTGGTCCAGCCCGGCGAACCGGTGAACGGATCGTCGAATCCGAGAGCCTGACCGGCGGTCATGGCCGACGAGATCGGGATCATGCTCATGTTCTGAACGCCACCGGCCACGACCAGATCCATGGTTCCACTCATCACGGCTTGCGCGGCGAAGTGCACCGCCTGCTGAGCCGAACCGCACTGACGATCAATGGTGGTGCCGGGCACGTGCTCGGGCAGTCCGGCGGTCAACCAACACGTGCGAGCGATGCAACCGGCCTGCGGGCCGACCGAATCCACGTTGCCGAAGACCACGTCGTCGATGGCGTTGGGATCGACACCGGTGCGATTCATGAGCGCCTTGATGCTGTGCGCACCGAGGTCGGCCGGGTGAACGGTGGACAATCCGCCACCGCGACGACCAACCGGAGTGCGGACGGCATCGACGATGTACGCGACGGGAGTGTTGGAAGACATGAGTGAACCCTATCCGTGAGTGATTTCAGACGAAGACGTTGCCAGAAAAGACGATGTCAGCCGGAGACAATGTCAGACGGAGACGATGACCGAGGAGCCGTTGCCGAACAGGCCTTGGTTGGCGGTGATGCCGGCCTTGGCGCCCTCGACTTGTCGACCTTGGGCCTGTCCGCGCAACTGCCACGTGAGTTCGCACACCTGGGCGATGGCTTGGGCGGGAATGGCCTCGCCGAAGCAGGACAATCCACCGCTCGGGTTCACGGGCACACGGCCACCGATGGTGGTGGCACCGGAACGCAGCAATCCTTCGGCTTCACCAGGCGCGCACAGTCCGAGGTGCTCGTACCAGTCCAACTCCAGGGCCGTGGAGAGGTCGTACACCTCGGCCATGTTCATGTCGGACGGCGACATTCCGGCTTCTTCGTACGCGGCCCAGCACAGGGATTCCTTGAAACCTCGTGCGGGCGGTGCGACGACCGCCGTGGAGTCCGTGGCGAAGTCGGGCAACTCCAGAATCGTCTGCGGGTACGTGGGGGTCACCGTGCTCACCGCACGAATACGCGGAACGCCCTTCAACGAACCCAACTTCTTCTCGGCGAATGCACGACTGGTGACGATCATGGCGGCCGCTCCGTCGGAGGTGGCGCAGATGTCGAGCAGTCGCAACGGATCGCTGACGATCGGGCTGTTCAACACGTCCTCGATCGCGTTCTCCTTGCGGAATCGGGCGTAGGGATTGCTCAGGCCATGGCGCGAGTTCTTCACCTTCACCTGTGCGAAGTCCTCCGACGTCGCTCCGTACAGATCCATGCGACGACGCGCGAACATGGCGAAGTACACGGGATTGGTGGCACCCAGGAGATGGAAGCGCAACCAGTCGGGGTCGGTCTTGCGCTCTCCGCCGACGGGCGCGAAGAAACCCTTGGGCGTGGTGTCGGCACCGATGACCATCGCCACGTCGCAGAAGCCGGCCAGAATCGAGGCGCGGGCGGCCTGCAAACTGTGGGCCCCACTGGCACACGCCGCGTAGTTCGACGAGATGCTCGCGCCGGTCCAACCCAACTTCTGGGCGAAGGTGGAACCGGCGATGAAGCCGGGGTATCCGTTGCGGATCGTGTCGGCCCCGGCGACGTACTCGACGTCCTTCCATTCGATGCCGGCGTCCTTCAGTGCCGCGCGGGCGGCCACCATTCCGTATTCGGTGAAGTCGCGACCCCACTTGCCCCACGGATGCATGCCCACTCCGAGCACCACGAGATCGCGATCGCTCATGACCGTCCCCCGATCGACTTGGCGGCGGTGGGACCGGCGGGCGCCCACACGTAGACCATGAACTCGGTGTCGACACCGTCGACCACCTCGCGGTACAGCACGTCGGTCTCGAGTTGCATCGGCATGCCCACCTTCAGATCGGCGGCCATGATCCCCTTGGGAACCTGACCGAGAACGATGATGCCTTCCTCGTCCAGTTGCACCGCGGCGAGCGCGTAGGGCTCGAATGGTTCCGCGGCGCGATACGGCGGCGGCGGTGCGTACTGATTCTCGGTGTAGCTCCACACCGTGCCCACTCGCGACAACGGCGTCGGCACCAGATCCTCGCTGTCACAGTTCGGATTCGGACACGCTCCCGAGCGAGGCGGGAAGACGTAGGTGCCACACGCGGCACAACGACAACCGATCAGATGAGGTTCGTCGCCGAGGGTGAACCACCCCTCGACGGCGGGGACCCGGGTGACTCCCCCGGCGGCGGAAACTGACACGTCGTCAGATTACTCACGGCACCGAGCCGAGGCTCATTTCGCGCTCGGCGAGGATCTCGAGTAGCCGCGGAACGACACTCTCGCCGACGATTCGATCGAGATCGGCTTGGGCCATGTGCACACCGTCGTCGCGCAACTCTCCGGGCGTCGCCTCGGCTTCGGCCACGATGGTCGACCATTCCAACTGCCTGATCGCGGGCCATCGCATCACCCACGAATCCATCAACGCGTTCCACGCGTCCACGCGGGCATCGTCGGCGAAGACCGCCCCACCGAGACTGCCGCCGTGCACGTACGGGCTGTCGAACATCACGAACGTGGCGCCCGCCGCATCGATGGCCTCCATCAACGAGACCATCACGTCCTCGTGGCGAGTCGCGTACTCCTCGTCCATGATCGTGTACCAATTCGGATCACCCGGGTACCTCTGAGCCGCTTGTTCGGGAACCGACGCGATCTCCAGAACCAAGTGCGGTTCGAACTCGGCGATCATGTCGCGCCACACACCGTCGAAGGTGGGGCAGTAATCCATGTCGAAGTCCATGTCGGGCCACCATTGGATGCGCTCCACTTCGACCAGCGGACAGTTGCGTCCGCCGGCCCACACCACCTCGAATCGATCGGCGGCCACGTTGTGCAATGCCTGCGCCACGCCGAACGACGACGAGTCGCCGATCACCATCACCCGGGCCAGATCCGCGCGCGCATCGGACACGATTTCCTCGATCGCTTCACCCAATCGATCCGGATTCCCGCCGACCACCATCACGGTCGAGTCCGAACGCAGATCGAAATCCTCCAATGCGCCTCGGAACGCGTCCGGTTTCCCGTAGTCCACCACGATCGTGGGAAGACCGGCGAACGGCCGCAACATCTCGTCCACCGCTTTGCCCGCTTCCACGATCCGAATCGCCACGGGATCGACCGAAGTCGTGGATTCGAGGGCCTCCACGCGCTCGCGAACGATTCGTCGTTCGATCAATCCCACGCCGATGATGATCACGTCGGGCCCATTCGCGGACGCCTTCGTCGCGACGTCGGAAACGGTGGGGCAATCGTCGACCGAGTCGACGCGAAACGCGCAGCCGGGACTGCTGTCGTCCACGACGTCGACGACCACGTTCGATCGCGAGATGTCGACTCCCGTTCGCAACTGCGATCCGACCACCAGCACTCGGGGCCGTGCGACCGGCGCGGAAACCGGTGCGATCGTCGACCCGTTGGACGGGTTGGCGGAATCCTCGACCGCGAAGTCGACCACTTCATCGGGAGCATCGAGACCGGCGAGAACCATCGAACGCGGAGCATCGACGAGGACCGTCAACGTCGCCACGCCCGCCATCGACACCACCAGCGCCGTGGCGCCCACCGCGGTTCGTTTCAGGACACGTCGTGTTCGCACCGGGTTCTCGATGAGGCCGTACGAGACGAATCCGAGAGAGACGCTCGCGACGATCCGCGCCACGTCGAGCGGCCACCCGTCGAAACCCATGCGATCCGGTGTCATCGCCACGATCACGGGCCAATGAACGAGATAGATGGAGTAGCTGGCCCGACCCAACGACACCATCGGCCCACGGGCGAACAACCATGCGATCGGACCACCCCGGGACACCCCATGCACGACCGCGGCCGAAACCAAGGCGACCGCCGCCAATCCACCCCGATACAGCCACGCATCCGACGGCGACACCACCACCATCGCCGCCAGCAAAGCGACGACCGCCGACCCACCGACGATCGACATCAACGGCGATCCCGATGATGTCGAGGCGCGGCGCGCGGTGATCACCGCGAGCAAGCAACCGATCAGCAACTCGGCGGCCCGCACGTGGGTGCCGTAGTAGCCGAGGTTTCGGGATTCGGTGAGCAACGACGCCACCACGCTGGCGATGGTCAACGCCAACAATCCCGGCACCAACAACGCGCGCTTCTTCGACAACGCGACGAAGAGAACGGGGAAGATCAAGTAGAACTGCTCCTCGATCGCCAAACTCCAGAAATGGATCACGGGCGACGGTGTCGACGTGAAGAGTTCGGCGTAGGTGGACTCCGCGGTGGCGAAACGCCAGTTCGCCACGTAGCCCAAGGATGCCCCCAGATCCCCCCGCAATCGGGTGCCTTCGAACACCCCCCACAGCGACATGAGCGCGACCACGGCCAGAACCACCAACGCCGCTGGCGACAGTCGGCGCAGGCGACGAGCCCAGAAGGTTCGCAACGCCACCCGACCGGTGCGATCCGACTCGTCCAGAAGCAGTCGTGTGATCAAGAAACCCGACAACGTGAAGAACAGCGACACTCCGAGAAAGCCGCCGGGCATCCACGCCAGATCGAGGTGGAACAACAACACGGCCACCACCGCCACGGCCCGCAGACCGTCCAGGGCGTCGATGCGCGACGGGCCCGCGCCCGATGAGTCCCCCACGGTGGCGAGATTACTTCTGGTCGCCCCGACACCATGAGGCGATCCGTCGATTTCTGACACGGCGTCAGATTTCTCGGGGGTGGCGACTAAGGTCTCACGCTTATGGATCTGCGCGAAACCGCCGACGAGATCGCCTTCCGCCTCGAAGCTCGCACGTGGCTGGAAGCCAACGTCCCCTCCGAACCACTTCCCAGTTTCGACACCGCCGAGGGTTTCGCTCTGCACCGTCAGTGGGAGAAGAAGTTGTACGACGGTCGCTGGTCGGCGGTGTCGTGGCCGGAGCAGTACGGCGGCCGTGGCGCCGACTACATCAAGTGGCTCATCTTCGAAGAGGAGTACTACCGCGCCGGCGCTCCCGGTCGCGTGAACCAGAATGGCATCTTCCTGCTCGGTCCCACCATCATGGAAGTGGGCACCGACGCGCAGAAGGAGAAGTTCCTTCCCACGATGGCGTCATCGGAGATCGTCTGGGGACAGGCCTGGAGCGAGCCGAACGCCGGAAGCGATCTGGCGGGCATCAAGAGCAAGGCGATGCGCGACGGCGACGATTGGATTCTGAACGGCCAGAAGATCTGGGCCAGTCGCGCCGTGTGGGCCGATTGGTGCTTCGGCATCTTTCGCACCGACCCCGAGGCCGAGCGTCATCGCGGCCTGACGTTCATTCTGTGCCCCCTGAATCTTCCCGGCATCACGGTGCGTCCGATCGCCCAACTCGACGGTGACACCGGTTTCGCCGAGATCTTCTTCGACGACGTGCGCGTGCCGGTCGAGAACACGTTGGGCGAGGTCGACAAGGGCTGGGGCGTCGCCATGGCCACCGCCGGATTCGAGCGGGGCGTGAGCTTGCGCAGTCCGGCCCGTTTCAGCGAAGCCGTCAATCGACTCGTGCAACTGTGGAACCGCTTGGGCGACAAGTCCGACACCGCGCTCGCCGATGCCGTCACCGACGTCTGGATGCAAGCCGAGGGCTACCGCCTGCACACGTATCAAACCGTCACCGGAATGCTGGAGGGTCGCCCCATCGGTGCCGAAGCCAGCCTGAACAAGATCTTCTGGAGCGAGATGGACGTGCGCATCCACGAGATCGCCCTGCAGATCATCGGACCGGAAGCCGAGCGCATGGAGGGTCCTCTCGAGAGATGGGTCGACGGATTCCTCTTCTCGCTGAGTGGCCCGATCTACGCCGGCACCAACGAGATTCAGCGCAACATCATCGCCGACCGCGTTCTGCAACTCCCGAAGGGAATGTGAGCCATGAAGTTCTCCTTCACCGACGACCAACGACTCTTCGCCGAGGGATTGCGCGACCTGCTCGCCAACGAGTGCCCGGCCTCTCTCGTGCGAGAAGTGTGGGAGAACGGCACCGGCCATTCGCCCGAACTCTGGTCGCACCTGTCGGGCATGGGCGTGCTGTCGATCATGGCCCCCGAATCCGACGGAGGCATGGGTGGTTCGTTCGTCGATGCCATCCTGCTCTTCCAGGAACTCGGACGCGCCGCCGTGCCGGGACCGGTGCTCGAGCACATGGCGGTCGCGGTTCCGGCCATCGCCTCCACGACCTTCGGCGCACCGCTGATCGCGGGTGATTCCATCGCCACGTTGTGGGTGGATGATTCTCCGTACGTGGCGCACGCCGCGGTGGCCGACGTGATCGTGCGAAAGGATCACGTTCTGGAGTCCTTCGACGCGACCGACGCTCATGGCATGGACGGCGGTCGTCGCTTGTTCACCGTCGCGGGAGGCGAGCGAACGAACGCCAATGCGAACGTGGGCGGACTCGATCCGTTCGATGCCATGGCGCTCGCCTCGGCCGCGTACCTCATCGGACTGTCCGAGCGAATGATCGAGATCGCCGCCGAGTACGCCCGCGTGCGCGAGCAATTCGGCAAGCCGATCGGTTCGTTTCAAGCGGTCAAACACCTCATGTCCGACGCGTTGCTGAAGGTCGAGTTCGCCAAGGCGCCCACGTATCGCGCGGCGTTCTCGGCTTCCACCGGAGCCGACACCACCACTCGCGACATCAGCATGGCCAAGGCACTGGCCAGTGAGGCCGCTTATCGAACCAGTCGCAGCACCATGCAGGTGCACGGCGGAATCGGCTACACGTGGGAAGCCGACCTCCAATTGTGGATGAAGAAGGCCTGGGCACTGATGCGTTCGTACGGCGACGCGAACTTCCATCGTCGACGCGTGTCCGGTTTCGTTCTGGCCTGATCGGCTAGAACAGTTTCATGACGACTGCCACGAACCGGTACTCCATCGCGCGCGTCGTCGCCATCGGCGTCGGAGCCGGATTGCTCTCCGGGATGTTCGGAGTGGGCGGAGGCATCCTCGTCGTGCCCGCGCTCGTGTTGATGCTGCGCTTCGACCAACGACTCGCCAACGGCACCTCGCTCGGCGCCGTGTTGCCCATCTCCGTGGCCAGCCTCGTCACCTACTGGAGTCACGAAAACGTGGACTGGTCCATGGCGCTCTGGCTCGTCATCGGGGCCCTCGCTGGCGCGGTCCTCGGAACGAAGTGGATCCACATCCTTCCGCGCAAGGTTCTCGGCTATCTGTTCGCCGCCATGTTGATCGCCACCGCGATTCGTCTGTTCATCCCCATGACCGCCGACGGCCGCGATCCCATCACCGCGGTCGCCGCGATCGCGCTCGTGTTCATCGGGTTGGCCACGGGCACCCTCGCCGGACTGCTGGGCATCGGTGGTGGCGTGGTGATGGTCCCCGCCATGGTGGTGTTCTTCAGCGAGTTGAACGTGGTCGCCAAGGGCACCTCGGTGGCGGTCATCATTCCCACGTCGATCATGGGGACCTGGCGCAACTGGAAAGCGGACAACATCGATCTCAAAGTGGCCGCCATCGTCGGTTTCGGGGGCATCCCGTCCGCGGTGGCGGGAGGCGTGATCGCCGACCACATGTCGGAAGATCTGTCGAACATTCTGTTCGCAACCTTGGTGTTGGTGGTGGCGGCGCGCATGATCTTCGATCTGCGACGCGACACCTCGAACTAATTCGCCTACGGAACGATCATCGATCGACCGGTTCGTTGGTCGAGACGTTCACGACGATGGTCCGCTCGCCCGCCTCACGGAACGTGAGCAGAAGCTCGAAGGAGTCCCCTTCGACCAACGGCCGCTCGAGTCCCTCGAGCATCACGTGCGGTCCGCCGGGCGCGAGTTCGAACGTCGAGTTCGAGCCCAAAACCATCTTGGAGTCGGTCATCGTCGTCTCCGAATTCGCCTCACCATGATGGTCGTGTTCCTCGCCACCATCGGAGTCCAACCCGCCCGAAATCCGAAACGAGGCGCTCCGCGACACCGAAGCCGAAACGGCGATCAATTCATCGTCCACGGGCGATGTGACGCGCATGTACACCACGGCCATCGAGGAGTCCTTTGATGTTGGCCGAGCCCACACGTTGGAGATCTCCAACTCCGACACCTTCTGGGAACTTCCGCAGCCAATCAGGAGGAGCGACAACAGGAGTCCCCGAGCAATCGAACGTTTCATGAGCACCTCGTCATCGTTGGCCGAACGCCACCTTCAAACGTCGGTTCCGCCGAATCACGAACTTGTCGAACGCCAGAATGATCAAGGCGCTCGCACCCCACAGTGGGTACACGATTCCCATGACCACGGCGATGACGACGAGGCCACGACCGAGGTGAACCTCCGCTGGTCGTCGCGGCAGTCCGAGGGTGCCCTTGCGTCGACGCTTCGAATACATCACGGCGGCGGAAGCAACAGACCACAACGTGAGGACGCAGGTCAGCGTCATCAGGATTCGCGAGACGATCCCCCACTGCGTGCCCATGTGGATGCTCACCGTGGTGTCGACGGCCCGCGACACCGACCCGTAGCCATAGACGTTCTGTTGGCCCAACGTGGCGCCGCTGAACTGATCGATGAACACGTCCTTGGTCTCGCCGGTCTTGCGCGGCCACGAGTTCGACAGCGTGAAGCTTCCGTAGAGAGGGTTGCCCGCATCATCCACGCCGTTCGCCGGGAAATGGATCGTGTAGTCGGGCTTCATCCCCTCCTCACGCGCGATCATTGTCAGGTCGTCGAGCGACAACGGAGTCGGGACGTCGGCGTCATCGGCCGGACGGTACGAGGCGGGAATCGGAATGTCTCCGGTGTTCCAACTGATCTGGTTTCCGAGACGATCGAGATCACCCTTGACCCCGATGGGGCTCGACGGGGCGTCGGTCCACGTGTTCGGGCTGATCTCGTTGGCCAACGCGGTGAAGTTCGGACCCCAATACGTGGACCACGGCAACCCGGACGCGGCGACGAACAACAACATGATGAAAAGAACCGCGCCCGGCAACGCGTGAAGATCGCGCCACTTGGCTCGGCCCTTCTTGTTCAACCTGAACGACCACATGCGTTTGCCGTTCGCTTCGGATCGCGGCTCTCGGGACTTTCGCGGCCAAAACAAATACAGCCCGGTCAGCGCCAGGATCACCAACCACGTTCCGGCCAGCTCCAGAATCAGGTCTCCCACGACGTAGTCGCGCATCACCTTGTCACCATCCCAGAGGGCCGAAACCGTCGGCAACGAAATGGTGACACTGTCGTTGTTCAAGTGGCCGTGGAACGTGTTCGCCCATCGCACGAGCGTGGTCTGGGATTCGCCCGTTCCGAGATACTCCCCGGTGTACGGGTCGACGTACGCCACGCGTCCACTCTCCAAACCGAACGTCGTCGACGCGCCGGCATCGCCCGGAGGGGTCATCGACACGATCATGTCGTCGGAGAGATTGCTCTCGACGGTCGCGGCCTGCGCGTCGAACGCCACCGTCTCCGTGCCCCGATCAACTCGGCGAAGATCGGACTCGAGGCCGTCCTGGATCGGCTGCGTGTAGAGGATCACCAAGCCGGTGATGGCGAACATCACCAAGAACGGGGCGACGATGATTCCCGAATAGAAATGGACTCGCCACAGATTGCGCCATCGCTTGCTCGCCTCGGCTTGCTGGCGCTCGATCGCTTCGATTTCCTCGTCGGTCATACCGAATCAGTCGCTCGAACTCGATCTCCGGTTCCCGGCCATCCCCGCGATGTCGTCGAGGGTCCGGCGCTCGATTCGTCAGCGGCGGTTCGCCACGACTTCCGTGAGCCGATCGAGCATCCGCGGATCACTGGTGGCCGGCACCACGATGAATTCGTCGGCGCCAGCCGCTTCGACGGCGTCGAGCAGATCGACCAACGTCGACGCGTCGTGCAGAGGCATCGCTTCGGAAAGTCCCTTGGCCAACTCCGGCGAGAACACCTTCAAATAGGCCTCGGCGAAATTCTGCAACGTCGATTTCGCTCCGTCGCCGAGCGCGACGAACGATCCGGTCACCAAACGCGGAGCATCGGTGCGTCCGGCGTCGGTCCACGCCGCCTCGGTGGCGCGGAAGAGTTTCGCCGCCTCCTTGGCGTCGCCGAGAAGAGTGAAACCACTCACACCGATCGCCCACTTGGCCGCCCGAGCCAACGACTTGGGCCCCATCGCCGACGCCATGATCGGCGGACCACCGGCCTGAATCGGACTCGGCCCCACTCGTTCGCCATCGGCGGCCGCGCCACCGGCCCACAATCGCTTCATCTCCACCACGGCCTCGTCGAGTCGACGATGCCGTCCGGCGAACGGCGAACCCAACGCCGCGTAGTCCTGCTGACGACCTCCAACACCGACCGCCACCTCCACGCGGCCGGCCGACACCACGTCCATCGAGGCGAGTTCCTTGGCCACCAATGCCGGTGCGTGCCACGGCAACACCGCGACGTTCACCAGAATGCGTACCCGTTCGGTCAATGCCGCGGCCGCGGTGCACAAGGTGAATCCATCGAGGTTGTGGAACGTGATGCGTTCGCCGGCCGACAGGCTGGAGAACGGGCCGTCGTCGACCCCCCGACACCAGGCCACGAGACGATCCCGGTCGAGGCCCTCGGCCATTTGCGGCAGGGCCACGCCCACCGTCATTCGGCGGGTCGTCGCAGGGGTCGTGGCAGGAGTCGTGGCAGGGTTCGATGCAGGGTTCGAGGACGGGGTGGCGGCCATGGTCCGAGAGTACTCCCGGCCCTGCTCACACCGATCATGAGCAGAATCTGACACACCGTCAGATTCGGGTGCTACCCTCCCATTCATGCGCGAACTGCCCAAGATCATTTCCGTCGATGACCACGTCACCGAGCCCGCCACGGTCTGGACCGACCGTCTTCCGAAGAAGTACCACGACGTGGGCCCGCGCATCGAGCGCCTCCCCGTCAAGGAGATGACGTTCATCGGTGGCAAGTTCACGGCCATCCCCGGCGAGAAGGGCGAAGAGGGCCCCTTGGCCGACTGGTGGTTCTACGAGGACCTGCGTCGCCCGCTGACGCGTCTCGACACCGCCGTGGGTTTCGAGCGCGACGAGGTCACCGTCACCGGCATCACCTACGACGAGATGCGTCAGGGCAGCTACAAGTTGAAGGAACGTCTCGAAGACATGGACGTCGCGGGCATCGAAGCGTCACTGTGCTTCCCCACGTTCCCGCGTTTCTGTGGCCAGACCTTCTACGAGGCCCAGGACAAGGAACTCGCCATGCTCGGCGTGCACGCCTACAACGACTGGATGCACGACGAATGGTGCGGTGAGTCCGGTGGACGCATGTTGCCGTTGGGCTTGATTCCGCTGTGGGATCCGCAGGCCGCCGCCGACGAGATTCGTCGCAACGCCGCTCGTGGTTTCCGCGCCGTGGCCTTCAGCGAGATTCCCTCGAACCTCAACTTGCCCAGCATCCACGATGCCGACGGCTACTGGTTGCCCTTCTTCGAGGCCTGCAACGACACCGGCACCGTCATCTGCATGCACATCGGTTCCGGTTCCAAGATGCCCAGCACGTCACCCGACGCGCCGGCCGCCGTGGGTTCCACGCTCACCTTCGCCAACTGCTGCTTCAGCATGGTGGACTGGTTGATGAGCGGTCACTTCACTCAGTTCCCCGACCTGAAGATCGCCTACAGCGAGGGCCAGATCGGCTGGATCCCCTACATCCTCGAGCGCGCCGACCGCGTGTGGGAGGACAACCGGGGTTGGGGTGGCATCGCCGACAAGGTGCTCGAGCCGCCGAGCGAGTTGTTCAAGAAGCACGTGTACGGATGCTTCTTCGACGATCCGCACGGTCTGCGTTCGCTCGTCGAGATCGGCGAGGACAACGTCACCTACGAGTGCGACTACCCGCACTCGGACTCCACCTGGCCGCACACGGCCAAGATCGCGCACGAGCAGACCGTCGGTCTCACCGATGAGCAGGTCTACAAGGTGATGCGCGGCAACGCCATCAAGATGCTCGGCATCACGCACCTCAAGTAATCGTGCTCACCATCCCGCAGGTCGTGCGGGCGGCCGCCGAGTCCGGCGACCGTGAAGCGTTGGTCGACGGCGATCGTCGTTGGACGTTCTCCGAGCTCGTTCGCGAGATCGAACGGTGCGCACGATCGTTCGTCGCACTCGGTCTTCGGCCTCACGACCGGGTGGCCGTGTGGGCGCCGAATTCGCCGGAGTGGATGTTCGCCGCCCTCGGTGCGCAGATGGTGGGTGGCGTGCTCGTGCCCATCAACACCCGCTTCAAGGGGGCCGAGGCCGCCTACGTGATCGAGCGCAGTGGTGCATCGTTTCTGTTCGTCGCGAACGGCTTCCTCGGCATCGACTACGCATCCGAGGTGAGCGAGCACCCCATGCCAACGTTGCGTCACGTCGTCGACATCGCCGGATCATCCTGGATCGATTTCGTCGACGCCGGGCTTCACGTACCGACGACGACTCTCGCCGAGCGCGAGGCCGCCGTGCGACCCGAGGATCTGTGCGACATCATCTTCACGTCCGGCACCACCGGTCGCCCCAAGGGCGTGATGTCTCGGCACGACCAAACGATTCGGGTCTTCCTCGAATGGTCGGAGATCGTTGGTCTCGGCGACGAGGATCGCTACCTCATCGTCAATCCTTTCTTCCACACGTTCGGTTACAAGGCCGGATTCTTGGCGTGCTTGTTGCGTGGTGCGACGATGCTGCCCTTGGCGGTGTTCGACGTTCCCACCGTTCTGCACATGGTCAACACCGAACGCATCACCGCGCTCCCCGGACCGCCCACGTTGTACCTCAGCATCCTGAACCACCCGGAACGGGATTCTTTCGACCTCTCGTCGTTGCGACTGGCGGTCACCGGAGCAGCCGCGGTCCCCGTGGAGATGATCCGGCGCATGCGCGAGGAGCTGTCGTTCCGCGTGATCCTCACCGCGTACGGACTCACCGAGTCCACCGGCACCATCACGATGTGCCGCGTCGACGATGATCCCGAAACCATCTCGTCCACCAGTGGTCGGGCCATCACCGACGTCGAGGTGCGCGTGGTGGACGAGAACAACATCGAGGTGCCACGCGGAACGGCCGGCGAGATCGTGTGCCGCGGCTACAACGTGATGCCCGGATACTTCGCCGATCCCGCCGCCACCGCGGACACCATCGACGAGAACGGATGGCTGCACACCGGTGACATCGGCATCATGAACGAACGTGGGTATCTCGCCATCACCGACCGCCTGAAGGACATGTTCATCGTCGGCGGCTTCAACGCGTACCCCGCCGAGATCGAGAACGCTCTCCTCGGACATCCGGGGGTGGCGCAGGTGGCCGTGGTCGGTCGGCCCGACGAGCGAATGGGCGAAGTGGGACACGCGTTCGTGGTCCGTCGCGCGGACCGGTCGTGCGACGCCGACGAAATCATCGAGTGGTCGCGGGCCCGAATGGCCAACTACAAAGTGCCCCGCGGGATCACGTTCGTGGATGCCTTGCCCCTGAACGCCAGCGGGAAGGTGCTGAAGTTCGAACTGCGCGAACGACTGAAGTAACCCTCTTTCGAGAGAACTCAGTCGTAGATGGTGGCGCGACGCACCCGACGATGCTGGGTGCCGTAGTCCGCCACCGCGTAATGCATCGTGTAGCGGTTGTCCCACAAGACACCGTCACCGCTCGTCCACTTCCAACGAACGACGTTCTCGGGACGTTCGGAGATGGCGAAGACCGCTTCGAGCACGTGTTTGCTCTCGACCTCGCTCATGCCGACGATGCTGCGGGTCCAACCTCGATTCGCGAAGATCGACTTCTCACCCGTGGCGTGATGACGTCGCACGAACGGATGGACGAACGACCCCGTCTGCGGCAAGGAACCCATGACCACCTCGAGATCGTCGACGAGGCGTTGCATCGGCGGACTCAGTCGTCCGTACGCCGCGATCTGGTTGTTCCACATGGTGTCGCCCGCTCCGACGGCGGCGATCTCGCAATAGAACAACGACGCCTTCGGGGGATGTTCGATGAACGGCACGTCGGTGTGCCACACCGCGGTGACGAACGGGTTGAAACCCGGAGTGTGGGAATCGATCACGAGGATCTCGGGAAACCCCTCGTCGCGCAAGGTGGGGATGTTGCGATTCTCCGAAGCCGTTTCGGTGGTGGCCGCCACCTTGCTACCGAAACAATGGGCCAGTCGCGATTGATCCAAGGGTGAGAAGTGAGCTCCGGGGAAGAACAGGACCAGCCGTTCGTCCCACCACGGAAGCAACGAATCGGCCAATTCTCGCAATTCGTCATCTTTGTAGTCCGACACGCGCAGGCCCTGAACCACCGCTCCCAAGGCGCCGTCCAGTCGCTCCACCGACACCTGTGAGGACACCTTCACTTCGGACATGTCGCCAACATACCCCCTAGCCAGAAAGGCCTTCGGCGGATTCTGACTGGCCGTCAGATTTTCGGGGCTCCTGCACTAGAGTCGCCGGTGTTCGCGTGACGGCTGAAGGGGGCCCCATGAAGGGAATCGTGTACGACGGAAAGACCACCTCGCTGGTCGACGGATTGACGCTGCGCGAGCCCGGACCCCGCGAGGTGATCGTGGAGATCGCCGCCGCCGGCCTGTGCCACAGCGACATCTCGTACATGAACGGCCTCTACCCCGTTCCCTCGCCCGGTGTCTGCGGACACGAGGCGGCCGGCGTCGTCGCGCAAGTGGGCAACGCCGTCACCCACGTGCAGGCCGGCGACCACGTGATCGTGGCCACCTTGGCCGCGTGTGGCTTCTGCGAGTTCTGCATGGACGGCCGACCCACGCTGTGTCGTTCCACCCTGGCCAACTGGAGCCAGCCCTTCACCCTCGACGGGGCGCCCATCTACAACTTCGCCGCCACCAGTGCGTTCGCCGAGCGCACCGTCGTGCGCGACGTGCAGTGCGTGAAGATCCCCAAGGATGTTCCGCTCACCTCGGCCGCCCTCGTTGGTTGCGGCGTGGTCACCGGCATGGGTGCGGTGTTCAATCGCGCCAACGTGAAGCGGGGCCAGTCGGCGCTCGTCTTCGGCGTCGGTGGCGTCGGTCTGAACGTGATCCAGGCCCTCAAGGTGCAAGGCGCCACCACCATCATCGCCGTCGACACCGTGATGGAGAAAGAAGCGTTGGCCAAGCAGTTCGGCGCCACCCACTTCCTCGACGGTCGCCGTGAGGACTTGGTGGCCGCGGTCGGCGAGATCATGCCGTACAAGGACGACATGCCCCGCGGTCCGTTCAACGCCGGCGGTGTCAACTGGGCTTTCGACTGCGTCGCGCATCCGGCCGTCACCTACAACGCCCTCGAGTGCCTCGACTGGGGCGGAACCGTCGTGGTCATCGGTGTGGCCGGACAGACCGCCGAGTTCAAGGGTCTGTACGGTCGCCTCACCCAGGTGGATCGCGGAATCATCGGATGTCGCTACGGAAGCATCAGCCCGCAGCGCGACATTCCTTACATCATCGATCTGTATCGCCGCGGCGAGGTGTTGCTCGACGAGTTGGTGAGCGCCACGTTCCCCATCGGAAACTGGGAGGACGCCGTTCACGGTCTCGAAAGCGGAACGGTCGCCCGCGCCGTCATCACCTTCTGAACCGGAGTCGACGAACATGCCCCGTGATCTCTCCGCGAACATCGACACCACCGACAAGACCCTCTGGCAGTTGATCTCCGAGCGGGCCGTCACCACGCCCGACAAGCGCATGGCCTTCGACGAGCGTGGTCGATCGATGACCTTCGGCGAGTACAAGAACCGCTGCGAACGGGTGGCCGCCGGGCTATCGCAGATCGGCGTCGGAGAGGGCACCAACGTCTCGTGGATTCTTCCCTCACGATTCGAGTCGCTGATCCTCACCGGAGCCCTCTCTCGACTCGGCGCCATTCAGAACCCGATCCTGCCCATCTACCGTCATCGCGAGATCTCGTTCATCACGGCGCAGTCGGACTGCAAGGTGCTCATCGTCCCGGGCGTGTTCCGCGGCTTCGACTTTCCGCCGATGGCGCGCGAAGTCGTGGAAGCGAACGGTCGCGACGTGCGCATCATCGTGGCCGACCCCGACCTGCCCGAGGCCGACCCCGACGCGGTGGGCCTGCCCCCCTATCGCGCCGATCTGCGCGGGCTGCGTTGGTTGTTCTATTCCTCCGGCACCACCGCGGATCCCAAGGGCGCCAAGCACAGCGACGCCAGCATGGGTGCGGCGAATCTGGGCATGCAGTGGAGCATGCAGGTCGGCCCCGACGACAAGGCGGCGGTGGTGTTCCCCATCACGCACGTGGGCGGACTGATCTGGTTGTTCAACGCCATGGAGACCGGCGTGGAGTTGTTGATGGTCGAGACCTTCGACCCCGCCAACACGCCGCGCTGGCTCGGCGAACATGGCTGCACGTGCGCCGGTGCCGGAACCGTGTTCTGGCTCACTTACTTGAACGCCCAACGTCAGTTGCCCGCGGGCGAGAAGTTGTTGCCGAACGTGCGCATCTTCAACGGTGGTGGCTCGCCCAAGCCCCGCACGCTCAACGCCGAGATGGTGGAGGCCTTCGGAGCCCCGCTCATCGGAGGGTGGGGTCTCACCGAGTCCCCCATCAACACGATGGTCCATGTGGACGACCCCGACGACAAGAAGGCCAACACCGATGGTCGGGCCTGCCCCGGCGTTTCCATTCGAACCGTCATGGATGGCGTCGAGTGCGCGGCGGGCGTGGAGGGCGAACTGCGAGTGAAGGGTGGACAGGTGTGCATGGGCTACCTGGACTCGAAACTCGACGCCGACGCGTTCGACGAGGACGGTTGGTTCCGCACCGGTGACCTCGGAGTCATCGACGCCGAGGGATACATCAGCATCACCGGTCGCCTGAAGGACATCATCATTCGCAAGGGCGAGAACATCTCGGCCAAGGAGATCGAGGACCTGTTGTTCGCCCATCCCGCCATCGCCGACGCGGCCGTCATCGGTTTGCCCGACGCCGCCAGTGGTGAGCGCGCGTGTGCCGTCGTGGTGTTGAAAGCCGGGGCGACGTTGACCTTGAGTGACATGGTGTCCTATCTGAAGGGCGCCCAGTTGTCGGTGCACAAGATTCCCGAGCAACTGGAAGTCGTCGAGGCATTACCCCGCAATCCCAGCGGAAAAGTGTTGAAGAAAGATCTACGAGTCACGTACGGAGGAGCATCATGAGTACCGCCAAGAAAGCCATCAAGAAGGCCGTCGCCAAGAAGCCCGCTGTGAAGCCGGCGCCCATCTACAAGCGCCTGAAGGGCAAGCGGGTGTTCATCACCGGCGCCGGTTCCGGCATCGGTCGGGCCACCGCTCTGCGCTTCGCCGCCGAGGGCGCCCATCTGGCCATCGCCGACCTGCGCGGCGCCAAGGAAGTGGCGGCCGAGATCACCAAGACGATCGCCGCCAAGAGCGGTGCCACCGTCGTGGCCTACGACCTCGACGTGACCGATTCGACCGCGGTGCAAAAGACCGTCGACAAGGCGGCCAAGGCGCTCGGCGGTCTCGACATCGTGTGCAACATCGCCGGCATCGGACACTTCGCGAACAGCCACGAGGAAACACCCGAGTGGTTCGACCGCATCGTGTCGGTCAACCTCAACGGCACCTTTTACGTCTCGCGATACGCGCTTCCGCATTTGTTGAAGACGCACGAGGCCACCGGCATCGACGGCGTCATCGTGAACACCGCGTCCACGTCGGGTCTCATGGGCGCGCCGTGGAGCGCCGCGTATTGCGCCAGCAAGGGTGGTGTGGTCAATCTCACGCGTGCCTTGGCCTACGAGTACCGCGGCAAGGGTGTGCGCGTGAACGCCATCGCTCCCGGTGGCACCAATACCAACATCGTCACTTCCTTCATGAATCTTCCCCCCGACGCCGACTACAAGTTGATGGGCAAGATCATGACCCCGATGGATCAGGCCGAGCCCGACGAGATGGCCAACCTGTTCGCCTTCATCGCGTCCGACGAGGGTCGATACATGACCGGTTCCATCGTCGTGCTCGACGGTGGCATCACCTGCTGACGATTCGACGAGAGGAAACATCATCATGGGTATCTGCGACGGACGTGTCGTCATCATCACCGGAGCCGGCCGAGGTCTCGGTCGAGCCCACGCCTTGGCGTTCGCCGCCGAAGGGGCCAAGGTCGTCGTCAACGACGTCGGCGCCAGCCTCACGGGCGAGGGACACGACGAGGGTCCGGCCGCCGAGGTGGTGGCCGAGATCCGCGCGATGGGTGGCGAGGCCATCGTCAACGGTGACGACGTGAGCGACTGGGACGGCGCCGGTCGGATGATCCGCCAAGCCATCGACACCTTCGGTGGACTCGACACTCTGGTGTGCAACGCCGGAATCGTGCGTGACCGGATGATCGTCAACATGTCGGTCGATGAATGGGACGCCGTCATGAAGGTGCATTTGCGGGGAATGTTCTGCCCCGTTCGTCACGCCATCGACCATTGGCGCGCCATGAGCAAGGCCGGCACCCCGGTGGATGCGCGCGTGGTCACCACCTCGTCGGGCGCCGGCTTGTTCGGCAGCGTCTCGCAAGGGAACTATTCCGCGGCCAAGGCCGGCATCGCGGCCTTCACCATCGTCGGTGCCGCCGAGCTCGGTCGATACAACATCAAGCTGAACGGCATCGCTCCGTCGGCGCGCAGTCGCATGACCGAGGAAGCGTTCGCCGACATGATGAAGAAGCCCGACTCCGGCTTCGACGCCATGGACCCGGCCAACGTCAGCCCGCTCGTGGTGTGGCTCGGTTCGTCGCAGTGCGAGGTCTCCGGCCGGATGTTCGAAATCGCCGGTGGTCAGATCTCGGTGGCCGATGGCTGGCAGCACGGTCAGGTGTTCGACAAGGGCGCTCGCCTCGAGCCCCACGAGGTCGGATCCATCGTCGCCGACCTGATCCGCGAAGCTCCGGCTCCCGCCCCGGTGTACGGAGCCTGACATGAGCGATGACATCCACGCGGCCGACGGGCGAGTGATCGGGGCGCGCGCCCAAGCCACCCGTCGCAAACTGTTGGATGCCACCTCCAAGTTGCTCACCGAACAGGGCATCCTCGATCTGCGGGTCGTCGACATCTCCCGCGAGATCGGAACCTCGCCGGCCACCTTCTACCACTACTTCAACGACGTGGATGAAGCCATCCTCGAATTGGCCGTCGAAGCCACCGAGGACGAGAAGCCCTTGGTGGATCATCTGACGCCCGGCTGGACCCAGACCGACGGCCTGAAGCGAGCGGGCGATTTCGTCGATGCGTACATGACGTTCTGGGACACTCATCGAGCGGTGTTGCGCGTGCGCAACCTCAAGGCCGAGGAAGGCGACCGCCACTTCCGCAAGGTGCGCACCGAAGCCAACCTGTTGCTGATGGACTCCCTGCAGAACATGATCCGCGAGGGTGTGGCCGCCGGCCGGCTACCGAACTCGCTCGATCCGTTCACCACCGCCGCGGCCGTCGTGGCCATGTGCGAGCGCCTGCTCGGATATCAACCCGAGATGGCCAAGCGCGGATCGAGCAAATCGACCATCCGCGATACGTTGGCGACGCTCATCTTCGGCATCATCACCGGACACGTCTGACGCCACGCGTCGCGACTTCGGAGGTCGTCAGAGCTCCGGAATCAGCGTCGCGAGTTCGCGGAACTCGTTCATCGTCACCGCGGTGGGGTTCGCCGACAGAACCTGCACGCAGACGTGGTCCGCTCCACCGTCGAGGTGCGCCTTGATGCGCGCGTGAATGTCGTCGAGGGTGCCCCACGCCACGATGGCGTCCACCAACTTGTCGGAGGGACCGTTGGGAGTGGACAGATCTTCGTCACCCCAACCGAGACGACGAAGGTTGTTCGTGTAGTTGGGAAGACCCATGTAGGTGGACATGAATCCACGAGCGATGGCGCGCGCCTCGGTGGGATCGGTGCTGAACACCACGGCCTGCTCGGGAGCCAGCAAAGCGTCGGGACCCATGGCCGCGCGAGCGATGGGCGTGTGCTCGACCGGCACGAAGTACGGATGCGCCCCCAACGTGCGCTCGGCGGCCAACTTCAACATCTTCGGACCGAGGGCCGCCAGACAACGCGCGGGTGATTCGGTGGGACCGGCGGCGAAGAACAGGCTGCGATCCATCGCGTCGAGGTACGACACCATGTTCGAGTACGGCTTGCCGTACGCCGCGCCGTGAAACCCTTCGACGGCGGGCTGGTGACTGACACCGATGCCCAACAGGAACCGATCGGGAAAGGCCTCGGTGAGGGTCTTCTGCCCCGCCGCCATGGTCATCGCCGAACGGGCGTGCAAGGACGCGATTCCGGTGGCCATGATCAGCTTCTCGGTGGCCGACAACAACAAGCCGCACGAGGCGAACGGTTCACGGCCCACGGCCTCGGGGACCCACACCGCACCGAATCCCAATTCCTCGATCGCGGCGGCGGCGCGCTGCGCCTCCTTCATCGGTTGCATGTCGAGCTGGAACGTCCACAGGCCCAGCTTGCCGAGCGAGTTCTTGGTGAGAGTCATGGGGCGAAACTACTCGCCCGTCGGACTCACTCGCTCAACCAGGCGTCGATGAGTTTGCGGGCGATCGAGATGCCCGGCGGAATGTTCGGCAGCGCGTCCTTGCGATACCAGTTCGCGTCCACGATCTCGCTCGGGTCGCAGACGATGTCGCCACCGATCCACTGCGCGCGAAAGCCCAGCATCAAGCTGTGCGGGAAGGGCCACGGCTGACTCCCCATGTATCGCACCATTCCCACATCGACACCGACCTCTTCGCGCACCTCGCGAATGACCGCGCCCTCGAGGGTTTCTCCCGGCTCGACGAAACCGGCGAGACAGCTGTACAGCGGCGCGCGGAACTGCACGCCACGAGCCAACAGCGCCTCCTGATCCGGGCCGGGTTCGCCGCGGGTCACCAGCGTGATCATCGCCGGCGCCAATCGCGGGAAGTTCATCAGGTTGCAACGCGGACACTTCATGGCTCGCTCGTTGGCCGCCGCCACCGTGGGCTCTCCGCATCGACCGCAGAACCGATGGGTGCGCGCCCATTCCACCAATTGCACCGCGCGACCGGCGACCAACCAGTCGTCCTCGCTGGCGCGACCGAAGAAGCTGAACAGATCGAGAGCGGCACCATCGGATGGGTCGCTTCCATGGGGCACGTCGACTCCCCAGCAGGCGTGGCCGTCGAGCGTTCCGAGGAAGTGGACTCCGAAATCCGGATCAGCCGGTTCGTGATGGACCCACACCGAGGCCCCCACCACGTGGAAGAAACGGTGACCGGCGGGTTCGTCCGGCACCGACATGCCCGGCTCGAATCGACTGAGCCGGGAAATCGACGCCTCGTGGGGAGAGTTCATGCCCCCGACCTTATGATGGCGCACATGTCGAATCACAGCCCCCGCACCGTTGTCATCGTCGATGCCGTCCGTACCCCGGTCGGTCGCAAGAACGGTGGTCTGTCCACTCTGCACCCGTCCGATCTTCTCGGCCTCGTTCAGAAGGCCATCGTCGACCGCACCGGCATCGATCCGTCCAAGATCGAGCAGGTCGTCGGTGGCAACGTCAGCCAGGTCGGTGCGCAGTCGTTCAACATCACCCGCACCGCGTGGTTGTCGGCCGGATTGCCCATGACCACCGCTTGCACCACCGTCGACACCCAGTGCGGATCCAGCCAGCAGGCCACCAGCCTCGCCGCCTCGCTCATCGCCTCGGGCGTGGTCGACGTCGCGATGGCCTGTGGCGTGGAGTCGATGAGCACCGTTCCGATCGGAAGCAACTCGAACGCGTACACCAAGAACCCCAAGACCAAGGAGTTCGAGTCTCTCGGCAAGGCCGTGAGCAAGAGCTACTTCGAGCACTTCGAGTTCACCACTCAGTTCGAGGGTGCCGAGCGCATCGCCGACAAGTGGGACATCACCCGCGCCGACACCGACGCGTTCGGTCTCGAGTCGCAGCAGCGCGCGGCCCGCGCGTGGGCCGAGGATCGTTTCGCCGGTCAGTACATCGTGGTCGACGCCCCCGATCTGGGAGACGACGGCAAGCCCACCGGCACCACGCACAAGGTCGCTCGCGACGAGGGCATTCGCGAGACCACGCTCGAGAAGTTGCAGACCCTCAATCCGGTGGCGCGCGAGAACGGTGTTCACACCGCGGGCAACTCGTCCCAGATCAGCGATGGTGCCGGCGCCGTGCTGATGATGACGCTGGAGAAGGCCAACGAGCTCGGCCTGAAGCCGCGCGCCAAGGTGGTCGACAGCTGTCTCGTGGGCGTGGATCCGGTGCTCATGCTCACCGGCCCCATCGACGCCACGCAGCGTTTGCTCGAGCGCAACAACCTCACGATCGATCAGATCGACACCTTCGAAATCAACGAGGCGTTCGCGTCGGTCGTGTTGGCCTGGGCCAAGGAGCTCGGCGCCGATCTGGCCAAGACCAACCCCAACGGCGGTGCGGTGGCCCTCGGTCACCCGCTGGGTGGAACCGGAGTGATCCTCACCACCAAGGCGCTCTACGAGCTCGAGCGCACCGGTGGCAAGTACGGGATCATCTCCATGTGCTGCGGTGGCGGTCTCGGAACCGGCACGCTCATCGAACGCATCTGAACAATAGGGTCGCGCACTCCCACCAGCCTCGACACGGCAGACTGACATCGTGGATCGGTCTCGTGCGAAAAGGATCCTGACGATTGGCTCGGGTTATCCGATCGCGGTCGTCGTGATCGCGTTGCTCACGGTGGCCCTCGTTCCAATTCGCGAGGACACCTCCGTGGGCACGTCGTTGTCGCTTTATCTCCTCGGTGTCGTGGCGACGACCGCCTTGGCGGGACGCAATCCGGGTCTACTCGCGGCCGTCATCTCTCCCGGTGTCGCGAACTGGTTCATCATTCCGCCGTATCACACCTTTCGAATCAACAGTGGCGAGAACATCGTCGAACTGATCGTGTTCGTTTCGGTGTCCACCATCGTTTCCGCATTCGTCTCGCTCGCCGCTCGTCGTGCCAAACAAGCGGCCCGCGCCGAGCACGAGTCCCGAGCCCTCGCTCGTCTGGCCGAATTGAGTCAGTTCGACTCGGTGGACCAAATCGTCGAACTCATTGGTGAGACCTTCTCGTTCGACAGGGTGACACTCGTCGACGACGGGGAAACGCTCGATCGCGACGCAACCATCCACGACGTCGCTCCGGGAGTCGTTCTGGCCACCGAAGGTGCGGCGCTCGACTCCGACGATCTCCGACTGCTTCACTCGTTCATCGCCCAGTTGGGAAAGTCGATCGAACAACGAGAGATGCGACGACTCGCCCTCGAAGCCGAGTCGCTCTCGCGCGCCGACGAGTTGCGGACCGCGATTCTGCGATCGGTGTCCCATGATCTCCGCACTCCGTTGGCCAACATCAAGGCCGCGGTATCCAGCCTTCGTCAGGATGATGTGGCGTGGACCGAGGACGCGGAGGATGAATTCCTCGCCTCCATCGAGAACGACACCGATCGACTCACCCGTCTCATCACCAACCTTCTCGATCTCGGTCGACTGGAAGCCGGTGTCCTGACTCCGATCCCGCGTCCGATGTCGATCGGATCCATCATCGAAGTGGTGGTCGCCGACCATGGCGACCCGGAGCGGCTCGATGTGCGGGTCCCCCATGATCTCCCGGATGTGCGCATCGACGCGGCCCTCGTGGAGAGGGCCCTCGACAACCTCGTGGGCAATGCCCTCAAATACTCGCCGGCGGGCGCCAAGGTCACCGTCACCGGTCGAGCGGTCGGCGACGAGATCGAGATCTGCGTCATCGACAACGGTCCGGGGATCCCCGCGTCCCAGCACCACGTGGTGATCCGCCCGTTCCACCGACTCGACGACACCAAGCAGGCCGGTGGTCTCGGTCTGGGTTTGGCCATCGCCGACCGGCTGTTGGCCGCCGTTGGTGGCCGACTCGAACTTCGCGAGACACCCGGAGGTGGACTCACCACGGCCACGATGCTGCCCATGGCCGAGGTGCCGACATGACCCGCATTCTGTGCGTCGAGGACGAACCCAGTCTTCGCCGCACCCTCGGGGCCAACTTGAAGGCACGTGGCTACGAAGTGGACCTTGTCGCGGACGGCACGCAAGCTCTCGCATCGGCGTCGACCCAACGACCCGATCTGATCATCCTCGACCTCGGTCTCCCCGACATGTCGGGTCTCGACGTCATCGAGTCGCTGCGCCATTGGACCGCGACTCCGATCATCGTGTTGTCGGCGCGTGACACCGAGCTCGACAAGGTGGCGGCGCTCGACGCGGGGGCCGACGACTATGTGACGAAGCCGTTCGGCATGGGTGAACTACTGGCTCGCCTTCGAGCGACCCTGCGTCGACACGCTCCTTCTTCCGAGGATCCCGTGATCGTCACGGAACACTTCACCGTCGACCTCGTCGCGAGTCGTGCCACCAACTCCGACGGCGAGGTGAAGTTGACGCCGACCGAATGGAGTCTCGTCGAGTACCTCGTGCGCAACCCCGATCGCCTCGTCACCAGTCGCGAGATACTTCAAGCGGTCTGGGGCCCCCAATACGGCACCGAGACCAACTACTTGCGGGTCCACCTCACCCACATCAGACGCAAACTCGAACCGATTCCGGCCCAACCGCGCTACTTCCGAACCGAAGTGGGAATGGGCTATCGATTCACGCCGTCACAGGGTCGCTAATTCTCCGCTAACGGCACCGAGTTCCATTCGGTGAGTCGGGCAGAGTGGTCCGGTGAGTTCACTCAAGAAGATTCTTCTCGGCCAGCCGATCTCGAGCGCGGAAGAGGAACATCAGCGTCTACGAAAGTTCATTGCTCTTCCGGTTTTCGCCTCCGACGCCATCTCTTCCACCGCGTACGCCACCGACGAGATCCTCGTGGTGCTCGTTCTCCACGCCGGAATCGGGGGAATGGCCTTCGATCTGCTCTCGCCGATCGCGGTCGTCGTCGGAGTGCTCTTGGCGATCGTCGTCACGTCGTATCGCCAGACCATCTTCGCGTATCCATCGGGAGGTGGCGCGTACATCGTCAGTCGCGAGAACCTCGGAAGGACGCCTTCCTTGGTCGCCGGCGCATCGTTGTTGGTCGACTACATCCTCACCGTGGCGGTGAGCGTTGCCGGAGGCGTCCTGGCCATTCGCACCGCCACCGGATTCGACACCCAATGGACGGTGCCGATCTGTCTGTTGTGCGTGGTCATCATGACCGTGATGAACCTCCGCGGCGTGAAGGAGTCCGGGGCCGCGTTCGCCGGTCCCACCTACTTCTACATCGTCATGCTCATCGTGCTCATCGTGACCGGCTTGTATCGAATCTTCATCCAGGACATCGGCCCCATCCCGGTCGATCTGCTGAGCCCCGAAGCCCGGGAGATCCGCGATGGCGCCGAGTCACTCGGTCTTCTGGTCCTGCTGCGAGCCTTCTCGTCGGGAGCCGTCGCATTGTCGGGGGTGGAGGCGGTGTCCAACGGAGTGCCGGCGTTCGAGAAGCCGGAGAGCCGCAACGCCGCCACGACCCTCGTGTGGATGGGCGTGATCCTCGGAACGTGTTTCCTTGGGGTGTCCGTGCTCGCCTCCCATCTCCAGCCCTTCCGCGGCGAGAACGATGGCAACGGCCTCGGCTTGATGGCGGAGTACCTCTACGGAGGCAAGGGCATTCTCTTCTGGATGACGATGATCGCGACTTTCCTCATTCTGATCCTCGCGGCCAACACCGCCTACGCGGACTTCCCTCGCCTGGCCTCGATCATCGCTCGTGACGGCTACCTGCCCCGCCAGTTCTTCAACCGGGGCGCTCGCCTCGTGTTCTCCAATGGTGTCATCTTCCTGGCGGCCGTCGCGGGAATCCTCATCGTGGTGTTCAACGGTGACATCTCGAAGCTGATCCCGCTCTACGCCTTCGGTGTGTTCACCGGCTTCACGCTGAGCCAGTCGGGCATGGTGCGACATCATCTGAAGCATCGCGAGAACAACTGGCGACTCGGGCTCGCGATCAACGCCGTCGGTGCGGTGACCACGGGCGGAATCGCCGTCATTGTGGTTGTCTCGAAGTTCACCGAGGGCGCGTTCGTCCCGGCGATCCTCATACCTCTCATGGTCTTCGCCTTCCGAACCATCGGCGGGCACTACGACCGAGGTCGCGAGAGCGTCGTGGCCGAGCCGGGATACTGGCCCCGCCGGGAAACGCACACCATGGTCGTGCTGGTCGGAGGAATCAACAAGGGCGTTCTTCATGGCTTGCAGTACGCCAAGTCCCTCAATCCCGACCGTTTGGTGGCCGTCACCGTGGCCACGGGCGACGAGGATCGACTACGCATCGAGAAGCAGTGGGCCGAATTCAAGGTGCCCATCACTCTCCACACCGTCTACTCGCCGTATCGAGAACTCACCCGACCCGTCATGCAGTTCCTCGACGAACTCGACGCCGAGCATCAAGACGACATCATCACCGTGGTCATCCCCGAGTTCGTCACCTCGTGGCGCTCGCAATGGCTGCACAACGGAAGCGCATTCGCTCTGAAGGCGCGTCTCCTTCATCGTCCGCACACCGCCGTGGTGTCCGTCCCGATCCACATGAACCGTGAAACAAGTAGAGAGGATTTCTGATGCACATGATCGTCGTCGGTTGTGGTCGCGTTGGTTCGACCGTCGCCCGAGAGCTATCGAACACGGGACACGACGTGGTGGTCATCGACCGCAACGCCGATGCTTTTCGTCGACTGGGAGATGACTTCACCGGCCGCACCGTGGTGGGAATCGGATTCGACCGAGAAGTACTTCTCTCGGCCGGAATCACCGCCTCGAGCGCGGTGGTCGCCGTCACCAACGGAGACAACTCCAACATTCTGATCGCCCGCGTCGCTCGTGAAATGTTCGCAGTGGACTCCGTGGTGGCCCGCATTTACGACCCGCGGCGGGCGGCCATCTACCAACGTCTCGGAATTGCCACCGTCGCCACCGTCGCCTGGGCCAGTAGTCAGATTCTCTCTCTCGTGATGCCGGATCGTGGCGAGTCGGAATGGACCGATCCCACCACCAAGTTCGTGCTCGTCGAACGTCGAGTACCGGGCGCGATCGCGGGCACGACCGTGTCGGCATTCGGTGAGCGCGACATCAGAGTGGTTCTGCTCACCCGCAATGGTGAGTCCGAGATGCCGGCCGGATCGAAGTTGATCCAAGAGGGCGACACCCTTCACCTACTCGGCGCTCCGCATGACATCAATCGATTCGACTTCGCGTCGACCACGGGCCAGGGAGGACACTCGTGAGAATCATCATCGTTGGCGCCGGAAGCGTCGGCCGCTACATGGCGGCGCAACTTTCCAAAAGTGGGCACGAGATCACCTTGATCGACAACGACAACAAAGCGATCGGTCGCGCCAGACTGGACGAATCGATCACCGTCATGTTCGGTGACGCCTGTGAGCTCGACACTCTCGCGCGGGCCGGTGCCGTGAACGCCGACGTGGTGGCCGCGGTCACCGGGGACGACGAGGACAACCTGGTCATTTCACTTCTGGCCAAGCAGGAATTCGGCGTGCCCAGGGTCGTGGGTCGCGTCAACAATCCGAACAACGAATGGATGTTCAACGAGATGTGGGGCGTCGACGTTTCGGTCTCCACCCCGCATCTGCTCACGGCCCTCGTGGAGGAGGCCGTGAACGTCGGTTCGTTCGTCCGGATTCTCACCTTCGAACACGGTCGCACACAATTGTCCGAGGTGACTCTGGCCGAGGGTTCTCCGGCGGTCGGTCGCCAGATCGCCGAATTGAATCTTCCACGAGAGACCACCGTCGTCGCGATCGTCCGTGACGGGCACGTGGTGACACCCACACCCGAACTCAACCTTCTCGTCGCCGACGAAGTCCTGCTGCTCATCGGGGGCGACGGAGAGGAAGCGGTGAGACGGGCCCTCGTCACGTCGCGCGAATCATGAGCCTGTTCAGCCGACGGATCTCCGGAACCGATCAACAAACGACGGTTTCCGACTTCGTGCGCATCGCCGACGCCCCGTTTCGCGAACCCACCACCATCTGCGGGATCATCGTGCGCATGCGCGCTCAACCCGGCGAGGGTCCGGTGAACCTCGAGATCACCATCGAGGACCCATCCGGCACCGCGGTGGTGGTCTGGACCGGACGGCGTTCGATCGGCGGCGTCGGTTTGGGTCGACGCATCAAGATCCATGGTGTGGCCTGCCGCACCCCACGGGGGGCAACGTTCACGAATCCGGCCTACACGCTCCTGCCACAGCACTGAGGTCGTGATCGGCCATGGCAATGCTCGGCCGTCTGCGCCCACCCCGACGGATGTTCCGCCGTCCACGTCACGCGTTGTCCGTGGCCGTGTCGTTCACGTTCCTTCTTGGGTGTTCGGCGCAACAGGCGGATCTACCGGCCGATGCCAACGCCGTCGTCGAGCGCGTGGTCGACGGCGACACCATTCACGTGTCCATCGACGGGCGCAGCGAAACGGTCAGACTCATCGGAATCGACACCCCCGAAACGAAGAAGCCCGACACGCCCGTCGAGTGTTTCGGTCCGGAGGCATCGGCCCGACTGGCCGAACTTCTTCCGCCCGGCACCCCCGTGCGACTCGAACGCGACATCGACTCCCGCGACAAGTACCGACGACTGTTGGCGTACGTCCATCGCGAGCCCGATGACCTCTTCATCAACGCCGTGCTCATCGACGAGGGTTTGGCCCGCCCCTATCCCTTCGAACCGAACACCACGTATGCCGACCAGTTCACCGCGGCCGCCGAGATCGCACGAACGAACGGCATCGGACTCTGGTCCGCCTGCACCGATACCGCCACACCCTGAATCGCGGGCCGTCGTGGTCGACCCGACCGCACCGGTATCGTGAGGTCGTGGGCGACACCCTGGCCGAGCGACTCGGATACGACGCGAACACCAAGTTGGTGATCATCTCGTGCGACGACCTGGGCTCGTGCCACGCCGCGAACCTCGGGGTGTACTCGGCCATTCGTGACGGTGTCGCCACGTGCGCTTCGGTGATGGTCCCCGCGCCGTGGGCACGTCACGCCGCCACCATGTACGCCGGCGAGGACGTGGGTGTCCATATCACCCTCAACGCCGAGCACCCTTTGTACCGCTGGGGTCCCATCACCCATGCTCCATCGCTGCTGTCGGGCGACGGTGGTTTCCCACGCAGCGTGGACGATCTTTGGGAACACGCCGACCCGGCCGAGGTGTCACGCGAGTGCCGCGCCCAGATCGAACGGGCCATCGCTTGGGGATTCGACGTCTCTCACCTCGCTCCGCACCTCAGCGTCATCACCTTGCGCCCGGAGTTCTTCGACATCTACCTCGACATGGCGGTCGAGTTCCGACTCCCCATTCGTTTGCCATCCACTCTCACCACCGAGCAAGCCGGGTTCCCCTTCCGCACCCTGGCCGCCGACGAGGGAATCGTCTTCCCCGATCATTTCGATCACGATTGGAGAGCGGGCAGTCGCGAACGCGTCTACTCCGCGATTCGTGAGCTGAAGCCCGGAGTCACCGAGATCCACATTCAGCCCAGCGTGGACACCCCCGAAGTGCGCGCTCTCACGGAGTCGGCCGCCGAGTGGATCGACGATCTCGATCTGGCGGTGAACGACGAAACTCTCCGCGGTCTGCTCACCGAGTCCGGCGCGGTGCTCATCGGCTATCGCGAACTTCGCGACGCCATGCGTCGCTCCTGAAACGACGCGGGTCAGCTCGCGAGAAGTCGAGTGATCACTTCGGCGGCGCGACCGCTCGAGAGAGCGTCGAACAGTGGCCCGGTCGGGCCGGTGATCTTCAACTTGCCACGCATGAACGCCACCGTCGGATCCATGCTCGCGTCGACCTTGGCGATGGTGGCCACGGTGTCGGCATCGTCGGGGCCATCGACGCGTTCCTCGTTCTTGGCCATCACGACCCGAAACTGAATGGTGCGCGTGTCGTTCATTGCGTTGCTCCCACGGGGTCGGGGTTGGTGAGTCGTCCCGGGCGCGGGACGCCGACGGGAAGCGTGGCTAGGTCGGCGATCCCGGCGAACAGATCCGTCTCCACGTCGTCATCGGCGGGTCCACCCACCGTCGAGCGCGCCAGGATCCAGTCCTCCCACGGGTACACCTCGCTCAACTGATCGTCGTCGAGTCCGAACCACCACGGCTCTTTCGGATCGATCT
Source organism: Actinomycetes bacterium (assembly GCA_027491335.1). GTDB lineage: Bacteria > Actinomycetota > Acidimicrobiia > Acidimicrobiales > Ilumatobacteraceae > Casp-actino8. The sequence continues at coordinate 28,808 of JAIXWJ010000008.1, read as the reverse complement.
GGGTGGCGTGCGCCCGCAACGCACCCGATCGTGCCGACATGTGCGAGGCCACGTGCGTGCGCGTGGTGATGCGTTCGTCGTGAGACGGACGATTCAGCCAACGCTCGTCGTAGGGAGATGACCCGTTCAGACGCAGCATCGCTTCGTGCACCGCCACCAGACGGGTGCGCGACCATGCCGAGTAATACATCTTCGATGGCTGCCACGCGGGCCCGGCCCACGGGTACCAGGTGGGGTCGCCGGCGCGGGCGAATGCCACCACCGAGATCTCATGAACCTTCACGTGATCGGGGTGCGGATAACCGCGTTGGTCATCGCCGTAGGTGATCAGGATCTGGGGACGGGTGCGGCGAATGACCGTCACCAGTCGACCGACGGCCTCGTCGAGATCCGCCCGATGAAAGCAGTCCGGGTGCTCGTTCGCGGGCGAGTCCAGCATTCCCGAATCGCGGTAACCCAACATCACGACCTCGTCGAAACCGATGATGGCGGCGGACTCGGCCAATTCGCGCGGACGCACCCGAGCCAAGGCGGCCTTCACACCGGCGTCGTCCAAGCCGGCCAGGATGCCACCGGGTTCTCGCAGAGCCGGGTTCTGCAGGTCGCCTTCCTCGCCTCCGGTGCAACACACCAGCACCGTTCGCACGCCGAGATCGTGATACATCGCCAACGTCGGAGCACCCTTGGATGCCTCGTCGTCGGGATGAGCATGCACCGTGAGGATGCACAGTTCCGCCGGCGACGTCATGCGACCACGCTAGTTCGCCCGACCGAAGGCGACTCATCCCCCGCCGCACGTAACATGACCGCATGCGCCGCTCCGCACTGTCGATCACCGTTGTTGTCGTTGGCGCGCTGACGTTGTTCGGTTGTGCCGACGACGGGCGCGACATGGCCCCACCTCGCGACGATCAGTCCGAGTCGATCATCGCCCCAACCGAAACGTCCGCGGTGCTCGACACCGCGACTCCGGCGCCAACCGAGCCGATGACCCTCTACGGCCCGTGGCTCGATGGTGGGCCCATTCCGAGCGCCCACACTTGTGCCGAGGCGGGAACCTTCCCGAGCATCAGTTGGACCGGGATTCCCGCCGGCACCGTGTCGCTCGCCGTCGTCATGCTCGACACCTCGGACACCTCGGTGGACCCCGTCGGTCGAACCCACTGGGTCGTCACCGGAATCGATCCCTCGGTGACCGGCCTCGAGTCCGGCGTGCTCCCCGCCGGTGCCGTGATGGCCAACAACGCCTTCGGCACATCGGAAACCCCCGAATTGGCCTGGCGCGCCCCGTGCCCCCCGGCGGCCACGGTTCACACGTACGTGTTCGAGATTCATGCGCTGGATCAGCAGATCGAACTTCCCCCCGAGACACCCGCCGCCGACATGGTCCGGGCCATCGATTTCGCGACCATCGCGAGCGCCAGCCTCTCTGGCACCGTGATGGCGATCTGACCGTCGCGGACTTCGATTTCACCACTATCAGCGGTGGCCCGACCACCGTGTGACACACTGTCCTTTCGTGTCCGAAGGTTCCCAGTCCCGCTCGGGGTCGTCCCCGACGCCTCCCCCCGAGGTGGGCCTCTTCGACACCGATGCCTCCGGCCGTCTGGTGTCCGGCGACCCGAATTTTCGTCGCGTCGCCCTCGGTGGTGCGGTTCTGCCGGTGGGTCGCGCACCCTGGGCCAACGCTCGCCCCGACGATCGGATGGGTGCCGAGCACCTGTGGCGACAGGCCAACGGCGGGCCCGCCGACATCACCGTGCTCATCGGACATCCCGACGGAAGCGAACATCGGGTGCGCTTCATTCTCACTCCCCGCGTGGCCGACGACGGCTCGGTCGTGGGTTTCACCGGCATCGCGTTGACCGCCAACGAAACCGTGGCCGCGTCCGCGCCGTGGAACGCGTCCATCGGCGAGTTGATCGAGAGCACGGACGACATCGTGGTCGTGTCGGACGTCGAGGGGTCGGTCACCTACGCGAACCCCGCGGCGAGTTCCTATCCACAGTTGCTCACCGTGGTTCGCGACCAAATGCCTCGCGATGTCGCGACGGGAACGAACGTTTCATGGCGTGGCGAGGTGGGCCTGCGCGGACCCGACGACGACATTCACACCTTCGAGGTGCAGGTTCGTCGCACCACCGGCGGGCTGGCCCTCATCGCGCGCGACATCACGGCGGCAACCAAGCTTCAGGCCGCTCTCGCGCACCAAGCCACGCACGACGGACTCACGACGCTTCCCAATCGAACCTTGTTCATCCGCAAGCTCTCCGAAGCGATCGAACGCGCCCGCGCCACGCGCGACATGGTGGCCGTCTTCTTCCTCGACATCGACAAACTGAAAGACGTCAACGACTCCGTCGGCCACGAGAACGGAGACATGCTGATCGCCAACATCGGCAAGCGCCTCGTGGGGGCCACGCGACCCGGCGACATCGTCGGACGCATCGGAGGGGACGAGTTCGTCATTCTGTGCGAGGGCCTCGTCGACGAGGAAGCCGCCCTGGATCTGGCCGAACGCGTGCGACTGGCCATCACCGGACGCGTGTTGTTGCAGGGCGTCGAAGTCACCACCGGCGCCAGCCTCGGCGTGGCCGTGACCCGCGGAGAGACCGGTGAACCCGTCTTGACCGATGCCGCCATCGCACTGATGCGCAATGCCGACACCGCCATGTATCACGCCAAACTGCGCGGCCGATCACGTTGCGAGTTGTACTCCGACACCATGCGCGAGACCGCCCGCGAACGCTCCACATTGTCCGCCGCCCTCGAACGGGCCCTCGCCAACGGCGAGTTGCGACTCGTGTATCAACCCGTCTATTCCCCGTATTCCGAACGCGTCGTGGGGGCCGAGGCCTTGTTGCGCTGGCACCACCCGAGTCTCGGAATCCTCACGCCATCGGTCTTCGTCGATCTGGCCGAGGAGTCCGGAATCATCGCCCCCATCGGAGAGTGGGTCACGCACCGCGCGTGCGCCGATCTGCGCGGATGGTTGGACGATGGCCGCGTGGATCGTCAGTTCGTGATGCACGTGAACGTTTCCCCGCGACAAGTGGCCGATCCACGATTCGTCGAACGAACGCTGGCGGCGCTGAAGGACCACGATCTGCAACCTCAACATCTCGCGCTCGAATTCGACGAACGCATGCTCATGCGCGACCCCACCAACGCCCTGCGGACGTTGCAATCACTGCGGCGATTCGGGGTGCGTCTGTCCATCGACGACTTCGGCACCGGCTATTCGTCGCTGTCGCACCTTCGCTCATGCCCCGCGGATTTCCTGAAGCTGGACGGGTCGTTCGTGCGGTCCCTCGGGGACGAGGACCGTGACGATCCCATCGTGCGCAGCATCATTCAGCTCGCCCACAGTCTGGAGATGGCCGTCATCGCCGAATGGGTCACCACCGACGCACAAGTGACGCGCCTGCGCGCCCTCGGATGCGATCTCTTGCAGGGCTATCGAATCGGACGACCGGTGGGTGCTCTTGACTTCGGGCACACGGGTCCGATGAGCCAATCTTTCGGCGACGGATTACCGTTTCCCTGACTCATGGAATCGTTCCCACCGCCCGTGCTTCCCGCGTGTTACCGACACGCCGACGTCGCCACCGGGCGCTCGTGCACCCGCTGTGGTCGACCCGCCTGCGCGGACTGCCTCTCGCAAGCCACGGTGGGCAGCCATTGTCGCGATTGCGTGAAGGCCTCGCGTCCACCCACCACCGTTCGCGCCCGAGATTGGAACGCCCGACAATCGAATCTGGTCACCACCACCCTCATCGCGGTGAATCTTGCGGTCTTCGTGTGGGTTCTCGTCGGCGACTCGTCGTCGTTCGGCTTCGGTGATCGACCCGGAGAGCGCGAGATTCAGTTGGGTCTCAGCCGATGGCTCATCTCCGAGCCCGACGGCTGGTATCGACTGGTGTCGGCCGGGTTCCTTCATTTCGGAATCCTTCACCTCGCGATGAACATGATCCTTCTGTATCAGTTGGGCAACATGCTCGAGGCACCGCTTGGTCGAGCCCGGTTCGGGTTGCTCTACTTCGCTTGCCTGTTGGGCGGTTCGCTCGGTGCCTTGGTCATTCAAGGTGGAGGCGGGGGCTTGCACGGTGGCGCATCCGGAGCGGTCTTCGGACTGATGGGTGCCACGGCCGTGGGCATGCAGCGTCGTGGCGTGAACGTGTTTCAAACCGGTATCGGTGCCACGCTGGCCATCAACTTGTTGCTCACGTTCACCATTCCCGGCATCTCCATCGGAGGTCACGTGGGCGGTGTGGTCACCGGTGCATTGTTGGGGTCGGTGATGCTGGCACCGTCGTGGCGACCGGTTCCCACATGGGCTTCGTGGGTGGCGCCGATCGCGGCCATGGTGATCGCCTTCGTGGGCAGTGTGTCGGTGGCCGGCTGACGCTCGGCCAGCATCAACGACGACGCTCTTTGCGCACCTTCACGGGAATGGGCTTGGGCTTGGTGGACTCACCGATCACGCGCACGCCGATCGCCCCGATGCCCGCGGCGGTTCCCGCCACGATGAGGTTCACGATCCAGGACGCCATGGGGTCAACCTAGTTCGTTGTCGCGAGGTGATGTCGGCACGAGACGAAACAGTGTGCTCGTACAGCTCAGTGCGCGGTGCGTTCAGTGCGCGCAACCGCAACCCGAGCCGCAACCGCCGGCCCGAGGCGCGGCCGGTGCCGGAGCGGTGTTGCCACCCGACGCCCCCACCGACGCGAAGACAGACAACAGACGGACCGCCCCGTCATGACCCTCGGGGCAGGTGGCCGGATCCGATGCCTCGGCCATGGGCCGACGCACCTCGAAGGTGGTCTCGCAGGTGCGGCAACGGAACTCGTACAGCGGCATGGGTGAAGTGTAGGCATCTGGTTGACTTCTGTCATGGCCCCGAACGTCACCGCGTCCACACTGTCGTCCACCGATCTCGGCACCAACACCGACACCGACGTCGAACTCGGTCGGGTCCCCCAAACCGGCGAACCGGTGTGTGCCCACATCGTCAAAACCGAGCCGGGCGAGAGCGCGGCGGCCAAAGTCACCGAGGCACGGGTGTTCGGCACGCCGCTCGAGGCCCTGTGCGGCCACGTGTGGGTGCCGTCGCGCGACCCCAAGCAGCTGCCACTGTGCGAGGACTGCAAGTCCATCTACGAGATGTACCGCATGATGAACGACGGGCTGAACGACAAGCCCGATGCCTGAACCGCGCATTCGCTCCGCTGCTCGCGCTCTCGTGGTCACCCCCGACCATCACGTGTTGCTCGTGAGGTTCGAGTTCCCCGCCGGCACCCGTTGGGCCCTTCCGGGTGGCGGCCTCGACGAAGGTGAGGATCATCGCACCGCCCTTGCCCGCGAGTTGCGCGAGGAGGTGGGCCTGACCGACGCCCGGATCGGTCCGCACGTCTGGACTCGTGAACATCGCGTCGCGTTCATCAACGGTCTGTGGGACGGCCAACGCGAACACATCCATCTCGTCGAGGTTCCCGAACGATTCGATCCCGTTCCCACCATGACCTGGCAAGAACTCAACGCCGAGTACCTGTTCGAGATTCGATGGTGGCACCGCGACGAGATTCTCTCCTCCGATGCCGTCTTCGCTCCGGCCGACCTGGCCCGTCATTTGACCGATCTTCTGGATCGCGCAATACCCACGGAGCCGATCGACGTCGGGGTCTAGAGTCGAACCCGTGCCCGATCTCGGTTCCATCATCACCTTCGGTGTCGCGTCCATCGCGTTGTTGTTGATCCCCGGTCCGGCCGTCATCTACATCCTCAACCGCAGCGTCAGCGATGGCCGAGAGGTCGGGTTGGCCGCGGTCGCCGGTCTCGAGTTGGGCAACATGGTTCACGTCGTCGCGGCCAGTGCCGGACTGTCGGCGGTGTTGGCCACCTCGGCCACCGCGTTCAACACGGTGAAGTGGCTCGGAGCCGGTTATCTGGTGTTCGTCGGTGTGCGCACCCTCCTGATGCGTCCGGCCACGATGTCGGGTGACTCCACCTCGGTCACGCTGAAGCGCTCCTTCACGCAGGGCGTGGTGGTCAACACGCTGAACCCCAAGGTGGCGCTCTTCTTCGTCTCCTACCTCCCGCAGTTCATCGATGCCGACAAGGGTGCCGCATGGTCCCAAGCACTCGTGCTGGGAACCGTGTTCGTGCTCATCGGTTGTTGCACCGACGGCATGTACGCACTCACCGCGAGCGCACTGCGCAACAAGCTGCTCACCGGTCGCACCCTGCCCATCGTCCAGCGCTACGTGGCCGGCTCGGTGTTCATCGCGCTCGGCGTGATGGCCGCCACCACCTCACCGGCGTCGAGCAAATGACCACCGACACCGCCACCAATTCTCGAACGGAGCTCGGTCGGCTCGCCCTACCCGGACTCATCTGGGGCACGTCGTTCTATTTCATCGCCGAGGGTCTGAAGGCGTTTCCCGCCGCGGTGATCACACCAATGCGCGTCGGCTTCGGTTTCGCCACCTTGGCGTTGGTGCCCGCGGCCCGCGTGCGCCTGCCCCGCAGTGCGTGGCCCCGACTGGTGCTGTTGGCCACCATCTGGATGGCGGTGCCGTTGACCATGTTCCCCTTCGCCGAGGAACGCGTGGCGTCCAGCGTGGCCGGCATGTTGAACGGGGCCATCCCGTTGTTCGTGGCCTCGGTGGCCACGTTCGTGTACAAACGCCGTCCATCGCGGGCTCAGTTGTACGGACTCGGCGTGGGATTCGTGGGTGTGGTCGCCATCGCCTTGCCCACGCTCGGCGAGGGATCGTCCAGCGCCGTGGGCATCGGTCTGATCTTCATCGCGTTGGCCTGCTACGGCTTCGCACTCGATCTGGCGGCACCGTTGCAACAGCAATACGGGTCGCTTCCCGTTCTGTGGAACGCGCAATTCGTGGCGCTCGTGTTGGTGATCCCGTTCGCGATTCCGTCGGTGGACGACGTGCAATTCGCCTGGAAGCCGTTCCTCATGATCGGCGCACTCGGCGTGTTCGGCACCGCTCTGGCTTACGTGGTGATGGCGGCCAACGCCGGTCGTTTCGGAAGCACCCGTGCGTCGGTGACCACCTACCTCATCCCGGTGGTGTCGTTGATCCTGGGTGCCGTGATCCTCGACGAATCCGTCGCGGTGCTATCGATCATCGGCTGTGCCATCACCTTGTGGGGCGCGTGGCTGGCCGGTCGGCAACGCTGAATCGTCGCTCGATACTCAACGGAAGTTGCGGCTGGACGTTCCCACGGCCACCTCGAGCGGCGTCATGTGCTCGGCCACGATGTTCACCACGCCTTCGAAGCGTTCCAGTCGACCCCGCACCAACAAAGCCGCCGCACCGCGCGCCACCGGACGAAAACGCTTCCAACAACCCACCGACACCACGATGTTGATGAGACCGGTCTCATCTTCGAGGTTCATGAAGGTGGTTCCTTGTGCGGTGGCCGGTCGTTGACGGTGGGTGACCACGCCGGCCACCCACACCTTGGTGGCGTCGATGGTGGCCAGTCGATCGGACGTGACCACCCCCATCTCGTTCAGACGCTCGCGCAGGAACTGCGTGGGGTGTCCGGTGGGCGCCACCCCGGTGGCCCACAAGTCGGCCACCGCCACCTCGATGGGTTCCATGCCGGGCAACGTGGGCGCCGTGGTGGCCGTGGCCAAACCGGGTAGGCGATCGATGCGTGATTGCGCCGCCGCCCCCGCGGCCCACAACGCCTCGCGCCGCTCCAAGGCGAAGCACTCCGAGAACAGTCCGCCCGTGGCCATGGCTTCCAATTGGGCCAACGTGATGTCGGGAACGCGTCGCACCAGATCCTCGATGTCGCGGTAGTCGCCGTTCTCCGCTCGCTCGGTCGCGATGTGCTCGGCCAAATCGGACCCGACCCCACGCACCGACCCGATGCCCAACCGAACGGCGAAGCCACCGTGGCTGTCGGGACACACCTCCAACGTGGCGCCGGCGGCGGACGCGCACAGGTCCGGGGTGCGCACCACCACACCGTGTCGGCGCGCGTCCTGCGCCAACGAATGCGGACTCCAAAAGCCCATCGGTTGCGCGTTCAACAGACCGGCGTAGAACGCCGCCGGTCGATGCAACTTCAACCACGACGACGCGTACACCAGATACGCGAAGGAAACCGAATGGCTTTCGGGAAAGCCGTAGTTGGCGAAGGCCGCCATCTTGTCGAAGATCATGTCGGCGATGTCGCCGGTGATGCCTCGCTCGGCCATGCCCTCGTACAACCGCGAACGCAATCGTTCCATGCGCTTCTGGCTGCGCTTGGACCCCATGGCCTGACGCAGTTGGTCGGCCTCCGACGGCGTGAAGCCCGCCACGTCGATGGCCATCTGCATCAACTGTTCCTGGAACAACGGAATGCCCAACGTCTTGCCCAAGCTGTTCTCGAGAAGCGGATGCAGATACGTGATGGGCTCTTGTCCGTTTCGTCGGCGGATGTACGGATGCACCGAACCACCCTGAATGGGACCGGGTCGGATGAGAGCCACCTCCACCACCAGGTCGTAGAAGCGTCGGGGCTTCAGTCGCGGCAAGGTGGCCATCTGCGCGCGTGACTCGATCTGGAACACGCCCACGGTGTCGGCGCGACACAACATGGCGTACACGTCGTCGTCCTGAGGCAAGGTGGCCAGATCGATCTCGACACCCGTGTGTTCGCGCACCAGATCGACCGCACCGTGCAACGCCGACAACATGCCCAGACCCAACAGATCGAACTTCACCAATCCGGCCGCCGCGCAGTCGTCCTTGTCCCACTGCAACACGCTGCGATCGCGCATGCGACCCCACTCCACCGGGCACACCTCGATCACCGGCCGATCGCAGATGACCATGCCTCCGGAGTGAATGCCCAGATGTCGCGGCGCATCCTCGATCTCCATGGCCATCTCCAGCACCAACGGCGGAATGTCGTGTTCGGGACGACCATCGGGACCGGCTTGTGGCGCCATGGCATCGATGCGTCCCCACATGTCCATCTGCTTGGCCCACGCGTCCTGCTGGCCCGGTGCGTAACCGAGGGCTCGGGCCATGTCGCGCACCGCCGAACGCGCGCGATAGGTGATGACGTTGGCCACCTGCGCCGTGTGATGACGCCCGTAGCGAGCGAACACGTACTGGATCACCTCCTCACGACGGCCACTCTCGATGTCGATGTCGATGTCGGGTGGACCGTCACGCTCGGGCGACAGGAACCGTTCGAACAACAGACCGAGCGACACCGCGTCGGCCTTGGTGATGCCGAGCGAATAACAGACGGCGCTGTTGGCCGCGCTCCCCCGACCTTGGCAATAGATGTCGGCGCGTTCGCAGAACTGCACGATGTCCCACACCACGAGGAAGTAGCCCGCGAAACCCAGTGTCTCGATCACCCGCAGTTCGTGATCGATGGTGCGCCACGCGCGAGCGCGCAAGCTGAGGTCCTCGCCATCGCGGGGCCGCTCACCGTAACGCCGCGTGGCGCCCTGTTCGGTGAGTCGTCGCAGGAACTGCATCTCGCTCAATCCATCGGGACACGGGTACGGCGGCAGTTTCGGTGCCACCAAGGACAAGTCGAAGGCCGCCTGCGCACCCACCTCGGCGGCCACCTCGACCACGCCCGGATAGCGAGCGAAACGACGCATCTGCTCCGAACCACCGCGCACGTGCGCCGAAGCCGCCGCGGGCAACCACGGGTCCATCTCGTTCAGACTGCAGCGCTTGCCCACCGCCGCCATGGCCGTGGCCAAACGGCGTCGAGCGGGCGTGGCGTAATGCACGTTGTTGGTGGCCACGCACCGCACGTCGGCGCGAGCCGCCAACTCGGCCAGTGCGTCGTTGCGCGCGCTGTCGAGTGGTTCGCCGTGATCCCACAATTCGACGAGCACACGATCGCGTCCGAAGGCGTCGATCACCCGTTGCAATTCGCGTAGTGCCGCCTGCGGACCATGATCGACGAGAGCGCGCGGAACGATGCCGCGATGGTCGCCGGTGAGTATCCACCAACCATCGCGTGCGTTGTCGGCGAGCAACGGCAACGTGCATCGTGGTTCGCCCTTGCTGCCCGACAGTTGGGCCAGGCTGAGCGCGCGCGACAGGTTCGCGTAGCCCGTCGCTCCGTCGGCCAGCACCACCAGTTGTCCGGACCCGCGATGATCGTGAACCGTGATGTCGCTGCCGAAGATCGTGGGCAGACCCACCGCGCGCGCGGCCTCGGCGAAGCGAACCACGCCGTAGAGACCGTTGTGATCGGTGATGGCCAACGCCGACAACTCCAGGCGTTGGGCTTCCTCCACCAACTCCTCGGGATGCGACGACCCGGCGAGAAACGAGAAGTTGGAATGACAATGCAGCTCGGCATACGGCACCACCGGGCGAGGCGTGCCGGCCGCCGGAGTGCTGGCCGCCGGAGTACTGGCGTCGACGGGCTGGTACGGCTGACGACGACGCCCGAACGCCGGACCATCACCACCGGCGTTGACCGACGTGGCACCAGGAGCTCGTCCGTCACGACCCCGTTCGGTGGATGTCGTGGCACGATCGTCGGGCTCGACGGGACGATCGGAGAGCCGTGCCTCCAGTTCCGCCCAGGTCTTGGGCCCCTGCATCCCCCATGAATACGCCACCAGCCCACTGTATACGAACACATGTTCGTATCTCACGGCGTTCTGGGTACCAAAAGTGCCCGAAATCGGCTATCCGGGTTACCCAGAACGAGGCGGTACCGCAGCTTTTCGAATCTGATCGGCGAGCATCTCGGGAGACACGCTGAGAAAACCAGCCGCTAACAGATTGCGGGGGGTCAAGGTGACCGACGGGAAAGTCTCCACTTGAGTTTGGGACAAGACGTAGAAACCCCAGCCATGGGCAATCTCGAAGCCATCGTGGAAAGCAAGGACTGCGACGTCGGCCCAACAACGCCTCGGGGGCTCCGGACTCCAATCGGACAGATCAGGATCCCAAGCCATCTTCGGCGGGAACTTCCAACTCCCCGCGAAAGGTGCACGGCCCTCGGCTCCGATGTGATCGGTTGATCGACTGCCAGTGGTTCGCACCGCAATGGAAATCGCACCCCATGTCACATCACACGGAGCAACTCCGTGCTCAGCAACCACCGCTCCGTCGAGCAAAGACACCACGAGCGCCTCAGCAAAATGACCACGTGTCCATGAATCGAGATTGTGAAGTCGCGTGTCCACCAAGTGGTGAAACTCATTCAGTGCGCGTGCGAACACATCAGCTTCCACATGACCCCCCTCGAGAAACCATCCAGCGTCTTGACCATAACCCGCGTTCTGGGTGCGGAAAAGTGCCGGTTTCAGGCACTTTTCGTACCCAGAACGGGTGGGTCAGAGGGCGCGCAGGACGTCGGCAACCACGTCGTCGACGTGTTCCAACCCACAGCTCATACGAACCGTGCCCGGCGTGATGCCGCTCTCGGCCAACTCCTCGGCCGTCATGCCCGCGTGAGTGGTGGACGCCGGATGGGTCACCAAGGTCTCGGGGCCACCCATCGACGTGGCCGGTCGGCACAACCGCACCGACTTCACGAAGTTGGCGCCGGCTTCCAATCCGCCCGCCAAGTCGAACGACAGCACACCACCGTGCATGCGGTACTGACGCCGACCCAGCTCGTGTTGCGGATGGGACTCGAGCCCGGGATGTCGCACCCAGTTCACGGCCGCATTCGCTTCCAGTGCACGACCCACCGCCACCGCCGTGGCGCCCTGCTGACGCAAGCGCGGACCCAACGTGCGCAAACCACGAATGGCGTTCAACGAATCGAACGGAGACGCGCACGCACCCTGCAACACCGCGAAAGACCACAACGCGTCGATGAGATCGCGCTCACCGGACACCACACCCAACGTGGCGTCGTTGTGACCCCCCATCGCCTTGGTCGCCGAATGCAACACCAGGTTCACGCCGTGGTCGAGCGGTCGCGCGCCAAGCGGTGTCGCCAGCGTGGCGTCCACCACCGTGATCGGTCCCTTGATCGCACCGAGATCGTCCAGATCGACCAGATCCAACAACGGATTCGCGGGCGTTTCGGCGAACACCAACATCGTGCGACCGGGAATCACCGCCGCGGCGAACGCTCCGGGTTGGGTGCCGTCGACGAAAGTGACATCGATACCGAATCGCGGACACACCCCGGCGAGCAACTGCATGGTGCCGCCGTACAACTGCTTCTGCGCGACGATGTGATCTCCTCGAGAACACAAACCCAGGATCACGCCGGCGATGGCGCCCATTCCCGAGGCGTACGCGCGAGCAGCCTCCGCGCCCTCGAGTTCGGCGACCGCACTCTCGAAGGCGTTCACCGTGGGGTTGCCATGTCGGCTGTAAAACTTCTTGGCCCGCGAGGAATGGGCCATTTCTCGGCCTACTTCCAGCGATCCCATGTCGTACGTGGTGGACGCCCACAAGATCGGCGCCATCGATGCCTGACCCTCGGGACGGCCCGCACGGATGGTCAGCGTCTCGGGCTGCAACTCTTCGGACTGAACCGGCTCGGGCGTTTCGGACGACGACACGTCCCCCAGTCAACCATCCCCGAGCCCTCACTTGACGACTCGATTCGGCCCCACACGGCCCGCCTCGGCGGCCCATCGCCCCACGTCGCGAGGATTTTTCCGAGGTTCGTGACAAACCCACGGAAAAAGTGCGACGTGTCGCTTCCAAGGAACTCGGGACAGATGACAACAAGGTGCTCAAGCCGTGAGCACCTCCTACCGATAAAGGGGCAACTGTCATGACACTCATCGAGACGAACTTCGCGGCGAGAGCCGATCAGCAGCGCCGGGAGTCCGGCGGCGGATCCGCTCATCCCGATTCCGAGCCCATGCCTCGCGCACTGGTGACGCTCGTCCACAACTCGGATCGACGCTCGGTCGAAGCGGCACTGCAAATGCAGGGGTACGCGGTGCGAAGCACTCCCGACGCCACCGCGGCCGAAGTGATGCTTCGCTCCTTCGAACCCGACATCGTCATCGTCGACGCGCGCGACGCCTACCCCACCTTCAATCGTTTGCTCGGCCAGATTCGTCGTTGCCCGGAGATCTACATGGTGATCGTGGGGGCGAACTCCGACGAACAGCGCGTCACCGTGTTGCGCAACGGCGCCGATGATGCCGTGCCCACCGAGACCAGCACCGACGAGTTGGTGCAGCGGTGCCAGGCCATGATGCGTCGCCCTCGACCCAAGAACGGTGTCGGGGCGAACCTCGACCCCAAGGTGCTCTACTTCGGTCCCCTCGTGGTGGACCTGGCCCGACGCGAGATGAAGGTGAACCGTCACCCCATCGCGGCCACCCGACTGGAGTTCGATCTGTTCTCGCAGTTGTGCTTGAAGCCGTTGGAAGTGTGCAGTCGCGCTCAGCTGCTGGAAAGCGTGTGGGGACCGCATTGGGTGGGTGACACCCACGTGGTGGACGTGCACCTGTCGAACTTGCGACGCAAGCTCACCGAACGGGCTCCCGACGTTCGCTTCATGCACACGGTGCGTGGCATCGGTTTCCGCTTGGCCGACGATCTGTTGCGCCTGGCCGCTCAGGACCTGGCGTCCAGTCGACTGTTGGACGCGCACTCCATCGAGTCCCGCATCGCCTGAGTGGTTCGCCCACTCGCGTCGCGCGTCAGGCGTACTCGGCCACCAACCACCACTGGCCCGACGACACCTCGGCCAGATACGCACGCGGCCCGTCGGATGTCTGCACCACCAGTTGGAAGCGGGCCACCCGACGGGCACGTTCGTCCCACCACCGCTCTTCCACCGGCCACGGACCGGCCCACGCGGTCACCGATGCGTGACCGTGCTCGCGACACAACACGGTCGGAGCGGAACTGACGAAACCTCGTCCGCTCACCGACACCGCATGTCCGTCGGCATCGAGCACCCGAACGCCGACCGGCTGATGGTGAACGAGGGCCGGCGACGGGGTCGGAATCGCTCCGGGCCAACGCGGCGCGGTGGAGTCCGTGGGACGCGCGTGCACCGTCGTACCGTCGGCACCGACATCGGCCACCGGCACCATGCGGTATTGCTCGCGGGGATCGCGACCGCCGCGCCATGACGCCACGGTGACTCCGGCGGGCCCCACCAATGCCATCACCCGCGTGATGGCACGAGCGGCGGCATCATCGGCGGCGGTGCGGCCACCCCAAAAGCCTTCTTGGGTGCCGGCGTCCCCGCGAATCTCGAGCGGGATGAGCGCGATCTTGGTGACGCCGGCCGACGGCGGGTCGGCGCCGTTGATCCATCCGTCCAACTGCCAACGCACGCGGTCGACCATCGCCGACTCGTTCATGCCCTCGGCGCGATGCCAGACCCGCACGGACGTCTCGCCGTGTTCGGTCTCTGCTTCCACCCGCACGCGGGTGCACACCTGCCCGCGCTCGGCGAAGTACCGCCCCAACTCGTCGACGAGTGACTTGGCCGCGAAGACCAACATGTCGAACTGCGTCACCGGATCGTCGAACAATCGAACGATCGTCAGATCGGGTGGTGGAGGCAACGCCGAAGGAGCGCTGTCGTCGGTGCCGCTGACCAAACGATGCACGGTGTGTCCCAGCGCGCCGAAACGATCGACCAGATGATGCGGTGACAACGCGGCCACATCGCCGAAGCGACGCAATCCCAGTCGCTGCAACAAATCCACCAGCCCGACGTCGCAACCGGCCACCGCGCCGAGGGCCGACACCGGATGGGGCGCGAGGAACGCCGCGGTCGCCGCGGATCCGGGTTCCACCACCACGGGTTCACCACGACGAATGGCCCAACGAGCCGCCAGTGTGGCCGCCAAGCGACCATCGGCGACACCGACCCCCAGTCCCCCGCCGACGGACAACAACGTCGCCGGATCGATGCGTGATGCCACCGCGGCCGACAGGCCCGACATGGCCAGATCGGTGAGGCGCATCGTGAGTGCGGCATCGCCCCCGACGTAACGCGACGGACCACGAGTGGCCATCAACAACGAGCCGGGGGACTCGATGTCGAGCAACGGCACCAGTTCGCCCACCGAACGCACCACCGGCTCGAAACAACGAGCGTCACGATCGGGGTCGTCGGCCACCAAGACCACGTGCGGGCACGCTCCTTGTGCCTGTCGACGTCGCATGCCCGGCCGCACACCATCGCGCCACGCCACCGGTGAACAACACAGCACCCGCTGTGACCGCATGATGGCGAGTGGTTGATCGGGCGCGTACTCGGGTCCGCGTGCGGCCAAGCCGTTCATGACGGCGGCCACCAGTGGCCATGCCGGCGTGTGCACCACGGCGCAGCGAGGCGGTTGTGTCGACATCGCCGTCATCCCGTGCGACGCAACGACACGACGTTGCCCGACGAAACAGTGCCGGACGAAACAGTGCCCGACGAAACAGTGCCGAGTGATGTTTGATCGCACACACTGAGACCGCCGTGTTGATCGGGCAACCACACGTCGGCCCGTGTGGGTCGGCCACGCCGACGCGCGTCGAGTTCGATGTTCACGCGTCGCCGTTGCAGATGTCCGTTGCCAGCGCCGACCCCTTCCCACATCACCGTGGACGCGTTCACTCGCACGTCGGCCGAAATCGAACCGGGATCTCCGACCAACACCAACACCGAACCCCGCGACTGCATACGGGTGTGCAACTTGCGCATCACGCCATCGGACACCGCGGCCACCACGCGGCGTGACAACACCAACACCTCCACACCATCGATCAACGCCGAGAGGATGGCCGCCATGTCGGACGACGTTTTCGATGACGTCGATGTATCGGCCACGAAGATGGTGCGCGACAGTTCCACACCCAGCTCGGCGGCCGCGGCCACCCCCACCGACGGCAACCCCACCACACCAGCCCACGAACCGGCACGCGTGGGAGCGGCCATCACGGCCAACGCGCACGACATGGCCGCCGAACCCGAACACACCACCGTGTGCCCGCGCACCAACCCCGGTTCACCGGGAGCCACCCCGAACAAGGGGGCCAACACCGGGTGCACCGGCAACAAGCGTTCGTGGGCCATGACCGCGGGAATCCCCGCGCGCAGGGCCGAGATATCCACTTTCCCCGCTGTCGCACCCACAGCACGCGAACCCCCAGTGTGGCGAGCCATGGAAACGTTCATGGCGGCGACTATAGCGAACAGGTGTTCGTAAGTTTCCGGCCGCCAGCCTCCACGGCCCAGGGCCGTCTTGTGGGGTGTCGGGTGGGGTGTCGGGTGCGTCAGTCGTTGCTGGTGTCGTCGTCGGACGACTGCTTCTTCGACGACGCCTTGCGGCCCTTGCTCGACAACGAATCGAGGAAGTCGATGAACCCGCGGGCCCCCTCGGCGAAGTGATCGGCACCCAGCGAGCGCGCATGGTCGAAGTCGCGGATCGCCGACCCGCCCACCAGAACCGGCAACTCGTCACCGATGGCCCGACGCAAGGTCGACAGCAACTCGGCGGCGCTGTCGAGAGACTCGTTGGACGTCACGCTGACGCCCACCGCCACGAGGTCCGAAATGCTGGACGCCGCGTGCACGAAAGAGTTCGACGGAGTGTCGGCGCCCAGGTCGGACACGTCCCAGCCGTGCAGACGCAACAAGTCGCCCAGCATCGCCAACGCCAGCGAATGGCGCTCGCCCGCGGGACCACCAATGAGCACGTTGCCACGACGACGGCCACGACGCACGCATCGCGGGCTGAGTTGACCCACCAAACGCGTGGCCACGGCCGTGGCCTGATGCTCGACCGAGATGTCGATCTCCCCGCGCGCCCAACTGGCACCGATGTCGGCCAGCACCGGGCTCAGGATCTCGAGGTACACCTCTTCCATGTCGGCCCCGGCATCAATGGCCGATTGCAACACGTCGAAAGCAGCCTTGGCGTCGGAGTCGACCAGGCATTTGTGCAGGTCACGGTGGTAGTCGGCGGTACGACGAGCGTCGCGCGAACCCTCGGCCTTGGAGTGACGGTCGGAACGACGCTTCAAGAAGTCGTCCAAGTCGGTTCGGGTGATCTGCCACTGACCGTTCACCTGCGTGGCTTCCAGGGCCCGACGCTTCACGTAGCGGTAGGCGGTCATGTAGTGAACGCCCAATGCGGTGGCGACGTCTTCGATGGAAAGGATCTCGTCGGCCACGCGGGCAGGCTAAGACGGAAGTTCGGACCGTGCGTGACTGGAGAGCAAGAAAAACAGGGGTTTTCTGTGACTTTTCACCGGTTGGAAAACGACCGAGAGAAACGACATCGGGACCCTGGGCCCCACCGACGAAACGGGTCAGCCGCGGTTGGCTTCCCACTTCGCACGGGCCGCCCGACTGCGCTCGATCAGGTGTGCCGGGACGCGACTGTCGATGGCCGCACCACCGGCCGCGGGAGCGTCGCCCGTGGCCGCCGCGGGAGCCTCTTCGGCCACCAGATCCTCGAAGGCCGGCGGCGTCATGCCGGGCTTCCAGTACTGGTACAGATCACGGACGATCTCGTCGAGGCCCTCGGAATCGAAGCCCTTGTTCAGGTCCACGGTGACCATGTTCTGGTACACGTGCACACCGGCCACCCGGCCCGTGGCGAACAACCGACGAGCCAGTTCGGCCGCCGGCGTGTTGGCACGGGCGAACACACCCGATGCGTCACCGGCGGTGAAGCTGTCGTGGCCCATGCCCGACAGGCTGCGATTGGCCTCGAACCGGACGATGCCCGGGCGACGGCTCGGCTTTTCCACGACGACGACTGGCTGACCCATGCGTCCAACCCTACTTGCCCCGAGTCCGTCGCAAGATGTCCGACACGGACCGTCGGACCCGATTCCGTGGGACCCGATTCCGTGGGCTATCACACACGCCGTCGCCTCATGACACACGCCTTCGCCTGTCGTGACGATGACGAGGTCGGGTACGGTGCGCGTGTCTCGTCTTCAGGAGGTCATCCCATGTCGCAGCCCACTCTCGAACAGTTCCAGTCCGAAGCACTGGCCTTCTTGGAAGCCAACGCTTCGCGCAAGGAAGCCGAGAAGAAGTTCGTCTGGGGCGAAGGCTCCGACAAGGTCGCCATGTTCGAGGAGAAGGAGCGCGACAAGGAGCAGATCGACGTCGACTTGGCCTGCGCGTGGCGTCGCAAGAAGTTCGACGCCGGCTTCGGCTACATCACCGGCCCCGAGTCCTACGGTGGCCGCGCCTTGCCCGGCGCGTATCAGCGCGCGTACGACTCGCTCGAGTCCAAGTTCGATATCCCCAGCCAGAGTTGCTTCACCATCGGTCTGGGCATGGTGGCTCCCACCATCCTCGCCCACGGCTCCGACACCGCTCGCGATCTGTACATGCGCAAGATGTACCGCGGTGACATCGTCGGCTGCCAGTTGTTCAGCGAGCCCGGCGCCGGAAGCGACCTCGCCGGCCTCACCACCAAGGCCGAGCGTGATGGCGACGAGTGGGTCATCACCGGCCAGAAGGTCTGGACCAGTGGCGCGCACTACAGCCAGATCGGCGAAATCATCGCTCGTACCGACCCCAGCTTGCCCAAGCACAAGGGACTCACCGGATTCATCGTCGACATGAACGCGCCCGGTGTCGAGATTCGCCCGCTGCGCCAGATGACCGGTGGCGCCAGCTTCAACGAGGTCTTCTTCACCGAGGTGCGCGTGCGCGACGATCACCGACTGGGTGACGTCAACAACGGTTGGAACGTTGCTCTCACCACGCTCATGAACGAGCGCGCGGCCATCGGTGGCGGCGGCGGTGGCGGCGGGTTCTTCACGCGCGTCATCGAAATGGTGAAGCACTACGGACTCGACTCCGATCCCGTGGTCCGCGACGAGTTGGCCAAGATCATCATTCACAACAAGGTGGCCGGCTACAACAACCAGCGCGCGCTCGACAAGATCAAGTCCGGTCAAATGCCCGGACCCGAGATGAGCATGGCCAAGTTGGCCGGCACCAACAACATGATTCGTCTCGGCAACTTCGTGTCGATGGTGCTCGGACCCAAGTTGGTGGCCGACAGCGGCGAATGGGGCACCTACGCCTGGAACCAGCTCATCCTGGGCACGCCCGGCGGTCGCATCGCCGGTGGCTCGGACGAGGTGATGCGCAACATCGTCGGCGAGCGCGTGTTGGGTCTTCCCAAGGACGCGGGCATCGACAGCAAGAGCCCGTTCAACGAACTGAAGAAGTGATCTGAAGCACTGATCAGAACAACGTGGGCGGCGCCGTGCGATCCACGCGCGGAGTGCCGGTCCACGGAACGAAGTTGTCCATGAACGCCCACGAACGTCGATGGATCGACGACGGCCCGTAACCCTGCAGCGCGGTGCGGTGCCAATGGCACGGGTAACCCTTGTTCGTGTCCAGGCTGTACTGCGGATGATGCTCGGACAGCTCGCGCATCAATCGGTCACGGGTGACCTTGGCCAGAATCGAAGCGGCGGCGATGGACAACACGGAGGTGTCGCCCTTGACGCGCATTTCCACGCGAGGCACCAACGGCGTCACGAAGTCCCAACTGCCGTCGACCACCGCGGCGTCGGGGCGAGCACCGAGCGAACGCAACGCTCGATCGGTCGCCAACCGCTGGGCCGCGGCCATGCCGAGTTCGTCGCATTCCAAGGCCGATGCGAAACCCACCGACCACGCGGTGCACCACGACGACACGGTGTCGAACATCTTCTCGCGCGTCTTCTCGCTGATCGATTTGGAGTCGCGCACGCCGGCCAAGTCGCCATCGACGGGCAACACCGCCATCCCCACCGCCAGCGGCCCGGCCCAGGCGCCCTTGCCCACCTCGTCCACGCCGACCACGCACGAGAATCCCTCGTCGCGCAACGACCGCTCCAGATCACGGGTCGGTGCGACGGAGACCATCAGACGATGTGCAATCCGCGTTCGCCGTCGACGACCTCGCCGATCACGGTGAACACGCCGCGCAACGCGTCGACACTCTCGGGAGCCACCGCGGCCAACAAACCACCCGACGTCTGCGGATCGAAGGCGATGGTGTCGAACGCCGGATCCACACCATCGGCCAACCGCACGTGTGATCCAACCGCCGTTCTGTTTCGTGCGTCACCACCGGTGCGCACGCCGCGCGCCGCGATCTCGCGGGCCCCGGGGTACAACGGCAACAGCGACGACTCGATGCGGAACGCGCCCTGCGAACGTTCGGCCATCTCCCAACCGTGTCCGGCCAGCGCGTAACCAGTCACGTCGGTCACGGCTCGCACGCCACCAACGGCGATCAACGCTTCACTGGCCACGCGGTTCAATCGACGCATGCCGGCAATGGCCCCGGCTTTCTGGGTTTCGTCGCCGCCCGCCAAGACGATGCCGGTTCCCAACGGCTTGGAGAGCATCAACACGTCGCCCGCGCGCGCGCCACCCTTGGTGAACACGCGGTCCGGATGCACCACGCCTTGCACGGCAAGTCCGAAGATGGGTTCGGGATTGCGAATGGTGTGTCCGCCCGCGATGGTGCCTCCGGCCTCGGCCACCACCGCGGCGGCCGCATCGAAGATGGCCACGATCGCCTCGCGCGGAAAGTGTTCGGGAAACGCCGCCACGTTGATGGCCATCACCACTCGCCCACCCATGGCGAACACGTCGCTGCAGGCGTTGGCGGCGGCGATCGCCCCGAAGTCGGCGGCATCGTCCACCAGTGGTGGGAAGAAGTCGGTGGTGCTCACCAACGCGACGTCGTCACTGACGCGATACACCGCGGCGTCGTCGAAGGGAGCCAAACCGATGATGAGCGCCGGATCCACCGATCGCGGCAACTCGTCGACGAGTCCGGCCAGAAGATCCTTGCCCCACTTGGCGGCGCAACCACCGCAACTCGTCCACTCGGTCAAACGCAACGGAGCACCGTTGTGCGTGATGCCTTCCGTCGTGCCCATGAACGAAGCCTAGGGTGTGAGCATGCTCCAGATCGGTCCCTACCGATTCACGAAAGAGGACGCGCGCAACACGATCGCCGCGGCCCTCACGATCATCGATCAGATGTCGGAGGGTCGCTCGACGATTCTCGAGCCCGCCCGTCGGTCACTCACGTCGGTTCTCGCTCGGAACGAACCCGAGATCTCCCGTACGTTGGACGAAGTCTGGGCCATCATCATGTCGGCGACTCCCACGTTGCGGGCCGCCGGTTCGATTCCGCGCGGAGCGCCCGGAGTCGTCGCGAGCATCAACGTCGGTTCGGGTGGCGTGCCCAAAACTCCGGTCCCATCGTGCGAGGTCGACCACTCCGGCATCGTCCGCGACACGCAAGCGACGCGCAAACACCATGGTCGCCCCTACCAAGCACTCAGCTTGTGGTCGACCGAGGTGATCACGAACCTGAACTCCGAGGGTCACCCCCTGCACCCCGGTGCGGCCGGCGAGAACCTCACGTTGTCCGGCCTCGATTGGTCCTTGGTGCGACCCGGCACGCGATTGCGAATCGGAACGGTCGTGTGCGACGTGTCGTCGTACGCGGTGCCGTGCAAGCAGTTGTCGCACTTGTTCCTCGAGAGGGACTTCGGTCGCATTCATCATGATCGCGACCGAGAGACCGGAACGGCGACATGTCGCGTCTACGCCACGGTCATCCAACCGGGATCGATCCGCACCGGCGACCCAGTCGTTCTCGAACCCGGAACCAACTGAAACTCAGCCCAGACGGGCCAAGAGTTCCGCCAACGGTTCGCGGAAGTCGCGCGTGGGCGCGTAGCCCAGATCGCGCAACGCCTTGTTGTCCAGGACGCTGTTGGCCGGGCGTTTGGCCGGCCGTGGAGGTTGCAGCTCGGCGGTGGTGATGGCGTGCACCATCGACGGATCACGACCCATCAGTCGCACGATCTCGCGCACGAACTCGTACCAACTCACCGCACCCTGATTGGTGCCGTGGAAGATGCCGGCCAGTCGATCGGTGGCGGCGGTGTGCAACAAGGGCGCCAAGTCGGAGGTGAAGGTGGGGTGACCGATCTGATCGCTGACGAACGACAACGAGTCGCGCTCCTGCGCCAACTTGTGCACCGTCTTGACCATGTTGTTGCCATGGAATCCGCAGACCCACGACGTGCGCACCACCGCGGCGCGCGTGCCGATGGCCAATGCTTCGGCCTCCCCGGCCAACTTGGTCGTCCCGTACACACTCTGCGGATTCGGAACATCGGTCTCCACGTAGGGCGTCGGCTTCGTGCCATCGAACACGTAGTCGGTGCTCACATGAACCAGATGTGCGTCGATCGCATCGCAGGCCTCGGCCACCCACCGCACCGCCACACCGTTGGCGGTCAGGGCCTTGTCGGGGTCGTCCTCGCAGGCGTCCACCGCGGTCCAGGCCGCGCAATTGATCACCGCGTCGGGACGAATCTGGGCGAACACGTCGTGAACGATCTCGCGCTGGGTGATGTCGACGGTGTCGATGTCGATGCCCACGCCGTCATCACCGCGGGCCGCGATGACCTGCATCAATTCGGTGCCCAATTGGCCCTTGGCCCCGGTGACGAGGATCTTCATGATCGACTCACAGACCCGCGCGAGCCTTCAACGGCTCCCACCACGCGCGATTGGCGCGGTACCACTCGACGGTCTCGGCCAACGAGTCCTCGAAGGTGCGACCCATCTTCCAACCCAATGCCGACACCTTGTCGATGTGCACCGAATAGCGACGGTCGTGACCCAAACGATCGGCCACGGGGTTGATGAACGACTCGTCGCGCCCGCACAGTTCGATGAGGCGGTACGTGATCTCGCGATTCGTGATCTCGTTGTGCGCGCCGATGTTGTACACCTCGCCCACGGCGCCCTTCTGCAGAACCAAATGGGCGGCGATGTTGTGATCCTCGACGTGAATCCAGTCGCGCACGTTGCCTCCGTCTCCGTACAACGGGACCTTCTTGCCGTCGAGCAGGTTCGTGGTGAACAACGGAATCAACTTCTCGGGGAACTGATACGGGCCGAAGTTGTTCGAGCAACGCGTGACCACCACGGGCAATCCGTGGGTGGTGACGTACGACAGCGCGATCAAATCGCTCGAAGCCTTCGACGCCGAGTACGGCGAACGCGGACCAAGAGTGTCGGTCTCGCTGAACGAGCCCACGTCGATGCTGCCGTACACCTCGTCGGTGGAAATGTGCAGAAAACGCTGCACGCCCACCTGTCGGGCCACGTCGCACATCACGTTGGTGCCGTACGCGTTGGTGCGCACGAACGCGTAGGGGTCGACGATGCTGCGGTCCACGTGGCTCTCGGCGGCGAAGTGCACCACGGCGTCGTGGCCCTTCATCGCGGCCAGAACCGCGTCGGCGTCGCAGATGTCGCCCTGCACGAACCAACAGCGCTTGTCGTCGATGAGGTCGCGGATGCTCTCGAGGTTGCCGGCGTAGGTGAGCTTGTCGAAGATGGTGATCTGATCGTCGCTGTTGTTCAACAGCCAACGCACGTAGTTCGAGCCGATGAAGCCGGCCGCACCGGTGACGAAGAGTTTCATGTCAGGTCCTCATGGGCCAGTAGGGGCGCCGACCCTCGGGGATGTCGGCGCGCATCGGGTTGGTGCGATCGCGTTCGCTCATGATGGGCTCGGCCACTCCCCAATCGGCACCGATCACCGGATCGTTCCACGCCACGCCCAGCTCGTCGGCCGGGTTGTAGTAACCGTCCACCAGATAGGTCATGACGACATCGGTGAGAGCCGAGAATCCATGGGCCACACCGGGCGGGATGTACACGCCCTTGTGGTTCTCGCCGCTGATCTCGAGCATCTGGGTGGCGCCGTTCGTCGGGCCCCCTTCGCGCAGATCGTGCAACACCACGCGAATGGTGCCCACCGGCGCGTACCAATAGTCCGCTTGGTGCATGTGGTAGTGCAAACCCACCAACGCGCCCTTCTGCTTGTTCGAGCGGTTGCCCTGAAGCATCTCGCGCCCGTTGGGGAACCACTCGCGGCGGTACGTCTCGATGAAGAGACCACGTTGGTCGCCATGGATCGTGGGTTCGACGATCCACACTCCGTCGATGGTCTCACTGGCTGTCACTTTGGGCATGTCGTCACTCCGTGTCGATCTGACAATGGTCGCCGACCATCAATCGCAGGGCTCGCGGTCGCTTCTGCGAGCGGGTCACCTCGGCCTCCTTGCCGATGAGGCTGTCCTCGAGGCGCGGAATGTCGATGATGCGGCTGCGTTCCATGATGACCGAGTGCTCCACCTCGCTGTTGGTCACCTCGCAACCGTTGCCGATGGCGGTGAACGGGCCGATGAAGCTGTCGGTGATGCGCGCGTCGCGTCCGATCACCAGCGGCCCGCGCAACGACGAGTTGCGAACCACCGCACCGGCTTCGATCACCACGCGACCATCCACGCTCGAGGCCTCGTCCACGTCGCCTTCCATGCGGGGCTCGATGACCTCCAGCAACAGACGATTGGCCTCCAGCAACGGCGTGAGCTTGCCGGTGTCGATCCACCAGCCGGTCAACAACTCGCAACGCACGCGTCGACCTTGATCCACCAACCACTGGATGGCGTCGGTGATCTCCAGTTCGCCGCGCGGCGACGGGGCGATGGCCCGCACCGCATCGTTGATGGTCTTGTCGAATAGGTAGACACCGACGAGCGCCAAATCCGTGGGCGGGTCGGCCGGCTTCTCGATCAAACGGACCACGTTGCCAGCGGCGTCCAACTCGGCGATGCCGAAGCGATGCGGGTCGGGAACCCGCTTCAGGAGAATCTGCGCGGTGGGCGGTTCGGCGCTCTTGCGAGCGGTCTCGAACGCGCGAACGAAGGCCGCCAGATCCTGTTCGAGCAGGTTGTCGCCCAGGTACATCACGAAGTCGTCGTCACCCAGGAAGTCCGCGGCGATCAGCACGCAGTGAGCCAACCCGAGCGGCTGATCCTGCGGGATGAAGGTGATCTTGGCTCCGAATTGCGAACCATCGCCCAACGCCCCCATCACCTCGGCGCGGGTGTCGCCCACGATCACGCCGATCTCGGTGATGCCCGCGGCCACCATGGCCTCGATGCCGTAGAACAGGATCGGCTTGTTCGCGACCGGCACCAATTGCTTGGCGCTGGTGTGCGTGATCGGGCGCAGACGCGTTCCGGCGCCGCCGGCCAAAATCAGGGCTTTCATGGGGTCAGGTCCTCGTGTTGGTGGTCATCGACCGGGGCCGACCGCTTCATTCTGCCAGTTTTCGCCATCACATTCGGTCGTTGGCTCATTGGGTCGGCGGACCCACCACGCCGGCGAAATATCCGAGGTAGTTCGGTGAATCGGCGCCCAACACGAGCACGTCCTTGCCATCGATGGTCTCGGGCATCACCGGCAACGAGTAACGGGTCACACCGTTGCCGGCCAAGGGCTTCAAGTACTCGGCCGTCTCCACCAGGTTGGTGCCCGGGTCCACGCGCAACGACGACACCGCGGCGTTCACCAGCTCGCTCGTGCGCAACGGGTTGGACGTCGTCTGCTCGATCGCTTTGTTGATGGCCGCTTGCATGAACGCTTGCTGGCGCGCGATGCGACCGAGGTCCGCGCGGCCATCCACCACCCACTCGCCGTTCTGGAACGTCTCGTAGTAGCGGCTTCGCGCGTACGCCAACGACTGAATGGGATCGAGCGTGTAGCAACCGGGCTGGGGAACGTTCAATCCGACGTGCACGTCGCGCGTGGGAAAATCGAAACAGAGGTCGACGCCGCCGAGCGCCGACACGATGGACTTGAACGAGTTGAAGTTCACCTCGACGTAATGGTTCAGCGGCACACCGAGGCTCTGCTGCACCGTCGTCACCAACACGTCGGCCCCGTATTGGTAGGCGGTGTTGATGCGATTCTTCCCGTGACCGGGGATGTCGACCCACAAGTCACGGGGGATGGACATGATGGATGCCGTGCCCCGCTCGTTGTCGACGTGCAGGATCATCAAGGTGTCGCTGCGTTGACCGCCGGCATCGTTGGTGTTGCCGATTCCCGAATAATCCGGGCTGTTCGGATCGATTCCCTCACGAGTGTCGCTTCCCACCAGCAGGTAGTTCACGAACGGTCCGGACGTGTCGGCGAGCATTCCGTTCAACTCGCCCACCCGTTCCACGTTGGATTCCTGCTGTTTGGTGGCCACCAACAATCCGACGGCGGTGAGCACGATGAAAGCCAGGGCCACGGTGATGGTGTTCACGCGCGGAGCGATGGTGCGACGACGACGACGGACCGAGGGTGTGTTCGTCGCCATGCACCGAAACTATTCGTTGACCACGACGAGAGTCGGTCATACCCCCTGTGTCGTGCCCCGCGTGCACAACTCAACGCAGGTGCACGATGTCTCCAACGTCGAGACGATGCGTCACCCCACACGAATCGAGCAGCACCAATCGTCCGTCCGATTCCACGTCGAGCGCGCGACCCTCGAGGAACGACGAGTCCGGCCGTTCGATACGCACCTCGCGGTTCAACGTCGACAGTCTTCGTCGATAACGATCGTGCAACAGTTCCGGCGAGAGAGACATCAGTTCGTCGAGTTCGCTCAGCAACGCCGCCAACACATCCTCCCGTGTCACGCGACGGCCCGATTCGGCGACCAGGCTCGTGGCCCCCTCGGGCGCCCACCCCACGTTCAGACCCAGGCCCACCACCACGAACGACGGCCGTGGGGGCGAACCCTCCATCGGACCCGCCGTGGACAGAATCCCGGCCAGTTTCTGCCGGCCCACCAACAAGTCGTTGGGCCACTTCAGGTCCGGAACCACGTCGGCCACCTGCTCGCAGGCCCGGGCGGCGGCCAGCGCCACCGCGTGGGTCAGGGCATGGGGAACCTCGGGAATCTGGCGAAAAAGCAGGCTGACCAGCAGGTTTGCCCCCACTGGTGCTTCCCAGCGGCGATCCAGACGGCCCTTTCCGGCGGTCTGATGGTCGGCCACCAGCACCAGACGGTTAGCCGCCCCGGCTCGCCCCACGGTCCACAGATCGTCGTTCGTGCTGCCGGTCGAGGCCGTCCAACGCACGTTCCACCCTCCGGCCACGACGTGGGGTGACCGAAAAACCGGGTCCGGATGCGCCTCTCCCGGAAGGTCCGACTCCCCAAAGGTGGCATTAGGGGTGCTCATCCCACCATCATTGTCTCTTGTGCCCACCAAACCACTGACGAAGATCCTGATTGCCAACCGCGGAGAGATCGCCGTGCGCGTGATCCGAGCCGCCCGAGAGATGGGCATCGCCACGGTGGCGGTGTACTCCGAGCTCGATCGCAACGCACTTCACGTGCGTCTGGCCGACGAGGCGTACGCGCTCGGCGGGCAAACCGCCGCCGAGAGTTATCTCAACACCGAAGCCATTCTCGACGCGATCCGCAAGAGCGGCGCCGACGGAGTTCACCCCGGCTACGGCTTCTTCAGCGAGAACGCGGAGTTCGCCGAGGCCATCACCAAGATGGGCGTGGCCTTCATCGGACCGCCGCCGGACGCCATCCGCGAGATGGGCGACAAGGTTTCCAGCCGCAAGGCCGCGTTGCGCGGTGACTGCCCCATCGTTCCCGGCACCACCGATTTCGTCACCACCGCCGCCGAGATCACCGAGTTCGGCAAGCAGTTCGGATTCCCCGTCGCCATCAAGGCCGCATTCGGTGGCGGCGGTCGCGGAATGAAGGTCGTGCGCAGCGCCGAAGAAGTGCAGGACGCCATGGACAGCGCGCAGCGCGAAGCCAAGGCGTTCTTCGGCCGCGACGAGATCTACGTCGAGAAGTACCTCACGTGGCCGCGCCACGTGGAGGTGCAGTTGGTCGGCGACCAGCACGGCAATTACGTGTGGGTCAGCACCCGCGACTGCTCGGCGCAGCGCCGTCACCAGAAGCTGGTGGAAGAGGCTCCCGCCGTCGCCATGGGCGAGGGCATCGAGGAGGCCATGGGCGAAGCCGCCATCAAGGCCGCGCGCGCCGTGGGTTACTTCAACGCCGGAACGGTCGAGTTCATCTATCAGGACGGCGAGTTCTTCTTCCTCGAGATGAACACGCGTCTGCAGGTGGAGCATCCGGTCTCCGAGGTGATCACCGGCATCGACTTGGTGGAGTGGCAGATTCGCGTGGCGGGAGGCGAGACGTTGCCCATGACCCAAGAGCAGGTCACCGCGCGTCGCAACGGTCACGGCATCGAGATCCGCATCAACGCCGAGAACCCCGCCGGCGGCAAGTTCCTGCCCTCGCCCGGAACGATCACCAAGTTGGTTCCCTCCGACGGCTTCGGCGTGCGCTTCGACTCCGGCTACGAGAGCGGCGACGAGATCAGCCAGTACTACGACAACTTGGTGGGCAAGCTCATCGTGTGGGGCAAGGATCGCCCCACGGCCATCGCGCGCACCATTCGCGCGCTCGAAGAGATGGTCGTCGAAGGCGTGGCCACCACCATCCCGGCCGACCTCGCGATTCTGCGCCATCCCGATTTCGCCGCGATGAAGCACTCCACGAAGTGGGTGGAAGAAGTGCTCGATCTCTCGGGTATCGAGGCTCCCAAGGCGCCCAGTGGTGACGGCGACGATGCCGAGCCGTTGGTGCGTCGCAACACCACGGTGGAAGTGAACGGCAAGCGTTTCGACGTGGCCATGTGGGTGCCCGAGCAGACCGCGGTGGTGGCCAGCTCCGGTGGCGCCAAGGCGTCCAAACCCAAGCGCGCCGCCGGTGGCGGAGCCGGTGGCGGAGCCGGCTCGGGCCAGGTGGCCGTGCCGATGCAAGGCACCATCGTGAAGGTGCTCGTCGAGGTGGGTCAGGACGTGGAAGCCGGCCAAGCGGTGGTGGTTCTGGAAGCCATGAAGATGGAGAACCAGATCCTGGCCGAAAAGAGCGGCAAGGTGTCCGAGGTGAAGGTGAAAGCCGGCGACACCGT
>JAIXWJ010000050.1 GCA_027491335.1 Actinomycetes bacterium | reverse complement strand
GCCGAGCTGATCAACGACGAAGGAAACGTGGGGACCCGTTCGTCGACCCGCCTCACCCGCGAGGAGAACTGGACCGCGCGGGGAAAGGTCACCTCGTCGTTCGATCCCGACGACGAGTTCCGCGAGCGTCGCGTGGACGCGGCGATGGCCGCGGGTCGGTCCCGTCCGGCCGAGCCGTCGAACGCCCAGAACATCGGCCTCAAGGTGGGCGACACCGTGGAGCATGCGGTGTTCGGCGAGGGCATCATCATCGATCTGACCGGGAGCGGGGACAAGACCGAGGCGGTCATCAACTTCCGCGATCGCGGTCGAAAGCACCTGCTGCTGGCGTGGGCTCCACTCAAGAAAGTGTGATGAAGAAACCGTGAGCCAGCCCGGCCCGCGTGGTTGAATCGGGGGTATGAAAGCAGCGCTACTCGTGGAAAGCCTCACCGGAAACACCTGGAAGGCCGCGGAGATGATCGCCGGGAATCTTCAGCAGGAAGGTTGGTCCATCACCGGTCTGTCGCCGTTGCGCCAACCCGATCACGGTGCGCTGCAGGCGGCCGATCTCGTCATCGTCGGCACCTGGGTGCACGGTGCCTTCATCATCGGACAGGCTCCGTGGGGCATTGGCGCCATCAATGCTCTGCCGGCCATCGGTGGCAAGAAGGCCGCCACGTTCTGCACGTTCGCGTTGAGTCCGGGCAAGACGTTGGGTGCCATGGAGAAGTCGGTGGCGGGTTTGGGCGCCGATGTCATCGGCGGGTTGGCACTTCATCGGTCCAAGTTGGCGGCCCACACCGAGGAGTTCGCCGCTCGTCTGGTGTCGGCGCTGGTGTGACCGTGCGTTCGTTGACCGTCGCCGCCGTTCAGATGGCGATGGTCGATGGTGACGTGGCGCGCAATGTCGCCACGGCCGAGCGGTTGGTGCGCGAGGCGGCCGGACGCGGCGCCCGACTGATCCTCATCCCCGAGCTGTTCGAGGACCGTTACTTTTGCGAGGACCAGCGAGCCGAGCATCTGGCCAAGGCCCGTCCTCTGTCGGGACATCCCACCGTCGAGCACTTCGCCGCCGTGGCTCGCGAACTGAACGTGGTTCTTCCGATCAGTTTCTACGAACGTGCCGGCAACGAATTGTTCAACTCGTGCGCCATCGTCGACGCCGACGGTTCCGTGCTCGGTGTGTATCGCAAGAGCCACATTCCCGACGGCCCGGGCTACAGCGAGAAGTACTACTTCCGGCCGGGTGACACCGGATTTCGGGTGTGGGACACCGCGGTCGGTCGCGTCGGCGTGGGTATCTGTTGGGATCAGTGGTTTCCCGAAGTCGTTCGAGCGCTCGCGCTCGCGGGCGCCGAGGTGATCCTGTATCCGACCGCCATCGGTAGCGAGCCCACCGAACCCACGTGGGATTCGGCTCCTCATTGGCAACGCGTGATGCAAGGTCACGCGGGCGCGAACCTCGTTCCGGTGGTGGCGGCCAATCGTGTGGGCGTCGAAGTGGGCTCGCGCTTCACGCTGGAGTTCTACGGTTCGTCGTTCATCGCCGGGCCCACCGGCGACAAGATCGTCGAGGCCGATCGCACCAGTGAGACCGTGCTGACGGCCACGTTCGATCTCGATGAGGTCGCGGCGTTGCGTCGATCCTGGGGCGTGTTCCGCGATCGTCGCGTCGATCTGTACTGACTCCCGCCGACTCGCGCCGACGCGCACTGACCGTCAGACCGGGGCGTCGACGCCTCGTCGCTCGACCGAGGGCGGCAGGTGGTCCCACATGTCGGCGATGAGATCGTCACGAACGGCACGACGTGACGGATCGTCCCACAGGTTGTGTCGCTGCAGGGGATCGTCGGCCAAGTTGTACAACTCGCCCTCGGTGCCGTCGTGCACCGTGCCCGGCAGACACGTGGTGGCGATCCAGCCATCGCGACAGATGGTCCGCATGTGCAGGATCTTGCCGAACAACACGCTGTCCCATTCGGTGAGCACTCGCTCATGCCCGAACGCGCGAACCTCGTCCTCGTTGGTGGGAAGTCGAGGGGCCTCGGCGTAGTCCGGTGCGGGAAGTCCGGCGATGTGACAGAACGTCGATGCGAGCGAAACGTGGCCGACGGGAGCGTCGATGACGGCGGGGGCGATGCCCGCCGACGGCGCGGGCTTCCAGATGAGCGGAATGCGCATCAACGAATCGACGTGATACGGGCCCTTGAACATGAGTCCGTAGTCGCCCTGCAGTTCGCCATGGTCCGTGGAGTACAAGATGTCGGTGTCGTTCGACCAGCCGCGACGTTCGACGTGCGCGATCACGCGACCGATGGCCTCGTCGATGAGTTCGTTCTCGATGTGGGTGAGCGCGTTGATCTCGCGAACCTGATCGGCGGTGAGGGTGTTGGGCACCCACCGAGCCGGCGCTTCGTAGTTGGAATAGAACTCGCCGTCGTACCACTTGCGCCAATGACGCGGTTTCCCGTCGAGGATGGCCTCGCGCTCGGCCCGATCGGCGGGGTAACCCTCCGGAAGATCGAGATCGCGCCAATTCACGCGGTGTCGTTCGGATGACGGCGGGTCCCACGGATGATGCGGGTCGGGGAAGCTGATCCAACAGAACCAGTCGGCGTCGGGGTCGAGCGAGTCCAACCACGCGATGGCGCGATCGGCGACCCAGTCCGTGTGATACCACTCGCGCGGAATCGCGTTGTCGTGAACCTGTGGTCCTCCGGTGTCGCCACCACCGGCGGCGTTCACCTGCAACTCCATGTCGAGCACCCGGTAGTACATGGCCACCGCCTCGGGGTGATTCTTCATCAACCACTGGGCGTAATGGAACGTGCCCATGCCACCGTGCGACGCCGACTCCATGTGGTCGAAACCACGATGAAGGTGGCCGCCGTTCGAGCCCTCGTGCAACATCGAGAATTCTCCGCTCACGGCCAGCTTGTTCTCGGTGTAGCGCAGGAACGGATCCATGAAGGGCTCGAAGTGGGCCTTGCCGATGAGGGCCGTCTTGTAGCCGGCATCGTGCAACGTGCTGGCCACGCTGGGCGCGTCGATGGGCAACGGGACACCGTTCATCCAAACGCCGTGCGTGGCCACGTGTTGGCCGGTGACCATCGTGGATCGCGACGGCATGCACACGACGCTTTGTGGGTGGGCGCGCCGGTAGTTGATGCCTCCGGTGGCCAGCCCATCGATGTTGGGGGTGCGAGCAACCAGACCCCCGTTGCATCCGAGACCGTCGTAACGCTGTTGGTCGGTGGTGAAGAACAGGATCTTGCGACCCATCAGTGGACGTCCTTGTGGTCGGGGTGAACACGGTCGGGGAAGATGTTGTGGAGTTCGGCGAGCCCGGCACCGGCACCGCCGGCGATGATGAGGGCCATCACCTCGGGGTCGAGGTCGGTGGAGTACACGACGACGCATCGATCGGAGCCATCGGGGATGACGTCGACCGTGCCGAGATGCCTCTTGATGATCGGGTTGTTGACGATCGAGTACTGGAAGCGTCGCAGGTCGTGGTCGAGGGTGACGATGTCCTCCTCGAACCGCAGGCCCCCGGCCAGGTTGATCCAGCGCTTGTTGCCCTGCACCTCGCAACTCACGATGGGGAACCATTCGTGGAGGCGGGCCGGATCACCCACCAATGACCACACGGCGTCGGCGGACGCGTCGATGAAGGTGTGTCGACGAACGGTACCCATTCCGGTCAACACTACCGAGACAGGTAGTTGCAGTCCATGCGCCACATGTTTCGGTTCGGGGGTCGTTTCCGGTGTGGTAAGACTGGCGACGACCGGGGGGTCGGGGGTATGGCAGTCGGGGGACCGCAGTGAAGTCGAGTGCGTTGCGCACCGTTGCTCCGCTGTCGCCGGCGATCGCCCTGGTGGCCGTGCAACTGGTCTTCTTCGGACTACCCGCGGGCGCCTGGGTGCGCGGGGTCGTGCTCGGATTGCTCACCGCCTTGTTGGCCGTGGGCATGGCCCTCGTGTATCGCGCCAATCGGGTGATCAACTTCGCCCAAGCCGATCTGGGGTACGTGCCGGCCGCGTTGTCCGTGGGACTCATCGTCTTCAACGGTCTTCCGTACGTGCTCGGCCTGTCGGTGGGACTGGTGTCATCGGTGGTGCTCGGGGCCATCGTCGAACTGGCCATCGTGCGTCGATTCGTGCGATCGCCGCGACTGGTGTTGACCGTGGCCACCATCGGCATCACGCAACTCTTGGCGGTCATCGCGCTCTCGATGCCCAAGCTCTGGGACGAAACGGCGGCCTCCGAACGCGTGCCGGCGCCCCTGGATTGGAAGCTCACGATCGGCACCTTCATTCTCAATGCCAACGATCTCATCGCGTTGATCGTGGCTCCGTTGGCGATGATCGCGGTCGGTTTGTTCCTGTCGCGCACTCGTATCGGCACGGCCGTGCGAGCCGCCGCCGAACGAAGCGACCGCGCCGCGTTGCTGGGAATTCCCGTGGGGTGGTTGTCGACGATCGTTTGGATGATCGCCGCGGCCCTGTCGTTCTTGGCTCTCTTCCTGCGCGCGGGCATCCTCGGTTTGCCCATCGGAGCGGCCGGATCGGTGTCGGGCTTGATCCTGGCCCTCAGCGCTCTCGTCATCGGCCGTCTGCGTCATCTCCCGACCATCGCCGTGGCGGCCGTGGCGCTCGGAGTGCTCGAGTACGGCATCATGTGGAACGCCGACAGTCCGTTGCTGGTCGCTCCCTTCGTGGGGGTGGCGGTGATGGTCGCGCTGTTGATGCAACGCAAGGGCAGCACACGATTGGATCAGGACACCACGGCGTCGTGGCGTTTGGCCGACGAGGTGCGCGACCTTCCGGCACATCTGGCTCGCTTGCCACTCGTGCGATTGATGCGCTGGGCAACGTTCGCCGTGATTGCCGCCTTCGTCGTTGTCGCTCCGATGATTCTGCGCACCGACCAGATCATCAAGGTCACGGCGATCTTCGTGTACGCGATCATCGGACTGTCGCTCGTGGTCCTCACCGGTTGGGCGGGCCAGATTTCGCTCGGACAAGTCGGCTTCGTGGCCATCGGGGCGGCCGTGAGTGCGAAGTGCACCACCACGTGGGGCGTCGACATGATTCTCGCGGTGCTGATCGCGGCCGTGGTGGGTGGTGCGGCGGCCTTCATCGTGGGCATTCCGGCGCTTCGACTTCGCGGGTTGTACCTCGCGGTGGTCACCCTCATCTTCGCCGTGAGCGTCACCGAATGGTTGTTGAACGACCGATTCTTCGACTGGATCCCGAACGAACGCGTGAAGCGACTGCCGTTGCTCGGCCGAATCGACATCGACACTCCGGTGCGCTTCTACGCGTACACGTTGGCGGTTCTCGTGATCGTGTTGCTCGCGGTGCGAGGAATCCGACGCAGTCGCACCGGTCGCGCGATCCTGGCGCTTCGCGACAACGAGAAGGGCGCCCAGTCCTACGCGGTTCCGGTGTTGCGCGTGAAGTTGACGGCGTTCACCATCTCGGGTGCCGTGGCCGGCACCGCCGGTGCGTTGTACGCGCAGTTGAACTACAGCTTCGACGTCACCAGTTACAACGTGGGCCGGTCGGTGGAGGTCTTCACCGCGTCGATCGTGGGTGGCCTCGGATCGTTGTTCGGCGCCGTGCTCGGAGCGGCCTACCTTCGTGGCGTCGAGTGGTTCGTGACCGCGGACGAGTGGAGATTCCTGTCCACGGCCGCGGGTGTGTTGTTCGTTCTGCTGGCGCTGCCCGGTGGTCTCGGAGCGTTGGTCATTCGGGTTCGTGACGAGTTGGCGCGTCGCATCGAAAGTCGCGCCGGACGGGGAGGGGATCGCCCATGAGCACCGAGCGCTCGCTGTGGCAGAGCATCCGTCATCCCGTGGCGACGTTGCGCGACATCTGTGGTGGGGAAGCGGTCTTCCCGCTCATGATCCTCTTCGCGCTCAACGCGGTGGACGAACTCGATCGAGCGGCGTTCGGAGTTCTGCTTCCGGAGATTCGCGATCATTTCGGCTTGGACCTCAGTACGACGCTCGGTCTCGTGGCTTTGGTGGCCGTGGCCGCACTCGCGTTGCAGGTTCCCATCGCACAGTGGGCGGACCGTTCGCGTCGTGTTCCGCTGGTGGTGGGTGGAGCGATCGTGTGGGGAGTTTTCTCCGGACTCACCGGAATGGCGACGGGCCTCATCATCTTCGGTATCGCGCGCAGCGGTTCGGCTCTCGGCAAGGCCGTCATCGACCCCACCCACAACTCGTTGATCAGCGACTACTACCCGATCGAATCGCGCTCCAGTGTCTTCTCGGTGCACCGCGCCGCCAATGCGGTGGGTGCGTTCCTCGGACCGATCTCGGCGGGCTTCCTGGCGTACGCCTTCGGATGGCGCGCTCCGTTCATCATCTTCATGATCCCCACCATGATCTTCGCCGTGATGGCCATGCGCCTGCGCGAGCCCATACGTGGACTCTGGGAACGTCGAGCGATGAACGTGTCCGCCGAGGTGGCCGAGACAGAGGAAGAGGCTCCGTCGTTCGCCGAGAGTTGGCGCACGGTCCACAAGGTTCAGTCGCTCAAGCGCATCTGGTGGAGCCTGCCATTCCTCGCGACCGGCTTGATCGGCTTCGTGTCGCTGGCGTCGTTGTTGTACGAGCGCGAGTTCGGTCTCGACGAGCGGGCCCGTGGAGTGGCGGCGGCCATCGCCGAACCCTGTCAGTTGATCGGTCTGGTGTTCGGTGCCCGTTGGATCTCGAGGAAGTTCACCGGCAACATCGCCGGACTCACGCGCATCGGAGCGACGGTCTCCATCGCGGCCGCCTTCTTGTCGGCGGCGTTCGCGTTGGCGCCCAACATCTACGTGGCCGTGGCGGTGAACTGCGTCATCTCGGCGGCGCTGGCGATGCTGGCTCCCGCCATCTTCACCGGATTGTCGTTGGCCATTCCTCCGCGGGCCCGGGCCACCGGATATTCGGTCGCCTCGCTGTGGATCATCCCGGGCTTGGCGGTGTTGCCGATGATCGGCTGGCTCGCCGACAAGTTCACCATTCGCGTGGGCATGTTGGTGATGATTCCCTTGTTCATCATCGGTGGTCTGATTCAGCGTTCGATCGGCAACGTGATCATGGACGACATCGGGCAGGTGTGGCAGTCGGCCGCGGCTCGCTCCGAGGCGCTCTACGACCGACGTCAGGGTCACGCGAAGTTGTTGCTACTCCGCGGCGTCCATTCCGGATACGACGGACGCATGGTGTTGCAGGGCATCGACATGGAGATGGAGGAGGGCGAGATCGTGGCCCTGCTCGGAACCAACGGGGCCGGAAAGAGCACGTTGCTACGAACGATCAGCGGAACATTGGAAGCGGACCGCGGTGCCGTCATCTTCGATGGTCGCGACATCACGCACGCGCCCCCGAACGAGATCGCCACTTTGGGCATCGTGCAGATGCCCGGCGGCCAAGGAGTGTTCGGTTCCTTGACCGTGCGCGAGAACCTGGACCTCGCCGGTTGGACTCACCGGCGCGACCCCGATGGTGTCGCCACCGCGCGCGCCGAGGTGTTGGCGATGTTCCCGATTCTGAACGATCGATTGGACGAGTCGGCGGTGAACCTCTCGGGTGGCCAACAACAGATGCTGGCGCTGGCGATGAGTTTCATCATGAAGCCGCGCATCCTGCTCATCGACGAACTGTCGCTCGGCCTGGCACCGGTGATCGTGGGGCAGATGCTTCCGGTGATCGAGCGGCTCTCGAAGGAGGGCGTCACGGTGGTTCTCGTCGAGCAGAGCGTGAACGTGGCCCTCACGGTGGCTCAGCGGGCGTACTTCCTCGAACGCGGGGAGATTCGCTTCGCCGGACCCACCGCCGAGTTGTTGAATCGTCCCGACATTCTGCGCTCGGTCTTCCTTTCGGGCGCTTCTCCCGGCACATCGACCGGCACATCGACGAGCTCATCCACGGGGGATTCGTCGAGTGAGGCGACGAGCCCGACCACACGACCGGAACCTTCCGATGAGATCGTGCTCGAGACGCACGACCTCGTGGCGGGCTTCGGTGGAATTCGCGCCGTCGACGGAGTCAGTTTGCGGGTTCACGCCCATGAGATCGTGGGCATGATCGGCCCGAACGGTGCGGGGAAGACCACCTTGTTCGATCTCATTTCGGGCTTCACTCCGCTTCTTCAGGGTCGTATCGACATCGGTGGTCGTGACGTGACGTCGTCGTCGCCACCCGCGCGAGCGGCCGTCGGTTTGGGTCGTTCGTTCCAGGACGCGCGTCTGTTCCCCGAACTCACGGTGCGCGAGACCTTGGCGGTGTCGCTCGAACGATGGGTCGCCAGTCGCAGTGCCGTGGTTGCCGCGATGTACTTGCCACCCGCGTTCGAATCGGAGCGTTCCATCGATCGTCGCGTCGATGAGCTCGTCGAGTTGATGGGCTTGGGCGACTTCGCGGATCGGTTCGTGCGCGAGTTGTCCACGGGCACCCGTCGCATCGTGGATCTGGCGTGCCTGGTGGCGCACCGACCGAGCGTGATCTTGTTGGACGAGCCCACCTCGGGTCTGGCTCAACGCGAGGTGGAGGCGTTGGCCCCGGTGGTGCGTCGCCTGCGCGACGAAATGGGCGCCGCACTTTTGATCATCGAACATGACATACCATTCGTCTCGTCGGTGGCCGACCGGTTGATCGCCCTTGATCAGGGGCGGGTGATCACCGATGGTCCGCCGGCGGGGGTACTTGCACATCCGACAGTCATCGAGTCATACCTCGGCACGTCGAGTGCCGCGATCGCCCGATCCGGGCAAGGGGGATAACCATGCAACCAGCAAGCAGCGGTGCGACGGGGTCCGGGGGTTCCTCGTCGTTGAAGAAGTGGGGACCGATCGGAGCCATCGTGGCGGTCATCGTGATCGTCGTGGCGGTGGTTCTGTCGTCGGGTGGCGGAGATTCGGGCGACGACGCCGAACCCGCGGGCACCGAGGCGCCGTCGGATTCGACGCCGACGTCTGAGCCGTCGGGAACATCGGATTGGGAATATCCGTTGTCGATCGACGAGGCCACCGAACTCGGCATCGTCGACACCATCGACTGGGGATCGCGTTGCGACGTGGAACGCGGTGCGCTCGCCGTGCCCGATTACTTCGCTCCCACCTGCATGGCTCCGTTCGAAGGTGACAACGGTGGAGAAACCGGTCCCGGTGTGACCGCCGAGGAGATCACCATCGTTCACTACATGGGTCCCGACAGCGACCCCATCATCAACTACATCACCTCGGCGGTGAAGGTGGATGAGACGAACGCCCAGGAGTCCGAGACCATCGAGGGATTCATCGAGTACTTCCAGACGTACTACGAGTTCTACGGTCGCACGATCAAATACGTCGCCTACGAGAGCACGGGCCTGGCCAATGATGAAGTGACGGCGCGCGCCGATGCCCAGCGCATCGTCGAGGACTACGCGCCGTTCGCCGTGATCGGCGGACCGGCTCTCACCAATGCCTTCGCCGACGAATTGGCGGCGCGCGAGACACTCTGCATCAGTTGTGGCGGCGGAAGTGCCGAGTGGTTCGCCGAGCGCGATCCCTACGTGTGGGCTCTCGACGCCAGCGCCGAACAGAAGCAGGTGCACGTGGTCGAGTTCATCGCCAAGCAATTGGCGGGCAAGCCTGCATCACATGCCGGTGACGCGTTGAAGGCCGACACCCGTTCGTTCGCTCTGGTGTACGAAGCCAGTGGAGGTGCCGAGTCCGAGCGTCTGGCCGACCTGATGGAGTCGCGTCTACAGGAGCAGGGCGTCGATGTGGCACTGCGTCTCCCGTACACCTTGGATCCGGGCACCATCCAACAACAGGCCTCGCAGATCGTGGCCAAGATGAAGGACGCCGGTATCACCACCGTGATCATGTCGACCGATCCGGTGGCTCCCGGTGACTTCACGCGCGAGGCCACCGCGCAGGAGTTCGAACCGGAGTGGTTGGTGGCCGCCGCCACTTTGACCGACACCAACGCCTTCGGACGCGGTTACGACCAGGCCCAGTGGCGCCGCGCCTTCGGCGTCACGTCGCTGGCGGCTCGTATCGATCCGAACGTGTCCGGCACGAACGTCTTGTACAAGTGGTTCCACGGCACCGATGCACCGGCGCGCATGTCGTCGCCGGTGTTCATGCCCGGTTTCAACTTGTTGGCCTCGGCTCTGCAGAGCACGGGTCCGAATCTGAACTACGAGACGTTCACCGCGACCATTCGTTCCTTCGCGACGACACCCGGAATCACCGCATCGTTCCTCAGTTGGGGTGACCAAGGCTTCTGGGACGCGAGCGACTACAACGGTGTCGACGACGCCACGGTCTTC
Organism: Actinomycetes bacterium; assembly: GCA_027491335.1. Taxonomy (GTDB): domain Bacteria; phylum Actinomycetota; class Acidimicrobiia; order Acidimicrobiales; family Ilumatobacteraceae; genus Casp-actino8. The sequence continues at coordinate 1,138 of JAIXWJ010000050.1, read as the reverse complement.
TGGTGGGACGCCGACGAGGTCGGTCTCGACGAGAACAATCGCGAGGGTGCCGGCATGATGAAGTTCGTCGATGGTGGCAAGCGCTACTTGCCCGGCGAATGGCCGACCGAGGACAAGTTGTTCGTCGACGATGGTGCGGTGGCCCTGTACGCCGCGCCGCCGGCCGACGAGACTCCGCCGGCGTATCCGAGCCCGGCGGGCTGATCAGTCCGGAATCGCCCAGTCGATCGGTTCCTGGCCGCTCTCCCGCAACGCCTGATTGGCGCGGGAGAACGGCCGGGAGCCGAGGAACCCGTTGTGCGCCGACAGCGGCGACGGATGCGCCGACTCGATCACGGTGTGACGGTCGGTGTCGATGAGCGACTTCTTCTTGCGCGAAGCGGCCCCCCACAACAGAAAGATCACGCGGCTGCTTTTTGTGTCGACCGCGGAGATCACTTCGTCGGTGAACGTTTCCCAACCTCGCCCGTGATGCGAAGCCGCCTCACCTTCTCGAACGGTGAGCGTGGTGTTCAGCAACAGCACGCCTTGGCGAGCCCAGTGTTCGAGGTTGCCATGCGACGGGGTGGGACAGCCGAGATCCTGTTGCAGTTCCTTGTGCATGTTGCGCAACGACGGGGGGATGGGAACACCACGACGCACGGAGAAGCACAGACCGTGGGCTTGACCCGGGCCGTGATACGGATCCTGGCCGAGGATGACCACTCGGGTGGCGGCGAACGAGGTGAGGTGAAGGGCGGCGAACACCTCGTCGTGCGGAGGGAACACCACGTGACGTTCGCGTTCGTGACGAACGAAGTCCTGTAGCTCGGCCCAATATGGTCGATCGAACTCGCGGCGAAGCAACGTGTTCCAATCAGTCGTCGGCACGAGCTCCATTGTTGTCGTCACTCGACTCATCCCCGGCATCGTTGTTGTCGTTGTTGGCCTTCTTTTCGACCTCGATGTCGCAGTCGTGCTTGATCGCGTTGCCCGTGATGCGGACCTTCAACGTCGCGGTGACGCGACCTTGAGCCGAGGTGAAGCGCGCCTCGATCGAGGTTTCCCTGGCCGACGTGATGGTCGCCTGGAAGCCCGGCAACACCACGGTCTGCACCGACCCGACGACGAACGCCTTGTTCACGACGTCGACTTTGAT
>JAIXWJ010000076.1 GCA_027491335.1 Actinomycetes bacterium | reverse complement strand
GTGTTGGTTGGTCGAACACTCTCCGAACTGGCCCACGGGGCCACGGTGGCCACGGGATCGGTGCGTCGTCGCGCGCAACTGTCGCGACTGCGACCGGATCTGAACTTCGTCGAACTGCGTGGAAACATTCCGACCCGTCTCGAGAAGATTCCTCCGTCGGGGGCCATCGTCATGGCCGCGGCGGCGCTGGAGATTCTGGGCTGGACCGATCGAGTGGCACAGCATCTCGATGTCGATTCCATGATCCCCGCCGTGGGTCAGGGTTGCGTGGCGGTGGAGTGTCGAATCGACGACGAGCGAACATCGGCGTTCCTCTCCGCCATCGATCATGCGACATCGCGCGCGTCGGTGGAGCGTGAGCGAGCATTCCTCGCCGAGTTGGGCTCCGGATGCTCTCTTCCCGTGGGGGCCTTCGACGATGGTGAGAGCATGTCGGTGTACCTCGCCTCCGACGATGGGGCTCGCCATCACATCGAGAAAATGACGACGTCGCAGGGTGATCAATCCGAACTCGTTCGCCAAGCGCGCGAATTGGCGCGTCGTGCGAGGGTCGCGGTCGGGGATTGATCGCGTGAGCGACGGCTCGTCGGAATCGCGACCCCTGCGGGTGATCGTGACGCGCGCCGCGGAGCGAGCCGCCGGATTGAGCCAACTACTGCGCGATGCCGGGCACGAAGTGGTGGAGGTCCCCGTGACCACCACGACCGAACCGAGTGATAGTGGTGTCGCTTTCGATCGTGCGATGAGTCGACTTCACGAGTACGACTGGCTCGTCGTCACCTCACCAGAAGGAGCACGACGAGTGGTGGAACGTGCCGAACGCATCGGCGTGGATCCGCGGCGGGTGAAGAGAGCCGCGGTGGGCACCAGCACGGCGGCGACGCTCGGTGGCGCGGACCTGGTGCCGGAGGTGCAAACGGGTTCATCCCTCGGATCGGAGTTCCCCGTCGGCGATGGTCGGGTTCTGTTGGCGGTGGCCGAGTCGGCGAGCACGAGTTTCGAGGAGTCGGCCCGCGTCAAGGGTTGGACCGTGGATCGGGTGCACTCGTATCGCACGGTGCCGGTGGTTCCCCACGATGTGGATGCGCGTCTCGTGAGCGAGTGCGATGCGATCACGTTCACCGCGGCCTCCTCGGTGGAAGCATGGGTGGCCGCGTTCGGAACCGCGACTCCCCGGCGCGTGGTGGCCATGGGCCCGCAGACGGCCGATGCATTGCGTCGCGCCGGCATCGATTCGTTCGTGGTGGCCGCCGAGCAATCGTTGGCTGGCATCGTCCGCGCCCTCGCCTGAACCCCGATTCCGGTCGTTTCTGATTCGTGGTGCTTCTGGTGGCAGGAAACGACCGGATTCCGTCGTTTCCTGCCACCAGAAGCACCACGGGGTGCGACCCGTAGGCTGGGGGCATGACGGCTCGTTTCCCCGTGTCGCGTCCACGTCGGTTGCGCACCACCCAAGCCATGCGCGATCTCGTCGCCGAGACCAGACTCGGCGTCGACGACCTCGTCGCCCCGTTGTTCGTTCGCGAGGGAATCGACGAGCCTCTCCCCATCACCTCGCTCCCCGGCGTGGTTCAACACTCGCGCGCCAGCTTGCGTCGCGAGGTCCGCGAGTTGGCCGACCTCGGCATCAAGTCCGTCATCTTGTTCGGTGTTCCGGCCACCAAGGACGAGATCGGATCGGGAGCCTTCGATCCGAACGGAATCGTGCAGGTCGCTCTGCGCGATCTGCGAGACGATCTCGGTGATCGAGTGGTCCTCATGGCCGATCTCTGTGTCGACGAGTACACCAGCCATGGCCATTGCGGCATCCTCGATGGCCACGGTTCCGTCGACAACGACCGCACCCTCGAGGTGTACGCCAAGGCCGCCGTCGCTCAAGCCACCGCCGGCGCGCACGTGTGCGCTCCCAGCGGAATGATGGACGGTCAGGTCGGTGTCATTCGCGATGCTCTCGACGGAGCCGGATTCTCGAGCACGGCGATTCTCGCCTACTCGGCCAAGTACGCGTCGGGCCTGTACGGGCCCTTCCGCGACGCCGTCGACGTGCAGATCATCGGTGGCGGCGATCGCAAGGGCTACCAACAGGATTGGCGCAACGCGAGAGAATCTCTCGTCGAGGTGATGGCCGACATCGAGCAAGGCGCCGACATGGTCATGGTGAAGCCGGCGTTGTCGTATCTCGACGTCATCTCGGCGGTTCGAGCGACGGTCGACGTGCCGGTGGCCGCGTATCACGTCAGCGGCGAGTACTCCATGATCAAGGCCGCCGCGGCGAACGGTTGGATCGACCACGATGCGGTGGCCACGGAGCACCTCACCTCGATCAAGCGCGCCGGAGCCGACATCATCCTCACCTATCTCGCGCGTTGGTACGCCGAGAGCGCTCGGCGCTGACCCGAAGGACTTCGACGTGCCCACATCCAACATCCCCTTGTGTGATCCGACGGCCTGCGTGGCCGCGGGTTGCGATCCCATCGTTTGCACCGGCAAGGGCGTTCCGTCGAACGAGACGCTCTTCGAGCGCACCACCAAGGCGATCCCCGGCGGCGTGAACTCATCCATCCGAGCGTTCAAGGCCGTGGGTGGTCGTCCGTACGTGGTGGCACGCGGCGAGGGCGCGCACGTGCACGACGTCGAGGGTCGTCGCTACATCGATCTCGTGCAGAGTTACGGAGCGGTCATCCTCGGACACGCCCATCCGGTGATCACGCGCGCGTTGCGCGACGCGGCCGGCGACGGCACGTCGTTCGGTGCCCCCACACCTCGAGAGATGAAGTTGGCCGAAGCCATCAGCGAACGGGTTCCCTCGTGCGAGCGCGTGCGACTCATGAACTCGGGCACGGAGGCCACGTCGACGGTCGTTCGATTGGCCCGCGGACTCACCGGTCGCAAGAAGATCATCATTTTCGACGGCAACTTCCATGGAGCGACCGACGCGTTGTTGGCGGCCGGTGGAAGTGGCGTCGCGACTCTGGGCTTGCCCGGCACCGCTGGTGTTCCCGAAGAGGCGGTGGCCAACACGATCGTGGCGCCGTACAACGTGGTGCCCGACATCGATGAGACCGTCGCCGCGGTCATCGTCGAACCGGTGGCGGCGAACATGGGAGTTGTCGCACCCGCCCCGGGATTCCTCGAGGGACTGCGGGCCGCGTGTGATCGCGCGGGCGCTCTGCTCGTTTTCGACGAGGTGATCACCGGATTCCGTCTCGGAGCCGGGGGAGCACAAGGGCGTTTCGGAGTGCGTCCCGATCTCACCTGTTTCGGCAAGGTGATCGGTGGCGGCCTTCCCATTGGTGCCGTCGGTGGTCGACGCGACGTCATGGAAACGTTGTCTCCACTCGGCAAGGTCTTTCACGCCGGCACGTTGGCGGGCAATCCGATGGCCACGGCCGCGGGCTTGGCCGCTTTGTCGCAACTCACATCGGATGTGTACGACGAGATCGAACGTCGCGCCACGCGTTTGTCGCGCATCATCGCCGACGCACTTGGCGATGCCGTCACGGTCTCTCGGGTCGGAACTCTCGTCGGCATTCATCTGGGCGATGCTCTCTCGGGCCGGGCCCCGTCGAACTTCGACGAAGCCAAGACCACCAACGAACCCATGTACGCGCGTCTCTTTCATGCGCTGCTCGGCAACGGTGTGGCGTTGGCGCCCGGTGCCTACGAAGCTCTCTTCGTCGGACTCGGGCACGATGATTCGGTCATGGACGATCTGGCCGAGCGTTTCGTCATCGCCGCGAGCACGCTCGCGACACCCGGCTGACCGCTCCACCTCGTACGCTCGCCTCGTGCGTCAATTCCTGAGTCCGCGTTACTGGGCCACGTTGTTCGCCCTGTTCGTGCTCGTGCTCACGCTCTATCTCGCCCTCGGACGTTCCGGTCCCTCCGAGACCGTCGCGGGGCTCGACGTCCGACGAATCGACCTGATCGCCGGCACGAGCACCGTTCGTTCGGACTCGGTGTGGTCCGTGGTGAACGGCCGCGCCGTCGGAGACGCCACCGCGGTGCTGGACGACGGTCGGGTGCTGGCCATCACCGATGGCACGTTGGGCGTCTCCACGTGCCTGTTCCCGGAGGCGTTGAACGCCTGCGTGATGTTGGCCGACACACTCGGCGATGGCATCGTGTGGTTCGCATTGGTGCCCGCACCCGAAGCAGGCTCTCGGGAATTGGAGTTGCCCGCCATCGACGAGTTACTCGACGGCGTCACCCACGCGCGATTGGTGAACGGGTGGGAAGTGCCGCTGCTCGACAAGGTGAAGCGTCGTTGCGACGAAGAGACGCCGAGCCTGACCTCGTTCGTTCAACGATTCGCCGGGGCGCATCGCACCATCGTCGACCTCGATCGCGCGCAGGTGTCGGCCGTCGTCTGCAACGAGTAGTCGGTTCGCCCCGAATCGGTTCGTGACGAATCAGGCGTTGGGGGCCAACCGCACGATGGCCGCCGCGGCCTTGTACGCGGCTTCGGCCGGACCGATCTCATCGGGACGCAACAGGTTCGCCATGATTCTCAACACCCACTCCATGAGCGTGCGACTCTGAATTCCGACGCGGCTCAGCTCGCGCATCAACACCGGTCGGCCGATGATGCGCGCGAAGAGTCGAGCCACCTTGAAGTACTGGCCGTACTCGTCGTCGAGCAACGATTGATAGCGCTGCAACGCCGCTGGATCGTTGTTCATGATCGCGTCGGCCAGAACATCGGCGGCGATGCGCGCGGTTTCGTAGGCGTAGTCGATTCCTTCGCCGTTGAACGGGTTCACGCTGCCGGCCGCGTCGCCGACGACGAGGTAGGTGGGTCCCGACTTCGGGCCCACCGAACCACCCATGGGGATGCGACCCGACGTCGCTTTGTCGGTCGGATTGCCGGGATCGATCTCCCAACGGTCGGCGATCATGTGCGCGTACGCGTCGAGCAAATGCGTGGTGTTGACGCTCTTGAAATCACGGAACGTCGACAGCAAGCCGACGCCGATGTTCACGGTGCCGTCACCGACGGGAAAGATCCAGCCGTAACCGGGCAACGGATTGCCATTGCGGTCCTTCACATCGAGCGCCGATTCGATCCATGGCTCCGCGTGACGTGGTGACTCCCAGTACGTGCGAATGGCGGTTCCGTACGGCCATTCCTTCGTGCGAAACGTGCCGAGCGCTCGACCGAATCGGCTGTTGGCTCCGTCGGCGACGATCACGTACTTCGCGGTGATGTCGGTGGGGGAGGACGAACCCTCGGCCTGCACCGTCGCACCGCGAACGAATCCGCGGTGAAGCACCGGCGTCAACGCTTCGTGACCTTCCAGCAAGGTCGCACCGGCGGCCACCGCGTTGCGGGCGACCATGGTGTCCAGTTCGCGACGGCGAACGACGTAGCCATGTTGCGGATAGATCGGATGGGAGGGCCAGTGCAGTTCGAGTGCTTTGCCGTGCGCCGTGGCCCGTAAACCGTCGTAGCGATGGAATCGAGACAATTGATCGCCGAGCCCCATGTCCTCGATCTGCTTCACGGCGCGAGGAGTGAGGCCATCTCCGCAGGTCTTCTCGCGCGGAAAGGTCTTCTTGTCGACCATGACCACATCGAGACCATGACGAGCGAGCCAGTAGCCCGCGGCGGCCCCGGCGGGACCGGCCCCGATCACGAGGACGTCGTGTTGAGAGGTCTCGCGGGCAGAACTCATGGTCTCAGCATGGTCGTGACGCGGCCGTCATGCTCATCCGGCGTGCTCATCCGGCATTCAGCCGAACGAAACCGTGGTGGCCAAAGTTCAGCCGGCGACGATGTCCTGGTCGGCGGACGTGCCGAGGCGGGGGGCGGTGCCCACGCCGGGCAGGGTGTC
>JAIXWJ010000052.1 GCA_027491335.1 Actinomycetes bacterium | reverse complement strand
TGCGCGGTCACGGCCTGAGCGACAAACCCGACGACGGCTACGACTTCGACACGGTCTGCGACGATCTCCTCGGACTACTCGATCGACTCGAGATCGCGCGCGCCGTGTTCGTCGGACAATCGTGGGGCGGGAACATCGTCGTGCACGCCGCCCATCGTCATCCCGAACGGGTCATCGGGGCGGTGCCCGTCGACGGTGGAATCATCGAACTCGGTCGCGTGTTCCCCGACTGGGACGATTGCGAGCGACGCATGGCTCCACCGCGACTGGCCGGCATGCGCGCCGGACGCTTGGAAAGTGCGATCAGGGCAACGAACGGCGACTGGCCCGAGTCGGGCATCGTGGGCTCGCTGTCGAATTTCGAGCACCTCGATGACGGAACCATCAGACCGCACCTCACCTTCGAGCGCCACATGTCGATCCTTCGACACCTGTGGTCGCATCGACCCTCGGAGTTGTTCGCTCACATCGAACGCCCGGTGCTGTTTCTTCCCGCGGACTCGGGTGACGTCTCCTGGACCAACGACAAAGAACACTCGATCGAGCGCGCGATGAGCGCGCTGAAGCGAGCACGCACCCATTGGTTCCGACCGGCCCATCACGATCTGCACGCCCAACATCCGCAACGATGTGCCGACGTCCTCGTCGAACACGTCGAGAATGGATTCCTGTCATGAGCACTCCCCGCCTTCTCACCATCATGGGCTCGGGCGAAACCGCCCCCACCATGATGAAGCCTCATCGCGACCTGATCGCGCGACTACCCGGGACCCCCAGTGCCGTGGTTCTCGACACCCCCTACGGCTTCCAGGAGAACGCACCCGAACTCGCCGGACGCGCCGTGGAGTACTTCCGCAAGTCGGTGGGCCACCCCATCGAGGTGGCCGGACTCACCCGTCTCCACGACGAGGATCCCCTCGCGGTCGAACAGGGCCTCGATCGCATCCGACGAGCCGACTATCTCTTCGCCGGACCCGGCAGCCCGACGTACGCCCTGCGTCAGTGGGCCGGAACCGCGGTGCCCGACATCGTCCGCGCGAAGATGCGAACCGGTGGTGCCGTCACCTTCGCCTCGGCCGCGGCATTGACTTTGGGTCGCTACACGGTTCCCGTCTACGAGATCTACAAGGTCGGCGAGGAGCCGTACTGGCTCGACGGACTGGACGTGCTGGGAGAGATCGGCTTGAACGTCGCGGTGATTCCCCACTACGACAACGCCGAGGGTGGACATCACGACACGAGGTTCTGCTACTTGGGGGAACGTCGACTTCGTCTGCTCGAGGAGCGGCTACCCGACGACGCTCACGTCATCGGAGTCGACGAGCACACCGGAGTGGTTCTCGACCTCGACGCCAACACCGCCTCGGTCATTGGCAACGGGACGATCACGGTCCGCGTGCGCGGTGAGTCCGTCGTTCACCGCTCCGGGTCGGTGATCAGCATCGATCAACTGCGCGATCCGAAGCGAGCAACGAGTTCCACGAGCAACGTTTCGATGGACGACGTTTCGACGGGTGACGCAACGACGAGCGACGGCGGCTCCATCGACGGGGGCACCGTGGCTTCGCTCGCCGGAGACACTCAGCTGTGCCTGCGCGCCTTCGACGAGGCGCTCGCCGCGGGACGCGCCGGCGACGCGGCGCGAGCGGCGCTCGACCTGGAAACCGCCATCCGCAGCTGGTCCGCCGACACCCTGCAGAGCACCGACATGGACAACGCGCACTCGGCGTTGCGCTCCATGATCGTTCGTCTCGGCGACGCCGCGGTGGGCGGACTCGCCGACCCGCGCGACGTGATCGGGCCCTACATCGGTGTGTTGCTCGAACTTCGCGCCGCGGTTCGCGCCGACAAGCGCTACGACTTGAGCGACCTCATTCGGGATCGTCTGGCTGCCGTCGAGGTGGAGGTTCGCGACACGCCGCAGGGCGTGGAATGGGTGTTACGCTGAACGCAGTGACGGACCATGGTGGTCCATGCCGGCCACGCGAGCTCGACGACGAACACCGGCCGCCGTGTACACGGCAATGAAGACGATGGTGCCGGCGATGATGATGACCGCGCCGCTCGGAACGTCGGCGTACCAACTGGCGTACATGCCCACGCCACCGAACACGGCACCCAGAACCGGCGACAACCACAGCATGCGCCCGAACGAATTGGTGAGAAGTCGCGCGGTGACCGCCGGGAGCACGAGCAGCGCCGAGATCAACAACACTCCGATGACACGGACGGTGACGAGGATGGTGGCCGACAGCAACACCATCAGAACGGCCTCCATTCCGGGCACGTTCACACCACTCACGCCCGCGACCTCCGGATCGAAGGTGGTGAAGAGCAACCGGCGATACAACAGCACGACCACCACCGCACTGACGACGCCGACCGCGGCCACCGCGAGGATGTCTCCGGTGAAGACGCCGAGAACGTTGCCGAAGAGCACCGCATCGATGCTTTGCTTCGCCTGACCGAACCGCGCTTGCAGTGCCAGACCCACGGCGAAGGACGCGGTGGTGATGACCCCGATGGCCGCGTCGGCACCGATGATTCTTTTGCGGGACACGCGACCGATCATCAAGCCGGAGATGACGCCCCAAACGCCGGCGCCGATGAAGTAATTGATGTTCAGCACCGCGGCCAGGGCCGCACCCCCGAACACGGCGTGGCTCAACCCGTGGCCGATGTAACTCATGCTGCGCAACACCACGAACACACCGATCAGCCCGCAAAGTGCGCCCGCCAAGGTGGCGATGAGCAAACCGTTGCGGAAGAACTGGAACGAAAAGGGTTCGAGGAGATCGACGGCGAGCATTCTCAGGCCCCGCGTCGACTGAGCCGCAGACGCAACTCGTCACTGCCCTGTTCGAGCACCACCGGCATCCCGCCGTGCTGCAACACCTCCATGGGTGCTCCATAGGTGCGCTCGAGGAAGTACGGCTTCAACACGTCGCCGGGAGCACCATCGGCCACCACCGTTCTGTTGAAACAGATCAGTCGCGGAAGGTGGGCGGCCAGGCCGTTCAGATCGTGGGTCGTGAGCACGATCGCGATTCCGGACTCGCCATCGCGTCGATCGGGCGCGGACTCATTCAGGTCGGCCAGAACGTGGAGCACCTCGTGTCGGGTGCGCACGTCGACTCCGGCCGTGGGCTCATCGAGCACCAGCAGGTCGGGCTTCTGCATCAGCGCACGGGCCAGGAACACTCGTTGCTGTTGTCCGCCCGAGAGCTCGCGAATGTGGCGCGACGACAGACCGGCCAGTCCGAGGTGCTCGAGAACGCGTTCGATCTCGGCCTTCTCGTCGGCCTGCAGCTTCGGCCACCACGAGCGTTGCGGCCGACTCATGGCCACCACTTCGGACACCGTCACCGGAAAGTTCCAATCGACGGTTTCGATCTGCGGAACGTACGCCACCCGGAGTCCGGACGATCGCATCACCGAACCGTGCACCGGCTTCACCGAGCCGAGCATGGCCCGCAGAAGCGTGGTCTTGCCCGAGCCGGACGGACCGACGATGCCCACGAACTCGCCGGGAGCGATCGTCAGATCGACGTTCTCGATGACCGGCCCGTTCCCGTAGGAGCATGACACGTGGTCGAAACGCACCATGGGCGCGGTTGCCACCGTGTTGATCACTGCGGGTACTCCGCGGTGTCGGGACCGACGTCGGAGACGTCGACCGTCGTCAACGCACTCGCGTCGCCGCCGAGGGCCTCGACCATGGTCACGTAGTTGAATCGCATCAAACCGAGCCACGAGTGCTCGGGGTCCCCCGGCGCGCCGAGAAGGTCGTCGTCGCGCAGAACGTCGACGTATCGCACGCCGGTCTCGCCACCGATCTGCTCGAGCACGTTGGACGGGAACACCTCGCTGCCGAAGATGGCGGCGACGCCCGATTCCTTCACCTGCGTGATGAGATCCGCGATCTCGCGCGGAGTGGGCTCCTCGAACGACGACGGCTGGATGGCTCCGATCACCGACCATCCGTAATGGGCGGCGAAGTACGCGTACGCGTCGTGATACGTGAGGAGTTGGCGCTGCGAAGCGTCGAGAGTGGCCGAAGCGGTGGCCATGGCCGTGTCGAGCGCGTCGACTTTGGCCACGAAGGCGTCGTAATTGCTGGAGTACACGTCGGCGTTGTCGGGATCGGCGGCCGACAACGAGTCACGAAGCAGGGCCGCGAAGTCGCCCGCCATCGGAGGATTGGTCCACACGTGCGGGTTCGGCTTGCCACCTTCCTTCGGGAAGGAGAAATCGAAGATCCACTCGTCCTCGGGAAGAATCGCCGTACCCAGTTCGCACACCACGGCGCCCTCGCGCAGATTCGCGTCGGCCAACTCGCGGGTCGGATCCTCGAGGCCAAGTCCATTGATGAAGACGATGTGCGACTCTTCGAGTGTGGCCGCCACGCTCGGCGGCGGTTCGTAGGTGTGACTGTTGGTGCCCTCGGGCACCACACCGATGATGCGCGTGTCGGTTCCGGCGGCGATGTTGGCCGCGATGCTGGTGATGGGAGCCACGGTGGTGGCGATCATCAATGGACCGTCCTCGACGGCCGACCGCAGCGGGCAGGGATTCGATGTGTCGACCGTCGTCGCGCCTTCCGACGACGAGTCGTCGCCGCCACAGGCGACCAGCGCGCCCAGAAGCGACAGTGCACCAATTGACGCTAAACGGCGACGGGAGCGAGAAAGTCCAGCGATACGAGCATGGGTGGCCATGGGAACAGGGTATCGCTTGGCGGAGCCGGGCCGGACGACCGGTCAGGTCTGAACCAGTATGACCCGGTCCATGAAGGCCATCACCAGATCCTGCCACCCCTGAGGATCCACCGGTTTCCCCGTGACTTCGTCGATGACCAAGCCGAAGGAATAGGCCAGCATGAACGCCGCGCCCGTGTCGGGGTTCACCTCGGGACGGACCCACCCGCGGTTCTGGGCCTGAATGATCACATCGGCCAGCATCTCCCGCAAGCGAAGTTGCTCTGCTCCGAGCCGAGCCCGATACTCCTCGCGCCCACGGGTGGCCCCCACCATGCTGGCCCGCAACAGGCGCAGATCGGGGCGGTCCGGGAGAAACGCCGAGCCCACCACCGCGAGGATGAACCGGCGAAAGTCCTCCTTGGATGTGGCCCGCTCGAACGCCTCCTTGGCGTTGTCGATGTCCACTCTCACCGACTCGGCGAAAACCCCCACCTGAACAGACTCCACGAAATCCATGAAGTCCGAGAAGTGGTGGTACAGCGAACCCTTCGAGATGCCCGACGAGTCGAGGAGCATTTCTACCGTGTAGCCGTAGAGACCGTGCTCCTCGGCCAGCGCACGACCGGCCTCCAGCAACGCGATCTTTGTCGGATGCGTCGGACGTTCCGACTTGCGGTTGGCACGCAGGGCGCCGTTCATGGTTTCGCACCCTTCGCCGACTGTGCCTGTTGCGTCTGCGACCATGTCATTCCCGCCAGCGAATCGATGTCGTGCGGCAGACCGAGCACTCGCTCGGCCACGATGTTGCGCTGAACTTCGCCGGTGCCACCACCAATGGTGAGTGAACGAGCGAACATGTAGCCGTCGAACCAACCCGGGTGATCGAGCGACCGCAAGCCGACGCCGCCACCGCCGCCGAGTCCGTTGTGCTCGCCGCGCGCGGAATTGTCGTGGCTCTGACGCAACAACGCGTGGGCACCGAGAATGTCACGGGCGACCTCCATGACGTTCTGTCCGTGTTCGTCGGCCAGGATCTTGCGAATGCTGGCCTCGGGTCCGGGCTGCTCACCGCGAAGGCGCGCCGACAGTGTTCGCATTCGGATGAGGTCGAGCAACACGTGCTCGATGTACACGCCCGCCAACCGCTGTCGCATCACCGGATCGGAAATCGGTCCTCGTTCGCGCACGGCGTCGAGCATCTCGAGAGCCGTCGGCCCGCTCCCCCACAGCACGCCGCCCGTCGACAACGACACCCGCTCGTTGCCCAACGTGACCTTCGCCAAACGCCAACCCTCATCGGGTTCGCCCACCAGATTCTCGATGGGCAAGCGGACATCGGTGAAAAACACCTCGTTGAAGGTGGATGCGCCGGTCATCTCCTTGATGGGCCGGATTTCGATGCCCGGAGTGTCCATCGGGCAGACGAAGTACGACACGCCCTTGTGCTTGGGCGCGTCGGGGTTCGTGCGCGCGATGAGGATTCCGTACTTCGCGTGTTGTGCTCCGCTGGTCCAGATCTTTTGTCCGTTCACCACGTACTCGTCACCGTCGCGAACGGCGCGCGTGCCGAGATTGGCGAGATCGCTTCCGCTTCCGGGTTCGCTGAACAACTGGCACCAGAAGTCCTCTCCCGACAGCAATCGCATCAGGTAGCGACTCTTCTGCTCGTCGGTGCCCGCGTAGAGGATGGTGGGGCCGGCCCAGCCGATACCGATCGGATTCGCGGGACGACGAATACCGGCCTTGGCGAGTTCGTCGTCGATGATCAACTGATGGATCGGATCGGCGTCGTGGCCGAACGGCTTCGGCCAATGCGGTGCGACATAGCCGGCCTCGGCCAACTGTCGGCCGGTGGGGCGAGGATTCGCGGCGATCCAGTCGCGCACGGCGATCCGGCGCGGATCATCGGCGGACGGCATCTGGAAATCCATACGGCGAGAGTATTCCCACCGAGGTGCACGGCGTACCATCGCACCCGTGCCCACCCTCGGACCCAGCCCCACATGGAACTTCGCCGATTCGTGGGAGGCCATCGCTCGAGCGATTCCGGACGCACCCGCCCAATACGGCTTCTCCCACCGTGACGGATCGGAACTGCACTACACGTGGGCCGAGTTCGATCGGCGAGCGAACGGCATCGCCACGGCAATGCTCGAATCCGGAGCCACCCATCAGGACAAGGTGGCGCAGTACATGTACAACTGTCCTCAGTACCTGGAGAGCATTCTGGCCACGTTCAAGGCGGGCCTCGCCCCGGTGAACACCAACTACCGGTACACGCCCGACGAACTGGTCTACATCTGGGACAACGCCGACGTGGTGGCCGTGGTGTTCCACGGATGCTTCGCCGACACCATCGAGGGTCTGCGTCATCGGGTGCCCCGCGTCGTCTCGTGGTTGTGGGTCGATGACGGAAGTGGCCCGTGTCCGACATGGGCGACCGACTACGAGGCGACGGCTGCCAACGGTGGCACCGAGCCGGTGGTCGGACCTTGGTTGCGTTCGGGTGACGACCTGTTGCTGATTTACACGGGCGGCACCACGGGCATGCCCAAAGGTGTCATGTGGCGACAGGAAGACCTTTTGCTCGCACTCGACGACGCGAATCGCGTGAAACTGCCACCGACACCCGACCACGATGCTCTCGTCGCCCGCACAACCAGAATCGGACCGCGCAACCTTCCCGCCGCTCCGTTGATGCACGGAACGGGACTCTTCAACGCGATGAGCAATCTGATGATGGCGGGATCGATCGTCACCATGCGCGGCCGCAAATTCGATCCGGTGGAGCTGCTGGACACCATCGACCAGTTGGCCGTGAACTCCATGTCGATCGTGGGTGACGCGTTCGCCAAACCGATCCTGCGCGCGCTCGACGCCGAGCCCACGCGATGGAGCCTCGCGTCACTGCGCGTCATCATCTCGAGCGGAGTGATGTTCGCCGCCGAGACCAAGGCCGGATTGCTTCGCCACAACGAACGCCTCATCATGGTAGACGCGCTCGGGTCGTCCGAGGCCATCGGCATGGCGCAGAACACCACGACCGCCGATGGTTCGGCCAAGACCGCCACCTTCCGACTCGGACCGCACACCAAGGTGCTCACCGAGGATGGCCGCGAGGTGTTGCCCGGAAGCGGCGAGTTGGGACGCGTGGCCCTGCGCGGACACACACCGATCGGGTACTACAAGGATCCCGAGAAGTCGGCCAAGACCTTCGTGGTGTTCGACGGTGTGCGATGGTCGATTCCCGGCGACTGGGCCAGCGTCGACGCCGACGGAACGGTTCAGTTGCTCGGACGCGGAAGTCAGTGCATCAACACCGGTGGCGAGAAGGTGTACCCCGAGGAGGTCGAGGAGGTGCTGAAGCTGCACCCCGACGTCGCCGACGCCGCGGTGGTGGGATTGCCCGACGATCGATTCGGCCAAGCCATCACGGCTCTCGTCGAACCGCTTCCGAATCGGACGATCCTCGAAGCCGAGCTGATCGCCCACGTCAAGACGCATCTCGCGGCGTACAAGGCGCCGAAGCGAGTGGTGGAAGTGGACACCGTTGGTCGGGCCGGAAATGGAAAGCTCGACTACAAGTCGCTCACCGAGCGGGCCGCCAAGGCCCTCGGCTAGCGTCTGCCGTCACTTCCCACGAACACACGTCAGGAGCGGTACCCATGTCAGCACTCGGATACGACGGCAAGGTTGCGATCATCACCGGAGCGGGCGGTGGCCTCGGTCGTCAGCACGCTCTGCTCATGGCCAAGCGTGGTGCGTTGATCGTGGTGAACGATTTGGGTGGCTCCGTCGACGGAACCGGCGCGAGCGCGTCGGCGGCTCAGAAGGTCGTCGACGAGATCAAGGCCGCCGGCGGCGAGGCCGTGGCCGATCACAACTCGGTGGCCACCCCCGAAGGCGGCGAGGCGATCGTGCAGACGGCCATCGACACCTACGGGCGCGTCGACATCGTCATCAACAACGCGGGCATCCTGCGCGACAAGGCGTTCCACAACATGGAGCCCGACCTCCTGAATCCCGTGCTCGACGTTCACTTGAAGGGCGCCTTCTACGTGACCAAGCCGGCCTTCGTGCGCATGCGCGAACAGGGCTACGGCCGCATCATCTCCACCTCGTCGGCCGCCGGTGTGTTCGGCAACTTCGGTCAGACCAACTACGGCGCGGCCAAGATGGGCTTGGTCGGATTCACGCGCGTGCTCGGCGTCGAGGGTGCGAAGTTCAACATCAAGGCCAACGCCATCGCACCGCTGGCCATGACCCGCATGACCGAGAACATCCTCGGTGGCCTGAAGGACAAACTGGATCCGGGCCTGGTGTCGCCTCTGGTGGCCTTTCTCGCGCACGAGGACTGCCCCGTCACCGGCCAGTTGTTCTCGGTCGGAGGCGGTCGCGTGGCCCAGGTGTTCCTCGGAGAGACGAACGGCTACTACAACGCGGCGCTCACTCCCGAGGACGTGCAGAGCAACTGGGACACCATCACCGATCGCTCCACGTACGCGGTACCGAGCAACCTCGGTGAGGAGACCGCACTGTTCTTGCCGTTCTTCAAGTGACGTCGGTTTCGCACTGACGAGTCCGGCGACGAATTCGAGAGGGGCAGCATGATGATCAGCGTCGAGGACTTCGGCCAGAAGGCCAGTGAGTGGCTGGCCGCGAACAAGCCCGTCGCCCCGCGCGACTACGGCGCGATCTGTCCGCCCGATCTGGTGACGGCCGGGTTGGCGTGGCAGAAACACTTGTACGCGTCGGGATGGGCGGGCATTCATTGGCCGACCGAGGTCGGCGGACAGGGACTGACCGCGGCCCACCAAGCCCAATGGTTGTACGAGTGCGCGTTGGCCGGTGTGCCGGGCGTGTTCAACATGGTGGGTCTGGTGTTGGCCGGAGGCGCGATCCAGAAGTTCGGTACGCCCGAACAACAGGAGCTTCATCTGAACGCGACGCTGCGCGCGGATCACGTGTGGTGTCAGCTGTTCAGCGAACCCGGAGCCGGAAGCGACTTGGGTTCGTTGAGCACGCGAGCGGTGCGCGACGGAGACCGGTACATCGTCAACGGCCAGAAGGTGTGGTGCTCGGGCGGGCGCTACAGCAACTGGGGAATCCTCATGGCGCGCACGGACATCGATGCGCCCAAGCACAAGGGAATCAGCTTCTTCCTGATGGACATGAGCCTGCCCGGAATCGAGATCCGACCCCTGAAGCAAATGACCGGCGAGGCCGAGTTCGACGAGGTGTTCTTCACCGACGTGGAACTACCGGCCGATGCGTTGCTCGGCCCGCTGCACGGCGGATGGGGCGTGGGGATGGCGGTGCTCACCTCCGAACGCGGACACATCGGGACGAGCGTGATCTCACTCGAACGTCGACTGGAGTCGATCTCGCGACTGGCTCACGGGCGAGAGCTGAGCGCGACCGAAACGCAGGAACTGACGAAACTGTTGTCCAAGGGGATGGCCTACAAGGCGATGGCGCAGCGCCAAGGCCCGGTGGCTTCGACCGCGGCGTCGCTGATGAAGCTGGGGATCACCGAGATGATGTTCGACACGGCGATGCTGCGGGCCGACATCGCCGGGGTGGAGTCCACCTTGGAAGGCGCCGACGCGTTCGGACTGTTGTCGGCCCCCGGGGGCCGGATTGCGGGCGGAACGAGCCAGGTGCAGCGGAACATCATCGGGGAACGCCTGCTGGGTCTCCCCCGCGACCCCTCCCACTAACCCCACCAAATTGCGACAAATTGTCGCTTTGTGTACATGCCGCGTGTACACAAAGCGACAATTTGTCGCAATTTGGTAGTTGGGTGGGGGGAATGTCGGCGTCCAAGATCGCTTCGTCGCCCGTAGAATTCCCCGTCTTGGCAACGAACGGGATCATGGGTACACAATCGTGAAAGTCGCATCCGCCAACGGCGTCAAAGTCGAACTCCACGATCTGGGCGGCAACGGCCCCCACATGCTCATGTCGCACGCCAACGGGTTCCACGGCCTGTGCTGGAAGCCCGTGGCCGCCAACCTCATCAAGCGCTTCCACTGCTACGCCCACGACCATCGCGGCCACGGCGACACGGCCGCCCCCAAGGACTGGAAGGTCGCTTGGTCCGGGTACGCCGCCGATGCCACCGCCGCCGCCAAAGCCATCGCCCAAAAGGGCGGCATCATCGGCGTCGGCCACTCCATGGGCGGAGCCACCTTGCTGCTCACCGCGATGAAGCATCCGGAACTCTTCCGTGGACTGTTGCTGTACGAGCCCATTCTCTTCCCCGACGATGTTCGACGCCCCGCAAATCGTCCGAACGTTCTGGCCGAAGGCGCCGCCCGTCGCAAGCCGTCGTTCAAGTCGCTCGACGAGGCCATCAAGAACTACTCGTCCAAGCTCCCGATGTCGCACTTCACCCCCGAAGCCCTCGAGGCCTACGTGCAGGGTGGTTTCCGCAAGGGCGACGACGGGATGATGCACCTCAAGTGCTCGCCCGAACTGGAGTCGGAGAACTTCAAGAACCCGAACATTCCGAACCTCTGGAAGAAGCTCCCCGAGATCGACATCCCCGTCTGGGTTCTCAGCGGCCACCCCGAGCCCTTCCAGCCCTCCGGTTTCGCCGAAGCCATCGCCGATCGCCTGCCCAAGGGCAACCACATCGAATACAGCGACCTCGATCACTTCGGTCCGTTCGTCGATCCGATCCGTATCGCACGCATCATCGACACGTTCGCCGACACACTGGAACCCTGACCGGGGACATGACCTCCGACATCGACGCCACGGCCTCTTCACCCGCTCCCGGCTCGGGCATGTTCGGTCCGGAGGTCGACCGATTCGATCAACGCGTCGACGAACTGCTCGAACGAGTTCGTAACCATCCCGCGGCCGCCAAGGCGTTCCAAGCCGCCAGTCATCTCGGGGACTTCAGCCTCATCTGGCATCTCGTCGGCGCCACCCGCGGAGTCACCAGCAACAAGCGGGCCACTCAGGCAATCGCTCTGTCGGCCCTCCTCGGCGCCGAGTCGCTCATCGTGAACCAGGGCGTCAAGCGCATCTTCAAGCGGGAACGCCCCACCAGCAGTGGTGACGAGCGCTTCGACGTGCGCACCCCATCCACCAGCAGTTTTCCCAGTGGTCACGCCAGTTCGGCGGTCTTTGCCGCCACCGTTCTCACCACGTGGGACGGCAAGAAGTCGGCCCCTCTGTGGTTCGGTCTGGCCGCGGTGGTCGGAACCAGTCGCGCCTTCGTTCGCATCCACCATGCCAGCGACGTCATCGGCGGAGCGGCTGTCGGTCTCGGTCTCGGTTTGCTCGTCCGACCGATCGTCAAGCGGCTTCGCTGATCTCGATCCGCGCACGTCCGTCGCCCATCGTCAGAACTCTCACCGCGACGCCGTTCTGCGTCCACGCGTCCCCCGCGCGCAGTTCGTCGGACACCAGAAACTGACGGCGGTCGAAGCCCGAACCGGGGGTGATTTCCACGCGATGAATCAACACGAAGTCCGACTCGTGGAACGCATCGTCACCGGAAGCACTCACCAATTCGATGGAATAAAAGCGGGACTCGTCGATGGACAACGACACCAACCTCGGGTTCGACGACGCGTGGTCGGAACGCGCACCCACTTCGACGACTCGTGTGCCATCCCCGAGCCACCAACTCTCCGTGCGATTCAACCATCCGGCGGCCAGCAGATTCACCGCCAGGATCCCCGGACCATGCCGCAACGTCTCGTCCGCCTCGCGGGCCGCCGCACTGTTGCTCATGAGATCGTACGGACTGTCGTAGACGACTCCGTCCAGACTCTCGGCGTCGAGCGAACTGTGCGGCCAGTCCAAACCGTGACCCAACTCGTGTTCGATCAAATCGAGCGGAGGCTCGCTCCCCCACACCGACATGAAGTCGGATGCCCCCACGTACACGTATCGTCCAGTCGTCTTGGCAGAGCAGTCGTCGACGCACGGCGAGCCCGGACCTCCTCGGCCACCCTCCGCGCTCCGATCGTGTTGTGCATCGGCCACCACGACGACTCCATCGGCGGTCGGCGACGATCGATCCAGCGCACGATCCACGCACTGCTGAGACGACTCCGTCGACAGAATCGAGACCTCGTTCGCCGCCGGGACGAAACGCAACTCGTACCGTCCGCCCGACCACCGTTCGTAGTAGTCGGACACGGGACGCAAAAGGGCAACGATCTCGTCGGCGTCGCGCTCCATACGGTCGTCGAACTCCGCGTACAACGGGTCGGTGGCTCCGCGAGGAACCCGACACACCACCACCTCCCACGTGTCCGGGCCGTTGGCACGGACGATCATGGACTCCGAGGTCGCGAGCAATCGTTCGAGAGGGTCGGGACGCACCTGCGTTGTTTCGGCACCACACCCCACCAGGCCGAGACCCAACGCCAAGACAACCACCGGCCCCGCCAAACGCTTCATCGCCCCCGAACCGTAGCCTTGACCACGTGAACACCGGGATTCGCTTCGATCGAAAGATGTCCGAAGCCGAAGGCTTGATGTGGCGCCTCGACAAGGATCCCTACCTCTCGTCGACGTTCGCCAACATCTCGGTTCTCGATCGCGCGCCCGATTTCGATCGCCTGCGTCGTCGCATGGAACGCGCGTCCATCGCCATCCCCCGTCTGCGTCAGCGCGTTCAGTCCTCGCCGGCGAATCTCACGCCACCGTTGTGGGTGGACGATCCCGACTTCGACATCGATTACCACGTGCGCCGCGTGTCGCTGCCGGCCCCGGGCTCCATGCGCCAAATGCTCGACATGGCCACGCTCATCACCAACGATCCCTTCGATCGCACCCGACCGCTCTGGCAATTCGTCGTCATCGAGGGTCTCGACGGCGACCGCGCGGTGCTGGTGGAGAAACTGCATCACTCCATCGCCGATGGCGAGGGCAGCGTGCAGTTGTCTCTTCAGTTCTTCGACTTCGAGCGAGACGCGCCAGAACCAACTCCGCTGGACTGGCATCCGTCCTCCGACTCCTCGTCGATGCTGAACGTCGATCTGTGGCGCGAGATGTTGTCCGGTCCGCTGAAGTTGCCGATGGCGATGGTCAAGCAGATTCGCGAGATGATCGCCGATCCCTCGCAGATTCCGGCGAACGGTTCGGCCACCATCGAATCGCTTCGATCGGCGCTGGGTCAGATGACCGACGTCGAGCCCGCGCGTTCGCCACTGTGGAACGTTCGTTCGCTCCGACGACGAGCCGAGGTTCTCAGCGCACCCTTCGCGGATTGTCGCGACGCCGCTCGCGCGCTCGGCGGAACATTGAACACCGTTCTTCTCTGCGCCGCCGCCGACGCGGCCGGTCGCTATCACCGAGCACTCGGCTCTCCGGTCGATCACCTACGGGCATCGATGGCCATCAGCACACGAAAGCAATCCGGTGACGGCGAAGCCACCAACGCCTTCTCGTTGGTCCGCATGCTCGTGCCCACCGCCGAGATGGACGTACGCGAACGATTCGCCGCGGTGAACGCCGCCACCACCGAGGCGGCCAACGGATCGGCAACGTCCCTCGTGGACACCGCCGCCGGCATCGCGGCAACCCTACCGACCGCTCTCATCACCAGGGTCGCCCGACTTCAGTCGCAGACGGTCGACTTCGCCACGTCGAACGTGAAGGGAACCCCCATCCCGGTCTTCGTCGCCGGATCGGAGATCGTCAACAACTTTCCTCTGGGCCCCATCGGTGGAGTGGCCTTCAACCTCACGCTGCTGTCGCACGTTGGCAGCCTCGACATGGGCCTGAACATGGACGCGGGTGCGATCACGCATCCGGAGGTGTTGCGCGACTGCTTGAACGATGCTTTCGGGGACCTGGTGAACTCCGGGCGCGCGAAGAAGCGCCCGAAAGGATCGAGTCGCTCGAAGAAGTGACGGCTCAGCCGCGAACGGCGGTGGTGAGCAAGTTGCGCACGTCGAGCAACAAGTCGCTGACTTCGTCGGCCGACACCAACTCGCGACGCACCATCTGGGCCAGAGCCGAGTCGATGGTCGACAGGGCACGATCGATCACCTCGGCCGACACGACCTTGATGTCGTTGATGTCGAGTTCGGCGATTTCTTCGGCCACCTGAGCTGTCATCGGATTCTCCCTGTTGATCGTCACCAGCTCCGGAAAACCCGGATCTGGAAGCCTCCACGTGAACGTAACGCACGTTCGGACTCGATGTGTGCATCGTATACCTGAGGTGTCGGACACATCGGGCACCCCCTGGTCCGTCGCGGGAATGACGTCACACGGAAATGTCGTCACTCGGGAATAACGCGGCATGGCACATGATCCCGGCGCGTCGTTCCCACCGACTCCCACGACCTACGATCCGGACATGGAATTGAACGGATCCGGAACCGTCGTCACGGGTGCGTCGGGCGGAATCGGTGACGCGCTCGTGCGTCGATTCCATGCCGCCGGCGCCAAGGTCGTGGCCTGCGACGTGAACAACGACGGAATCTCGGCGTTGGCCACCGAACTGAACGCGATTCGTCCGAATTCGGTGTTGGCGGTCACCGCCGACTTGTCCACCGAGGACGGGAATCGCGAACTGGTGTCGGTCGCTCGCCACTTCTTGGAAGCCGATGGTGGTCCCGGCATCGATCTGTTCTTCGCCAACGCCGGCGTGGGTGGCGGAACGCTGCTGGAGTCGACCACCGAGTCACAATGGGATCTGGCGTTCGCCGTGAACGTCCATGCTCATCGATGGGCGATGAAACACTTGATCGGCGATTGGCTCGCCCGTGGACGCGGCTACTTCTGCTCCACCGCGTCGGCCGCCGGACTTCTCAGCCAGATCGGCTCGGGTCCGTATTCGGTCACCAAGCACGCCGCGGTGGCCTTCGCCGAATGGGTTTCCATCACGTACGGCGACCGCGGAGTGAAGGTCAGTTGCCTCTGCCCGCAAGGGGTCAACACGAACATGTTGCGTCAGAGCGATGACAGCGGTTTCGCCGGAGCCACGAACGTGGTGCGCGCCGCCGGCGTCGTTCTGGAACCGTCCGACGTCGCCGACGTGGTGGCCCAAGCGATCGCCGACGAGCGCTTCTTGATCCTGCCCCACCCCGAAGTCGCCGACTACGAGCAACGCAAGGCCGCCGATCGCGAACGTTGGCTCGCCGGAATGCGCAAACTCCAAGCACGCGTGTTCGGAAGTCGCTGATCGTGGCTCCCCGTTTCACCGCCGAACAAGCCGATGTGCTCCGCCGCATCGGATTGACGGCCGGCGAGGAAGTCCGCTTCCGTCGCGCCGATCGGGGACGTTGGCAAACGGGTCGCATCTCCTGCGTCGAGCGGGACGGAAGCATCACGGTGCACGATTCGCACGGCGCGGCACGCTCGTTGCGCCCGGAAAAACTGGAGGTTTTGCGCCCCGGCAAGCGGCGCAAGGCCGTTTGGACACCAGTGACCGAGGTGGCGGTCACCTGGGAGCAACTCACCCTCTTCTGAACGGCTACCCTCGCCCCATGGGCGTACGACTGGATCCTGAAGACGAATACATGCACGAGCTCGGCCCCGAGTCGAACTTCAACGAGAGCATGTACATCAATTGTTTCGACCCGACCAACAAGGTCGGCGGCTGGTTCCGAATGGGCAATCGCGCCAACGAGGGCTACGCCGAGATGACCGTGTGCATTTATCTGCCCGATGGTTCGGTGGCGTTCATGTTCAAGCGACCGAGCATCGAGAACAACGATCGCCTCGACGCCGGTGGCCTCACCTGGACCATGGTGAAGCCCTTCGAGGAACTGCGCATCGACTTCTCCGGCAAGGTGGTCGTTCTGGCCGAGCCCACTCAGATGGTCGACCCCAAAACCGCGTTCAAGAACAACCCGTACGCCGAGTGCGAGGCCCACATCACGTTCACCGGCCAAGGTCGCTCCAGCATGTTCGGCGGCGAACCCGACACCCCGCACGAGACACCGGGCGAGGAGTTCGCCAAGGGCCACTACGAGCAGTTGATCGAGGCACACGGAAGCATCCGCGTGGGAGACCAGGAATGGGAGATCAACGGTTTCGGATTGCGCGATCACTCGTGGGGACCGCGCTACTGGCAGGCCCCTTGGTACTACCGGTGGCTGACCGCGAACTTCGACCAGAACTTGGGCTTCATGTTGTCGCGCGTGGCCAAGAAGAACGGCCCCGGCACCCGTGGCGGCTTCGTGTGGGAGGACGGGCGAATGCACCTGTGCGACCACGCCGAAATCACCACGGTTTTCGAGGGCGAGGACACCTACCACGACAAGATCGAAGCGGTCCTGCGCAGCAGTCGCAGCGAGCGCGAATGGCGATTCACCGGCGAGGTCATGAGCCTCATCCCGTTGCGCAACCGCCGTCAGACTCCCGACGGTGAATGGCTCACCACGCGCATCAGCGAGGGAATGACGCGCTGGGAAATGGTGTCCGACGAGCACAAGGGCAAGGTCGGCTACGGACTGTCGGAGTACCTCGACCAGATCATCGATGGCACGCCGGTGGGCACCGCCGAGTAACGCTCGGATTTCTCGAACGTCTCGACGTCTCAGACGAGCGAGACGGCCACGTCGGCGAGTTCGCGCAGCAGGTGCTCCAGTTCGCTCGCGGGTAGCTCGACGCCCTCGCCGTACAACTTCACCTTGGGCTCGGTTCCGCTGGGCCGAATCTGCAAGCGCACTCCCCGCCCGCCGACCTCGTCCAACCACAGTCGCACGAGGTTCGCTTCCGGGTAGTCGAGCACTGCCACCACGTTTCGTCCGCCGATCGCGGGTGGGGGCGTCGCCATCAATGCGCGCACCAGATTCACCCCGGACGATGGATCCATCTTGATGCTGCGCTCGGCGGTGACATGACGACCGTACGTGGCCGCGATGGAGTCCAAGCGGCCTTCGATCGTGGTGCCCTCCTCGGCCGCCAGGCCCGCGATCTCGGCCATCAACACCGCCGCGGACAAGCCGTCCTTGTCGAGCGGTCGATTCGCCACCAGGTAACCCAGAGCTTGTTCGTAGGCGAACACCAGACGTAACCCATCGGCCTTCATCGCCGCATCGGCGATCCACTTGAAACCGGTGAACGTCTCGCGGTACTCCACCCTGTGCGCGGCCGCCATCTCGCCCAGCAACGACGATGACACCACGGTGGTCTCCACCAGCCGATCGGAACCCTTCGTGTGACGCAAGATGTGATCGGCGAACAACCAGCCGATCTCGTCGCCCCGCAGCAAACGCCATTCACCGGACGAGCCACTCGGAATGGCGACACCGAGACGGTCGGCGTCGGGGTCGTTCGCGATCACGACGTCCAGCGATTCGCGACGACCGAGCTCGATCACCATGTCCATCGCTCCCGGCTCTTCGGGATTGGGAAACACCACCGTGGGGAAATCGGGATCCGGCCGCTGCTGGGCCTCCACCACCACGGGCGCGGGCAATCCGCACGCCGCGAACGCCCGCAACGACACCGAACCACCGACGCCGTGCATCGCCGTGTATCCGACACGGGCACCTCGCACATCGGGAAGCAGGCGCACGGTAGGCAACCATTCGAGATACGCGCGGGTCGCCTCGTCCCCCACGCGTTGGATGAGCGGATCATCCGCATCGGCGAGCGCCACCGTGGGAGCATCGACGACATCGATGCGCGTGGCGATCGCCTCGTCGTCGGGCGGCACGATCTGGGCGCCATGCCCCAGATACACCTTGTACCCGTTGTCCTCGCGAGGGTTGTGACTGGCCGTCACCATCACGGCGGCCGCCACGTCGAAGCGCGGGATGTTCCATGCGAGCACGGGAGTGGGCGTGACCCCTTCGATCAGGTGCGCCCGCATGCCGCGGGCCGCCGCCACACGCGCGGTGTCGAGGGCGAAGTCCGCGCTCTTGTGGCGCGCATCGCAGGCGATCAGAATCCCACGCTCGGCCGCGCCCGGAACGGTCGCCAAGAGATGATCCACCAGGCCGGCCGCGGCGCGGCGAACGACGAGTCGGTTCATGCGCGACGGACCGGCGCCGATGGCGGCTCGCAGGCCAGCGGTCCCGAAGGTCAATCCGGAGGAGAACCGTTGGGCCAACTCGGAGTCGTCGGCGTCCATCAACGAACTCAACTCGCGCCGAATGTCGTCGTCGGGTTCGGCGCTCAACCAACGCTCGGCGACGGCGCGATGTTCCAACATCGCGACCCTCAGAAGTCCGGCATGAGGGTGCGCAACTCGACCAACGGTCGCGGACCCATGTGGGAAATCACCTCGCCGGCGGCCACCGAACCGAGCCAACCGCTCTGAACGAGGTCGTATCCGTTCGTGTATCCGTACAGGAACCCGGCGGCGTACAGGTCGCCGGCACCGGTGGTGTCGATGACCTGCTTCACGTCTTCGGCATCGACGTGCAACACCTCGCGATGCGTGACGATCGAGGTGCCGAGCGCACCGCGCGTGATGACGGCCAGCGAACTGTCGCGGCGGATCGCCTCGACGGCATCGTCGAAGGAATCCAGTTCGTAGAGCGCCTTGAGTTCGGCTTCATTCCCGAAGAGGATGTCCACTTCGTCGGCCACCAGAGAGCGGAAGTCCTCACGGTGTCGCTCGACGCAGAAGCTGTCGGAGAGGCTCAGGGACACTTCGCGCCCGGCGGCGTGGGCCACTCGCGCCGCGTGCCGAAACGCTTCCTTGGCGTCCTCACGATCGAAGAGGTACCCCTCCATGTAGAGAACCCGACCGTCGGCCACCGTCTGCTCGTTGATGTCGTGCCGATCCAGATAGCTGGACACCCCGAGGTAGGTGTTCATGGTGCGTTGCGCGTCGTCGGTAACGACGATGATGCAACGACCGGTCGGAATCTGATCGATGTGCTTGCCGGGACTGAAATGCACGCCCACGGCCAACAAGTCGTGACCGAACACCTGACCCAGATCATCGTTGCTGACCTTTCCGATGTACGCCGCCTTGCCGCCGAAGCTGGCCACGCCACACACGGTGTTGGCCGCGGATCCACCGCTCATCTCGATGGCCGATCCGAGTGCCTTGTAGAGGTGAAGCGCACGGTCGGTGTCCACCAGGGTCATGGAACCCTTCACCAAGGATTCGCGCGCGATGAAGTCGTCGCCGGCGTTGGCGATCACGTCGACGAGTGCGTTGCCGATGCCGACCACGTCGTAGCGGGCCGGTCGTTGAGCGGGGGTGTCGGGCACGTCACCGCACGCTACTTGCCCCGAGCGGTCCGGTCGTGCCAAATGATTCGACCAAATGAGCCAGCTCGGGGCGGGAACTACCATGCCCTCGTGACCCTCGCACCCGAGTCCCGTTCCGATCTCGATCCATTTCGACTGCCTCGACACGTTTTGCCGCGTCGCTACGAGGTGCATCTCGAGCCCGACCTCGGTGCCGCCACGTTCTCCGGGCGCGTGCTGATCGAAACCACGGTCACGGTCGCCACTCGCCTCATCGCGCTCAACGCGAAGGAACTGGACATCACCTCCGTGTTCGTCGATGGCGCGCCGGCGGTGCACGCGCTCGACATCGAGAACGAGCGACTGATCATCGGCACGACCGAGGACGTTGCCGTGGGCACCTCGATGCTCGACATCTCGTTCACCGGGACGCTCAACGACAAGTTGCGTGGCTTCTATCGCAGCACCTATCGAGACGATGCCGGTGTCGAGCACGTGGTCGCCGCGTCCCAGATGCAGTCCACCGACTGCCGGCGCGCCTTCCCCTGTTTCGACGAGCCCGACTTCAAGGCGGTCTTCGCGGTCAGCATCGTGTGCGAGCCCGACCATCTCGCCATCAGCAATGGTCCCGAGATCGAGCGAACGAACATCGAATCGGCGAATGGGCGCATCATGAATCTCGTGCGGTTCGCCGACACGATGCCCATGAGCACCTATCTCGTGGCCTTCGTCGTCGGTCCATTGGAGGCCACACCAACCGTCGACGTGGACGGTGTTCCCCTTCGACTCGTTCACGTTCCCGGCAAGTCGCACCTCACGGCGTTCGGGCTCGACGTGGGCGCCAAGAGCCTGCGTTGGTTCGTCGAGTACTACGGCATTCCCTATCCGGACGCCAAGATCGACATGATCGCTCTCCCGGACTTCGCCGCCGGAGCCATGGAAAACGTCGGTTGCATCACGTACCGAGAGTCCCTGCTGCTCGTCGACCCCGCCACCAGCACCCAGTCCGAGCAGCAGTTGGTCGCCGACGTCGTGAGCCACGAATTGGCGCACATGTGGTTCGGAGATCTCGTCACCATGAAGTGGTGGAACGGCATCTGGTTGAACGAGGCCTTCGCCACGTTCATGGAGGTGGCCGCTTGTGCCGCGTACCGACCCGACTGGGATCGTTGGACCACCTTCTCCCTCGATCGGACCGCGGCCTTCGACACCGACTCGCTCGCGAACACCCGTCCCATCGAGTTCGAGGTGCGATCTCCCGACGACTGCGAAGGAATGTTCGACGTCCTCACCTACGAGAAGGGTGGCTCGATTCTGCGAATGCTCGAGCAGTACCTCGGCGCGGATCGCTTCCGCGACGGCATCCGCCACTATCTGCGCACGCACAGTTACGCCAACACCGAGACCTCGGATCTGTGGGACGCCATCGAAACCACCGTCGAGGCCGATGGTGGTCGTGAGCCCGTTCGCGCGCTCATGGACTCCTGGATCTGGCAGCCCGGCTATCCGCTGATCGCCGCTCGGATCGACGGCCACGACCTCGTGCTGCGCCAACAACGCTTCGGTTTCGATCCCGCCGTTGCGGCCAACCAGACCTGGCTCGTTCCGGTTCACCTGCGGGTGAACGGGAAAATCTCCAAGCACCTCATGACCACCGAGGAATTGCGGGTGCGCCTTGACGATCCCACGGCCGCGATCGTGGTGAACGCCGAGGGACACGGCTTCTATCGCGTCGACTACTCCCCCGAATTGCTCGGTCGGCTCTCCCACGAGGTGGTGGCCGAAATGACCACCGTCGAGCGATACAACCTGGTGGACGACGCGTGGAACGCCGTGGTAGCCGGTCGCCTGACGGCCTCGGGCTATCTCGAGTTCATCTCCGACTTCACCGATGAGCGCGAACTCGCGGTGTGGCAGGCCATCGCCATCGGGTTGCGCGGCCTCGTTCGCATCCTTCCCGAATCGCACCAACCCCGACTGCGCGACCGAGTGCGCGCGATCGTGACCGACGCGGTGAGAGACATCGGCTGGGAGCCGAAGCCCACCGACGACGACCTGCGTTCCAAGCTGCGCGGATTGCTGGTGACCTTGCTCGCCGTGAATGGTGGCGACGAGGACGCCCGCGAGCGATGCCGTTCGATCTTCCAACGGTCCATCGACAAAGACGATGACGTGCACCCGGAACTCGCGGCGGCGGCCACCTCGGTCCTGGCCGCCACGGGCGACTCCAACGACTACCGGCGACTTCGGGACCTCTTCCGGACCGCCCGCACCCCCCAGGAACAACTGCGTTATCTCTACGCACTCGCCGACTTCGACGACGCGACACTCGTCGCCGAGACCTGCCGCTTCGCACTGAGCGGCGAGGTGAAGTCACAGAACGCACCTTTCGTACTCGCTCGCGCGATGCAGAATCGAATTCACGGTTCGATCGCCTGGTCCTTCGTTCGCGAGAACTGGGAACACGCCAACATCACGTTCCCCGTCAACACGATCATCCGCATGGTGCAGCCGTTGACGACTCTCAACACCGCGGCCCTCGGTGCGGACGCTCGGTCCTTCTTCGCCGAGCACGCCATTCCGCAGTCGGCCAAGACCCTCGAACAGGTTCTCGAACGACAACAGGTCAACATCGCCTTGCGCGAGCGCGAAGAAGTTCGCTTCGCCGCCGCGTTGTGACCCGAGCGGTTCCGTCGCCGAGCGACGATGGTCGAAAGATCGTCAGAGTGTGACGAGCGATCCGTCGGGACGAACACCGAGAGCGGTGTAACCCTCGAATCCGTGAACCCACTCGACACCCGACTCTCCCATCACGCACGCGGCGGTCGCGAACGCGTCGGCCCATGAGAGGCTGGGACCGCACACGGTGAACGACGCCCAATGATCGGCGGGTGTGCCATCGCGCGGATCGATGATGTGCCGACCACGTTCGGCGCTGCCCGACGTGGCCACCGCACCACGTTGCACGAGTAGCCCGCTCACCACGCGAGCGCGATCGGTCGGGTCGGCGATGCCGATCTTCCAGCCCCGCGGTTGTTCGTCGAGCGGTTCGGGCGCGTCGCCCATCTGCATGTCTCCCCCGAGCGACAAGCACCAATGTCGCAGTCCGGCATCGTCCAGACGTCGGGCCGCACGCTCGACGGCCCAACCCTTCACGAAGCCGGCCGGATCGAGTGATCCGTCCGCGCGACGACACGAGAACGCCCCCGCACTGATGGACTCCATGAAGACGCACGCGTCCAGGATGTCGATGACTTCGCGGCTGGCTTCCAAATGATGCAACTCTCCTCGGTTGATGCGGGAGATCTCACTGTCGGGACGAAAAGTCGAGAACACCGATTCGATTCGCTCCAACTCGGACAGCACGTCGTCGATGACCGCTCCCACGAACGTCTCGCTCGCACCGTCGTGCACGTGCACGCTGGCAACCGAACCCATCACCGCGTGTGAGCGACGCACCGGAGCGACAACGATCGTCATATCAGGCACGAGCCCCATCGATGATGGCCTGCAACGACTGCTTGTACGCCTTGGACGTGTAGGTCGCTCCCGAGATGGAGGTGAACGACGCGTCGTGCTGGTATCCGGCCCATTGGTCGAGCAATGGCACGGCTTGATTGTTGATGCTCACGGACTCACGATCCCTGGTGGGCCACACCACACCCTGGGCCGAGCACACGAATCCGGTGCCATCCACCGACGCCTGCACCTGAACGGGTCCGTACTTGGTGTCGATCGTGGGTCCGAGGATCATCCCCCCACAGGCCACCGGCATCGGTGCCGGAGGCACCGTCGTCTCCACCACCGGCGCCGCCGTGGGAGCTGGTGTCGCGGGATTCTGAGCTCCCGCCACGGTGGTCACGGTCGTCGCCGAGTCCGTGCCCGGAGCGACCGTGGGAACGATGGTCACCGTCGTCGCGTCCGTGCCGGTGGTGAGCGGCGGACCGACCGCCGCGTCCAGACCATCGCTCGGACGGTCCAGCGCGGCCAGAAGACCGCCGCTGACTCCGATGAGGGTCAGGGCCGGCACGACCCGTCGAGCGAAAGTGTCGTTTCGTTGCATGGATCCTCGGTTCTGACGTCGATTGGAGCTGCTCATGAATCTCACCACCAGGAGTGTTCGGAATGAATGCGGTTCTTGGGAACGCCGGCCGCTCGAAGACCGGCGCGAGCCGCGTGAAGCAGTCGGTCGGGGCCGCACATCACCACGGAGCGATGCGCCACGTCGGGAATCGCGGCGGTCAGCACCCGAGCCGAGAAGGGATCGGACACCGCGAGCTTGGCGGTGGGTCCCACCAGCGTCAGCAAACGACCACCAAGACGTTCGGCGGCCGCGCGCAGGTCGTCGAGATGGACGAGATCCTTCTCACTGTGCGCCCGATACAGCACCACCGGTTCGTGGTCCGGACCGAGTCGTTCCAACATCGCCAACACCGGAGCCACTCCGACGCCACCGACGACGAACAACGCCTTGGCCCCGTCCAGGACATCGGGGGTGACCACGCCGAAGGGGCCCTCCACCATCACTCGTGTTCCCGGCTTCAGCGCCGTGATCGAACGGGTCGCGTCGCCACGATCCTTGATGGTGAACCGGATTCGCCCGACGGTGGGTGCCGCCGACATTGAGAACGGATGCGATTGCCACCACAAACCCGAAGCCAACGGCCGCACGAAACAAAACTGTCCGGCATCACCCTCGCGGGCGCGCAATCCCCGGCCCGCAACGACGATGTCCACCGTGTCGTGGTTGACGTGCTCGATCGACGACACCCGCAATGGGCGCAGGAACGCCACCACGGTGCGGCCCCACC
The DNA here is from genome assembly GCA_027491335.1 of Actinomycetes bacterium. Taxonomy (GTDB): domain Bacteria; phylum Actinomycetota; class Acidimicrobiia; order Acidimicrobiales; family Ilumatobacteraceae; genus Casp-actino8. The sequence goes on along the minus strand of JAIXWJ010000052.1, from coordinate 6,565 downwards.
TCGACACGATCAGAAGCGCCACCACGACCACGTGCGCTCCGACCCAGAACCACCGAGCGACGTTGTCGTTGGCAAGATCGGACCCGAGATAAATCTCGTGGCCGAAAGAAATCGCCATGCCGACGTAGGCCAACATGTGCACGAAGTACCAGGTTTCGTAGGCCAGCTTCTGTCTGACCGCCTTCAACGAAGTGATCGTCACCACTCCGATGAGGGCGGCACCGACCGTGGCCAACGCCATGTACGGCGTGCCACCGGTGAGATCGATCAGCGCGTTCTTCACTCCGGAGTCGGCCGTCCACGCGACGACCGCCGCGGTCACGTGCAACGCGAGCAATAGTCCCATCGAGTCGCCCAGGATTCGGTGCCACACGAACATGCGATCCAGTCCGAATCGACGTTCGAGCGACTTGGGACGGGCGACGAGCACCAGAGCCATCAACGCCACGGCCGAGGTGTACAGGCCGCTGAGCGCGGTGATCGACGTCCAAGCCGACGCCCATCCACCGCTGATGTCCGCGAGACCACCGTGCACCGACCACATGCCCGTGATCACCAGAACGTAGGCGGCCAGAGCGGCGGCGATGTCGTTGTCCGTGATCCGGCTCGGCCGCGGCAAGCGCATGGGGCTTGCCGGAGGAGCCGGGATCGCGTGACCCGTCGTCACGGTGGTGCGATCGACCGCGATGTCGTCCATGGCGATCATCAGTCGTCGTCCTCATCGTCGTGATCATCATCATCGTGATGATCGTCTTCGTACTCATCGTCGTCGTACTCATCATCGTCGTCATCGTCGTCATCGTCGCCACCGCGAGCGATCGATGCCGGCGGCGGCGCGCTGGGCATTCCCGTCGCCGCGAGTGCGGACATGGACGGATTGGTGGTTGTCGAGTCGACGACACTCGACCCGGACATCATCGCGTTCGCGTCCTGCGTCGTGGCCTCGACCGCGACGGTGTTGTCGACGGCGGTGTTGCTGGCGCCGGCCACGACGGTGGCGGTCGGGCCAACGGGGTCACCGGCGAGCGAACCCAATGCACTGGTGACACCGACTCCCCCGACGAGGACGAATCCAATGGTGATGGCGACGGAACGATTGATCATGGTTGCCTCCTTGGCTGAACTCACTCTCCCCGGCCCCCGCAAGAGCTCCCGCAACAACGGGCAAGAAACATGTAAGAAGCGCGTTCTTACATGCCTCTTTCAGGCGCGACGTACGCTGATCAGGTGTCCAATCACGACCAATCGGCCAAATCCCGCATCCTGATCGCCGAGGACGACCCCGGCGTGCGCACCAGCCTCGCTCGGGCCCTCACTTTCCAGGGCTACGACGTCACCGCCGTCAACGACGGATCGCAAGCCCTCGAAGCCGTGACACGCTTGCTTCCCGACGCGGTGATTCTCGACGTTTCCATGCCGCACATCGACGGCCTCACCGCGTGTCGAATGATCCGCGAAAAGCACCGCCATCTTCCGATTCTCATGCTCACCGCCCGCCATGAGGTTTCCGATCGAGTGGCCGGCCTTGATGCCGGTGCCGACGACTACGTGGTGAAACCGTTCGCACTGGAGGAACTCTCGGCCCGCTTGCGAGCCATGTTGCGTCGTACCGCGAACGACAGCTCCACCGTCGACACCCTGACGGTCGGTGACATGGTCCTCGATCCCCGATCACGCACGGTCCATCGCGGAAGTCGCGAGTTGCATCTCACCAAGACCGAGTTCGATCTGCTCGAGATGCTCATGATCAACGTCGGCATCGTTCTGGAGCGCGACGTTCTGTACGACCGCATCTGGGGCTTCAACTTCGAGACCGGATCGCGTTCGCTCGACGTCTACATCGGCTATCTGCGTCGCAAGACCGAGGAAGGCGGCGAGGGTCGCGTGTTGCACACGGTTCGAGGAGTCGGCTACGTGGTGCGCCCTCCATCGGAGTCCGATTGGGAGGAACGATCATGAAGCTTCACTGGAAGATCGGCGGTGCCATGGCGATCATCGCCGCCTTGGTGTCGGCCGGAGGCGGAGTCGCCGCGTACCGGTCCACGGATTCCGAATTGAACGAGAACATCGATCGTTCGCTTTTGGACTCCGCTCAGCGCGTTGTGGGTCGAGCAATCGATCGAGACCATGATGAGGGTGACGAGAGCGATGAGAGTCACCATGGCGACCGAGAGGACCATGAGGAATCCGACGACGAGAACAACGTCATGGCACCGCCGATTCGCCAAAGCGACGTGTGCCCGTTGGCCTTGCTTCAGCCCATCGATGCGGCGCAGTTGATCTACCCCGACGGCACCTTCGAACCGTGCTTCACCGACTCCCCCACATTGCCCATCGACGACGAGGACCTCGAACAAGCGGCGGGCGACGACGGAGACGGCGACATCGACTCGGTTCACTTGCACACGGCCTCCGTCGATGGCAACGACTATCGCGTCATCACCATTCCCTGGGGCACCAACGGCGCTCTTCAGGCCGCCCGCGACCTCGACGATGTGAGCGAGGTTCTCTCGGGAATGCGCTGGCGCCTGATCATGGGCGGATTGGCCGCCACGATTCTGGCTCTGGCCATCGGATGGTTCATCGCCGCTCGTATCTCGCGTCCGATTCGTCGCCTCAGCGAAGTTGCCGGCCAGGTCTCCGACACTCGCGACCTCACCATTCCGGTTCCGGTGTCCGGCTCGGGAGAAGTGGCCGACCTCGGTCGAAGCTTCTCGACCATGATGACCGCGCTTTCCACGTCGCTCGACCAACAGCAACGCCTCATCAGCGACGCCAGCCATGAATTGCGCACCCCATTAACGGCATTGCGAACCAATGTCGAGGCTCTCGACATGTTCGATTCCATCCCCGACGAAGACCGCCGCGCCATGCTGGCCGACATTCGTTCGGAGGTGGAGGAGCTCAGTCACCTCACGGCCGAGTTGGTCGATCTGGCCACCGACCAGAACCCGATCGACGAGCCGATCACGACCATCGACCTGGTCGCCGTGGCCCGCGATGTCGCACAGCGGGCCGCGCGTCGCTCGGGTCGAGCCATCACCGTGAACGATCGTGGCGGCAACGCCATCGACGGACGCGTCGGATCGCTGCAACGCGCCATCTCGAACCTGGTGGAGAACGCCATCAAGTACAGCCCCGCCGGCACATCCGTAGAGATCGACGTGGATGGCGGTTCGGTGCGTGTGCGCGATCACGGACCCGGAATCGCCGACGCCGATCGGCCTCACGTGTTCGATCGCTTCTACCGAGCCATCGGATCGCGCAGTCAGCCCGGCTCGGGTCTCGGTCTGGCGATCGTGGCCAAGGCCGCCGCCGACCATGGTGGCACCACTTTCGTGGCGAACGCGTCCGATGGCGGCGCGATCGTGGGCTTCGACATTCCGACGCCCTGAAAATCAGGCCGCGTCGCGAAGACTCGACGGGGCGCTGCTCACCGAGCGAGGCGCGCGTCGGAACCAGCGAGGCGTTCCGGGTCGGCCGGCCAACAACCAGACCAACACGAAGCCCAACACCTCCAACACGTGGATGGACTCTTCCAACAATGGTGTGGCGCCGCGGACCACGTCGACCACCGCCGACACCAACATGGTGAAAGCCAGCGCGGCGGTGATGGGCAGAATTCCGTACGCCCGTGAGGGATTCTTCACGGTGTACAGCAATCCCAACGCCAGTGCGACGCTCATCGCACCGATGTGGCGGGATTCGTGAATGGTGGCACTGGGATCATTGCTGGCGAACAGCCAAGGAAGTGCGATGACCAGCTGCGTGAGCGCCAAGACGGCCAATGCGTACCGCACCCATTCGGCACGACCGGGACGAGGTGGATGCGAGCGCTCCAGGATGGTGAACGACAAGTCCGGAACCGCCTCGGCCTCGCGCACTCGAAGGCGACGTTGCAGACGCTCCACGTCGTCGAACCACCGTTGACACTCGACACAGTCGTCGGCATGACGATGGGCGGCACGAGCCTCCATGGCGCCGGCTTCGTGATCGAGATCGGCCGAGAGAATGTCGCGAGCCTCGACACAGTCCATGGACGACATTCTGCCGTCGCGACTCACGGCACCGGCGTCGCCGCCGGGACCAAAGGCCTTTCCCTCTCCGTCCACGAAGCATCAGTCTCCGCGAAGCACCCGTTGGTTCCCGCGATCGTCCATAATGAAAGAGTCATGTCGAGCCCCGATTCGTTGAACACTCTGGCCATGTTGGCCCAGCGAGGCGATCGTCGGGCGTTGTCGCGTTTCGTGGAGACGAGCCAGGCCGACGTGTGGCGCTATTGCGCGTATCTCACCGACACCCAGACCGCCGACGACGTCACCCAAGACACGTACGCCCGCGCCATCGGATCGTTGCACCGATTTCGCGGTGACTGCGATGCCAAGGTGTGGTTGCTGACCATCGCTCGCCGCGCGTGCGCGGACCACATTCGTTCGCGGACCCGCCGCCGAAATCTGCTGCAACGATTGCAAAGTGGTCGTCACGACGAAGTCGCGGGTCCCGCCCACGCCCTTGAACTCACGCAATTGGTCGCCGTATTGGACCCCGACCGCCGCGACGCCTTCGTTCTCACCCAGGTGCTCGGTCTCGGTTACCACGAGGCCGCCGAGATCTGCGGGTGCCCCGTGGGAACCATCCGGTCCCGCGTGGCCCGGGCCCGCACCGACATCATTCAGGCCATGTCGTCGGGTGACCAGCAGTCCGGCACCGCCGGCTGAGGCGAGTCACCCACTTCGCCGTCCACTACGGTTTCCTCGTTCCCACTGACGAGGAGAGTCATCATGGCCGAAGCTTGGATCATCGACGGAGTGCGTAGCCCGCGCGGCAAGGGCAAGGACACCGGTTCCTTGCATCACATCCATCCCCAGGAATTGCTCGCCCAGGTCTTGAAGGGCCTGCAGGCACGCGTGGGCTTCGACGCCGCCGACGTCGACGATGTCATCATCGGAAACGGCAACGATGCCGGAGATCACGGTGCGTGCATCGGCCGCATGGCGGTTCTGGCCGCCGGATGGCCCGTGGAGGCCCCGGGCGTCACCATCAACCGCTTCTGCGGCTCGGGCCAGCAGGCCGTGTCATGGGCCGCGATGGCCGTGCAGGCCGGACACCAGGACGTGGTGGTCGCCGGCGGCGTGGAATCCATGTCGCGTTGGCCCGCGCCCAGCGGCCCGCCCGACTTCACGGTCGGAAACGCCGCGCTGCGCGCGATGTACCCGCTGGTGCCCCAGGGTGTCTCGGCCGACCTCATCGCCACCATCGAAGGTTTCTCCCGCGAAGACGTGGACGCCCTGGCGTTCGAGAGTCAAAAGCGCGCCGCGCGAGCCCAAGAAGAGGGACGCTTCGATCGCAGCATCGTGCCGATTCTGAACCCCGATGGTTCGGTGGCACTGGCCAAGGACGAGCACCTGCGCCCGAGCACCACCATGGAATCGTTGGCCGGTCTCGCTCCGTCGTTCGAGCGTCTGGGTGGTCGAGTGTTGGACGGTTTCGAGAAGTCCTTCGACGACATGTGCAAGCAGGTGTACCCGAACATCGCGGGCGTGAACCACGTGCACCACGCCGGCAACTCGTCGGGTGTGGTGGATGGCGCCGGAGTGATCATGGTGACCAGCCCCGAGTACGCCAAAGCTCACGGCCTGAAGCCGCGCGCTCGCATCATGATGTCGGCGGTGGCCGGAGCCGAACCCGTGATCATGCTCACCGCGCCCGCACCGGCGTCGAAGAAGTGCCTCGAGCGCGCGGGCATGAAGGTGAGCGACATCGACCTGTGGGAGATCAACGAGGCCTTCGCCGCCATTCCGTTGAAGGCCATGCGCGAACTGGGCATCACCCCCGAGAACGTGAACGTGAACGGCGGAGCGATCGCCTTGGGTCACCCCATCGGCGGCAGCGGACCGATCCTCATTCAGACGGCTCTCGACGAGTTGGAGCGTCAGGACAAGGAAACCGCGCTCATCACCATGTGCACGGGCGGCGGCATGGGAACCGCCACCATCATCCAACGCATGTGACCTACCCCACCCATCACCGCCGTTCTGGGTATCAAATGTGCCCGTTTCCGGTCACTTCGGTTACCCAGAACGCCAAAACGGTGTGACAATTCGTTCGCCATCGCCTCGCTGCATTCGTTACGGTTCGGTTCGTCCATAACGAGGATCCGAGGGACCCAGCCCCATGACGATCCGCCAACCACCCGCGAGGGAACGGTGGCAACGCTGGGTGCGATGGAGGAAATCATGAGCGGCATCGAGCGACGCGTCGTCATCTGTCGGCGCATTCTGGATATCGGACCCGGAGCCAACTTGGCCGGCCACGACCTGTCGGGCGCGCAGTTGGCCGGGATCGACCTGTCGGACGCCAATCTGAAAGGCGCTCGATTGGGAAGTGCCGATCTGACCGGCGCGAATCTGAGCGACGCCGACTTGTCGGGAGCGATTCTGGTGTTCGCGCAGATGCGCGACGCCGTGGTGACGGGAGCGAACTTCTCGTGGGCCAAACTGCGGGCCGCGAACCTACGCGGAGTCGACGTGACGACGGCGAACTTTCGAGGCGCCGACATGTTGCA
>JAIXWJ010000045.1 GCA_027491335.1 Actinomycetes bacterium | reverse complement strand
GCGTCGAGATCGAAGCTGATACCGCCACCCAGACTGAGGTTCATGACCGCCGGCGTGGTGCCGACGTGGTGATTGATGGCCCAGTCGATTCCGGAGATCACACCGGAGGTCGAACCGCTACCCGCGCAGTTCAAGACACGAATGGGAACAAGTGTGGCCGCCTTCGCCACACCGTACGTGGTGCTGGCAACGGTGCCGGCCACGTGCGTGCCGTGGCCGTTGCAGTCGGTGGTGTTGGACGACGTGACCACTCCGTTGGCGTTGGCCGCGAAGTTGCGACCGGTGGCGATGCGGTTGCCGAAGTTCGGGTGGTTGATGATTCCGGTGTCCACCACGTACACGTTCACGCCGGCGCCCGATGAGCGATCGACGTAATGACCATCGAGCGGTAACGACGGCTGGTCGATGCGGTCGAGTCCCCACGGCGGATTCAGTTGATCCCCGGCGATCGAAACCACACGGTCGGGTTCGATCGACAGCACGGCGCTGTGCTCCGACAGTCGCTTCACTTGCGTCGCCGTCAACGTGGCCGCGTAACCCGGGAAGACCGCGCTGTAGGTGGCCACGATCCCGTTTCCGAGAATCGACAGCACGGACGACTTGGCGGTGAAGCTCGAGCCCGATCGAAGGCGCACGATGTAACGGCCCGGGATGATGTCGCCGGATTCGTCGATCTCGTCGGTGAGCTCGGTGCTCACGACGCCGTCATCCTCGATCGCGACGACCCGAGGGTCGGACCGCAGAGCGAGCACCTGATCGTCGCTGAGGTCGGCGGAGAAACCGTTCAACAGGGTCGTGAAGCGATTGGTGGGGGAGATGCCGGCGCGAGCCAGATCGGCGATGACCCCGGCCAGATCGGAGTCGGTGCCCACGGTGACGATCCGTGACCGCGCGGATGCGTCGCTCGCGGGAAGATCGAGGGACGAACGAGTGGTGGCTCCAGCCATGGGGGTGGCCACCGCCACGAGGGGGCTGATGAGGGAGAGCAATACGACGGTGGACAATCCACGACGTCGAATGGTGCCGATGTTTGCTGCGCTCACGTGTCTCTCCCGACCCTCGAAATGCTAGAGGTTGTCGGTAGACACGTACTTATCTGAATCAGCGTTTGGTCAAGACTCAAATGCGACAAATTGTCGCTTTGTGTACACGGCTCATGTACGTAAAGCGACAAATTGTCGCATTTTGGTTTTGGTTAGGGGGTGTCGCCGGGGAACCAGCCGTTGACGTCGATGATCAGGTGGGCCGAGCCGTACACGTGCAGACAAATCCGCCCACTCCCGTCGACCGGAACGGTGACCGCATTGGCCACGATCTGGCGGTCGCGGAAGTTGATGTTGGACACGTTCGGTCGCCCGGTGTCGCAGGGGTACACCGTGACGTAGCCGCCCACGTTGGGGGCCGACGTCTCGGTCGCGGTCACGTTCAGCGACACGGCCGACACCCCGGTGGCGGGCACCCCGCCACGGCCCACGGCGGTGAACACCAGGTCGGTGCCGGTTCCGGTGAAGTTGCCAACGCGAGCCCGTGTCACGTCACCGGTTCCGTCGCGAGTGTCCATGATTCGGCTGGGGTCCACGGTGGTGAAGCCGGCCCCCGTCGTGAACCAGCCGTTGACGTCGATGATCAGGTGGGCGGCACCGAACACGTGCAGACATATCCGACCGTTGATGTCCACGGGGACGATGACCATGTTCGCCGTGATCTGACCGTTGGTGAAGTTGATGTTGGAGACGTCGGGTCGTCCGACGGCGCACGGGTACACGGTGACGTAGCCACCCTCGTTGGGGGCCGAGGTTTGGGTGGCGGTCACGTTCAGCGACACGGCCGACACATCCGAGGTGGGAATGCCGTCGGCACCGAGCACGGTGAACGCCAAGTCCGGAGCGGTTCCGGTGAAGTTGCCGACGCGCGCCACGTTCGCCACACCGATTCCGTTGCGGGTGTCCATCACGCGATTGGGAGTCACCGTGGTGAAGCCCGCGCCGAACGGCAGCCAGCCATACACGTCGACGATGAGGTGGGCGGATCCGTAGACGTGGAAACAGATCTCACCGGAGCCCGCCGACAAGATGACGGCGTTGGGCACGATCTGGCCGCTGGTGAAGTTGATGTTGGAGACGTCGGGTCGCCCGGTCGAGCAGGGGTACACGGTGACGTAACCGCCCTCGTCGGGGGCCGACGTTTGGGTGGCGGTCACGTTCAGCGACACGGCGGCCACGCCGAGGTTCGGAACCCCACCGGCGCCGAGGACGCGGAAACGCAAGTCGTTCGCGGTTCCCGAGAAGTTGCCGACGCGCTCGCGCGGCACGCCGCCCGTTCCGTCACGGGTGTCGAGCACGCGATTCGGAGTGATATCGACCAGGGCGCCTCGCCGGTTGTAGTTCGTCAAGGCTTGCAACGCGCCGGTGGCGTTCACGATGCCGTCACCGCAGAAGACGGTGTTGGATGGGCTACTGCCGCAGGTGGAGCCACCCGGAAAGGCCGAGGCCGACTGTTGCAGGATGTAGCGAGCGTCGACGAACGTGAGAGTCGGTTGGTACGACAACATCAACGACACCACGCCGGCCACGATCGGTGTGGCCATGCTGGTGCCGGATTTGTCGGTGTACGTCCACGATGACGTGGTCGTGGTGGTGCCGGCGTTCATGGTGGAACGAATCGCGTTTCCCGGTGCGGCGATCTCGACGGTGGAGCCGTAATTCGATTGGCTCAGGCGGGATCCGTTCTGGGTCGTGGCTGCAACGGTGATCACGTTGTTGCAGTTCGCCGGTGCGTAATCGTTCACATCGAGGTCGAGGCTGCTGTTGCCGGCCGCCACCACCACGATGCTGCCGGCGTTGACGGCGGCGTTGATGGCGGCTTGTTCGGCGTCGCTGCACGGGCTCTCCCCACCGAGGCTGAGGTTGATCACCTTGGCCGGAGTGGGGTTGATCGGTGGCGCCGCGTTGCCGTTCTGCGCGGGCACCGGGAGTCCGGCGGCCCAACGAATGGCGGCGATTTCGTCGGAGGTGATCCCGCCGCACGCTCCGAGAATTCGGATGTGTTGCACCTTGGCGCGGGGGTTGATGCCGGCGATGCCGAGTCCGTTGTTCGATTCGGCGGCGATGATGCCGGCCACGTGCGAACCATGCCACGAGCTGTTCTGGTTCGAGGCCGGTGCACCTCCGGCGCATTGGCCGGCGGTTTCCCAGTCGCCCTCGTCGGTCTCGTTCGCATCCCAGCCGTTTCCGTCGCGGGGGTCGCGACCACCGCCGGACAACGTCATGAAGTCGTAGCCCGGCACCACGTTGCCGTTCATGTCCGGGTGATCGTTTCCGTTGAACTTCGGTCGGCCGGTGTCGATGACGGCCACCACGACGTCGTTGGCACCCGGCACCGAGGTCCAGGCCCCCTCCACGCCGATGCCGGCGTTCGTCGAACCGTTGAACGCCCGCAGAGACCATTGGTTCGACCACTCGGGGTCGTTCGGGGCGACGGAGGCGTACCTCGGATAGTCGGGCGATGCCGACACCACCAATCCGTCGCGTTCCAGTGACTTCGCGACTTCCTCGGCCTCGTCCACGGTGATGGGTTCGTCCAGAACGATCGTCTCGAACCGCTCGCCGAGCTGTTTGCCCCGACGGGCCTCGACATCGACGATGTCCTCCACCACGGATTGCGCGGCCAAAGCCGTTCGTCCGGGCAGCCGCTCGACGATGAGTGAGGTGATCGTCGTGTCGCCTGGCGTGTCGCTCGGCGTTTCGCTCGGAAGTTGCTCGACGCTCGCCGCGACGGGGTGCAATGAGAGCACGGAGAACCCGATGCTCAGCATCGCTCCCACGACCGTCATGCCCGTGCGTCGAGTCATGATGGTCACCTGATTGCTTCGGCGAGGCGTTCGATGCTGCGGCGGTCGATGGGATCGCTGACCAGGATCACTTCGTCGGCACCGGCGTCGCGTAGTTCGAGAATGCGGGCGCACACGTCCGCGAGAGTCGCCGCCGAATAGTCGACGGGGCGGGGCCGCTCTCCGGCATCGGGGTCAGTCACCACCAACAGGCACGCACTGCGCTTCAACGTGGTTTGGTCGCGACCCACGTCCGCGCACAATTGGGAGATCCGTTCGTTCAGTGCGGCGAAGCCCTCGGCGGAGTTGCCGAACCAGTCGAACCAGGTGTTCCACCAAGTGGCCGTGGGCAGGGCGGCGCGCAACACTCGATCGCCCACGGAGCCGACCATGATGGGTACGGGGCGCAGGGGTGTGGGCAACAACACGGCGTCGTCGATGTCATGGAACTCGCCGTGTCGCGTGACGCGACGACCGGCCACGAGGGGTTCGATGATGGCCAATGCCTCCTCGAAACGCGCGGCGCGACGATCGAACGGAACGCCGAACGCGTCGAACTCGGGCCGATTCCAGCCGGCGCCGAGACCGAGGACGAATCGTCCACCGCTGATCTCGTCGACGGTGGCGGCCATCTTGGCCAGCACCGCCGGCGGATGGAAACCGGCGCAGGCCACCAACGGACCGAACTCGATGCGTTCGGTCTCGGCGGCCAAGGCGGCCAACATGGTCCATGCCTCCCAGGGTCCCCGCTCGGGGCGACCGTCGCCGCGGTACAGCAGGTGATCGCCCAGCCACATGCTGTCGAAAGCGTTCCCTTCGGCGGCTCGCACCATGTCGCGATACTCGGGCCAGCGCACCACCCGTTCGACCTCGGGCAACTGAATGCCGACACGAATTCCGGACACGAGGCTCACGAGTTCAGGCTACGGGCGTGCCAATGCGCCCGCCCGCGGTCTACGGTTGTCGGTAGGAATTCGGGGGTTGTCACATGGGGGAAATTCAGGACATTCGTAGCGATCCGCGAACGATCGACACCGCGTGGATGGCCCGCGTGCTCGATGACGCGGGCGTGTCGGCGGGGGCGACGTTGCTCGACTGTCGATTCGATGGATTCGTGGGCACTGGCCAGACCGGATGCAACGGTCGGTTCTCGCTGACGTGGAGCGAACCCGCGGGTCGACCGGCCACCGTGATGGGCAAGTTCCCGTCGTTGGACGAGACCGCGAGGGCCACGGGGTTCGGTGGCACGGCCTACGTCACCGAGTTCAACTTCTACAGTCGCATCGCGTCCACGGTGAGTGTTCGCGCTCCGAAGTGCCACCACGCGGCTTTGAATCTGGAGGCCCAGCAGTTCTGTCTCATCATGGAGGATTTGAGCGGATCCGAGCAGGGCGATCAGTTCGTCGGTCTCAGTCTCGACGAGGCCGAGTTGGCCATCGAGCAAGCGGTGTTGATGCACGCTCCTCGTTGGGGCGACCCCACCCTGGACGAGATCGCACCGAATCCCGCCACCGTCGAAGAGCGGGCGGCGGTTTTGTCGATGTTCTATTCCATGATGTTGCCCGCCTTCATGGAGCGACTCGGAGCGCGTTTGGAAGAACCGATCGCGCGCATCGTTCAGGATTTCGCGCCGCACGTGGAACGATGGGCGCAGGGTTCGGGAACACCGCTCACGTTGGCGCATTACGACTTCCGCCCCGACAACTTCCTCTTCGCGCGCACGCCCGACGCACCACCGTTGGTGATCGTGGACTGGCAGACCGCCAACCAGGGTCTGGGCATGGTGGACGTCGCCTACATGATTGCCGGAAGCTTCACGCCCGAACGCCGTCGCGACGTGGAACGGGACCTGCTGGAGTCGTATCGGACCCGCATGAACGCCGCCGGTGTGGACTACGACGTCGACACCTGTTGGCGCGACTACCGGTTCGGTTCGTTGTGGGGTCTCGTCATCACCGTGTTGGCCACATCGATGGCGGCCCGCACCGAACGTGGCGATGACTTGTTCGTGAAGATGGCCACGCAACATGGCCAACAGGCACTCGACCATGACGCGTTGGATTTGGTGAAGTGAGGAAGCGATGACCGACACATTCGACCCCGACCTGCTTCGCGACAAGTATCGCCTCGAGCGCGACAAACGATTGCGCGAGGATGGCAACGAGCAGTACGTCGACATCTCCGAGTACGCGCAGTATCTGGACGACCCGTACACCCGTCCCGCGTCCCGCGAGCCCTTGTTCGACGAAGTGACGGTGGCCATCATCGGCGGTGGTTTCGGAGGACTGTTGGCCGGAGCGCGTTTGCGCGAGGCCGGCATCGAGGATCTGCGGGTCATCGAAAAGGGCGGCGACTTCGGCGGCACTTGGTACTGGAATCGCTATCCGGGTGCGGCGTGCGACGTGGAGTCGTACATCTACCTTCCGTTGTTGGAGGAGATCGGCTACATCCCCAAGAAGAAGTACACCGACGCCCCCGAGATCCTGGCGCACAGTCGAGCCATCGGTGAGCACTTCCGTTTGTACGACAACTCGTGTTTCTCCACGGAAGTCACGGGCATGGTGTGGGAGGAGTCGTCGTGTCGTTGGATCATCTCCACCAATCGCGGCGATCGCATGCGCGCGCGTTGGGTGATCATGGCCAACGGTCCGTTGCATCGCCCGAAGTTGCCCGGCATCCGTGGCATCGAATCGTTCCGTGGTCACACGTTCCACACCAGTCGTTGGGACTACGACTACACCGGTGGTGATTCCACGGGTGGTCTGAGCAAGTTGGCCGACAAGCGCGTGGGCATCATCGGCACCGGCGCCACCGCCGTGCAGTGCGTCCCGCATCTCGGGGCCGCCGCCAAGGAGTTGTACGTGTTTCAGCGCACACCATCGTCCATCGACGTGCGCAACAACCGTGCCACCGATCCCGAGTGGGCCGAGTCGTTGCAGCCCGGGTGGCAGCGCGAGCGCATGGACAACTTCAACACGCTCGTGAGCGGTGGTTACGCCGAAGTCGATCTGGTGAACGACGGTTGGACCGACATCATCGCCAAGTTGCTCATTCGTTTGCGTTCGCAGGAGAAGATCGATCTGTCGGCGGATTCGTTGGCGCGAAACATGGAGCTCGCCGACTTCGAGAAGATGGAGCAGATTCGTTCTCGCGTGGATCAGTTGGTCACCGATCCGGCGACCGCTTCGGCATTGAAGCCGTGGTATCGACAATTCTGCAAGCGTCCGTGCTTCCACGACGAATATCTGGACACGTTCAATCGACCGAGCGTGCATCTCATCGACACCGATGGGCAGGGAGTGCAACTGATCACCGAGAAGGGCGTGGTGGTGAACGGTGTCGAGTACGAACTCGACTGTCTCATCTACGCCACGGGCTTCGAGGTGGGAACCGAGTACACGCGTCGGTCGGGTTACGAGTTGCAGGGCGTCGACGGCGAGACCCTCACCCAACACTGGGCCGACGGCACGCGCACGTTGCACGGATTCCACAGCCGCGGATTCCCGAACTGCTTCATCGTCAGTCAGACGCAGTCGGGTTTCACCGTGAACTTCCCGCACATGTTGAACGAGCAGGCCATCCACCTCGCGCACTTGATCGCGCGTCTGGAGCAGAGCGGTCTCACGCGTGCCGAGGTGACCGCCGAAGCCGAGGAGAAGTGGGTGCGCACGATCGTCGATCTGGCCCAGAACAACATCAAGTTCCTCGAGGCGTGCACGCCCGGCTACTACAACAACGAGGGCAAGCCCGCCGCGCGCAGTCTGCAAAGCGGCAGCTACGGCGGCGGACCGGTGGCGTTCGTCAAAGTGCTCGAGCGTTGGCGCGAGCAAGGTGAACTGGACGGCTTGGAAGTCTCCTGATCAGGTGGCGCACTCGGACTCGGCGACGTTGACCGCGAAGGGGCTGGTTTCGTCGAAGTCCACGTAGAAGTCGGGGGCCTCGTCGGGGGTGGGGATCTGATCCAGATCCTTCAGACCCTCGGCCACCTTGGCGGCTCCACCGGAACGAGCGAGCCATTCCTGGAACGGCTCTCCGGCCTTGCGCTCCTCGGCGTAACGGCGAATCACGCGGGCCGCGGCCACCGGCGCATTCTTGGCCGGCAGGCGCAACGCCTTTTGTCCGAAGTGGATCTGTTCGTCGCCGACGAAGCCACCGAGCAACATCTGATAACCCGGAATGGCCTTGCCGTTGGCGCGTCGCTCGGCGCCGAAGAATCCGATGTCGGAGGCGTGGTGCTGTCCGCAACTGTTGGTGCAGCCGGAAATGTTGATGCGCACTCCGCCGACCTCGGCCAGTCCCTCTTCCTCCAACTGCTCGCCGATGGCCTTGGCCAAGCCGCGGCTCTGCGTCACCGCGATGTTGCAGGTGTCGGCGCCGGGGCAGGCCACCACGTCGCGAGCCAACTCGGCGCCGGGGCGGGCCATGCCGATGGCTTCGAGTCGCGCGTACAACGTGGCCAACTGGTCCTCGCGCAATCCGCGGAACACGACGTTCTGACGGTTCGACAAACGCACGTCGGCACCGAGCTCGCGCTGAATGGCCGCCAACGACGTGAACTGCGAGGCGGTGATGTCGCCGATGGCCGCGTAGGCGACCGCCGACACCGAGCCGTTGCCGGCGCCACGGATGACGCTCGTCTGCTCCCAACGCGTGTACGGATCGCTGCTGCGCAACGTGACCGCCACGCCCTGGCCGACCGCGGTGGCTTCGCCGGCCTTGCCGGCGGGTGCGTCACCGGCGGCCACCACTTCCGGCGGAATGCCACCGGGCCACGTGGAGGACGCGGGCAGTGTGTGACGGATCTTGATGACCCGACGACGGACTTCGTCGATTCCCAACTGATCCACGACCCACTTCAGACGAGCGCGCAACTTGTTGTCGCGGTTGCCGGTCTGCTCGAACACGCGCAGCACTGCTTCGATGGTGGGCAGCAGTTCCTCGCGGGTGGTGAAGTCCTCGAGGGCCAACGCCGGATGCGGCGTGGCGCCCAAACCACCGGCGATGTAGACGCGGAATCCTTGCTCGATCGAACCGTCGTCGTTCGTGCGCGACACCGCCACCACTCCGACGTCGTTGAACATCGCCTGACCGCAGTCGGTGCTGCAGCCCGAGAAGTTCACCTTGAACTTGCGGGGCAGACGCTGACCCAACGGATTGCGCACGAAGTGACGGAACACGGCCTCGGCCCACGGGGTGACGTCGATCTTCTCGTACGGGCATGCTCCGGCCAGATGGCAGGCCATCACGTTGCGCACGGTGTCGCCGCAGGCCTCGCGCGAGGTGAGACCCACCGCGGCCAGTTCGCGCAGCAGCGCCGGGATGCGGGTGAGTTCGACGAAGTGGAACTGGATGTTCTGGCGCGTGGTGATGTGGCCCCAACCGCGGGAGAACTCGGTGGACAAACGACCCATCAGATCCAGTTGTTCGGGGGTGATGGTTCCCGCGGGCAACTTGATGCGCACCATCTGGTTGGTGCCGCCTTGGCGTTGTCCGTAGATGCCGTTGTTCAGGCGCATCACGCGGAAGACGTCCTCGCCGATCTCGCCTTTCAGGTATTGATCGATCGCCAGTTCGAATCGTTCGATGTCGCGTAGTTGCTCCGCGTCGAGGTCGCGCGGTTGGGGAGCGGGTGTGATGGTCATGGTGTCTTTCTCCTAGCGTCCGGTGTTCTCGCCCACCTCGCGGAGGGCGTCGTGCAGTGCGCCGCGCAAGCGGCGAGTTTGTTCGGCGGATAGATGCGCCACCAGTCCGGTGCCGGGGTTGCCGATGTCTTCGACGGTGAGCACGACGCGCGGTTCGGCGTCGTCGTAGTCGTCGCAAATGGCCACGGCCCACGACACCGGTGTGGCGTCGTCGGCGCCGGGTGGCAGTCCGTTCAAGCCGATGGGTTCGTCGTCGATGCTGCGTCGCATGTCAGATCACCAGATCCGTCTCGATGGAGGTGTTGGTGAAGTCGAAGGCCGCCACCGCGCCGATGACGATGGTGGCCGGCGATTCGACGAGCGCGTCGGCGAGTTCGGCCAGCGACGTGCGCACCGTGTGTTGCTCGGGTCGCGTTCCCCAATGAATGGCCGCCACCGGCGTTTCCGGTGAGAGTCCGCCGTTCATCAGGCGCGCGGCGATGACCGCGCGTTCGGCCACGCCCATGAGCACGACGATGGTTCCGCCCACCTTGGCCAGGGCTTCCCATTCCACGTTCGTGGAGCCTCCGCGCTCGCGATGGCCGGTGACCACGGTGAACGAGGCCGACACACCGCGATGGGTGACGGGGATGCCCGCCGCCGCCGGAACACCGACGGCCGACGTGATTCCGGGAACCGTTTCGAAAGGAACCCCGGCCGCGCGCAGGGCGTCGGCCTCTTCGCCGCCACGACCGAACACGAACGGATCGCCGCCCTTCAGGCGCACGACGTTCAAACCTTGCTGGCCGAGGTGCACCAACAAAGCGTTGATGATCTCCTGCGGTGTGGGACGGCCCGGTTGCTTGCCGACGTCGATGAACTCGGTGCCGGGACGGGCGAGTTCGAGAATTGCCGGATCGGCGAGTCGATCGTGCACGATCACGTCGGCGTTGGCCACCAGACGCGCCGCCTTCACCGTGAGCAGATCGGCACTGCCCGGTCCCGCACCCACCAGGAACACGGTCACGCGGTCACCGCCAGGGGCAGATCGATGCCGTGCGTGGCCAACAGCTCTTCGATGATCGGTCGCCAGTCGATGTCCTCGGTGCTGCGACCCTCGGCATGGAAGCCCGCGCGACGTTGTGCCAGATCGTCGACGACGCGCGCGAAGTCGGGCGAGATGATTTCGCCCAGTCGCGCGCGCAGGTACGACGACAACGCGGGGCTGGCGCCGGCGGTGGAGATCGTGATCAACAGCTCACCACGACGCACGGTGGCGGGCAGAGTGAACGTGCAACGGTCGGGGTCGTCGGCGGAGTTCACCCAGATCCCGAGGGCTTCGGCCTCGTCGTGGATGAGTTGATCCACCTCGCGGTTCGCCGTGGCGGTGATGACCAATCGGAAACCGGCCACGTCGTTGCTGGCGTACTCGCGGCGCACCACCGTGACCGGCAACGCGTCGAAACCCTCGTGCACGTTCGGTGCCATCACCGTGACGGCGGCGTCGCAGGCCAAGAGTTGCTCGGTCTTGCGCAACGCGATGCGACCGGCGCCCACCACCAGCACCGGCTTGCCGGCCAGGTTGAGGTTCACGGGGAACTGGTTCATTCGTCGAATCCGCGGATCATCAACGCGGCGCACGTCATGCCGGTGGCCTCGTCCACGAGGATGGCGGCTCCGCCCGGGCGATGATCGTCGTAGAGATCCACCACCAAGGGCACCGACACGTTCAGGTGCACGCGACCGAGATCGTTCAGTTCGAGACGCTCGGTGGAATGCTGCGCCGCCGTCACCACGTCGTGTCGCGTTTCGATGGCGCTCACGAATGCCTTGGCGGTGCGGGTGAGATGCTTGATGATCCAACGACTGCCCACCTCGAGGGGCTTGTCCACCATCCAGGAGACGTCGGCCACGATCTGATCGGCGACCACCGGAGGCTTGTGCGCCGCCACCGTCACCACCACGTCGCCACGACTGATGTCGATGTCGTCGGCGAGTTGGATGCTGATGGCTTCGCCGGGTTCGGCGGTCTCCTGCGGCACGCCGCCACGATCGATGCCGATGACGGTGGACTGTTGCGCGCCGGGCAACACTCGCACGCGATCACCAATGGCCAAGGTGCCGCCGGTGAGACGACCGGCCAGTCCGCGGTAGTCGTGGTGCTCGGTGCTGTAGGGCCGGATGACCCACTGCACCGACAAGCGAGCGCCGATGTTCTGGTCGTCGTCCAGTTCGAGGGTCTCCAGTTGCTCCAGCAACGGGCGGCCGGTGAACCACGGCATGTTGTCGGAGGAATCGACCACGTTGTCGCCGAGCAACGCCGAGATGGGCAACGGGTTCAACGTGACGGGAGCCGGCAGCGCCGTGGCGTGAGCGGTGGCCGCGGCCACGATCTCGTCGTAACGATCGCGCGAGAAGTCCACCAGATCCATCTTGTTGACGGCCAGCATCACCTGCTTGACGCCGAGCAGCGAGGCCACGAACAGGTGGCGTCGGGTCTGCTCGGTGAGTCCGTTGCGCGCGTCCACCAGCACTATGGCCACGTCGCTGACCGAGGCACCCGTGACCATGTTGCGCGTGTATTGCGCGTGGCCGGGGGTGTCGGCCACCACGAACGTGCGCTTTGGGGTGGCGAAATAGCGATAGGCGACGTCGATGGTGATTCCCTGCTCGCGTTCGGCGCGCAGGCCGTCGGTGAGCAACGCCAGGTTCAGCGATCCGTCGCCGTAGCGAAGGCTGGCCTTTTCGACCGAGGCCAACTGGTCCTCGAACACGGTCTTGGTGTCGTGCAACAGACGACCGATGAGGGTGCTCTTGCCGTCGTCGACCGAGCCCGCGGTGGCGATGCGCAGAACCATCAGAAGTACCCCTCGCGCTTGCGGTCCTCCATGGCGGAGTCCGAGAAGTTGTCGTCGGCGCGCGTGGCGCCGCGCTCGGTGATGCGGGCCGCGGCCACCTCGGCGATGACGTCGTGAACGTTGGCCGCGGTCGAGCGCACCGCACCCGTGCAGCTGGCGTCACCGACGGTGCGGTAGCGCACGGTCTCCTCGAAAGGAACCTCGCCCGGCTCGGCGACGACGGGACCACCGACGCTCAACAGCATTCCGTTGCGTTCGATGACGACGCGTCGATGCGAGTAGTAGATCGACGGCAACGGCACTTCCTCGCGAGCGATGTAACGCCAGATGTCGAGTTCGGTCCAGTTCGACAACGGGAACGCCCGCAGGTGCTCGCCGGTGCGGATCTTGGCGTTCAGCATGTTCCACGGTTCGGGACGCTGCGCGCGCGGCTCCCACTGGCCGAAGCGATCGCGGAACGACAAGATGCGCTCCTTGGCGCGCGCCTTGTCCTCGTCGCGTCGTCCGCCGCCGAACGCCGCGTCGAACTGATGCTCGGCGATGGCGTCGAGCAACGTGACCGACTGCAGACGATTGCGACTGGCGCGCGGACCCGTCTCTTCCACCACGCGACCGGCATCGATGCTGGCCTGCACGCTGGCCACCACGAGACGAACGTTGTAATCCTTCACCAGTTGGTCGCGGTACTCGATGACCTCATCGAAGTTGTGGCCGGTGTCCACGTGCATGACGGGGAAAGGAAGATTGCCGGGTCGGAATGCCTTGGCGGCCAGGTGCAACAGCACGGCCGAGTCCTTGCCGCCGGAGAAGAGCAACACCGGTGCGCGCGTCTCGGCCGCGACCTCGCGGATGATGGTGATGGCTTCGTCCTCGAGTTCGTCGAGTCCTTCGTCGTCGCGGATGCTGTCGAGTCGGTTGTCGATGAGAGTCATGTCGTGTCCTGTGGGGTGGTCAGCTCTTGGGGGAAGAGCTCTTGGTGGGGGAAACGTGAAGTCCGCATTCGGTCTTGTTGTGTCCGGACCAGCGTCCGGCGCGCTTGTCCTCGCCCGGTGCCACCGGACGAGTGCAGGGCCAGCAGCCGATGGACGGGTAACCGCGCTCGGTGAGCGGATTGCGGGGGAGTGCGTGATCGACGATGTATTGCTCGAGGCGTTCGTCGCTCCATGCCGCGAGGGGATTGATCTTGGTGATGTCACGGGCCGCGTCGAACTGCACGATCGGTGTGTCGGCGCGAGTGGGTCCGTCGACCCGACGGATTCCGGTGATCCAACCACTGCGCCCCGACAGAGCGCGCGCGAGCGGTTCGACCTTGCGCCGCGCGCAGCAACCCTCCACGTCGAACTGCCACTGATCGTCGGGCACCACGTCGGCCGCGGGCTCGAACACTTCGAGCGGGAACTTCAAACGGCGATGCAGGTTGTCGATCAACCACTTGGTTTCGGCGAACAGATATTGCGTGTCGAGCACGACGATCGGCGTGCCGGGTGCGTGCGTGGCCACCAGATGCACGAGCACCGGATCCTCGAAACTGGCGGTCAGGACCAGGCCGGATCCGAAGGTTCGGCCCGCCCAGGCCACGATGCCAGCGGCGTCATCGTCGGCGATATCGGACGGTAAAGCCGTGGTCAGAGCGCTCATGTGGGCAGGCTACCCCTGATTCACGACTATTTCTATCGGGAATACCAACAATCCATATCCGCCCGCTATGCAGGGCTTTCTCGGTAGGGTCAAAGGCGCCGGGGCCACATGGCCCAAGCGAGGCGTGTCATCCCGGACAGGTTCGCGGCACCTGTAAAGGACACACTCATATGGCAACCCCCTCCTCTGGCGGGCGCGGTGGACCGCGCCGTCGCCCGAACTCGTCCCCGTCGGGCACTGGTACCCGAAACGCTGGTGGACGTCGACCGGCTCGTTCTGGCGGACCGCGTCGTGATCGTCAGGGCGCTCCGGCGCCGGCGGCCGCCCGGCCGGCCCCCCAGCGCATCGAGCCCATCGAGGTGGGCCCGGACAATGGTTTCGTGAAGGTGGGCGTGCCCGCCACCTTGGCCGGAGTGTTGGCCGCCACCGGGGTCACCGATCCGTTCTCCATTCAGGCCGTCACCTTGCCGGACTCGTTGGCCGGTCGCGACGTGTTGGGTCAGGGCCGCACCGGCTCGGGCAAGACCATCGCGTTCGCACTTCCGTTGGTGGCTCGCCTGGCCGCCACCAAGACGCCGCGTCAACCCAATCGCCCGCGCGCGTTGGTGTTGGTGCCCACGCGCGAACTGGCCACTCAGGTGGCCGGGGTCATCGAACCCTTGGCCATGGCGGTGGGTCTGCGCGTGATCACCATCTTCGGTGGCGTCGGCCACGGACCGCAACGCGACGGCTTGCGCGCCGGCGCCGAGATCGTGGTGGCCTGTCCCGGTCGTCTCATCGATCACATGGGCGAGGGTGACGCGCGCCTCGATCGCATCGAGATCACCGTCATCGACGAGGCCGATCACATGGCCGATCAGGGTTTCTTGCCCATGGTGAAGCGCATTCTGGACGCCACGCCGAAGAAGGGTCAGCGCATGTTGTTCTCGGCCACGTTGGCCGGGGGAGTGGACGCCATCGTGTCGCGCTACCTCGACGATCCGGTGTCGCACGCCGCCGAAGTGGAAGCACCGGTGTTGCTCGATCACAGCGTGTTGGTGGTGGAGGACGCCGATCGTTTGGCGGCCGTCGCCGAGTTCGCTCGCACCGAACGCGTCGTGATCTTCACGCGCACCAAGCACCGCGCCAAGCAAATGGCCGCCAAGTTGAAGACGTTCGGCGTCACCGCCGTGGACATGCACGGCAACCTTTCGCAGACGGCGCGCGAGCGCAATCTGGCCGCGTTCTCCGACGGAACCGCCACCGCGTTGGTGGCCACCGACATCGCCGCACGTGGAATCCACGTGGATGACGTGCCGTTGGTCGTTCACGCGGATCCGCCGGTGGAGCACAAGGCCTACACCCACCGCTCCGGTCGCACGGCCCGCGCCGGGGCCGCCGGACGCGTGGTGACCATCGCCTCCCCGTCGCAAGTGGGTGAGGTGCGGCATCTCTTGTCCAAGGCCGGTGTCACCGCCACCTGGACCGGAATTCCGGTGTCGGGCAACGAGGGCAGCGGACGGGTCGAGCGCCGTCAGCCGCATCGTGAGCGGGGACGCGGTTCCGCGGCTCGCAACAAGGAGACGCGAAACCGTCGTTGAGCGTGGTGGAGGTGACACACTCTCTGTCATGAAGCGTCACCAGAAGTTCACTCGCTCGTCATCGTCCGCGATCGCATTGTCCGTGGTCGCCCTCGTGGTGATCACGGCCTGTTCGGGTGGGGGAGACAGCGACACCACCGAGCCCGACGGCACCACGACCGTGGTCGAGCAGGCCGAGGGTGATCATCTGTACGAGGCCACCATTCGTCGCACGAGCGACGGAGTTCCCCACATCGTGGCCGACGACATGAAGGGCCTCTTCTTCGGACAGGGGTACGCCAGTGGTCAGGATCACGCTTGCTCACTCGCGGACCAGATGCTGAAGATCACCAGCACTCGCGCGGCCGCCTTGGGCGCCGGCGACGGCGACGCCAACGTCAACAGTGACTTCGCGTGGAAGTCCATCGGCATCAACGAGCTCGCTCGGGCCGATTATCTGATCGCGTCCCCCGAGATCACCGACCAGTTCGAATCCTTCGCGGCCGGCTGGAACGCGCATCTGGAAGCCGTGGGCACCGACGGTCTCACCGGCTGGTGCGCGGGCGCCGATTGGGTGCGTCCCGTCACCGGCGAGGACGTGTACACCTACGCCCGCTCCATCGCATTGAACGCGTCCGGTTCGCGTCTTGCTCAGTACATCGCCACCGCGACCCCGCCCACGGCCGGGGCTCAACCGGCGTCGTACTCGGCTCCCGAGTTGGCTCCCACTCCCATGGCCAGCAATGGCTGGGCCGTCGGTAGCGACTTGGTGGAGGGCGGCCAAGGCGGAGTCTTGGTGGCCAACCCGCACTTCCCGTGGGAGGGCGAGTTGCGCTTCTGGGAGGTTCACCTCACCGTTCCGGGCGAGATCGACATCTACGGCGCCAACCTCACCGGCGTGCCCGGCATCGGAATCGGGTTCACCGAGAACTTCGCGTGGACCCACACGGTGTCGGCGGGTAGCCGGTTCACCGCCTACACGTTGAACCTCGATCCGTCGGATCCCACCACCTATTTGGTGGACGGCGAGAAGGTCGCGATGAAGCCGCGCGAGTTCAGCGTCGACGTGTTGGGCGAGGACGGCTCGACCAGTCCGGTCACGCGCACGCTGTGGTTCAGCGAGTACGGGCCGATCCTCGACTTCCCGGGCATCGGTTGGTCGAACTCGATGGTCACCACGTATCGCGACGCCAACATCAACAACGACGAGTTCATCGAGCAGTACAGCGCGATGGGACGCGCCCAGAATCTCGACGAGTTCATCGCCGCCCACGAGACGTTCCAGGGCGTGCCGCTGTTCAACACCATCGCGGTCAGCAACGACGGCCGCGCTTGGTACGCCGACGTGTCGGCCACACCGAATCTGTCGGCCGAAGCCGAGGCCGAGTACAAGGCGCAGATCGCCGCGGGCGGAATCGCCGCCATCGGTCGACAGAGCGGCGCCATCGTGCTCGACGGTTCCAAGAGCATCAACCGTTGGGAAGAACAGGAAGGGGCGCGTGATCCGGGCCTGGTTCCGTGGAGCGAACTGCCCATGACGGAGCGCACCGATTTCGTGTTCAACGCCAACGACAGTTTCTGGGTGGCCGACGGAGCCGGAACCCTGAGTGGCAACTATTCGATCCTGCACGGCGAGCAGAACACCGCGCGCTCGCTACGTACTCGTGAAAACCTGCGCATACTGTCCGACGGAAGTGCTGCCGGTGATGACGGACTGTTTTCCGGCGAAGAACTGCGGGACGCGTCGGTCAATAACACCTCCTACGCCGCGTATCAGTTCATCACGCCGCTCGTTCAGCGATGCACGGCCGTTACGACGATCGTGATTCCAGCCGTGAACGCGTCGGACGGTACGGCTGTCATCGAAGCTGGTCAGGTGGATCTCAAAGAGGCGTGTGCGGTGCTGTCGGACTGGAGCGGAACATTCGACCTCGATGCACCCGGGGCTCCTCTGTTCCGCGAGTGGCTCGGTCGTGTGTCGGCTCTCGGGATGTTCCCGTCGATCTGGGAAACTCCGTTTGATCCCGCGCAACCCCAAGAGACCCCGAGCGGTATGGCACCGGCGCCCGCCACCGGTGACGACCCCGTGTTGGTGGCTCTCGGTCAAGCGGTGAAGGTGCTCGAGTTGGGCGGACGTACGCCCGACGCGACCTTGCGCGAGACGCAGTACGCGCCCCGCGCGGCCACTCGCATTCCGGTCCCCGGAGGCCTCGGCAGCGACGGCGTCACCAACGTGGTCAGCTGGGGTGGACTCGGTTCGTCCACGGAAACCGTTCCATCGCGTGGCGACCGGGTCGCGCCCGGCACGACGCTCACCGTCGATGGTTACCCCATCAACTACGGCACCAGCTTCATCATGACAGTGGACTACACGCAGGGTGCACCACGAGCATGGGCGCTCCTCACGTACTCCAACACGGGTGATCGCACATCGCCCTTGTTCGACGCTCAGTTGGAGCGGTTCAGCAATAGGAACTGGCGCGACGTGTTGTTCACGAACGAGCAGATCATGGCCGATCCCGAGATGGTCGAGATCGACATCTTCGGGGACTGAGATATCACGACAGAACGATCACTGATCGGGCTGGCCGTCGAAGACGGGATCCAGTCGCAATTCGGGTTCGTCGTTCATGAGACGCTGCAATCGGTACTTGTTCTCGAACAACGCCACCATCTCATCGTTGGCCCGGTACAAAATGCGAATGCCGCCGATTTGGCGCAAGCGTTCGGCGCTGGCTTTGTCGGTCAATCGCATCGCTTGATAGGGCGACGACACGATCTCGGCCGGAGCGTTGAACTCACTGGCCAGACGATGGGCGAACACTTCGAACTGCAACACACCAACGGCGGCCAACACCGGTTCGGTGTCGCCGAAGTCGAGGTCGCGTAGCACCTGGACCACACCCTCTTCGTCGAGTTGTTCGAGGCCCCGTCGGAACTGCTTGATCTTGCCGCGGTCCAGCGGGCGCGCGCTGGCGAACACCTCGGGTGCGAAGCGGGGCACGCCGGGAAACTCGATCTTCTTTCCTTGGAAGATGGTGTCGCCGATTCGTAGGTCACCGGCGTTCACCAGGCCGATGATGTCGCCGGGAAACGCTTCTTCGATGGTCTCGCGATCGTTGCCGAACGCCGTGGTGGCGTACTTGGTGCCCACCGCACGACCCGAGCGCAGGCACTCGGCATCCATGCCGCGCTCGAAGCGACCCGAACACACGCGCGCGAACGCCAGTCGGTCGCGGTGGTTCGGATCCATGTTGGCCTGAATCTTGAAGACGAACCCGGCGAAGTTGGCGTCGAGTGGTCGCTCGTTGTCGTTCACGTCGACACGTGGCAACGGGGGTGGTGCGAGTTCGGCCACCGCGTCCAGCAAGGCGCGCACGCCGAAGTTGGTGAGGGCCGACCCCACGAACACCGGCGTGCTCTTGCCGGCGAGGAACGACGGTAGATCGACGTCGGCGCCGATGGCGTCGAGCAAACCACAACCATCGAGGGCCACCTTCCAGGCGTCACCCTCCTCCGCGGCCGCTCGTTCGGCGGGGATGATCTCCTCGGGGGCCGCGGCGGCACCGCGCGCGGTGCGGGTGTACTTCGTGAACTCGCCGGTGCGTCGGTCGATGGTGCCACGAAAGTCGCCCGGAATACCCACGGGCCACGTGGCCGGAGTGGCGCGCAGGCCGATCTGCTGTTCGACCTCGTCGAGCAGTTCCAACGGATCGCGACCGGGACGATCGAACTTGTTGAAGAACGTCAGCACCGGAAGATTGCGCGAGCGGCACACGTTGAACAACTTCAACGTTTGGGACTCGATGCCCTTGGCGGTGTCGAGCACCATGATGACGGCGTCCACGGCGGCCAGCACGCGATACGTGTCTTCGCTGAAGTCGCGGTGACCCGGCGTGTCGAGCAGGTTGAAGACGTGATCGCGGTACGGGAACTGCAACACGGTCGAGGAGATGGAGATGCCTCGCTGCTTCTCCATCTCCATCCAGTCCGAAGTGGCCGAGCGCTGACCCGTTCGGGCGCGCACGGATCCGGCTTCTTGCACCGCGCCGGCGTACAACAGGAACTTCTCGGTGAGGCTGGTCTTGCCGGCGTCGGGGTGGCTGATGATGGCGAACGTGCGTCGACGCGCGGCCTCCGTCAAGATGCTCGTACCCGGTTCCATGGCTCGTGAGAGGGTACAGGGATTACTGTCGAGTCATGGCTCTCGACATCACCGCAGTGCGCGAGCAGTTCCCCGCGTTGGCACTGACGCACAACGGCGCGCCCCGCATTTATCTGGACAACCCGGCCGGCACGCAGGTGCCGCGGATGGTGCTCGATCGCATGATGCAGGCGCTGGTGGAGTTCAACGCCAACATGGGCGGCAACTTCCACACCTCGCGCTTGGCCACCGAGATGTCGGCCGAGGCGCATCGGGCGATGGCGGACTTCTTCAACGCGTCCAATGAACGAGAGGTGGTGTTCGGCGCCAACATGACGACGCTCACGTTCATGATGACGCGGGTGTTGGCCGGGCGGTTCGAGGCCGGCGACGAGATCATCCTCACGCAGATGGAGCACGACGGCAACGCATCGCCGTGGCGCATCATGGCCGAAGAGCGCGGCTTGGTGGTGAAGCGCTTGGACTTCGATCCCACCACCTACGAGATCGATGTGGCGCGGCTGGACGAGATCATCACGCCCCGCACCAAGTTCGCGGCCATCAACTACAGCAGCAACATTCTGGGCACCATCAACAACGTCAAGGCCATGTGCGAGCGCTATCGGGCCGCCGGCGTGTTGACCTACGTGGATGCCGTGCAGTTCGCCCCTCATGGAGCCATCGACGTGCAGGATCTGGGGTGCGACTTCCTGGTGGCGTCGGCCTACAAGTTCTATGGCCCGCACCAAGGAATTCTTTGGGGTCGCGAGGAACTGCTGTCCACCTTGCCGGCATGGAAGCTGCGCGTGGTGAAGGACGTTCCGCCCGGTCGTTACGAGACGGGCACGCAGTCGCTCGAAGGTCAGGCCGGCACCGTGGGTGCCATCGAATACATGCAGTGGGTCGGACGCACCATGGGCACCGAGTTCACTGCGACCAAGCCGGGATTGTCGGATCGAACCCGGGAGGTGCACGCCGGTTTGTTGGCCATGGCCGATTACGACCGTGGGCTCAGTCGTCATCTCATCGATGGATTGCAACGCATCGATGGACTGGAGATTCGTGGCATCACCAACCCCGAGCGCTTCGAGCATCGGGTGCCGACGGTGTCGGTCACCAAGGCGGATCTGGATCCGGCCGAGTTGGCGATGTTTCTGGACCAGCACGGGGTGTACGTGTGGAACGGGCACTCGTATGGCATCGACGTGATCGAACGTTTGGGCCTGCAGGATCGAGGCGGGGTGCTGCGCATCGGGCCCACGCACTACAACACGACGGCCGAGTTGGACGTGGCCCTCAACTTGATCGAGGACTTCGTGAAGGGTCGGATCAGACCGGGCTGATGATGGAGCCGTCGGGGCGCAGGACTTCGATGGCGCTCGTGCGTGGATTCATGTGGGTTCGATAGCCCCGTGTCTTCCAACGATTGTGTTTGGCGCAGAGTGGATCACCGTTGTCGGGCGATGTGCGTCCACCTTCGGACCAAGGAACTCGGTGATCGACCTCGCAATGAAGTCGTGAACACGACGGCCAGACGCACCGTCGTCGTCTCATCCAGATCGCTTCGCGGGCCGCACCGGTGAAGAGTCGGGATTTGCGTCCCAGATCGATGACCGTTCCGTGGGAACCGATGACGACGCGTCGAACATGGCCCACCAACGACGCCGAGACCACGTCGATGGGATCCAACATGAGGCCCGACGTGGTTTCGCATCGACGATGGTGAATGTCGTCCGGGCGACGGGCCAACGAAGGCAGACGTTCGTCGTTGGCGAGGGCGACCACGGCGGCCTCGTACGTGTCGGCGTCCATGAGGATGTTCACCACCGGCTCTGGTGCGGGTGAGGAACCCACCGCCGCACTGCAGAAGATGGCGTGCAAGGCATCGGCGCGTCGTTGAGCGGCCGTGCGAGGAAGATCGGACATGGTGGTGAGGCCAAGGGCGTCGCGAGCGTCGAGATCGTGACGCAGTTCGGCTTCCACGTAACGCTCGAAGACCTCGAGAATGAGAGCGCCCTGCGCCGTTCCGACATGAGCGTCGACGTACACGGTGTCGCCCACCGGATGCACGCTGGCGTCGCGCGAGTCATGGACCACGTCGGCGTGGCGATGAGCTCCGTCGGCGTCCGCCAATTGCTCCCAGCGCAGCACGGCGGTGTTGAAATCCTCGTAGGGGAGAGCACCGGCGATGTCGGCCAGAGTGTCGAAGACGATGGGTAGTTCGTCGCGCACGCGACGGTTGGCGTGCAGACCGGCGAGGCGTCGGGCCTGGGCCACACCGAGCGTTCCGGCGTGGAGCCTTTCCACGAGGGCGGGATACTCGTGAGCGGCCGTCGCCGTGCGCGCGCGAGCCGATGCCTCTGTTGGGCTCCACTTGATGATGGATCGGGCCCAACCGCTGAGGGTGCCATGGCCGTCGTCGCGGAACGCGTCGGCTTCGTCGGCGCGGGCCATGACGCGCACCGTGGCGGCCTCGACGGAGCGCGCGATGAGTTCCAGTTCGGTGAGTAGCTCGGCGAGATCGGGGCCCCGCGTGAGGTGATGAAGATCGGCGGTGAGATCGGCCAGGGCCGAACGCACGCGACCGGCGGGCGAAGGACGCACGGCCCCGATGTCGAACCGCCACGTGGCGGTGGCCCATGACGAGCCGCCCCCGGGGGTGGCACGGGTGGAAGGCGAGGCGTGTTCGTGGATCGGCATTCCGGCCTCATGGGCTGGGGTGATGTGATCCTATACGAACATGTGTTCGATTATGGTACACGGGTGTTGCAGGGTTGCCCCATCGTGTCGGCCCGGAACCTCACACTGTTTTGTGTCGCAGAAGTCGCAGAAATGGTCGTTTCGACCTCCACATCGATCTCCACATCAATTTCGAACAATTGTCTCTCCGCGGGGACTATCGGAGATTTGGGGGTTAGCGTCGTCAGGGATGCACAAGGCATCAGTTTGTTGATTGGAAAAAGAAAAAATGGCCACTGGCATCGTGAAGTTTTTCAACGCCGAAAAGGGTTTCGGTTTCATCTCGCGCGAGGGTGCGGACGACGTGTTCGTTCACTTCTCGAACATCGAGGGAACCGGCTACAAGACCCTCAACGAAGGCGACAAGGTCGAGTTCGAGGTTGCTCCGGGCAAGAAGGGCGAAGAGGCCCAGAAGGTTCGCCGCATCTGATCTTCGAACAACGAAGTGCAACGAAGGCGTCGGGAAACCGGCGCCTTTTTTGTTGCCCGAATTCAGGTTCCGCAGAAGGTTTGGTAACCCTCCCAGTCCGAGGGCATGGGGCGCGCGTAGTCCTCGAGGCCGGCGCGCTCGTGGAACGGATGGAGCAGCACTTCCATCAATGAACCCAGCGGAGCGAGATCGCCCGCACTCGCCGCGGCCAACGCCGTCTCGACGATGTGATTGCGGGGAACGTACGCGGGGTTGACCGCGTCCATGGCGTCGGCGATGTCGTTCGAATCACGCGGGTCCAGATTCAACGCGTCCAACCACGGGCGAGCCCAGGTGTCGAACGCCAACGGCATGTCGAAGAGGGCGTGCATGCGCTCGCGGCGTCCTCGCACCACATCGGAGAGCGCGCGCATCCCGTTGGTGTGGTCGATTCGGTGACTTTCGAACAGAGTGAGGAGCGAATGGAACAGGTTCGCTTCCACGGGTGACTGCTCGGTGAGCCCCAACTTGGCGCGCATTCGTCTCTCCCATTCGCGCTCGAAGAGAGCGGGGAAACCGTTGATGGCCTCGGTGGCGATGCGGATGCTCTCGTCCTTGTCGTCGTGGATGAGGGGCAGCAAGGTCTCGGCAAGTCGCGCGAGGTTCCACTGGGCGATGTGCGGTTGGTTGCCGTACGCGTACCGACCTTGGTGATCGATGGAGCTGAACACGGTGGTGGGCGAGTACGTGTCCATGAATGCGCACGGGCCGTAGTCGATGGTCTCGCCCGAGATGGTCATGTTGTCGGTGTTCATCACTCCGTGAATGAAGCCGACGCTCATCCAATTGGCGATCAGCGATGCTTGACGATTCATGACTCGATGAAAGAACGCCAGATATCGATCGTCGGAGTCAATGAGTTCGGGATCGTGGCGGGCGATGGCGTGGTCGGCGAGTCGACGGACGTGATCGTTGCTCATGGTGGCGGCGTACTGGAACGAACCGACGCGCAAGTGGCTGAGCGCCACGCGGCAGAGCACGGCCCCGGGCAGCATCTCGTCGCGAGGAATCAGTTCGTTGGTGGCGACCACCCCAAGTGCGCGAGTGGTGGGGATGCCGAGAGCATTCATGGCCTCACCGATGACGTACTCGCGCAACATCGGACCCACCGCGGCCTTGCCGTCACCACCGCGCGAATAGCGCGTGCGACCCGAACCCTTCAGATGCACGTCGCGTCGAACGCCGTTCGTGTCGATCACCTCGCCCAGAAGAAGTGCGCGCCCGTCACCTAGTCGCGGCGAGAAGCCGCCGAATTGGTGGCCGGCGTACCCCTGGGCCACCGTGTGCATGCCCGGCAGCTCGAGATTGCCCACGAGGAATCGAGCGCCCTCGTCGCCACGCAACCACGAGGGATCGAAACCCAACTCGCGAGCGACGGAGTCGTTGACGACCAACACCGTGGGCCGCTCGACCACCACGGCGGACCATGGCTCGAACATGTCGGGGAGATCGCGCGCGAACGTGTTCTCGAACGAGGGAGGCCGCGCGGAATCGGACATGCTTCGAGACTATTCAGGCGTCGCTCATCGTGCGCTGTCGCCGTCGATTCCCATCTCGATTCACCCCGGGTAGGCGTCCTCGTCGGGGTAGGGGAACCACTCGGGATCGGCTTCGGCGGTGGGGGAGATCATGACCATCTTCGAGCGACGGAACTGTTCGAGACCCTCGGCGCCGAGTTCGCGACCGGAACCCGTGAGCTTGCGACCACCGAAGGGAACGGCGTCGTTGTCGTTCAGCGGCGTGTTCACCCACACGATGCCACTCTCGATCTCGTGCACGGCACGGAAAGCTTCGTGAAGATCGGAGGTGTAGATGTTGGCGCCCAAACCCACGTTGGAGTCGTTGGCGAACTCGATGGCCTGATCCAGACCATCCACTCGACACACCGGAGCGACCGGGCCGAAGGATTCGGCGTGCATGATGTCGAATTCATGGCGCACCTCCATGACCGTGGGCTCGTGGAACCAACCGCGATCGAGTCGTTCCGGTCGACGTGCTCCCGTGACCACGCGAGCGCCCTGCTCGATGGCGCGATGCAAGGTTCGTTCGAATCGGTCGCGCTCGCGCGACGACGCGAGCGGCCCCATATCCACGTTGTCGAGGCCCGATCCCACACGCAACGATCGGGCCTGTTCGGCGAAGGCCTCGACGAAGTCGTCGAAAACGTCGGTGTGCACGTAGAAGCGTTCGGCCGAGGTGCACACCTGACCGCAGTTCAGGAACGAGGCGAAGGCGGCACCGCGCGCCACCACATCGATGGGTGCCGATGGCATCACGATGAAGGGGTCGTTGCCCGACGCTTCGATGAGAACCGGCTTGAATCGGTCGGCGGCCACGCGGGCCACCGCCTGCGCCGCGGGAACGCTGCCGGTGAAAGCGACGCCGTGCGTGTGTTCGTGGGCCACCAACGCTTGGCCCACCTGGGCCGTGCCGGTGACCACCTGAACCAAGCCGGCCGGTAGATGATCGAACGCTTCCATCACCATGAGAAGCGTGAGGGGAGTGAGGTCGGACGGCTTCACGATGATCGCGTTGCCCGCGGCCAAGGACGCGGCGGCTTGCCAACCGAACAACAGAACCGGGAAGTTGAAGGGCACGATGGAAACGATCACGCCGAGCGGTTCCTTGAGCGTCATGTGAATCTGGCCGGCGATGGCGGAACCGGCGACACGCCCCTGTTCGTGGCGGGCCAACTCGGCGTAGTAGCGGAACGACGAAGCCGATGCGCCGGCCTCCCAATTGGACTCGCGGAACGGCTTGCCCATTTCGCGCGTGAGGCACTCACCCACCAACGGGGCCATGTCGTTCAAGCGGTCGGCCACGCGATGAAGAGCATCGGCGCGTTCGAGGGCGCTCAATCGCCACCATTCGCGTTGCGCCGCCCGAGCCGCGGCCACGGCATCATCGACTTCGGTGGGTGTGGCCAACGCGAAGTGACCAACCGTCTGCTCGGTTGCGGGGTCGATCACCGGGGAGGCGTCTCCTCGCGATCGAACGAAGGATCCGGCGATGTACAGGTGCCCCGACAATTCGGTCATGCGGTTCTGGACGAAGGTGGACATGAAGCACAAACTAGATGGTGGCGAGGATGCCCTTTGAACGTAGCGATCATGAGTATGTTCGGCGCGGGAGGCAGAAATGACGACATCGGTGATTCTCGCGGGCACGGTCTTCGAGGTCGGTCAGCCGTGAACGACAAGTACGAAGGGGCGCGTCTCGACTTCTCCGCCGACATGAGTTACGGCGACTACCTGCAACTCGATCGAATTCTGAACGCTCAAACCCCGTTGTCGCCCGATCACAACGAGATGCTGTTCATCATCCAGCATCAGACGAGCGAACTGTGGATGAAGTTGATGCTGCACGAGCTGCGTTCGGCCGTCGGCCACGTGGCCGCGGATCGTTCGGCGCCGGCGTTCAAGACTCTGGCGCGGGTGTCGCGCATCATGGAACAACTGGTTCACGCATGGGACGTGTTGGCGACGATGACTCCGTCCGAATACAGCGCGATCCGGCCGTACCTGTCGAACAGCAGTGGCTTCCAGAGTTGGCAGTATCGGTGCATCGAGTTCGTTCTCGGCAACAAGAGCGCAACCATGCTTGAACCGCATCGCCACACGCCCGAGATTCTCCGTCAAGTAGAGGATGTTTGGGGTTCGCCGTCGTTGTACGACGAGGCTCTGCGCATGATGTCCCGCGCCGGATTGGAAGTGCCGCCTGACCAATTGAACCGCGACTGGCGTCAGCCCCGCGTTGCCTCCGAAGCCGTCGAACGCGCGTGGGCCGAGGTGTACCGCGATCCGGACAAGCATTGGAACCTCTACCAACTCGCCGAGGAGTTGGTGGACCTGGAGGACGCCTTCCGGTTGTGGCGATTCCGTCACCTCACCACCGTCGAGCGAGTGATCGGCAACAAGACCGGTACCGGCGGCACCAGTGGCGTGTCCTATTTGCGTCGCATGTTGGACGTGGTCTTGTTCCCCGAACTCTGGAGTCTGCGCACCGACCTGTGAAGGTCGTGGTCACCTTGTTGGCGGTTGCTTGCGGGGTCGCAGGCCTTCGAGAATCATGCGCGCCAGCAGTCGCCGACCTTCGCGAGTCTCGAGGAGGTTCGGCTCGACCGTGACGGTGACGGCGCCACCGGTCGATTCGTCGACGGGTGACTCGGTTTCGCTCACGGGATCGGATTCGGCCATATCGTCGTCGTTCTCGTCGTCGTACTCTTCGTCGTCTTCGCTCTCCTCAACCAAATCGGCGGCGGTCCATCCGATGCTCGCCTTCTGCTTCTCGGTGAGCGGGCCGCCCGTGCGCACCTTGCCGTCGTGGTGAATCACCCGCCACGTTCCGTCGAACAGGATGTGGAATTCCTTCACCCGCTCGTCGATCTTCATTCCGGAGAAGTGACTGGGATCGGCCGTGAACACGCGAGCGGTTCGAAGGGTGAGTGTCGCGATGTTCCAGTCGAGGCCGGGCCAGCGCGTTGCGACGTACGTGCGCGAAAAGCCACGGGTTCCGGGAATCCAATGCATGTGGTGTCGGATTCCGAGCAGGCCGGAGCGGGTGAACCCCCAACGGGCATCGTCGGGCAATGACTCCGGCGAGGGCGGATCGTCGAAAAAGGCGAACGGGTTGATGGGCGTGTCCATGTTGTTTCCTCCATTGCTCCCGGCCTTGCCACCTTTCTCGTGCGGAGCGGTTGGCGGATCGTCATCGGGCCGGGTCCCTCGGATCCTCTGAATGGGTTGTCGCAAGAAGGAACGCATCGAACGCGCCGAAGTGTGCGCCTTCGGGGCCGGGAGGACCAGTCGGGCCCATTGTGGTCGCCCAGGGTGACACAACACCCCAGAGCGGAAGAGGGATCATGCTGAGCACCGAAATTTGCACGTTGCCAACCACCGGTGGCGACACCGATCTCGTGGTGTTGGCGCGGCATCGTTCAATGTGTGCATGAGCTAGTGGCAGTGACCTTCGCCAACGTCTCGGACGAACGAAACGAATTGGCGTCGGCGACTCTTGCCTCCGTGAGGCTGGTGAGTAATGCCGAAACCCGGTTCTGGTGGGGTACTGGATGGGGTTCCAGTAAGCGTTTGGAACGACTACTCGGTTGTCAGGTACGCGTAAGCCATCTCTGTGGTGATGTCGATCACGCTCGATAGCGAAGTTTTGCGGCCCATGAACTCACTTGGCTCCTGTAACGCGACTTGCATCCACACTGCATAGGCGATTCGTGAAATGTTTTCGCTCGCACGACGAAGGTCTTTTCGTGCAACTTCCCCGCGGTGTTGTTGCAGAATCTTGTGCATCGAGCCAACAATGAATTTTCTCTGCTCGAGTTGCTCCGCACGATCGATGGCGGGATGTGCGATGAAATACGAGATCGCGTTTCTCTCTCGGTGTGCCAGCTCAATCACTACTTTGAATCCTTGATGGAGGGAACCTCTCAGGTCAGGTTCTTGAAGGGCCTTCTCCAAACCTTCGACAATGGTCGTCTGATAGATCGCCTCGCGGTAGCGGACTTTCAGCGCTTCGAAGAGGCCCTCCACACTTCCGAATCGGGCGTAAAAGGAACCCGTTGATGCGCCGGAGAGCTTGACGACGTTCTCGAGAGTGACCTGCCGGGAGTCTCCACCTTTCAGGAGCCTCTCGGCGGCATCGAGCATTCTCTGTTCCGTGGCGATACTTCGAGCCTGCCGTGGGGGGGTTGCCATAAGGAATCCAGATTGTAGAGGGAACCCTTCTTGCGAACGAGGCGTGGAAAAACATAGAAGTTCCTCTAATTTTATTAGACAAAAGCCTCTAATAATGTGTACGGTTGGCGTATGAAGTCACATTCCCATCGCCTCCAGCGTCTGATTCTCACGGTTGCCGTGCTCTTCGCGGCTTGTTTTGTTGCGAGCCCGGCAAAAGCAAACGCTCAGGACATTGCATGTTCAGTCAGTGGCACCTTCCGCATCCAAAACAACGTGCTGACATCGTCTACTTCTAACTGTGTCGGAGATGTCACGATTCCTGCGAGCGTGACCCGAATCGCTTCGCATGCTTTTGCGAACAAACAACTAGGGAGTGTCAACTTCGAGGCCAACAGTCAATTAACGAGAATCGATGTTTACGCGGCGGAGTTTTCAACAATTTCATCGTTGGTTTTGCCAGACGGTCTACAGTTCATTGGCGGCGGTGCCTTCACCAACGCCAGATTCACGTCCGTTACCATTCCGGGAACGGTCAATGAAATCGGTCAAGGATCGTTTCAGGGCAACACCAATCTCACGACCGTGGTTTTCGCACCCCGAACTGCTTCCAGTCTCACAATGGACTACCGAGCGTTTCAGAACAGCTCCAACCTGAGTTCAGTGACCTTCTCAGGTCCACTTGTGGTCAACACGGAGTTACGTGCTCCCAAAGAAATGCAGCCGCTTGTATGGGCGGGATGGTCTGCAAGTGTCGATGGGCCGATTGTGCAATTCCCCTTGACGGTGGCGGCATCTGAGAGCGTCACTTTGTATCCCAAGTGGCGAGAGAAAATCACAACGGTAACCGGATGCTCTTTAGGAGGATCTTTCACGTCCGTGGAATCTGTCGTGACATCAGCAACCAATGATTGTGCTGGAGTAGTCACGATTCCTTCTGATGTAAAAGAGATTGGTGGATGGGGAGTTTTTCAAAACAAAAACATCACGAGTGTCGTCTTTGAAGCCAACAGCCAACTCAAGAAAATCGGCTATTACGCATTTGCAAGCACGCAGATCACTTCAATTGATTTTCCTCCCAGCTTGAAAGAGATTATTGGTGGCGCCTTTGCTAACCACAAAATGGCAACTGTTTCGATTCCTGGAACAATCGAGTACATCGAGGGCGGCGCGTTTGGCAGCAATGAACTTGAAACCGTGACCTTTGCATCTCGAGTGGCACAGAATCTTTCTATCTCGGGCGCTTTCAATGGCAGTCCCAACCTCCGCTCTGTCACCTTTGGTGGCCCAGTTGTGTTGAACGGTCTGGGTGAGATCAGCAAAGAAAACTTCAATTGGACGGGGTGGTCTCTTAGCGAGGGCGGGCCAATCATCACATTCCCTCAGACCGTCGCAGCTTCCACCACCGTCACGTTGTATCCCAAATGGACCGCCAAAGTCGTCACAGTCACGGAGTGTTCATTGGGAGGTTCCTTCAGATCCGTGGATTATGTGGTGACGTCGTCAACAGACGATTGTGCAGGACAAATCACGATTCCTGCCGATGTCGTTGAGATTGGTGGATGGGGAACTTTCGAAAACCGAAACATCACGAGTGTCGTCTTTGAAGCCAACAGCCAACTGAGGAAAATCGGCTATTACGCATTCAAGAACACAAAGTTCACATCAATAGATTTGCCAACTGGCTTGAAGGAGATCATTGGTGGTTCGTTCGATACGACGGCTTTGACGACCGTTTCGATCCCAGGAACAGTTGAATACGTTGAAGGTAGTGCATTCGTTAATACTCCACTCCAGACGGTGATTTTTGAACCCCGAATTGCTTCTCGCCTGAGCATCCAGAACGGCGGCGAGGCCTTTCAATACAACCGGTCTCTGAGTTCAGTCACCTTTAATGGCCCCATCACTTTTGACAACCGACCGTTCTTCGCTCCAAAACGTGCATACAACTGGGTGGGCTGGTCGACTACTGAAGGTGGGCCGGACGCCACGTTCCCTTTGACTGTGGCCGGTTCAGCCAGCGTGACGTTGTATCCCAACTACACACCGAAAACGGCGGTTGTCACCTACGACGCGACAGGTGGATCCGAAGTTGCGCCAGGTAGTGCGGTGGGTGAGGTGATCGCGTTTCCTGTTCCTCCAACGCGTACTGGTTACTCATTCGATGCGTGGTATGACTCTCCTCACTATTGGGATTGGAATAGGGGCCCTGTCACTCGATGGGCATTTGACAACGACGCGACCCTTTATGCGAAGTGGAATCCGAATACCTATTCCGTCGCATTGGACGCGACGGGTGGCTCGGCTGTATCTGCTGTTTCATTCGTAACTGGTGGTGCAATTTCGGAAGCACCAGATGCTCCTTCTCGCATGGGTTATTCCTTTGCTGGATGGTCGGCAACCGAGGATGGAACTGTGCTGTCCTTCCCGTATTCACCAGGCGTGACGGAGGACATCACTCTTTACGCTCAGTGGACGGCGGTTGCTCCGACGACTCCACCAACGGTTGCCCCTCCGGCCGTATCGGTTGTGGTTGCTTTGCCGATGGCCAGCACGCCCATCGTTGCGGACAATTCCTTGTCGGCTGGTGGTGAAGTGAGTGTCACTTTTGGTGGTTTCGTGCCAGGCGAGTTTGTGCAACTCATTGTCGCGTCGACACCGCAAGTCATTGGGTCGGGTTATGCCGACGCCCAAGGTTTTGTCACGTTGACCGGGAACATTCCGGCCGGTCTCACTGCTGGCAATCACACTCTCGCGGTGTACGCACCAGTCAGTGGAATCGGTTTCAAACAACCGATCAGTGTCGAAGCCGTTACTTTGCCGGCAACTGGTTCATCGCATCGACTGTGGCCCATCATGATGTTGTTGTTGTGCGGCGTCGCACTAAGTCGTGTTTCACGTCGTCGCTTGAGCCGAACATGACACAACGACCGTTACGGAAGCCGTAGAACAAATCGCGCTCGTAAACGCTGGTGCGGTTGCTTTCGGATGGCCAGGAATGGGTGAAGGCGTGTTTCACCAGCATGACAGCGATTTCGGCGGAGCCTTTCCACTGTGAGCTCGCTCCAGTAACCTCCACACTGATGTCGCGAGGTGTGGCGGCGAACTTCGGACCAACAACCGCCTCCGTAGCTCAGTGGATAGAGCAACGGTTTCCTAAACCGCAGGTCGCAGGTTCGATCCCTGCCGGGGGCGCTGAATCCTGTCTCATGCGCGTATCGCTCGAAGAATGCGAGGTCTCCTCATCGTGGGTAGGAGTACCAAACTTCGTTCTTCACCGACCGGGATCGTCGAAGATGCTCAGAGCGAATTGTTTGAACTCGGGACTGACCTTCGATGGAGAACCCGAATCGAACGGTGGCTGCGGGTCGTACTCGATCGCGAGTTGGATCAATTTGGCCATGTCCTCGCTCTCGAGAGCCGCGACCAGAACGAGGCCCATGTCGATGCCTGAAGAAACCCCGGCGGCCGTGATGATCTTGCCCGATCGAACCACACGCTGCTCGGTGGGTACCGCACCGAGGCTCCGTAGCCGTTCGTAGGAAGCCCAGTGCGTCGTCGCGGTGATTCCATCCAGAACTCCCGCATGGGCCAAGAAGATGGAACCGGTGCAAACACTCGTCGTCCATGTGGTGGTGGGATGAATCCGGCGGATGAATGCGACCACATCATTCGTGTCGTCGATGTCTCGGTCGGCGAACCCACCGGGGACGACCAGCACATCGAGCGCATCGATCTCGTCGAACGATCTGGTCGCCTCGAGAATCAACTTGCCCGTGTGGTCGACCACCGGACCTTTCTGTGCGGCCACGAAGAACACGTCAAGTCCGGGGACGTCGACCAACGTTTGGAACGGGCCGACAATGTCCAAAGCCGTGAATCGTGGATAGAGGACCAAACCAACGGTGGGCATGCGTTCGAACGCTATCGAGAGGACGCCCTTGCATCGTCCGCTCTCGGGTACATTCGACGATCACGTGGGCGGGTCGACGCCGGAGTGTGAAGGTGGGAATCATCGTGCCCGAACATGAGTCAGCAGCGATCGAACTGCACGAGCTCGCCGGCGACTACTGGGTCGCCAAGGTCGAATCACTGTCTCCGACCTTGATCGAGGAGGTGGGTCGAAGGTCTCCGGACTTCTGGACCATCTCGCGGACCGCGTCCGAGATTTCGATCGTTTCCGCCGTGAACGCTCACCCCGAGTTCACATCGTTGGAGGGCCCTTGGACAGCGTTCGGAATCGTGAGCACTCTCGACTTCGCCCTAACGGGAATTCTCAGCAGATGTTCGACTCTTCTCGCCGAGGCGGCGATCAGTGTCTTCGCGGTGTCGACCTACGACACCGACTACTTCTTGGTGAGGCGGCAGTCGGCGGCCGCGGCCATGGATGCGTGGCGCGCCGGCGGCTTGGTGATCTGACGATCGATCGATCGCTGGTGGCCCCGCGCCACGTCGGGCTACCGTGGAGACCGTGACCGCGACCCTGCGACCCGACCTCGCCGAGGCTCACGAGCGCACCTGGGTGGCCATCTCGTCGGCCGGAACGTGGTGGTCGGCATCGGAACGTCGCGCGTTGGCGAAGGCCGCGATCTCCGCGATGTGGTCGGCGGTTAGCGAGCCCTCGCCGGCACTCTCGGGTGCTCCGGAGGCCGCCCTGCGCGCCGCCGCTCGCTTGGGGAGCGGTCGACCCCATGTGACCCGTGAGTGGTACGAGGACGTGCGCGACCGAATCGGGGCATTGCCGTACGTCGAACTGGTCGGCCTGGTCGCGGTTGCGGCGGCAGCGTCCTCGTTGCGCCGCACGTTGGGTCTTCCCGATCGAGAGTTGTCGACCGACGACGAACGAGGCCCGTCGCGGATTCCGTCACCGGAGTTGGCCGACGCGAAGTGGAACTGGGTGCCCGTGGCCGCGCCGGCCGACAAGACCGCCGCCGTCGTTCAGGCTCTCACCGCGGTCCCCGGCACCTTCGACGAGCTCTGGAGTTTGGCCGACGCTCAGTACATCCCCGACGCCGAAATGGTGGACCCGAAGTGGACGCGCGGAACTCTGTCGCGCGTTGATATGGAACTGCTGGCCACCCGGGTGTCGTTCAGTCGCGAATGTCATTATTGAACGTCTTCGCACGCAGGCATGCTCAGTTGGAGCGGCAAAGCACACGGGATCGCGGTGGATCTGGCCTCGATGAAGGTCGATGTCGATCATGCCGACGCGTTGCTGGAGTTCGCCTTGGCGGCCACTTCGCCCGCGGGTGATCGGACTGCACTGGAAGTCGCGCGCCAGCGTCTGACCGAGATGATGGGTGTCGATGCGATGGTCGACGCGGCGGCGATCGTGGCGAACTTCGAGATGATGACCCGACTCGCCGAGGGCACCGGAGCGGTGTTGCACAACATGGCCAGTGTTCGAGCCGGCACGGCTGTCGGTGCCGACGTGTTCAAGCATCACGGCTGATCGTCTCGCACGCGTTCGCGTGCAACACCCCTCGCGTACGTTGATCATGTGAAGCGAATCGACGAACACTCTGGACCATCTCGCGTCGATGTGGCTCCGATCGATTCGACGTCGGTCGGCATGATGTCCATCGAGCAGATTCGCGAACGCTTGGTGGAGATTCGGGCCATTCAGGCTCGACTCGATGCCGAAACATTGGCCTTGAACGCGCGCATGCTGTCATTGCTCGATGATCCGGTCGCACCGGTGATCGTCATCCCCGAACGCGAACTGGTGACGCATGGTGGCCTCACTCCGCGGCAGGCTCGCGACGTCGTTTCCCGAGGCCTGATTTCCGAAGTCGCTCCGGGAATCGCCGAAGTTCTCGCCGAAGGTTCCACCACATCGGCGCATGTCGACGCGTTGGGGCGCGGTCTGCGAATCGTCGGCGACCAACGCGAGGCATTCCTCGAACACCTCCCCGAACTGATCGAAGCATCGACCACGATGAATGCCACCGACTTCGGCCAACTCGTCAGGAAGACCGCGAAATCGGTCGTCGTCGATGATGGACTGTCGAAGTTCGAGCGTCAGCAGCGCGAAACGTTTCTTTCCCTGCGAACCGACGAGGAAGGCTGCTTGCACGTCCGCGGAAAGTTCGATCCCATCAGTGCAGCGGTCATCGCCAACACCCTCGGTCACGTCGTCGAAGCGATGTTTCATTCCGGAGACAAAGAGATTGGGCTCGATGTGATGCCGTGGGTCGAGCCCAACGAGCACCGGCAGGCGCGGGCCCTGGTGGAACTGCTGTCCGGGGCCGACGGGGTACACACCACCGGCATGGTTCGGGCCGAGGTGATCGTGCACATCGATCTCGACACTCTCCGTCACGGTTTGCACGCCGACAGTGTGTGCCGCACCAGTGGAGGAGCCGACGTTCCGGTGGAGACCGTCCGCCGGCTCGCGTGCGACGCGGCAATCATCCCGGTGGTCCTCGACGGACCCAGCGTTCCCCTCGACGTGGGGCGTGCGAAGCGCCTGGCGACGGCACATCAGCGGCGAGCTCTCGAAGCAATTCATCAGTCGTGTGCCGTTCCCCATTGCGACGTCGGATTCGACCGATGTCATATTCATCATCGCGAACACTGGGAAAACGGAGGAGCCACCGATCTGCGAAATCTCGTCCCGTTGTGTCATGCGCACCATCGAGTGATCCACGAAGGCGGGATCGACATCGACCTTCTACTCGCCCCGCCCGACACGATCAGCCAGAGTCCGCAGTTGCTTGCGCACCATCACACCGTCGCCGGGGCCGAGTAAGCCACGGGCCACGGCTCCACCGAGCACCCGACCACCGGGAACCCGCGCCCGCATCCGGGTGACGAGGCGTGTTTTCGTGTGCCCGTCCGCTTCGATCTCGCGCAACTCGTAGGCGAGGGTGAAGTTCAACCGCTGAGAGTCTTCGCCCATCTGCAGAACGAACGCCCGAGGTGCCTCGACGATGGCGGCGGTGAAATCGATCGGACCACCGGGAACCTTGGACCCGGTTTCGACGTCCTGCCATTCGTCATGAAGTCGGTCGGCACTGCGACGACCAAGGTTGTCGATCCAGTCGTGGCTGTACCAGCCCGCCCGACCGAACCCCATCTGGCGAATCCACGGGAACACCGCGTCGGGAGCCGCATCGATGGTGATGCAACGTGTCGCCACCACGTGGGGATTGGTGCAGAGGTGGTCGCCCACCACGGGCGCCGACTTCTCCTCGGCCGTGGCAACGCAGTTCTCACGCACGATGATGCGATTCTGTTCCGCGAACCCACACGCGAGCCATCACCCACAGGGCGCTGGCACCGCACACGGTCCAGGCCAACGTTCGCACCAGATTCGCGGTCATCAGTCGATCGTGGACCGCGGCATCGAAGCCGTCGGCGAGTTCACCATGCGCGGGCGCCGACCACAATCCGCTGATCACCAACACCGTGGCCATCGCGATCGCTCCGATCAGGGCCGGGATCCGTAGATCGCGTCGCTCGACGGCCATTGCCAACACGCCCAGCAACGTCAAACCCTCCAGCAACCACGGGAAGGCCAGAACGATTCCGATGCGTTCCACGTGGGCCGCCTGGTAGTCGACGTAACTGGATGCGCCCACGTCGGCGAAGAGCGGATAGTGCACCACGTGGATGGTCCAGATGAGTCCGACCATGAACAGCGTGGCCGCAACGTGTGCGATCACGAGGGGACGAATCCACGACTCGGGAACGGGCCTCATGAGAAGGCCGCCAATCCGGCGCGAAGTGCGGTGGAGAGTTCCTCGTCGACGATGACGTCAATGTTCGTGTCGTTGTTCGTGTCGTTGTTCGCGGCGATCTTCTCGTGGATGGTTGCCGCGTTCACCACCGCGACCACCTCGTTGCCCAGAAAGGGCAGGATCTCCGAGATGGTCGCCGTCACCTTGCGTCCCGCTCCGGGGCCGGGCGTCACGCTGAACACCATGACCTTCTTGCCCCGCAACGCACCGGCACCCATGGGGCGGGTCAGCCAATCGATGGTGTTCTTGGTGAGCGCGGAATACGAGTAGTTGTACTCGGGGGCGGCGAAGATGATGCCGTCGGCTTCGGCGACCGCGGCGCGCATGGCCATCACCGCCGCCGGTTGCCGGTCACCCTCCAGATCCTGGTTGTAGAAGGGCACGTCGCTCAGATCGAACTCGGCGATACGCACGTCGTCGGGAGCCAACGAGGGCAACACCCTAATGATCCGTCCGTGGAAGGAGTCGGCTCTGGTCGAGCCGTTGAACGCGAGGAGGGTCTTCATCGTCCGAACGCTACGTTCGCGACGATCGAAACGTCATGTCGGAGAATCTCGTCTCACGTGAATTCGTATCACGTGATCTCGTCCAGGCGATACCGAACGAGACCATTCAGCAACGCGGCAT
The DNA here is from genome assembly GCA_027491335.1 of Actinomycetes bacterium. Taxonomy (GTDB): domain Bacteria; phylum Actinomycetota; class Acidimicrobiia; order Acidimicrobiales; family Ilumatobacteraceae; genus Casp-actino8. Next base: position 4,370 of record JAIXWJ010000045.1, on the reverse strand, counting down.
CGATCTTCCAGTCGAGGGGAACCTTGAAGGTCTTCTTGTTCGATTCGTAGCCGGCCAGTTCCGAGGCGAACACCTCGATGGGTTCGTCGCCCCAAGGGCCGATGGTGAGGTGCTTCTTCGACGCCGACACCCCGATGACGTATTCCTTGCCCAGTTTCAGCATCGGCTGATTCCACGCCACCACCAGCTCCAGCCGCGGGTTCTTCTTCATGATCGTGGCGAATATGCGCCGCATCAGATCGGCATGTTCGGCGGGCAACGAGTCCAGCAGATCGTCGACGGAATCATGGCGCCGCGATGACGCGCTTCCGCGATGGTGCATCACCACGGTGTTGGCGTGGGCCCGACTGAAGCCTTGTTCCTGCAGAAGCGCCATTTGGTCGGCGTACTTGGCGTCACCGAGCTTCTTCAGCATCGAGAACCAATGACTCATCGGCTTTCCGTGCTTCTTCTCGATGGCCGGGAACTGATCGGCGCGTTCGCCGGTGGAAGTCATGCGAGAACCTTAGAAGAACCCGAGCCGGTGTTCGTGCCGACGGCTACTTCTCGAGACTCATTTCTCGGCGTTCAACTTCGACACTTCACCCAGCAGCTTGGCGGACTGGCCGCTTGGTCCTGTGCCGATCCGTCCACCATGTCGTTCCTCGAACACTCGTCGTAGACCGTCGCGCCATGACACGGTGCACGGCCCCGTGATCGACAGACGCTTGCTCACGTCGGCGATGGAGCCACGCGTGGTGCCATCAATGGGAATCGACCGCACGTCCGGTACGCAACCGGAAATCTCGCCCATGTAGGCGCACCACTCCTGAACCGACGGCGTTTCATCGCCGGCCCAGTTCACGATAGTGGCGGGAGTGCTGGCGGCGTCGAGCATCGCCTCCAGTTGTCCATTGATGTCGTCCTGATGAATGAGGCTGTAGTGGCACGGGTCCCAGCGCGTCACCACCGGTTGCCCGGCGATCACCCAATCGAGGTGATACGTGGGCAAGCCGCCATTGGTTCCGTACGAAGCGTTCATGCGCGCGATGGTCACCGGTAGGTCGTAGGCGCGGGAACAGAAACGCGCCACCGCTTCCTCGGCGATCTTCGAGATGGAGTAGGTGGGGGACATGATGTAGTTGACGTCGCCCAACGGATCGGTCTCGCGGAAGGCGTGCAGCGGATCGGCCACCGGCTTGTAGACGGACTGCGTCGACATGATGAGGGCGGCTTTGGCATTGCGACAATGACGAAGCAAGAGGCCGGTTCCCTCGGCGTTGACCGTGAGCGCATGGTCGTAGTCGAGACCCTCGGTCTTGAACGCCGCCAGGTGGATCACGTAATCGAAGTCGTCCGGAAGATCCGTGAAGTCGGGTCGCGACAAGTCGAGCGATCGGGTGACGACGCCCAAGTCTTCGACTCGTCGGCGAGCTTCGGCGTCGGAGAAACGGGCCACGCCCCACACGTCGTTGTGCGGCGCCAGAAACTCCACCAACGGGAAGGCGATCTGTCCCGCGGGACCGGTGACGAGAATCTTTTTGTCGGTCAGCATGATGTCATCTTTGCCTGTTCACCTGAATGCTCATACACGGGCGCAGGCGCCCGGGGGACTGTCGTAACGCGGGTCGGCCGACCAGGGGCCGAGAATCCAGTCGTTCGAGGTGGGCGGAGTGATCCCGGCAAAGTGATCGGCGAGGAACTGCATCAGCCATTGCGCGCTTCGGAGCGCGCCGGTGGGACACACGTGGATTCCGTCGCGCTTGCGCTCGGGATTGCCATCGTCGTCGATGTCGACGTCGAAGACTTCTCCCAAAGCCGACGTCTGATCGGCGTAGCCGATCAACTCCGGAGAAGTGTCGGCCATGGCGATGGCGAGGGTCTCCAGGCTCGCTTGCCCCGGCTCCGTCCGATCGGGGGCGAAGGTGGGGAACGACAGAATCAGAATCCGTTGGCTCCGTTCGACCGCGAGTAGTCGCAACTGCTCGAGTGCGTCACGTTGATCGTCCGTCGACTGCTGTGCGTCCCACACCGAGAGTTGCAGGATCAGCAGGTCGGGCCGCACGCGGTCCAACGTGCCGCGCAACGTCTCCAACGGCGTGGGCCCCGAGCCCTGGGGGATCAGGCCGACGCCGCCGAAGGCACCGGATTCGACGCGCAGCCCACTCGCCGCGAGCCCGGACTCGATCGCGGGCCACATGTCGTAGGCCACGGAGTCGCCGAGGTAGTAGATGCTGCTCACGGGCGGTCCGAGGGGAATCGTGGTGGGGGTGGTGGAGGTTGCGGAAATGTCGACGGTCGTCGTGGTCACGCTCGTGTCGGTGCTCGTGTCGGTGCTCGTGTCGGTGATGGCGCCGGTGATCGCGTCGTCATCCACCGCGTTGGTGCTGGATGGCACCGCCACCACCAACCACACGACCACGGCGCCCGTCATCGACAACACGAACGCTCGACGCCCGGCGCCACCGTGAGCCCAGCGGGCACGATGACGGACGGTCTGCTCCACGAAGTGGTACGACACCATCGAGAACGCGAGAGTCGAAATCAGGCGCACGACGGTGAGGCGCCAGCCGTCGGTGCCGATTCGGTCGGGAGTGCAGTAGACGAAGATCGGCCAGTGCCAGAGGTACAACGCGTACGAGAGGCGCCCGACGTACTCCAGAGGACGAACCGAGAGAAGTGCGGCAAGTCGTCCGTCGATGGTCGGTATCGCGAGAGCCACGATCGCGGCAACGGCCGAGTGAACGACGAGACCACCGCGAAACAGCCAGTCGTCGGAACCGTCGACCACGAACCACGAACCCAACAAGATCACGAGCAAAAAGGTGATGACCACCTCGGTGGAACGTCGCGCCCGGGCCACCAGGCGAGAGACCTTGTCGCGAACGGCGGGAAGCGCCACGATCGCTCCGGCCAACAGAGAGAACACGCGGGTGTCGGTCCCCATGTACACGCGAGTCGGGTCGCCACCGTCGAAGAGAACGATCATCGCCACGGCGGAAGCGACGAACCCCCCGATCGTGATCGTCGCGATCGCCGTGGTGCGTCTCCAGCGCCAGGCCGCCCACATGACGGCGGGCCACACCACGTAGAACTGTTCCTCGATGGCCAGGCTCCAGAGATGCTCGAACGCCGACGGTTCGGCGAAGGCATCCCAGTACCCATCGCCGGTGGCGATCTGGTGCCAGTTGGCGGCGTAGAACTGGGCCCACGGTGCGTCCTGGCGAGCGACGATCCACTGCCCCGGGTCGGCGAAGAATCGCAGGAAGAGCACGACCGCGACCAGCAGGACCATCACCGCGGGCAGCAAACGTCGAAGGCGTCGTCCCCAAAACCCAATCAGGTCGACTCGGTCGGTGGTGGTGAGTTCCTCGACGAGCAACGTGGTGATCAGGAAACCGGACAACGCGAAGAAGAGATCGACCCCGAGGAATCCGCCCGACAGTCGATCGTCGTGAAAGGCCAGCACGCCGATCACGGCCAGGGCCCGCAAGCCGTCGAGTCCGCGCAGGCGCTCGCGAACACGATGTGCGTGATCGGGGCCGTCGTGACTCACGTCGTTATCGTATGGCGATGAGCGAGAACCGACCGCAACGACTTCTGAACGACATGCGTGGCGTGCGATACGGCGAGGTGCTGGCCGTGAACGCCCGAGAGGACAAGTTGTTCGCGGAGGTGTGGGGCACTCAGATGTTGCACGACTGTCCGGCCGAGTGGTGGAACTCGTTCGAGGCCGGCGCTTTGGCCAAGGAAATGGGTGCGCTCATGGTCAAGTTGAACGGACCGCGTTATTGGACCCTCGACGGATTCGGGACGAAAGTCGCCGTCGTCGAACCGGTGATCCGCGATTTCCACGGGATGCCCATGCGTCGTATCGCCGAGGTCGAACTGGGCACGAACCCGGCCTCGGTCCCGTACACCGAGAGACACGTCAATCGCGGTGCGGTCTTTTTCTTCGATGCCGGTCGCACCGTTCACGAATTGGTGGATCCCAGCGGGCGCGCGTTCGTGATGCAGGCCTACTGCGTGGGCGTGGACCCCACGTTGACGGTGGCGGGACTGGATCTTCTCGGCGAACGGCTGTCGCTCCCGCAGGGGTGGTCCTTCCGCACCCGCACCTTGGACTCGGAGTTGATCGTGGACACGACCACACACGTGGCCACCGTCGTTCAGGACGAACTGGAGAACACCTACACGCTTCCGTGACGGCAGTGATTTTCGATGATCGTGGACGTGATAGACCCTCGTCCATGAAGAGATACATCGTCGCCTGCCTCGTGGGAGCAATGGCTTTGTCCGCGTGTGGTTCGGAATCGTCCACCACGGTGTCGACCGTTGCCCGCGATTCCGAGGACTCGGTCGTGGTTGATTCGACGATTACGGACTCTCTC
>JAIXWJ010000043.1 GCA_027491335.1 Actinomycetes bacterium | reverse complement strand
GTACGGACACCACAGGCCACTGCCGCGCCGGTGGCTGGCGACCAGATCCAAGCGACCGGTCACTGTCTCGTCGTCGATGCCCGGCACGTGCGCGCCCGCCTCACGGGACAGCAGCACACTCGTGGCACCGCTCGGCGGAGGAATGTCTTCCATGGTCAGCATGGGCAGTCCAATCACCACCACGTCGCACTCGTCCAGACGTGATCGATCGCGAACGATCTCGACACCGCGATCGCGGGGATCCACCACCTGACGATCCTCGTGCCACATCGCATTCCAGAACAAAACTTTCACGTCCCGACGAGTGGACTTCCACGGCCATTCGTCGACCTCCGCCCGCAAACGCGCATCCGAGAGATTCTTGATGCGCCGTACCTCGGTGGCGTTGGATTCGATGAATGGGTTGTCCGGTCGACTGTCCGGACCGCGCCGATGGAGCACGTGATAGATCACTCCCGACTCCCGGGAAACCTTCAATCCCAACTTGTGGGCGCGCAACAACCGCTCGTCGTCCTCGTATCCCCACGAGACGAATCGTTCGTTCTCCATGCCGTAGGCCAAGAACGACGCGCGCTCCATCACGAAGCAACCACCCACACTCGTGGCCTCGATCAACCGGCACGTCTCGGGTCCGAGCGCCTCGAAGTCGCCCCGCTCCAACCATGAATGGGTCGCCCACGGCACTTCCACCATGCGTCCGTCATAGGGGAACACCATGTCGGCACGAGCATGACGCAGCGCCTCCAACGCGCCCCACCACTGCGGGCCCGGCACCACCACGTCGGTGTCCACCACGGCCACACGATCCGTGGTGGCCATCGCCGCCAACTCGTTGATGATCCGCGTGCGATGGAACGGCTGATTCGGCAGGTCGTGGATCGCGACCACCTCGACGCGCGGATCGAGTTGATCCGAGACTGCCGTCGAATCACCGATCCCGACCAGAATTCGGCAGGTCATCGTGTTCAGAATCGCCCGTGTGCACGTGACCAGATTGCGCAGTCGGTCGGGAGAGTCGATGCGCACGGGAATGACCACCGTCAGATCGGAGGCGTCGAATGGCTCCGGCCGGCGGAACTCACCTCGCGTTCGCCACGGCCATGACTCGATGTCGGCTTCCAACTCGGTTAGTGACATGGCGAGAATTCGCTCTCGCTCCGCCTGCGACAGAGCGTGAAACTCCGACGCATCGTCGCGTCCGGCGACCGCCGAGTGGTCCATGTGAAGTCCGGGTCCGGGAATCCGCTCGACGCGCATGTCCAGGATCGCCAATCGTTCCAGACGCTCGGAATCGTCGGGGGCCCAACCGATGAGCCGTTCGTTTTCCATGCCCGCGCGCTCGAAGGCCTCCGCCGACCACACCTGGCACAATCCGGGGGGCACGCCAACCATCGGTCGTGGTCGAACAACGCGCTCCAACCGAATCTCTCCCCGCGCGAACTCGTCGCGTTCGGATTGCGGCACGCCAATGCCGAACGAGAACGGCAACACCACGTCGGCGTCTCCTCGTCGCACACGATCGATCGCGGCCAACATCTGGTCGATGGGAATCAGGGTGTCGGTGTCGCAATGGATCCGAACGGGCGCATCGACATGACGCGACACGTCGTTCATCACCCGCGTGGCATGAAAAGCCTGATCGGGATGCCCATCCACTCCGATCACTTCCACCGACGCGGGCACCAACGCGCGTAGGGCCTCGGGTTGCTCGCAACCCAGCACCACTCGACAGTCGTAGGTGGCGCTGATGTGACGCGTGAGCGCCAGCACGTTCGCCAATCGATCGGCGGTCTCCACCCGCACGGCGATGATGAACGCGACATCAGCCAAACGAATCGGTGGTCGATGAGTCTCGAGTGTTCCCTCGTTTCGCTTCGCCCGCCACACGTCGAATGCCTCGCACACGTCCAACTGCTTGTCGCGACGTGATCCGGCTGCGACCACCTCGCCGTGATGTTCGATCTCGGCTCGCACGTCGTCGAAACGCATCAGTTCGAACAGGCAGTCGACCTTCGCCGCCCGGGGCCAAGCGTCGAACATGTCGAGGTTGTAGGCCGTTCCGTCGTCGGCCGTGCCATCGCGACCGATCGCCAACAGTTCGTCGGCTCCGGCGAGCGCCGCCTCGAACTCGCCTCGCCTCATGTGTTGGCGCACCTGCAACCATGTGAACGTCTTGAATGTCGGATCGAGTTCGCGTCCACGATCCAGGACGGCCTGCGCGTCACGTCCGCTGGCGATGAGATAGTCGGCGAGCGAGCCGTACACATGAACGTCGAATCGAGTGAGTGGTCCAACTCGTTCGATTCGCTCGATGCCGGTTCGCCACGCCTGCTCGGCCAGATCGGGTCGACCCAATGCCAAATGAACGCGACCCAAATGATTCCAGAGGTTGATCTTCTCGGGATGCACCTTCAACTCGGCCAGAAGCAACGGAAGATTCCGACGGTGCTTGGCGGTCAGGTCGCCTTCGTATCCGTGATGAAGGATGTCGATCTCGGTGGGCTGAAGTATGCGCGACGTTTCGGCGGCCACGCGCATGATGCCGGTCATCGTGGATTCATGGATCTCACCCGTGAAGCGGATGTCGTCACGATGACGCCACATTCGATAGTCGTGGTACGGCGTCCAGTTGGCCTGCGTGTGCATTCGCAAGCCGAAAGCCATCACATTGCTCGCGTCTCGAACGACCGCGCGCATGGCCTGGATGTCCGACATCACCAACTCTTCGTCGGCGTCGATGTACAGCACCCATTCGGCGGTCACGGCATCGAGAGCGAAGTTCCGCGAAGCGGCGAAGTCGTCCCGCCACGGTTTGTGCAACACTTTCGCGCCGAACGATTCGGCGATGGCGACGGTGTCGTCCGTGCTACCGGTGTCCACCACCACGATCTCGTCACAGAAGTCGCGAATGGACCCCAAGCAACGCCGAAGGTGGTCGGCTTCGTTCTTGACGATGATGGCCGCCGCGATCAGCGGACGGTCGTCGGTCATTTGACGTTGGGAATGGTCCCCGACACGGTCACCGGGGTGACGGGCGTGGTCGTCGTCGTGGTGGGAGCGGGTGCCACGGTGGTCGTGTTCGGTGCCTGAGCCACCTGAATGTGGTTGGCGCTCACGACACAGGCCAGACCGGGAATCTGCGGGCTGGAGTTCCAGTTGATCACGCCGTTGCTGTCATAGTTCAACCACTGGTCGTAGAACGCGTTACCGCTGGGGTCGAGTTCGAGGAGTTGGTAATACGCATTACCGCTGGCGTCACGAAGTGGCAATCCGATGGCGTTCGAACTGGGGTCGTAGCTCCAATTACCACTGGGGTCGAGAACGTACGGATGATTCGAGCTGTAGTCCACCAGCGCGTTGCCGCTGCCATCCAACAAGATGTTGCCACTGGTGCCGCAGAGCAAGTTTCCGCTCGCATCCAACATGAAATTGCCACTGGAGTCGCGCAGGAAGTTTCCGCTCAGCTCCTCGTAGTGGTAGTTGGCCGAGTAGAAGGAATTGGTGTTGCCACTGGGGTCCATGATCTGGAAGTTGAAGTTGCCGCTTCCGTCGATGATGGACGCCGGTCGCACCGGAGTGGCCACGCGCGACGATCCACCGGTCTTGCCCATGACGAACGAAGCCACCGATGGCGCCGTAATGCCGGCGGCCAACAATCCGAGCACAAACTTGCGTCGTGACGGCTCGACCTTCTCTGCGACTGCTTCCAAGATCTCGTCATTGGCCATGTCACGACTCTAACGAGTCACAGGCCGAGATGAGTCACCAACGCCCGATTCAGTTCGGTCATTGCTCGTGGTGGAACGATGCCCACGGATTCGCCGATGCGATGAATGCTGACCGAGCGAACTTGTTCGCACTGGGCTTTCGAATTTCGGGACAACCCGGTGTCCGAAGCGAGCAGCAACACCTGAAACGGATGAACCTGTTCGGTGTTGGTCGTGATCGGGACGACCGTGATCACCCCTCGACCCAAGCGCGCGGCGGCCGTGTTCGCGCCATCGTTCGAAACCACCACCGCGGGACGGCGCTTGTTCGCTTCCTGACCGACGGCGGGCTCCAGATCGACCATACGGATCTCGCCGCGTCTCACGATCCGATCCCGTCGGCCGCGGTTCGGTCCCACACGCCGTTCTCCGAGGAATCGTCCCATTCGGCGAAGGCCTGGGCGTAGGCGCCGATCATCTGGCTCGCACGCAGTAACTCGATGGCCTTGGCCACCACCGCCGATCGAGAGTCGACACCCTGCTCTTGGGCGTAGCGGTCGAGAAACTCCACGTCATTGTCCGGAAGGCTGATGCTCAACTTCACGCCTCGATACTACTATTAGTCGTACCAGAGTCATACCCGCCCAACTGACTCCACAGGTGCGCCATGGCCGGCGACGGCGCGCCGTCGCTCCACGGGTCGGCGGCCAGCATGCGCAGGTACGCGCGCCATTCCGTGTTCAGACCCACCCGGTCCTGGCGCTCGGCGTGCAGTCGAAGACGCACGGCCAACAGATCTTCCTGCCCCGGCACCGCCAGCAACCCCTGGCCGGTGGCCCAGTACACCCCGTCGGGGTCGTTCGCATCGGCGCTCATGTCGGCCAACATCCCCGCGGCCCGCACCACCAGCATCACGGCCTCGGTAGCCAGACCAGCGGAATCACTCCATATATATGACGCACCGGAGAACGGTGTTCCGCGCACCAGCGACAACCCGTAACGCAGGGCCTCCATGCCCCCGTCCTCCGGCCACCGCCGGGCATGGTCCACGCATCGGCGCAGAATCTCGATGTCGCTCACCACCCCGGAAAGAACCAGCTCGTCGTTGAGGGTGACCCCCAAGCCCGACGCCCCACCGCCCATCGACTGCAACGCCTTGCGCGCGTCGCTGGTGATGTTGGCGAAAGTCGAATCCTTGACCGGCTCGGCCCACATGTCGGCCCGCGCCATCGACCGGAAGCGCTTCGACGGATGCGTGGCCAACCACACCACCAGTTCCTCGCTGCGAGCCCGAGCGAACTTCACCCGATCTCCATCGGCCGTGGTCACGCTCACCGGACCCAACACCCCGGCCACGAAGTCGTGGGTCGGCACACAACCGGGCACATCGACCCGATCGTCGATAACGAACGCGTCGACGGCCAGCTCTTCGACGGCCAGTTCTTCGACGGCCGGCTCTTCGTCCACGTGATCCGACGAACGACGACGAGACACGTCACGTATCGACACCACGCCGAGCGCGGTTGCTCCCGCCACCAACGGCGTCAACCACATCGGAGATCCCTCGCCGTCATTCGTGGGTGTCTCGCACGTGCTGGCTCGTGCGGTCACGCCCGATTGCACCGCGGGAACAAGGGTGGCGCTGGCCACCAAGTAACGCGCCACCACGCCCATGATGGTTCGGGTCGAACGAGCCCCGCGCATCAAGCGCACGATGTCGACCAACAGCGAGCCGACGATCCACGCCACGGACACGATGATGACGGCCACCGCCACCCGAATGATCAAAACCCCGAGGTCGTCGTTCATGAACTCACCAATCGAGCGGTGCGAGTCGACGACACTTCACGCTCTTCGATTCCCACCAACCGCAACAACGTCGTCGCTTGACGCACGCGAACCGTCACGGTGACACCGCGAAAGTTGGCCGTGACGTCTCCGTCGAGACCATGTGCGTCCAGGTACGCCCGCGCCGTGGCCGTCGCTCGCCGCGGGTCCACCAGTCGCCACCCCAAACGAACGAGCGTCACCTCCTGCGCCCCGGCTCGAGCGGCGTTCTCGGCATGATCGCCCGCCGTCACGTGCGCCGCCACCAACCGACCGCTGTCCACGGCCAATCCGGCCAGCACCACGAAGGCGAGCACCAAACCCAACACGAACGCCGTCACCACACCTCGATCCGAGTTCATCGATCTCCTCCGCGATATCGATCGACGACCTCCGACGACGTGGCCACGAGTTCCGTGCGTCCGGCGCCGAGCAAACCCAAACCTTGCGTGGATGAGAAGCACGCCACGCGCACCGTCACCCACGTCACCGCTCCCGACACGGTCGTGCGCACGGTCACCGACGGGGATCCACACGACGACTCGCTGCGAGCCAGATCATCCATGACCGCGCGCTGAGCCGCCGCTTGCATGCGCGCCGGCGACACCAACGATGCGGCGCGCGCACCCTGATCGGCCGCATGACGAACGGCCGTCATCCCCTCCCCGGATCGACCCACGTGCACCACGAACAACAGCAGCATCACCAACAGCGGGGTCAACAGCACCAACTCGACGGCGGCACTGCCTCGATCACGACTCATCTCTGCGCCTCCGAGGTGACGCGCTCCAGTGGTTCGATGACCACGCGGGTGACCACGTCGGGAAAGAACGGGGCGACCCGCGGAACCCGCACCGACACCGAGAACGTCACCGAACCATCGGCCATCGACACCACCGGTGTGTTGGCCAGATCCGAGCCCAGTTCGGCCACGGTGTCCGAGGCCGCGAACACGCCCGACACCGCCGCCGCCATTCCGGCGAACTCGGCACCGGCCGCGACGGATGCGCCACGGGCCGCGGCCGCTCCGGCCACCGCACTGGCATGGAACACCAATGCAGCCTGCACCGCGATCACCAGCAGCAGGACGATCACCGGCACCACCAGGATCACCTGCGTGGACGCCTCTCCCCGATCGCGATCGTCCCGTGCCGACATGATCGATCAACCCAGATCGAGGTCGGTGGCCTTGTCGCGCACCTTGCCCGACACGATGACGCCCACCGACAGTGCGAGGGCGATGAGAGCCGCGGCCAACACGACGGTGGTGGCACTCACCTCGCCTCGATCACGATCGGCCTCTCGCGACGCCGCCAGCCGCACGTTGTAGTACTCCCAGAGTTGCCGGAAGTGATTCATCTCGCTTCTCTCCTTGTCGTGTTTGGTTGTGTTTGTTTGTTGTCATCCGCCGAAACCGGCGGAGATCATGTGCATGGCGGGGTATCCGAGCAGAACCAGAAAGCCGAGAAAGAGAACGACCATCGGAAGTCCCATTCGCTCGGTCGCCGAGTTCGCCCGGGCTTCCACCTCGGCCATCTGCTTGGCACGCATCGATTCGGCCTTGGCCACCAACGACGCCGTCATACGGGCACCGTGCTCGCCACCCAACCGGATGGTGGACGCCAGTTGGGGCAACTCATCGACTCCGATGCGTTCACCGTGTTCGGCCAACACGTCCCAGGGGGACCGTCGTGCGGCACGGGCAATGTCGAGACACCGCGCCACCGACGCGAAGGACGGACCGTCGCCCACGCGCGCCGCGGCCACCAATGCGGTCTCGATGCCGGCGCCACCCGCCAACAGAATCGCCACCAAGTCGAGATACGCCGACAAAGATGTGCGAAAGTCCCGTCGTGCCGTGCGGGCACGATCACGCAACTGCCACACCGGCACGTGGAAGCCAACCACGGCGGCGACCACGGCCACGATCACGCACCCGCCGAGGGGCAACGGCGTGCCGAACATCGCCGTGACCACGAACATCGACACCGGCAGTGCGAATCCGACCACCGCCATCAAAAGTCGTTCGACCGCCACGGCGCGAACGTCCTTGTCGCACACCGCCAGATGTTTCGGATCCACCCGAAAGCGAGACACCGCGAGGTCGACGGCGCGCTCACGATGGCCGCGCCAGGACCACAGCATCATGCAGAGTCCCAATCCGATTCCGGCCCCGAAGATGGCGCTCATGGCATCGTCGCCGTCTCGCGAGCGATGAATCGGCTGGTCGTCTCGAATCGTCCGAGTCGCGACAACATCAGCAACGACGAACCGAACATCGCCGCAACGATCATCAACACCAAAGCACCGGCGCCCGACGAGTAGGCCCCCAGATAGTCGCGTTGCAACAGCACGAGACCGACGACGAAGGCGACGATGACCACCGTGATGATGCGCACCGCACTGCGCAATCGAGCTCGGGCCACCCACACCCGCGAACGCATCCGGACGTCATCACGACAACATTCGGCGAGATGGGTCAACAACGAGACCAAATCCCGAACATGGTTCTCGGCCGCCACGATGAGCGCCGCGGTCACGAAGTCGGCCAGTGGATGATTCAGATCGGTGGCCAGACCGCGTAGTGCCCGCGGAAGAGGCATTACTCCGAGGCGTGCCGACAGCCGACCCACGGCCGGTCGCAGCACCTCGGGGACCGTGGCGGCCGTGGCAGCAAGGGCCTGTTCCAAACCACGGGCCCCGGCCATGGTGTCGCGCAATTGTTCGGTCCATACCGCCAACGCCTCCACCAACTCGGTCTCCTCGCTCGTGGACCGTCGTACCGAGCGCGTCGGTCGCAACCCGATCATCGCGACGCCCCGCAGTCCGCACACGGTGATCACGACGCCCGTTCCGAGGATCAATCCCATGAGGAGTCGAGCCATGTCGTTCATGACCGCACCAAGGGTTGGCCGTATCCGTGACGCGCCAGCATCACGGCCAGTTCGGTGGTCATGGGGAACTGGGCCCGCGCCTCGTGACCCTGGCCGTCGTCGGTATCCACGATGGCGAACAATTCGTTCGACACCACGCGTGGACCGTCGGCGTCCACCACCTCGCGGATGCTGGAAACGCGTCGAACTCCGTCGCGAATGTCGACGTGGACCACCACGTGAACCGCGTTGGCGATGAGAAGGTTGACGATGTCGATCGGTAGCCCCGTGTCGGCCATGCTCACGTACGCCGCCAGTTTGGAGAACGCCGACCGGGTGCTGTCGGCGTGCAACGTGCACATCGAGCCGTTGTTGCCCTG